>NZ_CAMVPU010000003.1 GCF_947169445.1 uncultured Butyrivibrio sp. | reverse complement strand
AATTGCTCATAGATTGGTACCATTGAGGTTTTATTTAAAATTATATGCATATCCCTTCCTCCGATAAACAGTATATAACAGTATGATACTGTTGTCAACTGTTATATGCTGTTTATTACTTGCGTATAAAAATGGGTATGGCACAAAACCATACCCTGGGTCATATCAAAGAACAATCTTTATGCATATAAAACATCTATAGTAAGTGTGGGTTGACCCATATCTTTAACTGTGTGAAACTCTTTCTTGTTATTTGATACCTCTCCGTATTCATCTGCTTCGGTAAGTTTTTTAGATTCCTCATATTCAAATGAATCTAATTCATGCTATTTATTTGCCTGAAATAATCACTCCGTCAACGGCGATGTATGGAACAACTGAGGTTCCGTCACAGACAAGCTCTTTGGAAATGGCGCGAATACTTTTGAAAATCTCAGCCAGGTTACCGTTTACCATAGTCTCGGATACAGCATACTTAACTTCACCGTTTTCAACGTAGAAGCTGTTCTTGGCAACTCCTGAAAAATCGCCGTTTGCTCCCGGCTGTCCTCCGGAGAAGCCGCCCATGATCAGTCCCTTATCTACGGACTTAATAATCTCATCAATAGACTTGTCGCCAGGCTCGATTACGAGATCCCACCCTGTGTTTTTAACAACCTTTCTGCCTGTCTTGTTGGCGGCATAAAGAGTCAGACTATGGGTCTTCAGCACTCCTTTTTCTATGAGGGTTACATCTTCAGATTTAAAACCATTCCAGGTTCCTCTCTCGCCGCAGACAATTCTATCATCAAACGGTTTCTTGGATATCGTAAGTTTATCGCTTACTACCTGCTCTCCGACTTTATCGAGCCAGAGGCTGGTGCCATCAATAATAACGTCGTCAGATATGTAATTGCCAATAAGCATACTTACAAACTGCGCCGCAGCCCCGGGAGTGAGTATGACCGTTCCATCGAATTTACCGTCAAGGCTCTTTGTGTGGATACTGTTAGTGATGTCCTCAAGACTCTTTCTGAATCTTCCCAATTCCATAAAAGGTTTATCCAGGTTTTCTACTTGTACGTAAGCTCCGCTTATTCCGGTATTGACACCGTCCTCGCTTGCACTGATTTCGATGTAAAAACTGTAATGGCCTGAATAATCTTCAAACTCTGTGCCGTTGGTATTTCTTGATATCCAGTGGCTCTTGTCATAAGAACCAACTGCAGCCATCACAAGAACCTTTGGAAACTCCTTCTTTATGACATCAAGGCACTCCTGAATTCTTTCGATAAACTTATCCATATCAGGCTCATAGATTCCCTGCCTGAACACCTCTTTTCCCTGATCCGGTGCAATGTCGTGGCAAGGATCCTCCGGGGAGGACAAGGCCGCACCCTCGCTATCCTCTGCCAGCTTAACAAGAGCTTTCTTAGAAAGGTCATTGCCGCTGGCGGTTCCCATTTTGTTGTCCTTGTATACCTTCAGTGAAGTATAGTAATCATACACCGTTCTCATAAGCTTAAACTCGCCATTTTCCACGTTAAGCTCCTGCTTCTGAGACTTTACAAGAACGTAGTTGTATTTTTCAAGCTTTTTATCTTTAAGTATGTTGTCAAATAAATCCGCAACTTCTCTTAATCCGTTCATGCTTCATGCCCTTTTCTTAGATTTTATTTTTTCATGGAATAAGTGATGACATGGATTGTTCTGTGATTTGCACTCCCACAATCCTGTCATCGCATTATCTTCCGCCGATCATGATCTTACAGCGCATATGGGGACCGCCCATGCCTACTGCCATCTGCTGTTTCTTTCCGCAGAATCCGCTTGAAGACCACTCAACTTCGTTAGAAACCATATCCACGGTCTTAAGCATTTCAAAGGCAATGCCGGAAACCGTTGTATCAAGAAGTGCCCGTCCCAGTTTGCCGTTTTTGATCTCGTAGCCACAGGTCACACCGAACATAAACTCTCCCGTAAGATCGGCCTGACCATTTCCGGAATCAATGAGATAATAACCATCCTCGACAGATTCTATAAGTTCTTCCACTGTATTTTTTCCCGGAAGGACACAGGTATTCCTCATTCTAATAAGAGGCTCATCGCAAAAAGACCATCCCCTGGCATTCCCGGCGGGCTTCATTTTATACTTCTCCGCAGTCTCACGGTTGTTCATATATCCGGTCAGGATACCGTCTTTGATAAGAACCGCATCCTCAGCCTTAATTCCTTCATCATCCAGATATACGGGAAGCGGTGCCATCTCGCCATTATAAGTGTGGGCAAAGTCAACAAGGCTCACCAGGTCGGAAGCCACTCTTTTCCCAAGGTTAGGGCCTGCCACGCTGCCGCCCATGACAAGGTCTGCTTCTACTGTATGGCCAACAGCTTCGTGGGCAAGCATACCTCCCATCATTCCGCCAAGGACAACGGTCTTGTAGCCCGCCTCTGCATATACACCATCAGCTTTATCTTTTACCTTCTTATACAGTTGTTCCAGATCAGGATAGTACTGCTCAAGGTCTGAGAAATTGTCATCAAAGCTACCAAATCCGCCAAGGGCCTTGAACTGTTCCACCGGATTACCATCCTTAGTCTTTAAGCTCATGTAAACGTAAATGTAGCACCTGGGCGTAACCAGATGACCGTCCCAGGCATCCGATGTATAAATGATCCTGTCCTGAGAGTCCTCGCTGTAATAAACTGTACGGCTGTCGAGATCAGGATATTTCCGGGCAATGTGATCGTCGATTTTGCGGCATGCGTCAATTATTCTCTTTTGCTGAGTATCAATAATGTCACCGTTTGTTGGAACCCTTCCTGTTCCATAGGAAGGTGGAAGAATGATCTCCTTGTTTCCAGTATGGCGAGCCAGAAGCTTAACGTTCTCCGAAGCTGCTTTCAAAACCTTCTTTGCAGCATCATCACTGCACTCTGCAATGGATGCAAAACCGAACAGCCCGTTCTTTCCAACTCTGGCACTTATACCCTTCGTTTCTCTTCTGGAATTAGATACTATATTCCCCTTCAGAATATGAACCGACCGATATCGGTTCTCCTGAGCTCTAAGCACAGTTTGAACGCCGTCTTCAAACAATGCCTTTTGGGCTTCATAAATGTCTGTCAGCATATTTTCCCTCCAAATACCTTTTTCATTTTCTTTATTATTCCCTCTCTCTTGTTATAGGAAATACCTCTCCGCAAACATTGCATTTAAAATACTCTGTCATATTCCCTTTAACAACGGGAGTGCTACTGGCCATTCTTGATCTTCCGCCAACATCAAAAGCATTAAGAAGAACTCCGCTCACTCCGCCATTTTCTCCTTCAAGATTTACTTTCGTGTAATCTACACTTTTACATTTTGGACACTTGATTTTCTTTACAAATATCCCCATACCGGTATCCTCCTTTTGATTTATGAACGCTAACAAATATCAATAATTATCCCATCGGTATCATTCCTTCTGCCACAAAGAACTGATCCGTTACTAATATATTAAGATTTCCGTTTTGCTCTCTTACAACCTAAAGTCCCGACATAATCCTTGGTATAAAATGACGGGACTTTAGGTCATAAATACCTTTTCTCCAACACGTTTTCGTAGTATCACATTGGGATTATACCACCAGAGACGGCGGGAATGGACGTATATTGTAATAATTAACGGGCTATTTGTAATATTTGACAGAAAAAAATCTCAGCAAGCCTAAACCTGCTGAGATTATACAATTCATTGTCAGCATTCGATACAACCCTTACAGTTGATGAACTTTTTGAAATGGCTTATAAGCTGATCACAAAGGGTGAATAAGCCTTTTGACTTAAAACTTTTATAGCAAAACATAACAAAGTGGTTTTGAGATACCAATTCTCAAAACCACTTTTCTACATTCTGAAACTATGAAAAAATCAATCTTCCGTCAAATTTCAAAAGCCGTGAATGTAACATAATAAAAGTGACCTAAGCATGCTCGGATACACCTTTGTTATATCATACAAATAAATCTTCCAATGTTACCACATTAGTAAATATATCACTATAGGTATTTTTCTTTAATCCATAAGTCGTTACCAGCGTATTTCTGACTACTTTTTTTCTGGAAATCTTTTCCATTACAAGTCTGTCTCTAGTCCGCATCTTTTCTTCATAATTATAGTCAACTGAAAATTCACCACTATAAAACTTTAACTCACAGAGGTTCACTACATTATCTGCGCGGTCTATCAGAAGATCTATCTGAGTTCCTTCTGAATCATCAGTTTTTTCCTTTATCCACATAGACATACTTGATTCAACACCGCTGATCTCAAGGGATTTCTTTATCTGAGGATAATGCAGGTAACAGACATTTTCAAAAGCCAGACCTCTCCAAATATTTAAACTGCTTGAGTTTACATTGGATTGCCAGAAGTTTTCTCTTTTCTTTTGGCCTTTAATAAAGTGTAAGTATGTAAGGCAATACGAATCTGACAATCTGTATTTTTCTTCCCTTTTACCATCGGGAAATGGAATATATTTTATCAAGAAATCACTTTCCTCAAGTGCAGACAAAATCTTATTTAGTTCACTACCTGATATATCCTTAAATTTTTCAGCTATTTCGCTTCTTGTATATCCTATGCTCTTTTCAAATAAAAACTCAACAATTTCTCTAGTTTTAGTAGGTTTATCAAACGCTGATGTAAAGAGGTTTTCATATTCTCCTTTCAGCATCGGTTTTTCATTAAACAATATCCTGTCAATGTTCTGAGCTAGACTCAACCTGCCATCCATATATCCAATATAAAATGGGACTCCACCAAATACCATATAGCTTTGCGCAATATCATACCTTGAGAATTGGATGTTTTGACTCAGGAAATATTCTTCACACTCTCTTAGTGTAAAGGGCGACAATTTGATCTTATGTGTAATTCTGTTATAAAGACCACCTCTGTTATTTATCAGCTTGTTCTGAATCCACGAATTAGCGCTTCCGCATACTATCAGCATATTATTCCCACGTTCATTACACCAACCATTATAGAATTCTTCGAAAGCAGAAATGAATCGGGATCTCTTGGTATCCATCCATGGGAGTTCATCAATAAAAACCACCTGCTTTGAACCATCATCTTTTTCTGTAAGCAGCTTCTTAAGCATAAAAAATGCCTCAAGCCAACTAGATGGCCTTGCGCTTTTTTTCATTCCGTACATCTGTAGGGAAAGATAAAAGCTTTCAAGCTGATCTTTTAATGTGACGCTTTCTCCCTTTTCATTAACAGGTGACAATCCAGTATGATGAAAAGCATACATTCCTCTAAACGTGTTGTTGACCAGAAATGTTTTTCCAACACGTCTTCTACCATAGATCACCACTAGGTCTGACTGCTTTCTTTCATATATCCTATTCAGTTCTTCTTGCTCTTTTATTCTTCCTATCATGATTACAATTATATCTTATTTGTCCTATTTGTCAATTTATTAATGATAACAGGACAAATATAACGCATTTACAGCCTTATATTTGTCCTGTTATCATTATTCTGATGCTACTAGGATTATTATAATTGAGAAAACAACTATATGATGTTTTAGTAAATAAATCGGTTCGAAAGTCAAGGACTTCTTTTTGACAGATTTTAATTATTCATGGAACTTAAATTAAAAAAATCTCAGCAAGCCTACACCTGCTGAGATCATCATCTCATGTAAACGTCGAGGAACTTAATAACCGGAGCATAGTGAAAAATAACCAAATAATCAGCATGCTTCTTTAACATCATCGTTATAGTACTGGGCCTGTGCATTCCACAGCTCATAATACTTTCCAGTTGTATCTGCAAGTAACTGCTCATGTGTACCTTTCTGAATAACAGATCCTTTGTGGAATACTACTATTTCATCACAGAATTTACAAGAGGAAAGTCGATGACTAATGTAGACGGCTGTCCTGTCTCCTACCATCTCATTAAACTTTTCATATACCTCTGCTTCGGCCAAAGGATCAAGTGCAGCAGTCGGCTCATCCAGTATAATAAAAGCCGCGTCCTTATACAGTGATCTTGCAATAGCTATTTTTTGCGCCTCTCCGCCGGAAATTGCGACTCCGTCCTCTTCAAATTCTTTATAGAGACAGGTATCAAGTCCATTTTCCATGGTCTCAAGTCGTTCGCCAAATCCTGCCTGAACAAGAGCTTCTTTGACTTTTTCTCTATCATATTTCTTTGATACTGCCACATTTTCTCCAAGCGGAGCTGCCAGGAGCTCAAAGTCTTGGAACACTACTGAAAAAATATCCATATACTCTTTGTACGAGTACTTTCTTATGTCAATTCCGTTTAGTAGTATCTGGCCTTCAGTCAGATCATACAGCCTGCAGAGAAGCTTTATAAATGTGGTCTTTCCTGAACCGTTCTGTCCTACTACAGCAAGCTTCTGTCCTACTTTAAACTTTACGTTGAGATGCCTTAATGCCCAGATATCTGAATCAGGATATTTAAAGGAAACATCCCTAAATTCTATCTCGTACTTGCAGTCATTTCTCTTCTCTGTTGTAAGTGCTCCCTGATACATTTCATCTGGAAGATCCATATGCTCATACAACGTTTGAAGGAAATTACCATTTAAGCGAACGTCGGTAACTCCTTCAAACAAAAGAATCATCTGACCCGAAAATGCTGTAAGTGCCCCAACATACTGTGCTATATAGCCGATGTCAAATGCACCGCCATAAGCTTTAAGACAAACATACAGATAAACCATACCTGTGAAAACAGCAAGAAGTGCCTGCTGCGCGATCAAGAGCATACCGCCTTTCCCTTTATAAAACTTGGAAAAAGTTCCGTTTTTGCCAAAGGCCCTGTCTTCAACCCTGTACGACTTGCAAATATTGAACTGGTTATACATTCTGATATCTGCTGCTTTTTGATTGGTGTTATCAAACGCATAAAAACTAAAAAGGTTCCAAAACCTATTACCTTCTCTTGCACCAGCGGATAATGTCGCGCTTCCTGCAGAAACAAGATTTCCACATTTCGAAGCAAGATAGACTGTAAAAAGATATATGGCAATCACAACCACAGTCATATAAGGAGAGTTAAGAATCGTAAGTTTGCCAGCTTCTACTGATGCCTTTTTGGTAAATAAAGTCACCGTCAATACAATGACGCCTAATATGCCAAAAATAGAAGCTGCCAATCTTTTCTCTGATTCATAGCCTTATGAAATCTTTTTAATACATCAGGATTCTCTGTGTTTGGATAAGAAGTTTTACAAAACTTCTCGTGCATCATTAACCCGATAGTGCTTCTTACATGAATCCTTGTCCATCCCATGATTGCATCAAGATAACTCTTGGCCCCGTTTAATGCGATTAAGCAAAACGTATATCCCCCTATCACCAAAAGCAGTTTTGATAACGGAGCCTTGTCTTCCACCTGTTTTAATATCATTGGCGTGATAAGAAGCCCGGCGATATTTACTCCTGCCGAAACCATTCCCATAAGCAGCACAAAGAACCCAACTTCTGGACTGTCTGCCTTTTTTGACATTCCTATCATCCATGCAATATTTTGTAGCAGATTATATTTGGGCTTTTCTTTTTCCATTTCTTCCTCATTCCCGGTGGATACATGAGAAGAAGTCATGTGACCACCCTATTTCATTATTTCCCCTCTTAAGGACGAACTTACCATAACACAAAAAGAGTCCCCGAAGATGATTCGGGGATGAATTGTCGATTCTGGGTGACGAATTGTATAGATTATTCCTGAGGGATCAATATTTCTGTTGTAAATGCGCCGTCCTCACTGTTTCTGCTAAGGTATCCTCCAAGTCTGTCAACAATGCCATCCATTCTGATCAGCCCCAGACCATGTCCTTCACCCTTAGTAGTTCCAAAGAGCTTTCCAATCTTCTTTAGCTTTTTTCCTGCTGTGAGATTGGTGAAAGAAATATAAAGCTGACTGCCCTTCATATCCATATATACACGAATCATGCGTTGATCTATTGGAAGTTCCATGCTTGCTTCGATTGCATTATCAAAAAGATTTCCTATGATGCAGCATAGGTCCAGCTCCGACATCTTGAGTTTAACCGGTATATGAGCGTCTACACTTACATTTATGTCCTTTGACTGGGCCAGGGAAATCTTGCTGTTAAGAATCGCATCAGCCATGGCATTTCCAGTCTTAATGACTGTATCTACTGTGTTGAGATCAGTATCAAGCTCATCCAAATACGCCTTTATGCCTTCCATGTCGCCGTTTGATGCAAGAGCCTTCATCATCTGAATATGATTGCGGTAGTCATGGCGCCAACCACGCATCTTCTTGTACATGTTGTCGACTTCCTTATAATGGGTCTCAACAAGTTCTCTCTGGTACAGTTCTATTTGATTGTCGATTTTCTTAGAAAAAAATCTCATACATTCCCCAACATGCTTAATTGAATTCTATTATTGCACGGTTAACCTTCTCGTAACTTCCTCTGGGAAGCGGTACTGTTTCTCCTGAATTGAAGAAAAAATCCGTCTTTGTAACTTTGCTGATCTGTGTAAGATTGACGATGCATGAGCGTCCAACTCTGTAAAACCTCTCATCAAGCTCTTTTTCCACATCACTCAAAGTTTTCTTGATGGTGTACTCCTTATCCGCATGAACAGTGGTGTAGTTGCCTCTTACATCGATGAACCTGATTCTGTAAATAGGAACAAGATTAGTTTCACCGCCGCTCTCAAGCATCAGTGCCTTTTCATCTTTGCCGAGTTTACTTACAGCGCGGTCCAGCACTTCGCTAAGCTTCTCTTCCCTAACAGGCTTCATAAGATAATGAAGTGCCGATACTTCATATCCTTCAGCAATATAGTCTGAGTACCCCGTTATAAATACGATCTGAGCACTGTCATTGGTCTTTCTAAGCTCTTTTGCCAAAGAAACACCGTCCATCTGGCCCATCTCAATATCCAGCAAAAGAATCTGATAATCCTTACAGTCCTCATATTCAAAAAGGAACTCTTCTGCCGATGAAAACATGTGAATATCGGGCTTAACACCGCTCTTATTAGCCCAATCAGTTACGATATCTTTTATGAAATTTCTGTCTATTTCTGTGTCATCACAGATTGCTATCTTGTATACGCTGCTCATCCAAAATACCTATCTTATTGCAAATCCATTCATACAATTCTACTACCGACTTATCGTCTGTAGCAACATGAATTCCCGGTAAAGCAGCTGTTCCCTCACGGGACAGATCAATATTCTCCATGCACCAGCAGCCTTCTTTCTCTCCTCTATCTAGAATTCTGTCATGAACAGTCTGATGATCTGCTTCCAGTACAACTAAATGTGTATCAATACCGTCTTTGCGCAGATTCTCAATGATTCGATAAGAGTTCTGCCTAAGAAGTGTCATAGGTACAATAACATTCTTATGGAAATTCTCATGAATATCCTTTATAAGTTTGTAGCAAAAATCTCCCCACAGCTCATAGTCTTCAAAAATAAAGCCATGTGGATGGTCAGGATAATTGTCGCGCACTGCATTTCCCACTGCTTCCGCGTCAAATATTATTGCATTATTCATCTTACCCTGCATATATTCAGCAAGTGTTGACTTTCCAACACCATATGGTCCACTAATCCAAATTACCATTACTTATCCCCATTTCTTAAGCATCTCTGTTATGTCCTTTTTCGCAACGGCAACACCATCACCGATAATCTCCATAACATAATCCTCGCCTTTTTCACCACTAAAGTACTTTCTTGCAAGGTTCTTTATTTTTTCTAAGTCCTCAGGGCATTTCAGATCATATATAAGATCAAATGCTTCATCGAAAAGTCGCATGTCGCATTTTGATATGTTTCCAGTAAGTTCAATTTCAAAAAGCCTGATCCTGTCTTTCTCTTCCTGCGTTGCATTTTCCCAATCTTCGATAAAAAGCTCTTTGCAGTTATCAATATTATCGAAATAGTAATTTGACTGTAACCTACTGCAGGCAGTAGGAAACTCTTTTCGCCTGATATACTCAAAAACACCTTCTGTTGCCCACTTTATCTCATGTGTAGGCATTCCTTTTAGATCATATTTAGCAAAAACGCAGCCCACATAGTCCGCAGTTAGAAGCATTCCATAGAATGTATCAAAGCTATACTGAAGCGCCTTTACAAAAGGCTCTGCGAGATCGGCATACTCTTTATAATCTGACTTAAGCTCATCTCCAAGCTTAAGTGTCTCACTCATGTGATATAAAACCATTATTCTACTCTCCAATTCCTATCTTATATATCCATCCAAATTCCCTGATCATGGATAGATGCGCCTTCTACAGACTTATAAAATCTCTGGGCTTCATCATTATTAGCCATAAGCGCAATCAAAAGAGATACATTCTTAGCCTTAAGCTCTTTTTCATATTCAAGCACCATTTCTATGTGCTTCTCCTCAAATGGTATTATCTTGAAATCTTCCATTTTTTACTTCCTCATATAGTTACTCTTTGTAGATTTCGATACATTTCAAATATCGCCCCTCATCCGGATAAAAATCCGGACAAGCAACAAAACCATCTACAATAAGCTTTTCATTAATACATCCAAACAAAATATGCCAACATTCATTAGCTATCTCATCAACAGGAACTCCGTTTGCCATAGCTGTAATATTTAGGCCACTTAAGTTGGAAAATAGCTCTCGCACTGACTCCCAAATATGTTTTTCAAGAAGCTCCTCTATTTCCAGTATTATGGAAGTATCATTATCCATAAAAACAGGGACGCATGGTTTACCACCTTTGAAATAGCCAAACTGCTCCAAGGCTTCAACAGCCCTATAATCTGCTTCATCACCCATCAATAGCTTTACTGCAGTTTCAAGAAGATCACTTTGCGTTAATCCATCTGTAGCTTTATCTACAACTGAATATTTTGTAGTAAGTCTTTTCTGTTCTTTTAATCGAAAATACCGATAGCAATCAACTCTATCCCCATCGGCATCGCCAAATGATTGTAGAGCGCAGTGTGCGTCTTGAATCCTGTTATAGCTGCATAAGAGTTTTTTTGAGAATTCATCAAGTCCAGGAGCATTCTCATAAATCACAGATAAGTAATCAAGCCCTGAGATATGTTTTCTTCCTGTAGATATTATTCTTTCCTTTCCCAATTTATCCCAAAATAGCCCATCAAAGCACATTCCACAGATTACATGGTAAAGAAGAATCTCTGGAGAATAGCTATTATCTAATTTTTTTTGCTAATGAATAATACTTTTCTCTGTATTGTTCAATTGTAGTTGCAATGGTAGCTGCCTTCTCTGAAAAGAAAGCCTTTAATGTCAATAAGTCTTTGCCTAAGAATACCGGCGAGTCAAAGAAAATCTCTTCGTTCTCTTTGCGAAAGAGTCCTGCGGCTATAAGAGTATCAATTATTTCTGGTCCGAATAAACCACATGCATTATCATAATTTCTAAAGCTTTTGTCCGTTTCAACCATCCATGTGAGTACTTTATCAGCAGATGTATTACATATCTCCCTTGGATTCAAAGGATTATCAGCCTCTTTTTCAGCATCAAAATTCTCGAATAGAAAATATGTAAAACGATGAATATTAAACTCAAACCACTCATCATCAGTTTGGGTAAATCCTATTGATTGGAACATGCGCTGGCTCTGAGTGTTGAAGGAATAGATATTTGCTTTTACCTTATCCATCCTCTTTTCCTTGGCAAGTTCGATCATATCCAGGATGCATTTACGCCCTATATGCCTGTTTTGATATTCTTTGCAAATTACAATTGCAAGCTCTGCATTATCCCTAAGTGATACATCCCCAACAAGCTTTCCCTTATATTGGACATAGTAGCAGTTGCCATGAGTGCTCAGAAAATCATACATAGCATGGAGTGTTTCCAGATCATAGACATGATCAATATTATCAACCTGCTTGCATACATCTAAGTCCTGATACCATGGCAAGGATTCCTCATCATTCCTGAAATATGGGATGAGCCTAATATCTTCGTCAACAGTTCTTGCATTCTTAATATTATCCCAATCTTTACGCCACAAGACATTGGTTATTAGCTCAATTTCTTCTAACTGCTCTTTACTCCAGAATTTGAATCCAAGCTTATCCTGTAAATGATGCGACGCTGCGTTAAATGATGTATATTCACAGTCAATATAATCCATTCCTCGAATAATAAATAGTTCATCAATTAAAGATCGTAGCGCCTCTTCCATGCAGCCTTTTCTGCGCATATCTTTGGATATGGCAAAAGATAGCGAGTAGCCTTTTTTCCCATAAAAGGCTGCATCTTCCAATAAAGTCTTTACAGGAGGATGAATACATATATGTCCGATAGCTTTTCCAGTTTCATTGTCAATTACTGCTAGAAATTCTCTATTGTCTAATAGCCATTTAAAAGTTTCATGTGCTGATTTCCTATCACTGACATCGTTCAATCCCAGCATGTATTGTAATTCAGGGTCCATAATATATTCAAAGTAATCATCAAAGTCACTTGTTGCATATGGCCTTATACAAAGCCTCTTTGTTTCTATCGTCATATTGTTTCTCCGCTTTTCCTGTAAATAATCACGAATATTTTAGTCCATAATCCTTTTCCCAAAAATCCAAAATCCTACGATTCCAATAACCCCCATAACACAACCGGTCATAATAAAACTTAGTGACATTCCTGCTCTGGATACAAAGGCCGATGCAAAAAGAAATACTATCTCCACAAGGTTTACACCCATATTGTAAATAGACAGAACCTCAGCTCTGTAGTTCTCAAGGCCATTTGCATCGATAACCTTATTTTCTATTTCATCAAAAATATAAGCTGGTACTGTTACAGTAAGGGGAAGTAGCAACATAATAGGGATGACAATCATAACACTATCAGCCAGCCCAAACCCTATCATCATTGCTCCAACCGCCAGGAATCCGAGCATAAAGGTCAAAAGATACTTCTTTGAATCAATCGCATTAAGAATCTTCTCTGAAAGCATCTGAACAAGCGAATAACCAAGGATTATGGCAGTCATCCACTCTTCTGATATTCCAAGAGACTCCAGCTTATCTACATAAAAGAAATTGATCAGAATAAAAGAAATGCTGACGCAGGCAAGAATCACCACGATCATCGTATTCTCCAGATTAAAATCCAGTTTCTTAACTTTCTTTTCTGTGACTTCTTTTTCTTTAAGATGCTTCTCTTTCTCAATTCCAAAGCTTGCAAATAGTCCTACAGCGCTGGAAATAACGGTTGCCACAAGTAATCCTTCCAGACTGAAAAAATGGTACAGACCGGCATACGTCACCGCACTTACGATAAATCCTGCAGTTCCGCAGTTACCAATCCTGGCATTCTTTACAACGTATTCATCTGATTCATATTGCTGGTAAAGATAGGCGCTCAGAGTTCCCGATGAAAAGCTTATTGCAATACCTTCGACAACTGCCTCGATCAAAAATACTGCAAAATTTGCGCTAAAAAATGAAAGCATCAAAAGCACTCTGGCCATAAGCCACATTACCTGGGATAAAACCAGCGTTTTCTTATAACCAACCTTATCAGTAATCTTACCAGTTGGAATTTCAAATACAAATATCATTATTGACAGAAAAGCCTGCAATACAAAGAAATGTTCAAGTGACAGTCCTGCCTTTGTCCTAATAAGCAATGATACCGGTGAAAAGAAAACAAGGCCATCCATAAAAGCCATAACTTCGAGGTTGTCTATATGTAATTTGTTTTTCATGTCTATATTCTCCGTTTATTATTTTTCTAAAAGTTCTGCACGCAAAAAGACTGTAGTGCGTACATCTACAATCGGTACGCATTACAGTCTTGATTCATCACAAATAAACCCTATATGGATAAGGCACTTGAAAAATGTAATCATTCGACTTTAAGCGTACACAAACAAACCCGTAAAACAGGTTCTTCATTGTTTCCTATACACTTTTAGTCAAATAATTAACGTCTCACGTTCTCAACCTCGCATGTTAAAACTATTTATAACTCTATCACGCTACTAAAATGCAGTCAATCACTTTTATCTTACGATTCTTTGCTAATCAGAACCCTCGCCAGCGAGATATGATTTCGTCGACAGTACACTGTTGCCTTGATCAGCCCCGTGCAGCTTTGTTCAGCAACTTCACATACGGATACTGTGATTGGCTCTGTAATATTTTTTATTGGCTTGCTTTCTTTTCCCATCAGCAAAAGTCTATATTCGCCATCCTCAGCCTGTATTTCCCAAACGGGTATGTCGGTATCAAGTCCTGCTGTTTTCAGTAAAAAATTTGCATCTTCTTTGATTGCAGAAGAATAGGACGAATCAAAAACCTGTTCATCAGAAAACTGAACATTCATCCTAAGGAGCTGCTGTCCTATGTCAGAGTAATCAACTCCCACGTTCTTATAAACGCTTCCCATGAAATCGCATAAAAAATCTTCGCCGGCTATATTATTTATCATGTTTTCATAGTAATCCAACTCTTCCAAGGAATAATCGTCCTTATTCAGCATAAAACGTAATACAATCTGTCCGAAGAAAGGTACAACTACAAATTCTTCAAAAGTACAGGCATGATTTGACTTAATATCTACTTCCTTTGATATTTGGGCTATTTTATGCATCAAATCTTCACTTGTGATAAACATTGAAAACTAGTCCTCCATTACTTACCGTATTCTCCAGCCATGTCCGATTATTATTCTACTTTTTGCTAGGAAACAGCGATATTTCATCATCTTTCCTCGAATCGGGTCGTCTAAACCTGCTAGTGGAAACCCTAAAACGAGTATACGTCTTAGGCATAACACATTTCCTGGGCATTCCATAGGAATTAGGCTTGCCACCCGTAGGATTTCCGATAACCTCTGCAATTCTGTTATCACATAATGTAACCGCAAATGTCCTCGCACTGCTAAAAGTATCAAAAGACACTTTACAATATATCTTTTCCGGAAGCAGCACTTCTTGTTGCCGATTCTCCGTTTCATCTTCCCTACGTGTTACAAATTCTGCATTTCCTGATGAGTAATTAACCATCTCATATACACGATATTTCTTGCAGTGAGTATAACTAATAAAATGTTCAATCGCTGTTGAATCGCCACCCATGTTTTCGCTCAAATCAAGAATAAAGGTCTTAATGCCCCGTGATTTGCAGATGCTTGCCAATTCTTTTAACGAGTCCTTATAAACATCATTAAAAATGCACGACTTCAAATGCATAATAGCAACATTATCTTTTATCTCATATGTAAGGAATTCTTCATCAGGTGCAAAAGCCGGATACCCATCATAATGCAAAAGTGGTACTGCCTTTGTAACAAGTTGACCATTAACATTAAATGCGATCAAATAACTGGTTTTTGCCCCAAACAGTCTCTTTAGATTGAGCTCGCTGAATACATGATAATTTCTGTATGGATATCTTATAATTCGGCTTTTTACCAGATATATGTTTTCATGCGGTATAAAACTAGCCATAAGCTGGATAATTTCATCTATAGGAACATCCTCCACATGTGTAATTTTCGCATGTGCCGGAATCTCTTCATACGGCTCAGAAAGCACTAGGTTATTTGCATCCTCTTTGTCCCATTCACATTTTAATCGCAAACACAGATTCGAAGCTGTATAAGGCAACTCAATATTTGTGTGTCCGTCATTAAAGAAACAGGTTAATTTTGTTGCAGCCTCAATAAAACTATCATAATTACTTACCAATGCGCACTTCTCCATGAAAAGAGCTTCGAATGCAGCTTTACTATTTTTTTCAAGAAATGCAACGCCATTCTCTAAAAAAGCAGGATGTTTCAACAGTTCTGTGTACAAATATCTCAAATCGTCTTTATAAGCACTCATCCTCATTAGTTCCTCATGTCAAATATCGCTCATGACCTTTCTACAACAGCATACATAAGATTATTAAAATCAGGTAAGGCGCTTGTTATTCCCTTTTCAATTATCTTAAAACGATTTCTTGCCAATTCCGCTTCAAACGTCGAAAATGAGACCATTCTGCAAGAAGTTGCTGCTACCATCATTTTCCCCGACTCATGATTTCTTTCTTGTACCTCGAACGCACGATTTATATCACTTTTCATTTCACTATTGCCATCTCCCATCGTACATATTAGAGCCATGCCGTTTGCATTTAAATGGTTCAAAATAAACTGATAAAACCCATCTCTATCTTCATCGAGTACTAACATATGTATAACTGCTACCGAATAAATAAAATCAAAATTCTTATCCAGGTCAGTTGATAGACAATCTAATACGTTGAAGTTTTTCTCATACAATGGGTATTTTTTCCTGCAATATGCAATTGCTTCTGCCGAAATATCAGTTGCCATCAAATCAAATCCCGCATCCAATACTGCTTTAGAATCTCTTCCTTCCCCACATCCTATTTCCAAAACACTGTGCGTTTTCTGTATTTTGTATTTTGTTATTGTATCCATTACAATAGGTGTACTATTTTCATAAGCCCAGCTGACACCTCTTTGATGCGCTGTCTTATACCTTTCCTCATATGCTTCGTAGTATTTCATGGATTTATTTTGCATTGAATTCCTCAACCTTTTTCATATAATTATGAACTTCCCAGAATAGCCCCAAAGCCGTTTCTATATCGTGCGCTTCCCATGTTGCTTTTCTTTTTTCAAAACTTCCTTTCCATGGAAAATCAAAAGGAGCATCAAAATACCGGTCTTCGGTAAGGTTAAGTTCACAAACATATTTGTCACTTACCGGCACAGCAGTTTTATTATCATAGTCTTTAAATGCGCTCATCATTTCTTCATAAATAACTGGGAAAGTCTCTTCCGGTGTAGGTTCCCAGTTTTTACTCTTATCCTTTACACTGATACAAGTAACATTTTCTGAAAGTTCACGGGCCTCTTTGTGTGATGCAGCGCATCCAACATTAGCAATATAAGGCGTTCCGCAAAAGCACATTACACTCTGACCAATCTCTGCTACATGTTTTCCATTTATGTAAAAAGATTCAATTGGCGGGGTATGTACTGTATGTGGGAAATACGCATTCTTTTCTCCATTTCTTGCATGCTGTCCTACAGTAACAATACCATACGGTTCATATTCTGCCTGGCCTCTTATTCTCCCCCAATACATGCACCTTTTAGGCAAATCAAAAAGCCTTAATCCTGACGGAAGTTTTGACATGTCAATGTTTGTTTCAGTGCATCCGGCATGATGCATATCAAGTAACATTATATCCTCAATCCCGCTATCTATTGCAGCATTACAAACCGCCAACACATCACTTGTAATGCAATTTCTCCCATATGATCTCCATAAATTGTACTGAGGATACAGTTCCTCATGCCATAAAGCCTCTCTATTTGACTCAAATATGCCACTGGCACCTTCCATATCTGCAATAACGATCAGTTGTTTCATCACATCTCTCCTCCAATAGTCATATTTATAATTATATTTTCTTCTCATAAAAAGAAAATGTCGTCCTGTGCAATTTTTCATAAGCACAAAACGACATAGATTTTTTAACATTCTATTTGGAAATAGTCCGCCATTGCTTCTTTTACAATTTTCTCATTAGCCTTATCCCCTATAACTCTACATAAATGATATGCATCAGTAAACAGTTCTTTACTTACATCTTTATTACCAAATTGGAACTCACATTCAGCCTGAATGATAATAAAACCACCCAAATGCTGGAACAAACCATTTTCTACTGCAATCAACCTTCCCTTTGTCGCATTTATATAAGCCTTTTCATAATCTTCTACAATCAACAGTTCTCTCGAATAACCGTATAATACTAATTCTTTACATGTACGATTGGGAAGTATTGTTGCAAATCTTTTGTCTATATTGAACAAAAGATCTTCCCATATTTTAATAGCTGCAGCGTGGTCGCCTGATCCTGAATATGCGTTTGCAATTTGATTTATTATTTTAAGTTCATCATAAGTAAAAAGACCATTTCGTATTGATGTCAATTCAAATCTGGGGTGAGTAAGATGCATAGCATATAAAAGCCTTTCAAGCTTTTCTGCGAAAGAATACTGCCCAATGATTACTTCAGAACGGACTAAAAACTGTTCAATAATATGATCGTCCTTATCCATTATATTCCTAAGCTCATTGTGCCTTTCAAGTATTATTTCTCTTAGCTTTGCTCTATCCTCCTTATTGGCCTTTTCATATCGTATGTTATCCTTTGTAATATCTTTAAACAGTTCATTAACCAAAATCTCTTCGGAAGTAACTGCAATAGTTATTCTTTCATCGTTTAAGCCCAATCTCTGTAAAAGTGCCTTTAACACAGTTCTCGTTGGTGTCTGTTTTTGGTTTTCAATTCTAGATAGTGTTGACGGTTCGCATATCCCTTCACAGAGCTCCCACTGCTTGATTCCAAGTTCTATCCTTTTGTCTTTTATCACTTCACCAATAAAACGTTCTTGCATAAAACCCTTTTTCCATTTCCTCTGAAAAATCCTATTTAACAGTCATCCGGAAGAAATCCCCTTCTCCGATGGGAGTCGTTTTTCTCACCGGATTTCCAATGACATGGAAGCCTGCCTTTTCATAACATCTAACTGCTCGCGTGTTCCAAGTTCGCACTTCCAAGCATAACGGCTTTCCAACGAATAATTGGTTAGAAAGCGTAATCGCCATTTTGCAAATCTCTTGACCGTAGCCTCTATTGCAGCATTCCGGCTTTACACCAATTCCAAAACGTACCTCTGTTTCTGCATTGACAAAGTTTACATATCCTATAAGCTTCCCATCATCATAAAACGAGAAATAATTATTACTGGGATTTGCAAAACCTCGGTGCGCTTTTATCTGCTCTGAGTATGACAAAGTATTATAGATTGCGTATTCGCCGTCATATTTCCAATTGGAGATAAGGCGCTTTTCTTCTTCCGTTGTTGAATGATATTCTAACATGGTCATACTCTTTCATTGTCAGCATATTTCCTGCATACAAGCATAAATCCATCCTCAAGAACCGATATAAGATGCTCTGTACTATTCCCAATAATGTCCTGCAGCTCATTCTCGTCATAGGGATGAAATACCATACCATTCCACTTTCCATCAGTAAAACAGTAGTTTCCATCAGCATCCACAATATGCGGCTCAGAAACATATTCATCATCTAGAGAGTCAACAGTTACTATTACATAACCATCATTTTTTGTAAGCCTAAAAAGCTCTTTCAACGCAAGTTTCGCATCAGCTTTTGTCATATGATCAATTACATCTCTGGATATGACTGCATCATAGCTTTCCGTCGCTAATCGGGTATCTTTTATGTCCGCTGCTGTAAACCTCCCGGTAAAGCCATTATCTGCCATCAGCTTCGATGCTATATCAGAAGCTGAGCTTGCAACATCAAGGCCATCTACATCAAACCCGTGTTTTGCTAGTTTTAACGCATAAATCCCGCATCCACAGCCAGCATCAAGTACCTTATGACATTGCTTTTCATTTAAAAAATCAATTATACTATCCGAATTAAAGTTGAATCCTTCTGTATAGGCTTCAACTCTAGCAAGATCAATGTCCTTCCATGATTGTTCCCAGAATCCCATATGATTGCGCTCCATGACTATTATACTTCACTTTTTCTTTTGATTATCTCATTCAATCGGTATCTCAAATACCATCAGATCTATTCCCTTGTAGGTGCATGTATCTGTCAGCTTTCCGCCACAGCTAAGGATTACCTTCTTGCTTGCCTCGTTAGATGGTTCACAAGAAATCGGCGTGCTAACCTGTCCTTGATCCTTAAGCCACTGAAGAAGGTTCTGCAATGCCATTTTGGCGTAACCCTTTCTTCGCTCTGACGGGCGTACCGAATAACCTATACAAAACTTAGGATCAACACCAAATCTGTACTGTGCCATACCTACTAGCCTGTTGTCTGATTTTCTCACAAGCAAAAACTGCTCAGCCTGTCCACCTGCAGCTTCTGCGGTATCCGGATTACTCTTTTGCATGCAGACCTCTATGTATTCCTCCGGATCCTCGTACTTTCTCAACGGTCCGCACCCATCCATATGGTCTCCATTATCAAGGAATTCCTGTCTGTAATCACTAATCTCTTTTGCATATTGGGCAGATGGCTTAATAAAAGCTATATCATCTCCATCATGTATTATTAGTTTCAGTAACTTCACAGCCTTTTCTTTATCTTCTTCTAGAAAGCTTAAATAATTCATAACATTAGGATACATAGAAATGCGGCAGATTCTGCGGTAATCATCAATAACTGACTTCTCCAGATCGTTAAGCTCATACTCTGAAAGAATAACATCAAGTGCCTCATTTTGCACTCTTACCCAATCTGTATAAACTGTCTCCGCGTCTTTTCTGGTAAACTCTTCTATTGGAATATTTGAGTTAGTCTCACAGCAGAAATGATTGATATTAACCTCAGTTCCAGCCATATTGAAGTCTATTAGTCCTACAAAATGCCCTTTATCAACAAGAACATTCGATAAATTCAAATCTCCCTGAATGACACACCTTGGAAGGTTCTTATATATCTTCTTAATTCTGCCCCTTGCTTCTTCATTAGCCTGATTTATATCCTTTGCCAGTACATGCAATCCGTAATTCTCAAGCTCAGAGACAAACATGTTCAGATTATCCTGCTTCTCATCGATCTTCTCATCAAGTGGTGCCAAGTCTATGATAGTCCACATAGAATTCACACTGGAAAGATCAGTATTTGAAAACTTTTTTGAAAGTCTGCCGATAGATTTCCAAACATCCTTATAAACGGTTTCAAAATCCAATTCATCCAACAAATCTCTGCAAGTCGCATAATCAAGATATTCCGAAACATAACAGAAATACTTATCATAAGGAGTAATGTATCTGCCATCTTTGTTCTTGAAAAGCCTTGGGGCCAATACTCCTATCTCTCTATATCTGCCTGCCAGTCTATCGATAGAAGCGAGACGCTCTTCAGTTATAGCATCCCCATTAATCCTAAGAACATACTTCTTATCAATAACTATGTTCAACCTGTAGTCTTCGCCACAGGTTGAATCTATCTCTTGTGCCTCTGTGTAATTATTTATGCTATATTCAGCTAATATAGCTAAAATACTTTCTTTTTCCATACCCTGTCCTTTATCATTTTCCCAATATTATCTGTAATTCGTTATTTACTTTTGTTTGCAGCATTTATAGCCATTGTATATATTGGCGCTTTATTATCTGGATCAACTTCCCCTGAATCCTTAAATCCAATACTTTTCCAAAAATGAACTCCTGACTTTATATCCGGCGTCAAGTACAATTCCATTGCACCATCGTTGGATAGTACTTTTTTCATATGTACAAATGCCGTTGTCCCGATTTTCTGTCTCCTGAGATTTGGTACAACATACATTTCCATAATGTAGCCTAGTCCTGGTTCTATAATTCCTTTAATCCCGCCCAGGTCAATGGCATAGAAAACAAAGCCAGCTAATAAGCCATCATAATATATGCCCTCAAAATATATGCAATCTCTTTGCCCTTGAACCTTTATTCTTTCATTAAGCCACTCAATGAGTTTTTCATCCGATTCACTTTGGATATCAAGTTCTTCATTATATAATTCCCTCATGTAACTAAACCACAATGGAATTAAACTCTGTATTTCTTTAGTATCAGTTTCATTAATTTGTTTAAATATCAGCATGTTCTTTCTCTCCATTCATTAAATTAGTTTGTGTGGAGACCTCGAACTATCATTGCAAAAATAGGCAAAAGAAAACCGTGACAAACTATGCCACGGTTGAGAATCAAAAACTATTATACCTATCTTATATTGTATAAACCGAGGTCATCATATTATATGCAGTTAGATTTCTATTTGTTATTACATGCATGAATGATCACCTCGCTTTCTTTTCATTTTTCCTGCTTTATTAAGGTATCAAAGAATGTTTACACAGTCAATATCATAATAAACAACGACGCCCTTTTTCATAAGTGTCTATTTATTTACTTGTCTATTTTCTTTTACTGCACTGTGAAGCTGCATTCACCGATTGAATATGTTGATGTGCCAGTCCATCCAATTACCACTTCATCATGTGCAGGAATTACAGCAACTCTTGCTCCTGCATTCTCAGCACCTTCCTCTGTAGCTTCTGCTTCCACAGATGCATCCTCTGTTGCTTCCTCGGCATCTGCACCAGCTTCTGAAATTGTAATCTCAATAGGCTGGCTTCCGTTGATTGAAGCTGTAACTGTATTGTCAGTAAAGGAAACGATTGTTCCTGATACTCCAGCTGAGAAATCTGATGCAGCAATTGTGATAGTCATATGTGAATAATCAATCAAAAGAGTTGCATCCTTGGCTGTTGTTGTATCTCCTGAACCAAACTCATAGATTCCTGCAAAGTTCTCAGTAACAAGCTGCTCTACCTTAACCTCAAAGCTCTGCTCCTGACCAAGGAACTTACCTGTAACAGTCTTGGTTCCAACTGTAGATGAGTCAAATCCGTCATAGTTAAGACGACCATTCCAGATAGACTCCTCTGAACCATTTGCACGAACTGCTGTTACAACAAGCTCGCCGGCATCAAAAGCATCTCCTGTGTAGAAGGTACGAAGCTTGGAAGAATCAATTGCAATACTCTGCGCTGCAGCATAAGGCATACCGTAAATATTGATGTTACGTGTGAACATACCACCGCTAAGGCCGAAGCTAAGGCTGGCCTCAAGTGTATAATCACCATGCTCTGTATCAAAGATAAATATATCGGCATCCTCACCGCCCTCTACATTAACCGCACGGGTTGCACCTGTAGAATCCTGTGTTCCTGTAATGTGAACAACGAAGTTTCTGTCACCGTTCTCATCATGGTTGTACCAGTATCCATATACATACATAACAGCGCCGCCACCAACTGATGTTGTAGGGCCTGAGAATGTTCCATACATAGAACCATCAACTGCACAGTACATATCAAGGCAGGCAGGATCAACGATTGTGCTGAATCCTTCTGTGTACTGACCTTCGAAGAAGTAAGCGATTTCTCCGTTTGCTTCCTTAGCTTCCCAGGTATCACGTGGTGTAGCAGCAAGTTCTTCAATAGATAATCCGGCAAAGCTGTTATCTGCAAGGTTCATGTTATATGGATCCTCAACATCTGAAGTGCTAGCTTCAACAGTTGCTGCAGGAGTTACATTTACAAAAGAAAGAGCAAAAATTGATACACATGCTACTGCTGCAAAAGCAACACCCTTTACAAGATCCTTAACAGGGGCAACTTCTTCATCTGCCTTTGTCTGCTCCATGAAGCAGGCAATTACACAAAGAAGTGCTGCCACAAATGTTCCTACCATGTAGAATACGCAAAGAGTAGGATTTCCACCTGCGAATGTTACGTGATTGATAACATCAGCAAATACGAAATACAACTGAACTACTACAAGGTAAAGAGCCACATTATAAATAACTGCCTGAATAAATGTCCCAAAGCGTACAGGCACAAAAAACATTACGATTGAAACTGCGGCACCTACAAGAAGTACCATTCCAGGCATAGAGCCTGTATGTCCCAAGGGAGCAGCGCTCTCCTGAGTCATTAAAAAGCAAATACCGGTAATAAGTGCCACGATTGCTGCTACCAGACTAAGGTAACTGCCAGCGGCTTTATTCTTTAAGCTTTCCAGCATCGATTCCACCTCCATCAATTCTGATTAGCTACGGCTTTTTTTGAAAAAACCTTTGTGTATGTATGAAGAACATACATAACAACGGCGCCGGCTAAAAGTACAACTGCAACTACATCAAGAACTCTTAATACAATCTGCCACCATGGTGCTGCATCGGAAACTACGATCTCTTCTGCGCTTGCTCCACCCATAGATGACTTGAGCATGATGTAATACATGTAACGGTTAGAATCGAGTACCTTCTGGAGAAGATCTCCATCATCTGTATCATTTATAAGTTTTTCAATTTCAGTAGGTCTTGCTGTATCAAGACAGAAAATGTTATTACCTGCCATAAGCATTTCCGGAGCTGATGAATAAGCAGATGCAGTAAGAGCATCGTCAATGATATATCCATCATATTTCCACTCATCACGAAGGATGTGCTGGATACCCTGGCTGGCTGCAGCATACATAACACCGATACGGTTATAAGCTGTCATAACACCAAGAGAATCACCCTCTGCGAGAGAACCTTCGAATGCTCTCATGTAAATCTCACGGATAGCCTGCTCGTTGGCAAATGTAGAAATACCCTGTCTTCCTGCTTCCTGTTCATTAAGGAAGAAGTGCTTAACTGTTCCGATAAGTCCCTTTGTACGCATACCGTGTGATACGTTCTTAGCAGCATAGTAGCTAAGTACACCGTCCTCTGAGAAGTACTCTGAAGTACGTCCTGAGTAAGGAGAACGAAGTGTGTCAGCACACGGAGCATATGCAATCGGAATAGATGCATAAAGAGCATCCTCACCATACATCTGTCCAAATCTTGTCTGAACATCATGATCCCATGTAGCGCCTACGATTGGAAGTGTTGCCCAACCAGTACAGTTACGACGATCACCATACTTGAACTGACCATTCATACCCTCAGGACCATCAACGATTGTGCAGCCCGGCTTGTTAACTGCCTTAACAGCCTTGATACCCTTTGAGTCACCCATGTTGATAAGAAGTTAGGGAGCTTTTTGAATTATCATATTATACACTATCTATAGTTTATGCAAAGCATCGTTATATCATCAAACTGTTCCGACTCACCTTCAAAAGCAGCTATCTGAGTGTGCATTCCATCTATAACTTCCTTTGGTGACTTATCTGCGTATTTATTAAGGCTCTCTCCAAGACGCTCCATTCCGAACAGCTCCTCAGCTACATTCTGTGCCTCTGTAACACCGTCTGTATATACAAAAAGCTTGCCTCCCTTTGGAATTGTAAAGGTGTAGTCAGTATATTCAACACCTTCCATGGCACCACACATAAGTCCATGGGGATCCTTATATACCTTGAAAGTGCCACTTTCATCAGTTATAAACGGATACTCGTGGCCAGCGTTAGCCGCCACAACTTCGCCGGTTCTGGTATCCATGATACCAAGCCAAACCGTAACGAACATGGACTCCGCATTTTCTTCACATAATATGTTATTAATATCAAACAGAATTTTAGCAGGTGTTCCGCCGTCCATAGTTCTGATACGCAAAAGTCTCTTACTGATCATCATGAAAAGAGCTGCAGGAACGCCTTTACCTGAAACATCTGCAATAACCATCCCAAGATGATTCTCATCTATTATAAAGAAATCGTAGAAGTCGCCGCTTATCTCCTTAGCAGGCGTCATATTTCCATATATATCAAACTCTGTTCTGTCAGGGAATGCAGGAAAAACAGAAGGAAGAGCATCCATCTGAATCTTTCTGGCCACCTCAAGCTCTGTGGATATACGAGCCTCTTTTGCCGAGGATTCCTTGATCTTTTTCATGGCACCGGAAATATCTTTTTCCATATTAACCATGGTCTCCCACAGATCTTCGAGCTCATCCTCTGTATTGATATCAACATTCTTAAAATATGAGGTTTCTTCGTTATATCCTGTGTCTGCAACCTGTGAATATCCGGCGGCAGCATTGGACAGTTTCTTAATATTATTAAGTACTCTCTTATCCAGGTATTTAAAACCAAAATAGATGTAAAAAGCCAGAATCAGGAGCATTGTAGGAATATAAATAGAAAGGAACAAAAGTACCTGCCTAACAAGAGTATTTATGGCAATATTTACGCAGGCATATCCCATAATCTCGTTATTGGAATCGTAAAGAGGTACATAATTAGTCGCATTCCAGCCGGATACCTTACCATAAGCAATTGGCATGTACCAGTCCGACTGCACCGTTTTACGGATAACATCTATATCATCAACTTCACCATTTTCATTAGATATCCACTGACCCGGAAGTAGGGCATACTTACCCTCATTACCATCTAATACCCCCACTAATCTGTCATTTTCATCATCATAGAAAGCAAGCAGGGCATTATGCATTTCCGTATATTGCCGACATTTATAAAGATAGTATCTGCAATCCTTATATTCATCATCTACCAGAGGCAAAATTCTTTCCAAATACGCATCCGAATACTGATCATGTCGTATTTCTTCCGGCGTAGAATAATACACATTCTTTACAGCATTAAACAAACTCTCAAGGTATTCGCTTTCTATAATAACGACAGCATAGGTTATTTCACGGTTAACTTCCTTTTTATAATTTCTCATGGTTGGAAAAAATAAAAAGGCAGCTTCTATTACTATCATAGAAATCATAAAAACAAACGCGCCAAGGAGGATGGCCATTCCGACCATCCTCTTTAAAGAGCCTGTATGCTTTTTTATCCTACCTCTTTTACTCATTTCTCCTTTGACGGTTTACTTTCCGGATCACCAAGATAACCGCCATTACCGGTTTCGTCATCCTGACCATATGGGGTTTTAATGCCGTCGCCTTCTCGTCCCCCTTTGCCTCCGGTTACATCCTTAAGATATTCATCATCTATGAGATTATTTGAAATATTCATCTTCTCTTTATCTTTCATGTCATCCATCCTGCTTCCCTAAATTTCCACAATCTTATTTAATAGGCGGCCTGGATTTTTTGTTTGCATAATTATTTAAAACACTAACATTTCTTGTCTCTTCATCCTGCCCAATACCAAAACTCAATATTGACTCTCGAGCCTTCTGAAATTTTCCCATCATGCTGGAGTACTGTTCTTCTGAAGCACCAAATATGCCACCAGTTACATCCATTAAATTCTCATCAATCTGAGCAGCTTTGTTCTTAATTTCCATTTCCTTATCACTCATAAGAAATGTCCTCCTAATCTGTAAATCTATTTTTTTATACGAACAAAGATATTATGTGGCAATAATATTTATAAATTATTCTAATGATGTAGATGCCAAAAGTCACATTTATACGTGACCTTGACATGTATTTTGAACATTGATAACTGAATAAAACTATGTTTGATGACAGATTTCCTTATTGAGGAGCATATTCATCCCCTTTATTACCGTCATTCCATAACCAATGCCCAGCATTTCGATTTACCTTTAATAAATCGCATCAGTTTGGCGAAATTTTGGGTACCAACTTTAAAGCCAAAGCGGTACTTTGTCTTTAGCTTTCCACGGACAGGCATTTTATCAACGCCATATTTATTTCTGAGGATTGACGGTGAAGTCTCTACACCGTTCCTGATTCTGCCGATTTTATTTCTGGTATCATCATCCAGAATCTCCAAAGATCCTAACAAACGTTTTTTGGAGTTTAAGGATATAACCATTGTGGCAGTCCGCTTCTTCAGCTTCGGATTGCATTCACATCGGTGCGGACAGTTTTCACATGTTTCTCTTGTGAAAGATACTCGTGCGCTGTTTGTCTGTTTTATGTTAGAAGTGCTCTTTGGAACATTTCCAGCAGGACATTTTGATACCGTACCTTCAGTAGTGATCTCAAATTCAGCAAGTATAGGATTTGGTTGTTTACCAATAAGGCCTGTTGAGAAGACTGCAATGCCTTTTTTAGAGTATTCAAAAAAATGAAGGGCACAACACCTGGAAAATATGAATAAATGCTATGATCCCTTGCCTGTATATAGGTAAACCGCTCTGACGGCATGACCTATGGCAGCCTCCTGCTCTCTTACCGGTTTATGAGCCTGATAATAGATTTGCCTTATTTGTAGCAGACACAGAGCATTGTAATATCGTCAAATCTCTCCGTGCCTTTTTCGAAGGCGGCTATTTCACCATGTATACCCTCTATCACTTCCCTGGGCGTTGCATCAGAGTATTTATTAAGGCTCTCTTCAAGACGATCAAGGCCAAAGAGTTCTTCATCTTTGTCCTGAGCTTCAGCAACTCCATCAGTGTACACAAAGAGTTTGCCACCCTTGGGGATTTGTATTGTGTAATCAACATACGACATATTTTCAAAGGCTCCGCACATAAGTCCATGCGGATCCTTAAATAATCGGAACTGACCAGCTTCATCAGTGATAAACGGAAATTCATGACCGGCATTTGCTGCAATGACCTCTCCTGTTCTCGTATCGAGAATTCCAAGCCACACAGTTACAAACATAGTTTCTGTATTTCCTTCACAAAGTCTGTCATTGAGGCTCGCAAGAATCTCCGAAGGTTTACCGCCTCCCATCGTCCTGATTCGAAGAAGTTTTTTACTGATCATCATGAAAAGAGCTGCCGGAACGCCTTTGCCCGAAACATCAGCAATTGCAAGTCCCAAGTGATAATCATCTATCATAAAGAAATCATAAAAATCGCCGCTTATTTCCTTGGCAGGCATCATGTTGGCATAGATATCAAAATCGGTTCTGTCAGGAAAAGCCGGGAAAACAGAAGGAAGTGCATCCATCTGAATTTTCTTGGCCACCTCCAGTTCAGTACTTATCCGCGCTTCTTTTGAGGCAGATTCTTTTACCTGCTTCATAGCAAGGGAAATATCGTTCTCCATATTCACCATGGTTTCCCACAGATCCTGGAACTCATCCTCCGTATAAATATTAAGATCTTTAAAATAAGAAGTGCTTTCCTCGATTTTTACATTATCAACATTTGAATATTTAGCGGCCGCCCCGGATAATTTGTTTATATTGTTAAGTAATCTATTATCTAGATATTTAAATCCAAAATAGATATAAATAGCCAAAATAACCAGCATGGTTGGCACGTATATCTGTAAGAACATCAAAACCTGAGTAAAAAGTGCATTTAACGGAATATTGACACATGCATACCCCATAACCTCGTTATTGTCGTCATAAATAGGAATATAGTTAGTCGAATTCCAGCCTGATACCTTCCCGTAACCAATTGGCATGTACCAATCAGAAGCTGCAGTTTTTCTTATAGTATATATATCATCAACTTCTCCGGCATCAGTTGAAAGCCACTGCCCCGGCAAAAGCGCTTCATCGTTGGTATTTCCGTCGACGATGCAGACAAGTCTCCTATATTCTTCATCATAAAAAGCCAGCACTACATTGTGAATCCAGGTATATTCACGGCACTTGTAAAGATAATACCTGGCATCAAGATAATCTTCATTCAAAAGAGATATATAAAGATCCCTATAATTGGCAGAATATTGGTCTTTTCTTATTTCTTCCGGAGTATTATAGTAAATCTCTTTTACCATGTCAGATAAACCGGTAAGATAATTATGTTCGATCAACACTGTTACATATTCTATTTCAGCTGCAGCATCTTTTTTTTCATCCCTCATCGTTGGGAAGAATAAAAAAACAGCCTCAATCACAATCATTAAAAACATGAACATAAGTGCACCAATGAGGATGGCAATTGCTGCCACCCTCTTTATTGACCCTGAGTGATTTTTAATTTCATGATTGTCATTCATTTTAATTTGTCATACCTTTAGTTATTATTTACATATTCTACTGCCTTTGTTCACGGGATTAGGCAAGTATAACTGATTATTTGTCTTGTCCTCCTGGCAAATACCTCCATTAAAATTTCCTCCCACAATATCCTTTAATTTTTCATCATCTAATTCACCTATATTTTCATTTGATTTTTCTTTACACATATCGTTTCCCTCCTAATGGACGTTCTATTTATTTATACGAACATAACATAAATGTGGCAAAAAAATCATTCTCGCAGCATGTATGAATATTTTCCATAATTACCAGCTAAAGTTACCGGTCTTAGTTTAGTAAGTTCTCTGTAAACTGCCTTCATGACGTGTTTCATTTCGACTATTCCGCCATCACCTGCGCCATAAAAGACAGCGTTTAGAACCACATTCTTTATCTCACCTCCGGAGAACTCAAAAGTCTCTGCCAGATAATCAAAGTCTATATCCTCTGAAACAGGAACATCTCCTCCAAAGGCGCCCGCCCAGATCTCTTTTCTAACATCCTTATCCGGCATCTGGAAGCTTACCACATATCTGATCCTTCGCATAAAAGCTGTATCTATATTCTGCAAATTATTTGTAGCCAAAAGAACTATCCCGTCATATTCCTCGATACGTTGCAAGATAAAAGAAATCTGGGTATTAGCATATTTATCATGGGCATCCTTGACTTCACCTCTCTTTCCCATTACCGCATCAGCCTCATCGAAAAAGAGAATCATATTACTTTTTTCAGCCTTGGCAAAAACTTCCTCAAGACGCTTTTCCGTCTCGCCGATATACTTATCTGCAATCTGTGACAGATCCACCTTATAAAGCTCAAGACCAAGCCTGCTTGCAAGAGCATGAACCGTCATGGTCTTACCGGTCCCGGGAGGACCTGCCAGAATAACAGAAACGCATCTGCCATATGCGTAACGACTTCTAAGATTCCAGTCATCATAGACCTGTCCACGTTTTTCAACCTGATTGATAACATCCTGCAAAATGCCCATATTATGCGCATCGATTTTCAGGTCGGATAGATCAAAGCCAGGGCTCACCCACTTAACATTCTCATATCGGCCATCGTCCAGAATTTCGTAGCAAAGCTTACAAATACGATGTTCATCCAGGATTTCTCCTGCCTTTGTCAGTGCCTTACACTCTTTGGAAACGCGGTATATCTGCCCTGCCTTCAGTTTCATTTTGGATGATAGCGACATAGCCATATCACTATATTCTGCCGGCAAAAGCCCCTGCCACAATGCCTTGGAGATTCTCTCATCCTCAGGAATTTTCACTGAAATATAGGCCTCTGACAACGAAGGCGCGAGTTTAACATCCTTTTGTGTCAAAAGAAACAGCGGCAGAGCGCAGTGCTTTCTATAGATCTTATTAATATGTCGGATCAAATACTCTGTATCTTTACCCTTTGTAATATTTCTGATACAAAGAGCTCTTGCTTCAAGCGCACAGTTTCTGACTATCAGGCGAATCGAATTTTTGGACGTATTATCAACCAGAAGATTCTCAAATCCCACAGTCAAAAGAGGGATATTCAGTTCCTTGGCAGCGGATCTGGCAAGAGTATATCTGCCGCTTTCCTTATCGCCTCCAATCAGGATGCTAAAGAGTTCCTGATGCTCGCTATATAAAAGACCTTCGATATTATCTGCCAGTTTTTTGACCTCGTCTTCTATTCCATAAACTTCAGATTCGTCTTCCCATGGATTATATCGTTCTACCTCTTCCTTAAGACCAAAATCCTCTGGCCATCCCCCTGCAAGAAAGTTAAGAAGATAGTCATCAGCTGTATAAACGCTTTTATAAAACTCTTTGGACTCACTGCCTAAGTGCTCCAGCAAAAAATCTGCCGTTTCTTTGGCCTTGCTCATAGGAAGAATCGCATCTTCAAGGGATTCAAACTCTCCGGCAACCTTTGCTGCCGTGATAATACTGACACCCTCACCATTCCCGGGAGAAACCATATCCAGCAGTATTCCTATCCCGGGTTCCGCAAGCCTCAACATGATGAGTTCTACCAGACACAATGCAATTTCCGATTCACAATTAGCAATAAAAAACTTTATGTAGTCATCTTCCTGTCCCGATACCAATTCATAGTACTCACGCTGTCTGATTTCTTCCTCGGAAAGCAGGCTGCTCAAATAATATCTGTACTTATCAAGCAGCTCCTGCGGTATTTTACCATGCAGTGCCTTCTCAAGTTTCATTCCTCCTATTTCAGCCAGCATCATTATGCTAGTGTGCCCCATTTTACTCTCCGTTTTATGTTTATATTGTTATATGTGTTATATATTATGCCTGAGCCTGTGGTTGAGGCGGCTGCTGCGGCTGTGCTGCAGCTCTAAGAGCATCTATTCTCGTTCTAAGCGCAGCTGCCAGCCTTTCAGCTAAAGCCTTCTGTCTTTCTCTAAGAGGCAATCGCTGATTGGTGGAATTTGCCATTCGACTCATATACATATCAATTCTCTCAACCCATTCCTCTGCAGTTTCACCCGGTCTGTGCTGCTTGGCCGATTCCCAATCAGGGCTGTTCCAGCTATCACGGACATAGGCATTTTCTTCTTCCTCCACCTGTCTTTTTGCTTCTTCATCTTCCTGATCTATGGTCCACTTCCTTTTATAGATATCAACAAGTCTGGATAGCGAAGTTGCGCAAAGAACCGATAGAGTAAGAAGCTTTGCTATCTGATCACTGCTAAGATGAGCTCTTTTTGCTATATAGCGAGTCAAAATCTGGTTAACCTTCGTATTCGCATCATCTTCCAGTTTTTCAGTAATAGCCACCAGTGAGGTTAATCGCTCACTATCAGTTGATGAAGCCTGTGAACGTAGTACTTTACTTCCCTCACTGCTGTACAAGTAGATAAGTTCACCCACATCACCAAGTTTGTCCATATTAATATTTCCATCAGCCAAAAGCTGAGCCGTCGTCAGCTCCTGTGGCGGTTGATTTGCAGGCGGATTCTGTACTTGAGGTTCTTGTTGTACTTGGTTTGGAGGCTCAGGATTTTGCGGGTGCTCCTCGCCCTGCTGCTGTCCCTCGCCAGCCTGCCCTTCTTCTGCCACCGGCTGTTGCTGTCCTTCACCCGCAGGCTGCTGAGCCTGTTCGCGGGCTCTAAGGAAATTTGTTTCAACCTCTGTCAAAGTATCAAGAGTATCTTTAAGTTCGTCTTCACCGACTGAGTCAGCTGTCCTTATCGGCTTCATCGTCCGTAAAAATCTGGATGCGTAAACATCCACTTTCATAAGCGTTTTATTAAGATTAGCATGCTTTTTACCTATATCAATTGCCATAGCAGTATGCAGATGTCTTCTGACCGCATTAAATATAGCCTGCGGTCTCTTGGGAAGTCTGTCCGGTCTTTGATATCTTGGATCTCTTCTAAGCTCCGCATTCCACAAGCGTATATTATCTACGTCCTTAGTAATCTGACCAATCATCTGGTCCAGCTCCGGATACATAGAACTATCAATATTATCCCTTTGGAGTGCTTCTCTGATCATATTATCAAAGGAACCCTCTATCTGCGCCTCATCCAGATTGGTAATACCTCCGCCAAGGAATACTCTGGTATTAGTGTTCGCATTGGTGGTCGCGGCATCTTCCATCATCTGCTGTACAGCTTTCTTAGGTCCCCAGATTGATTTATGGAGCATTTCAGGTGCAGCTACTCCTGCAGCTCTGGCCATGGCAATTACAAAGTCATTACTATTATTGGTAAGGGCATTATATTTTCCGCTAAATTCCGTGTTTGCACCCTTACCATTTCCGAACAAACGCTTGAAAATATTGTACTTACTCCAGCCACCGACATTTTCTATGTTGTTTTGAGTATTTTCAACTGCCGTAACGACCTGGTTAAACCTGGCTACCGTAATTGGAGTCTCTGTAGAGGCCTGAGGCGTAGAAGCATCCTGATCCGACAATCTTCCCTGTCCGATAGGTCCGCTTCCTCCACTGCCAAAGCCGACTCTTACACGCTTTCTCTCAAAAGAACCATCCGCTTTTTTCTTAGTATAGCGAAGTCCGATATAGCTGCTCTGCCCCATAATACCGTCAAAGAACGAATGGGTCTCAAATACAGGAGTCTTCTCATGTCCTTCATCTTCCGCTTTTTCCATGCCACTAAGAACACTTCCGGCTGCAGGCCTTGTAACCAGAAAATCCGCCTCATTGTTGGCCTTAGCAAAAGAATCCTCGTCCGCCTCATTACCATAGGCTATAATTCTGTTTTGATCTGCCGCCTTGCGCCTTGCTTCTCTTCTGGCTAGTTTCTGAGCCCTTCGTCTTGCTTTTTTTGCCAGCGCATCTTCCGGAGCCGCCACCTGAGGCGGTGCTGCTGGCGGTACTGCTACCTGTGGCTGTGCTACCGGCGGTTCCACTACTGGCTGCACTACCGGCGGCTGAGCCACTTCCGGCTGGTCCTTTGGTTTTTCAACAGGCGCTTTTGGCTGTTCTACTACCTCACCTTCAGGTTGTCCGGCTTTATCAGGCTCTTTTGGTGGCTGCTCCTCTTTTGGGGCTTCGGCAGGTTTCACCAATTCAACTATAGGCTTCTTTGGAGGTTCTTCCTTCTGACCTACTTTTTCCTTGGCCCGAACCACTTCTATCGCCTGAATAGTTGCCAGGATATCATCATCCAGCAATATTTCGTATCCTTTATAGTTTACATAAATAGGCTCCTTGGGTAATACTAATCCCAGCTTCATTCCTGCCTGTGGCTTCGGCTCAGGTTTAGCTTCCTCGTTTACAGTTTTCGCCTTGGGATCTTCATTCGCACCCTGTTCGACAACGTCTTGATCATGAAAAATCATAACAAAACTCCTTTATCTGGACATCTTAAAGTTGTTAAAGAGCTTGCTGACTGTTGCAGGAGAAATATTACCTATATCTGCTTTCATTCCCATAACAGTCATAACAGTTATTGCCATAAGCTTGGTTTCCATCATAGGATTGAACTTGCTGGCGCAAAATACGATAGACTGCGCCATACTCATTCCTACATCCTCAACCAGTTCGCTGGTATGCTCATACCCCTGTGCATCCGATATAATATCAAGAACATCCACGTTTTTAGCCTGATTGAACAGTGAATAGTCCTTCATTACAGAATCCAGCTTTCGTGCATTCTTCTGTGCATTTGTTCCCTTGGACTTTTTAAAGCCGTTCTGAGCCTTTGTGACTATTCTCCTTCCTTCAGGGGTAGTAAACAGATAATCCTGAAGCGCACTTCTGTCAGTCATTACGCGAAGAGCAAACATAACAAATTCAAGACCATCCTGAACTGCATTTGCAATATATTGCGTGCCGTATTGAAGCTTCTCACCGAATGTGTTGGCTGTATCCACTGCCATATTAATAACATCAGATGCTATTCCAAATACCTGCATCGCTTCAGCTATGGTCTTGGACATATCGCCAAGTCCCTGATGCATCTCATGAGTCTGCTTAGCTTTTTCAAGCTGCTTCTCTGAAAGTCTCTTCTCGCCGGCCTTTTCAAGTTTTTCCTGATCCTCCTTACTGTGACTTAAAGCATCTTCCTGACCCTGGCTAAGCTTTTTCATATTCCCGATACTCTGGGCAATATTCTTCACATGCGCGGTGCATCTTTGTGCATAACCTATTCCTTTGGTTATGTATCCGATTCCATCAGATATAAATTTCTTTGAATCATAGATAACCTGCTCAAAGGACTGAAGATTTTTGGCAAATTCCTCACCGAAAACATTCTTGAACATGCTTTCAACATTGTCCTTGATAGCTTCCATAGCCTTCTCTTCAAGCTTTTTGATCTTTTCATCCTTAGTAAGAAGAACCGGATTTCCATCGCTATCTTCTTCTACTGACTTTCCGTCTAGCAGCTTTTTGTTAACCAGGTCATCCAAAACCACATCCTTTACCTTATTGGCAAGAAGCTTTTTTAGATTATTGGCAAATGGTACACTATCGACCCTATCCCAGATGTTTCCTATCTGAGTGGTAACCGATCTAGCCTTTTCGTAAGTATCTCTTATATCGCCTTTCTTCTCATCATGTACCTGCTGATTTTGTTCAACCAGATTCTTTTTATCTGCTTTGGCTTCTTCCTGTCCAAATTCCTGTCTAAGGTGAATACTAAGGCTTGTGGTAAGAAAAGTCTCCATCTGCTTAATTGCACCTTCTACACTCTTCTTTTCGGCGATAATATTATTAAAGCCTTCCTCCATCTGATCGTAGAATTTTAGCTCAGCTCTACGCTTTTCTTCTTTTTCCTTAGCTTTCTTCTTATCAGCTTCTTTTTGAGCCTCGGTCTTATCAGCCTCTTTCTGTTCCTTCTCAGTATTTACCTTTAGTGCCTCAAACTGAGACTTAGTCTGACCATCAAGACTCTTAGAAAAGCTCTGAGCCTCTTTTCCATACTTGGCTACAAATTCAAGCCCCTTTCCAATAGGACCATCATTGACACCAAGTGCTCCAAGCCCAGCCTTGGCAGCATCCACTAAACCTACTATGGTATTCAGAGTCCCATCAAGACCTATGGCTTCTTTTGCCCTCTTAGCTGCAAGTTTTCCGACAAACCTTGCCCACTGATTGCCGGTCTTATGGAAATTCCTTCTAAGGAAGCTGTAATCTACATCCATATGACCATTCTTTTCAATGTCACCGGCTCCCTGATATAAGAGCGAATTGCCCTCATGAGTTTTTAGTTCATTCTTGGCACGGTTGACGAAATTCAGAGCTCGCTTAAACAGCTTCCAGTCGATAGCAGTTCCTCTCCCAAAGAAGCCAAATCTCTCATAAGAGAAAATACCTGTTACCTTCCCTGAAAGATCCTTACTCATCTTTCTGTGGTTCACAATATCACTGACCTGTGTAGACAAAAGAGTCTTCATGGCCTGATAATGTGCATCCTCATTTAACGTAACTCCTACGCCATCTCCAAGAGAAGTCTGGATATACTCATCCAGAAGCTTACTCCTTCCTGTAGCATTCAGAAAATTACGATCGGATATTCCAAAGAAACTCTTAACATAATCCTTCTTGGAAATATCAAGAAGATCTCTTCTTTGCAGAACCTTAAAGAACAGATTCTTTTCCTGATCCGTAAGCGACTGATAACCAGCCCAGGCTCTCTGAACCTCTTCATCCTCTTTTCCAAAGATGTTTGTCGCTTTAAGGGCTTGTTCTTCAAGTTTTTTCTCTATTTCTTCCCTGCCAAAGCTCTTTTTGTCCTGTTCATGCTTTTGTTCAAGCTCATCAAGTTCCTTTATGGCATCTTTGTTTCCAGCCTGTCTTATGAACTCGCTTGCTCGCGTGGTAGCCTGAACTGTAGCCCTTCTATCCAGGATGTCATCCATGAATTTAAAGGCTTTTTCAATCAGATCCCAGTCAATAGTGGTTGTTCGCTGTAATGCCCCATTAGCATAGTGCTCAGGTCCCAGCACTTTCCCTTTAAAGAACATATCGTCTCGAAGCTGGAAGCTCAGAGCATTTACAAGTGCCTGGTGGCAGGAAGCATTATCTTCATAGCCGCTTAATGTAGAAGCAGCAATATTGGCATCTCCTGTAAGTGCATTGAACAGAAGGTCTCTCTGCTCCTGATCAGCATGCTCACTTGGATCTCCCGTGCTATCATCGAGCACTGTTCGATCCTGCATTATTCTAAGGAAGAGCCTGGTCTCCTCTTCGTTATTTGCAAGCTTTTCAAGACGACGAAGGCATGATGCCACTTTCTTGTATTGCCCGGCCGCATCATTGGCCCCAGCTGCTCCTAATCCAGCAGCTGCAAGTCCCAGCGTTGCAACACCGGAATCAACAAGTTCTTCAACTGCATCCAGCTCGGCATCTTTTTCCTCTCTGCCCTTTTCTTTGAATTTTTTCTTGGCTTCTTCAAGATCCTTACCGCGCAGGACATTTCCGGCAATTACAACTCCACCACCTACAAGAGCAATTCCTCCTCCAATGAGCATTTTGGATTTGGATATCTGATCTTTTTTGGCATAGTCAATCAGCCTGGAAATTACGCTTTCTTTGGTAAGTGGAACACTCTGAAGCTTATCAACTTCATTGAGCTGTGATTTACCGCTCTTATGGTAAGCCGTTTCGATGGATGCATAGCCGTCCCTTACGCGATCCATATCTTTTTCGCCCATCTGGTACTTTTGCTTTTTGGAATAAATAGTCTTGGCAAAAGACATAGCCTTTTCAAAAGCGTCTTTTGACATTGGCAGCTCGTCAATCAGTGCAAAATCATCAACGTCAAACAGCTTAAAGAAAGCTTCCTTATAGTTGATGTTAATATGGAATTCCTCGCCCCTTATATATTTCTGGATCTCTGCAGATATTTGCTCAGCATTAATCTTCTTTTGCTTCTGTGCCTGTAATAGCTCGCTCGTACCATTGGTTCCGTAGCCAATGGCACCCCTATCCATCATCATAAGACCAAGCGCAAAGAATTTCTTCTGGTCTTCATCAAGTTCCTGATATCTGTTGGATCTTCCATGGAAAACAATCGCAGAATTCTCAATGCTCTTTGCAAGGAAAGCTTCATCCACATCTCCATCCATTTTGGCATTTTCAAGAGTGCTCATATCTTTGGAAGAAATACTGTCTTTCCCTGTAAGAAGGTATCTGCGTTTATTATCGTCTCCATAAGTCTCTTTGATTTTATTCTTCCAGCTCTCCTCGTTATACTCTGTACCATCTTTTAATTCCTTAATAAGGTCACTGGTAAAGTACTTACGAAGAGCCAGTATCTCCTGCTCCTGCAAGAAAAATCCAATGCTCTTGTCCTGACTTGGATCCTCTGACTTCTTCCTGAATTCGGAAACCTCTGCTCTTATGAGCTGCTCAACCTTAGCTGAAAGATACATGTATTTCTGATGACGCTCAATCGCCTGTCTAATCTCTTTGTTGTAATCGAGAAGCTTGCTTGAGGTATTAAGCTCAGCATAGTTTATCTTTTTGCCCTTTTCGTCCTTCTTGTTAAGTCCGACACCGGTAACGAGCATCATACGAAGATTCTTGGAGATCTCCGCCTGTTCCCTCTGAAGAGATGCATCGGAATATTCGACATCGTCAAATTCTTTGAGCTTTGCATAATTTTGTCTGAATACCTTGAAGTCATTAGACTTTCTTATTTCTTCAAAAGAAATAGGTGTCTTATCATTTGTTACTCCATCATCAAAATATCCGCGCGATAGCCGACGGTCTGAGAATATGCGCACTATAAACATCTGCGCTTCTTCAGCAGACATGGCATTACTGCCTTCTATATCTCTTATAAGGTTCTGATAAAGCGCATTCATCCTATAGGCATGACGATACAAATCCCCATCCATTGGCGCCGTATCACTTTTAGTAATATAGTCTTCTACAACCAGCGTATCATCTACAGCAGCATACTCGATAAGGGCATCCCTAAGCACAGGTGGAAGTACAAAATCGCACTGTTTGGTGATAGCATCCCTTACCATGTTCGCATGCTTTTTATTTACAGATACGCTAAAAGCTCCTTTTTCGCCAACGCGAACTAAGGATTTACCTAAACTTGTTTTCTTTAAGCCTCTAAAATCAAGGTCCAAATAGTCTGTTCTATCATATTTCCCGGCATGAATCCTGGTTGTAACATCTTTCCTTGCTTCTTCCCGGTCTTTAAATAAGTTCTTAAGATCCGCATTATTCTCCGCAGCCTGGACAGCATCCTTGATTGCAGAGTCGACCTGAACATCCTTGGCCTTAACGTCATCCTTTCTTTCTTCTAAAATTCTCTTTGCCATTGTAAGAGCCTTCTCAGGATCAAGGATTTCCTCATAGACTTCCGGATCCTCGGCCTTTAACTGCATGGTATAAAGAACATCTACTATTCTGGAGATGTTTACTGTATTGTCACGATCATATTTCTTTTTACTCTTCGGATTAGCCTCTTTAAACTCTTTCTCCATTTGATCATGGAGTTTTCTACGGATATTTTCGAAATTCGCGCCAATTCTGACAGCATACATTCTGTTCGCATACTCTTTTAGCTGATCGACATAGAATTTCTCATCACCGGCAATATCCCCTGAATATATCTTCTTTAGATTAGTAAAAAGATAATTCCTATATGTACCTTCTCCAAAGGATTCCTTCTCCTTAAAAGTTCCCTTAGCTTTTAAAATGGGAACAAGCTTAGGCGCCAGGTTATTTTCAAGGAGATCCTTGAGTGCGTTTTGATCCTTATTCATGATAGTCTGATATACTTCCGGAATTTCCGTAAGCACATCAGCTATATCCATATAGACTCCGCCTTCAAACTCCTTAATGGTGGTTATTCCACTTTGCAGTTTTTGCTCGGCCTTCTTAACTTCCTCCGGAACATCACCATCTTTAAGCGCAGGAATATAGCTCTCGATTTTTAAAAGAGCCTCTTCAAAGGTTCTTACTCCGTAGTTCTCGAGGTTCATGCGCTCGCAAGTAAGACGCTCATCCTCATGGAGATCAGCATCTGTAGAATACATATCTTCCAATAGCCACTTGAAATCATTTTCAAGCTCACTTACTTTGTCATCAGGAACATTGTGTTTGGAAAGAAGCTTTTTGAACTCATCCCTTCTTTCCTTATATACCTCCTTAAGTGCAATCTTCTTAAATTCGCTTTGCTGTCTTTCAAAGGCTTCCGTGTGCTTATAAATAGAGTCAACCTTCCTGTAGTGGCTTAAACTGTCCTGACTCTTTTGGGCAATCTGAAGAAGAAATCTATCTTTGCAGCTATCACCAATCTGGCTGATTCTATCTCTCTCGTAGGCAGAGTTTACCTTTCGCTGCTTTTGTTTTTCCGCCTCATTAAATCTTCTCCTGGTAAGCTGTTCTTCTTTTGTAAGCTTCTTGTCTCTGGATAATTCCCCTTCTTTTACTATCTTATCAAGCGCATCCTTATACTCCTGAGGCGTCATTTCTACAGCCTTTTTTTCAAGGTCATCCAGCTTATCCCAAAGCTCTTTTGTGGTAGTAAATTCCTGAACACCAAAGATTTTTTTAATAAACTTGGGTAGTCTTCTGCCATTTAGAACTTTATCATGTGCACTCGAATTGGCCTTATAATTTTCTCCAAGAGTCTTCCCTTCTTTTATCCAATACTCAGTATCATGCTTAAGGAAGGATTCATAGTCTCCACCTGTTAGCTTTTTCAAAAGCGAATCCTTGTAATATTTTGGAATCTTAAGGGACTTGACTACGCTCTCAAGCATTCTCTCAGCCTTAAACTCGTTGGAGGCCAGAAACTGTATTTCGTTTTGGAAAAGTCCAAGCTGAGTAAGAATCTTTTCTGAATCGCCAAATAGACGCAGTCCTACCATATAGCTGTTAAGACGCTTAGAGATTGCCTTACATGAAACCGCAGAATATTTCTTGGATAGTACCTCCTGGATTTCATGCTCGTCAGCAGTTACCTTTTCAAGTAAAGCTCGATATTGCACTTCAAATTCTTCATCCGTAGATTCAATCATCATTGTCTGCATCTGCGGATATGAATATATATCAAAGAAAATTGCATCTTCACTAATGCCACCGGGAAGAGGAATAAGCTTTAATACTTTATCACGCCTTTCTTTTAGCTGGCTAAGTTCGGATGCATAGTGACCTGAATACTGATCTATCAATTCTTTTGTCTTAACAGCTATTTCCTGCGGCTGAAGCGTTAGATAATCTTCAGATGTAAGTCTGTCGGTAACATACTTCTTTAAATCCTCTTCAAGCCATGGCATGCCCATAGTAACCTTACCGGCACTTTCAATCTGTGTCAGTATTGTCACCTTATTGGCAAGAAGAAGATTATTTTTATCGATAAGTTTTGCCAGAAATTCGTTCTTTTCTTCCTTGGTTCTGACCTTATCAGGGGCATTAAGAAGCTTTTTAAGCTCCTTGGTAAAGTTTCCGGCAAGCCATGTTTCCTGAACCTTCTTTTTGGTCTCTTCATCCATCTTGGGTCCAAATTCACCGGTCTCTATAATACGCAGTGTATCTAGCGCTTCAGCATCCAGCTGATGCACTATCTCACGCTGTTTTATCTCATCCTCAGACAAATTCTCGCTCTTATACTGAGCTCTTCGCTTCTTCTCCTCCGGCATCTGCACCATGCGCTCATTAATTTTCTCGGAGAGCTGGTCAAGAAGAATCTCTAATCTTTCTGCAATATCAAGTCTTCGCTTACCATTGTCAAAAATATGAGTTCTATCACGCTGATAGGTAAGATAATCGTGAACAGACTGCTTGGCTGCAAACAATGTATCGCCAAAGTCTCTTATAAAGTTTTTTCCCTTTTCATCTACGTCTCTACCACCTGTTTGCGACATTCTAAGAAGAATATCAACGTTCCCTACCATAGCTGCAAACCTTACGGACTGAGACTTTTTATCTTTTTTAAGTGCATCGCGAAGCTCGAAAAGATTAAGCTTGTCATAATCTTTTCGATATGAACTCTCAAGGATGTCCGTCTCACCGGATTTCATCTTAAAGCCGGAAACAGTATCCCATCTTGCCATTTCCCTTAGCTGGAAATCGGTGAGTTCTGTCTGAATCTGCGAAGTAGTCTGCTGCAGTGGTGCTACATTTATAGGATCACTTTGCGTGGTGGTCTGTACATTTATTGGTTCTACAGGTTGTTTTTTTATCTGCTCTTGATTATTATCTCCGCTCATAGTATTACCCTCTCAAAAGTGCTACTGTATTGGAATAAAATAGGATTTATATGTGACAGGAATGGTGGATTCGCCAAGGTACTTTTCTATTATTTCAATGTCCTCACTGCTTTCTGACCTGAAAAGGATTCTAAATTCAAGTCCATGTTCAAGAAAAGCATCGCTAAGCGCTCCTGTCAAAAGAGCCGCATATACAATGTCTTTTTTCTTTCCTTTTGCAGAAGACATGCTGCTTATAACTATTGTGTTATCATCGGGCTGCTCCATACAGACTGCTCCTATTGGTGAATTGTTCATCATATAGAATCTGCTGTAGGGACTTTCCGTTGTTGCATCCACCTTTCCAAGCTTTTTAAGGAAATTCCTGCATTTCCCACTTGAATATTCATAGAAATGTCCAACATGTACGTTTTCGTCCATCTTCTGGTAACGCCATACCATAATTGCACTATCACAGATATCCTGGACAAAGTAGCCTGCTGCGTAGTACTCCTTTTTGGATGGAATACCACGGATCAGATTTATAAGATCCTGTGTCAAAGGCTCCTCTGCTTGTCCATCAATCATATAAACATTAAAATAAAGCCTGTTCACACTGTAGGTGATAAGCTCAGCCCTAAGATTGTAGATAAGAGAAACGAAAATACGGTCTTTAGACTCAGACTCTTTAATATAGAGATATTTAAGTATTGCTCTTTTGGTATCTTGCGCTGACACGGCTGCAATAACGCACCCAAGAAGGTTATACTTTGCTTCATCTTCAAAAACTCCCAGGATAATGCATCTATCTTTTTTAATATCAGCGTAACCCCCGGGAATTTTCGGATATCTCAGTAGTTCAACCGGATCCAGTAAACTAACATAATAACTCACATTCATTCTCCTATAATTCCAAAGGCCCAAAAATCTCTTTTGGTCTTTGGAAAAGTTACTTACAACAGATTACTAAACTCATCGTCCCTCTTAATCTGAAGGGATGGAGCAAATAATATAGCAAAGCTAAGTCCTGCACTGATAGCTGCCATCACTATGAGCCACACTCCGACTGATCTGCCCTGACCAAATATATCAGTGAATCTGATACTTGAAGATCCAATTGAAGACTGCTGCGTCGCCAGATCGTTAATCAAAAGACCTCCGGAAGCCGAAGCATCAGCTGTAGTCAGAAGTTTTTCAGGACTTACAACTACTGTGTAATCGGCTGCCTCGGAAACATCAAATTTAACATTTCCTTTGGCATCTATCACTGCTGTCCCAACTGCCATCAGTTCCTTGCTGGAAGCGTTGTACTTATAAAGCGTTGCATTCATACCCGCGCTGGAGGTTCCTACGGGAATTGTAATAGCGGCACCAAAACCATAATCCTCTGAGCTCAGCATTGAAAATTCAACATGCGGATATGATCCTGTAACTTCAGAAAGAACCTTTTCAGGAATATTTCTGCTTCCAAGCTTCACACCCATATTCTTCTCGCTCAGACTTTCAGCAGATACTTTGTCACCCTTAATTTCCCACTGAACATTATCTGCCATGTTGAGCTTGACGGTAACATCCTTACCATTCATGGATTCGAGGAGCTCTCTAGGAATCTTGCTGGTTCCACTCATTTCAACTTCTACTACCGATCCGGTAGATGCATTCTTTATCTCTGTAGAAATCTTTTTCCAGCCGCCGGTTGCAGCTTCACCTATCTTGGCATTTCCTGTCGCATCCTTGATATATGGAGATCTGCTTATCTCTCTATCCTTGGATCCAAGTGGGTTACTACTTGTACTTGACTTTGATGGACTTTGTGTGCCTGATGGTGATCCGCCTCTGCTTCCCTGACTTCCATTCCCTGAGCCGGCAATACCAGATGGAGCAGGTGTCATGCCCTGACCTGACCCGCTCCCTGAACCGGATTTAGAACCGGAACCAGAACCTGAGCCGGAAGCGCTCGCAGAGCTTGAAGGCTTGCTTTCCTGCGTCTCTACACCGCTTATATTCCCTGCTCTGTCAATTGCTATAAAGTAGAATATATAGGTCTTTGATACGTCCAGATGCGTAAGTGTAGCCGCACCTGCAGAAATTCCATTTTCCTCTTTACTTGTATCAACGGTAGCTCCATTTTCGAAGATTTCCTTGGCAGTTGGAGCAGACATATTATCGGAAGTCTTTTCCTGAATAATCATCTTAAAGCGGTTTACACCACTTAATGTATCTTTTGCCGCCACCGCAACTTTAAATTCTGAGCTGTTTTCAGCCCTTGTTACCACATGCCCTGTCAGAACAGGCGATACTGTATCATATATTATGCTTCCTGTAGACAGATATGTGTTGTTTCCATTCTTATCAACTATTCTTGCGTAAATGTAATTCTTTTTGTCAACCGCAGTAGTAGGTCTGTAAGCCTCTGAATACCTGGACCATGCACTTTTTTCCTTAATGGCTGCTTCAACTGCTTCAGGGCTGGCATAGAAAGTATCTGATACATAGAATTCAACCCTGTCAACTCCCACCTTGTCATTAGAAGCAGTAATTGTAGCCTGGGAAACCGACTGAGTGTACATAGCCGTCGAATCCTGTGTCTTAAAATTGTCACTGACATAATCATCTACTTTGATTGATCCAATATTTGACGTTACAGAGCTTGAAACCTTGGAACTGGAAACATCACTTACGTTTCCGGCATTATCAATACTTACAACATAAAAGACGTAGTTTCTTGCTGCATCATAGCTTTCTACGCTATAAACTCCTTTATATGTTCCATCCCCTGCATCTGTCACGGTCAGATCTACACCGCTTTTAGCTATATCCTCCTTGCCGGGCGCAGCACCGCTACCGGAATTTTCGTAGGAATAAATTACCTTCATCTTGCCGACGCCGCTGAGACTATCGGTTGAGGTTACCTCAAGAACATATTTATTGTCACTGGATTTCGTCACCGCATTAGCAGTAATAATCGGTGCTATAGTATCATACACAATTGCACCGGATGAGATATACATCTCAAATCCGCTTGTAGAGCGAAATACAGCGTATACGTAATTCTTTTTGCCTGCTATTATAGTTGGAGTGAACAAATCCTTGTTTCTCCAGGTCTCTGCCCCGGCAGCTACAGCGTTTGTCACACTTACAACATCCTTGTAGAACTTATCGCTTACAAAGAACTCAATCGATGAAACAGTAAATTCAGAAGTATCTTCAACGATACTTACTGTAGTAGCTGCATTAACACTAAGTGCTACAGAGTCCATGCTCTGGAAAGAACTCGAAGAATAATCACCAACAACTATCCTTCCCTTAGGACCATAATTGTCATACATTATATCCCCGGTTGAAAGATATGTAGCATTCCCTGCGTTATCATAGACTGCTACATACAGGTAGTTGTGAGCTCCCTGTGAAAATCCAATCGAGGTGGCTGATGAATAATCCTGCCAGCTATAGGAATCTACAGCATGGTCCTTAAGAAGACTTGCCGATGAAGAATAGAACTTATCCGCTACAAGGTATTGAACCTTGGCTACTCCTGAAAGTCCATCTTCACTTGTTATCTTAATCTTAGGCTGCGAGGTTACGCCAAAAGCAGTACTTGAATCTGATGTGAAGCCGGTATACTTCTTGGTGATTCCTGCTTCTTTTCCCTGACCTTCAATTTCTATAACTCCACTTGGAGCGGTCTTATCAATAGTAAAGGTTCTGATCCTCTGATTACTTGCAGGCAAGTTAGTAACAGCAGGATCTCCTGCCTTAACCTGTAAGTCTACAGTGATACTATGCTTTCCTTCAGCTTCTACATAGTAAAAATCCTTAAAATCATTTTGACCGGGCTTGGAGAATTGTATATGAGAAGCATCATTCACTAAGCCGGTAATTGTGACAGCCTCATTGAAATATGACTTGTATGCGGCATTATTAAATAAAAGACCAAAATTACTGATTATATCATCATCAACCACCACAACATCCGTCAAAGTTACTGTGATAGCCCCTTGATATTTAATACTTCCATCATCTTTGAAAGTAACCGTGACACTTGTCGCAGAGTTAGCATACTCATACTCTGCTATAGGCAGAACCGGAGCCGGTGTTATAGTAGTAGCAGGGGTAACAGCACTTATCTTGAAGCTATCTGCTGATAACTTAACCGACTTAACATATTCACTTTGCTTAGTAGTGCTTCCATCATATTTTACAACTGGCTGTCTGATTTCCAGCTCTCCTGTGGCCTTCTTAAATACTTTTCCTTTCTCCGTGCCCTTTAGGTAAACAGTAAATACTTTATTCTTGCAGCTTTCAGTAATCTTAAGTTCAGTAGAAAAACTATTTCCATCAAGTCCAATCTGATATATTGTGTCTTCAGGTTTTACAGTTACATCTTGTATATAGTAACTATTTATAGTTGCAGATGAATCCGCCTGGCTATATCCTTGGTATTTTAGTCCAACATCAGTAACCCAGAGCAGACTATTTTCCGTCTTAGTTCCCACATATACATCACCATTTGGACTGATAGTTACGTTATAGCCATTTCCTGCTGTTGGAATCTCCGGCATTCCTGCAACTTCAACATTGTAGCCATCAGAAGACAAAGTGGTTCCTCCAACGGTTACCTCAATAGCCGACTTATAATCACTTCCGCTTACTTTCAGATAATCAATTTTGCCATCAGCAGTTTTAAAGTCATTCTTTACACTGATACTGGCATCTGAAAGAGACAGTTTATAAATCTCAAACTCGTAGTCCTTATAAACCGTATTAGTAAAGGACGCTCCGCCATAATTTGCCGTAAGCTTCAAGGTCAGAGTGACCTTATATTTTCCTACATTGGTTGCTGACTTGTTCACAAGTCCAGCTGTATCAACCGCTGTAATAATGTAGCCTGAAGGCGTTGAAGTATTTACGAGGTCTCTAATAGTTCCAAGAGAAGAAAACAGCTGCTGCTCAGCCCCGGTATAAGGAACCTTGTATACACCACCTGTAGCGGTTCCCTTTGGAGAAGGCGCTGTAGAAAAGCAGTTGTCAAAAGTAATGCCAAAATTTGGTGCTTCATTAGAAATAGTAACCTGCCCGGTATTTACCTTTATAGCAGGTCCATTGGTTCCATCAGAAAGTGTTTTCTTTACATAAAGAGTTTTGTCTCCACTCTGATTAAGTGTATAGGAAGCAGCATATGTTCCGCTTGCTGAATCGCTTATTACGTAGCCAGAACACGTGACCAATACCTGATTGTAATATGCGTTTGCAATCTCTTCGAAACCATCAAATAGCAGGGTAATTCTAGGAACAGAAATAGTACGGGAAACAGACCCGGTGAAGTTTGTGGCTGTAGCTGCCGGACTCATGGTCACATTATAATCAACATTAGATGCCGGAGCACCATCCACGGTCGGAGAAACACTATATGTAACCGGGATAGTTGTATTATTAAATGACGCACTAAACCATTGTCCAAATTCTCCGGTTCTTGCGCATGTCGAATAGTCCTCTATATTTCCGGGATCTATAGTAATATCACTATCAGAAAGAGATTTTTGATATATCTTATGTACAGTACTGTCAGAATAGGTCAGTGTCTGGGAAGTGGCAGTAGTACTTCCCGGAGCAGTATATGAAACATCCAGTGAAAATTTAGCAGTATAATTCCCTGCATCTTTTACAGAGGACGCAGTAGTCCCTGAACTATTAACGTAGCTAACCTTCAGATCTCCAGTCGTAGTATACTTTCTTACATTACTTCCTCCAGGCTCTACAATGTTTACCGTGGTAGCTCCGGTCGCATAATATGAACAGAAGGTTTTCTCCGTGCCATCATAAGTAACATCATCTGTATTCGTAATGGTAAAAAACTCCCTGATAACTTCTTCATCGTAGGTTTTACTCGAATCATGATTTATAGTAGTCCCGGATGGTGCTCCTAAAAGCTTTAAGGTACCTGTCTTTTTTACTGACAGTGAGTTTCTTAATGAAAGCTCATTCCGGTTAAATCCGCAAACTGTACAAAGTCCGGTTTCTTCATCAAAGGTACACTCTTCCACTTCTGTATAATCGCAAAACAGGCAGGTTCTTGTGTGATTTCCGTGACCGTCAGGCTCCCACTCGCCCATTGTATGAGCTTGTGTGATTATCTTTTCAGGGTCATCATCACCGCATAGTGAGCAGACACCGGTATGGGTGCCGTCACCATTATCTGTATATTCATATTCATGGTCATGAACATTCAAAGTTCCATCATCTTCTATGATTTCTTCATAACCACAAATAGTGCAAGCTCTCCTGATCTTGCCATCTTCGGTCCTTGACTCTGCAAACTCATGATTTGCAGTAAATGTATCATTACATATTTTGCAGACACCGGTATGAGTATTCGCATCATATGTATACTCATATTGGTGCTCCTGACAGGGTTGTACATTTGATCCGTTTTCTATGTTTTCGCCTGCAGGCTGATTTTCGGTATTTGAAGGCTGTCCTTCAGTATTTGAAGGCTCTCCTTCGGTAGTTGCAGGCTGCCCCTCATTATTGGCGGGCTGCCCTTCAGTATTTGAAGGCTCTCCTTCGGTAGTTGCAGGCTGTCCTTCGGGATTTGCAGGCTGCCCCTCATTATTGGCGGGCTGCCCTTCAGTATTTGAAGGCTCTCCTTCGGTAGTTGCAGGCTGTCCTTCAGGATTTGCAGGCTGCCCTTCAGGGTTTCCTGGCTGACTTTCTGGGCCCTCCTGGCTACCTACTGAACTCTCAGTCGATGCTCCCTCATTTGGCTGTGAACCGCCCGTTAATTCCAGTGATTCAGGAACAGGTTCCGTCGCATACGTATATATGGATCCAATTCCCGATACTGTACATAATAAGCTTAATACCATCAAGCCGACAAAAAGCCTCTTCGCTCCAGTCTTTAAGTTTCTAAGCTGTTTTCCTATTTTCATAAGCCTTACCCCTCATGGTGGAAAAAACTAAGATCACGCCAAACCCACCTCTTCGGCGTACGGTTCAAAGTCGGATTTGGTAAATACCTTACCAACCTTCACAAATTCGTACTTAATGGCATTTAGATAATGTCTCATATGAACCTCACCGGCAGCGTCAGGATCTGCTGCTGCAAGGAATGCCGCATTCAGGATACAGTTCTTGATATTACCACCAACGAACTCAAACTTCTCAGCTAGGAATCTGATATCCACATCCTCTGCAAGTGGTGTATCCTTAGGAATAGTAGTTCTCCACAGCATCTCTCTTGTATCTACATCCGGGAACTGGAATTCAACGATATATTTCATACGTCTAAAGAACGCAGGGTCAATGTTGTGCTTGTAGTTAGTAGCAAGAACGCAGACACCATCATAGGCTTCCATTTCCTGAAGCAAAAGTGCTGTCTTGTTGTTGGCGGAAGCCTGATTGGATCCGCCGTCATCGGAACGTTTTGCAAAAATGGTATCACATTCATCGAAGAACAAAACGACATTACATTTTTTGGCTTCTCTGAATATCATAGACAGAGATTTTTCTGTCTCTCCAACGTATTTATCTACAACCTTTGAAATATCAACTCTGTACAACTCAAGATTAAGCTCATGGGCAATAACCTGTGCCATCATGGATTTACCGGTACCGGGTGCTCCGAAAAGAAGAACTGTAAGTCCACGGCCATAAGGATATTTCTTGGTATAATTCCAGTTTTCATAAACCTGTTTCCTATAGGTCATCTGTTCAATCGCATGCTCGATTGTCTCTCTTTGACTTTCGTTCATTACGATATCCTCGAAACCAAACTTAGCCTCTACTCTCGTAGCTTTCTGCGAAAGCTCAGAACTCATCTGTGCATAGCATCCTTTAAACAGGCTTCCTCTCGATATTTTTTCTTCTTTATCCATGTTAGAAAGCGCCTTTGCCTTCACGAGAGCATCATGGATCTTACCTGCCGTAAACAGGAACTTGGTTGACATTTCCAAAAGATCAACGTCGTCAGCAAGTGTATAATTCTTGGCAAAATACTGCCAGCAGGTAAGACGCTCACCTGTATTGGGTGTTGGAAGCTCAAGATCAGTAAACTCGCTCTTTGTGACTTCTCTGAAATCGATGAAGAGCTTACTCATGGCAAATACCAGAATGCCTTTTTCTGTCAGCTTTGAAAAAGCCATATCCATATAGCCAAAGAATTTTTCTTTTTCCTCATCTCTAAAAGTCAGGTCTGTAAGGCTGCAGCATGCTTTCGCCAGGATACATTCTCTGGTAACCGACCATAGAGCTCTGTCTACAAACTGATAATCATAGTTGAATAGCTTCTTACAGTTTATAGCAATAGCCTTAAGTCCATTTTCTTTACAGAAATGCTTAACAAAAAATCTTCTTCCGCTTCCGTCGTCACCGTAATAATAGAAAATCCTTACGCCATCGTTATAGGAAGTCTTCATAGCTTCGAGTCTCCCCTGATTAGCCATAACAGGATCAAGCTCCTTATCGTCGGAAAGCATATAAATAAATCTGTTGTAATTTTCATCAAGAAGGAGTGGATTTCTTCCGAATAGGAAGTCAATGATTCTCTTATCAGGAGAAACTACCGTTGAAAACGGCATACTGCCCTGAACCTGCAGAGGCAATACAGGCATGAGCTGCTCAAGGCAGGCACTCATATCACCGTAAGCCGCAGTAATAGAAAAGGCTGAGCCGTAAAAAACCTTGGCTGCAGACTCTATAGTAGGCGCTGAAAGCGCACCATTTTCATTTATAATGTGAAATACGCCTGCATAATCTGTCTGTGTTGAAGACAAAATACCGCAGGCAAAGCAAAACATCGTGAACGGCTCAAATTTGAGACGATTACACAACTCATAGAAGGGAAGCTCAATACCCTGTTCCAAGGTAATAGCTGCCCTGTCATTTATAATCTTAAGTCTCTCGACTACAGGAATTTTTACGTCTTCCTCAACTTTACTCCAAATCTCATTAGTATCAACACCCGGGCTTTCAAATCCGGATTCTGCTTCGTTTTCCTCAAGATCTCCGCTAGCAAAGCTTCCCAGAAGTTCCATGAGCTCCTGATCTATTTCATCGAATTCATCATCATCTTCTTCGGTGTCCAAAGCCTCAGGTACCTTAAGCTCATCATTGTCTTCGCCTGTGTCATCTGCATCACCATTTTCAGAAGAAGATTTTTTGCCCTCACCAAAACGCTCGGTATATGAAGCTGTAAGTCTATTTCTGGTGGCATCACCAGCAAGCTCGATATCGGGATACAGCACGTTTTTATAACCGCCTTCACCATTATCGAACGTAACCTTCATTTTGGAAATATAAGAATCAAGACACCCATTCACGCAGTCAAAGACATACTGCATGTATTCGTTGTAATCACGAAAAGGCTGCTGATTCCTTTCCTTATCAAAGCTTCCCATATTAGACCCTCATAAGAAAAAACGGTATTTTACGTTTTAAACGTAGAATACTTATCAAACACGCTTTTCGCTGAATTAAGACCGGTCTGCTTTTTTACGTCAAATACCCCATTTTCCCCCTCGTTTATAAACTCCATGGGTTTTCTGACAGCATAAAGATAAGTCTCCTCCTCTTCATCATCGATAGGACGAGAGGTGATAGAATTATTCTTTTTTTGACCTGCCTGCAGTCTTTCATCAGCCATTTCTTGTTTCTCCCCTTATGAATATCTCTCCCTGGTACTTATGTTTTAGCTGTTAAAAGAAGCACCTAACTCCTCATCCGGTTCTTCAACCTTTGATACTATATCGTTCGGAAAATCCTCCTGTTGAACCTCTGTTATAATTAAATATTCCGTGGCTACAAATCCCTCAAGACCACCGGATGTTATTACCTTGCACCATTCATTTCCGGGCTTTATTATATATCCCTTGGATTTCTTTACTAATTTATCTATAATCTCAGCATCAGTGCTCGGCTGTGAGCGAAGCCTTAATCGTGCAATGGTTGTGTCTGTCGTGTAGGTAAAATATCTGATCGGCTCAGGCTCCGGTTCAGGTTCCGGTTCAGGTTCCGGTTCTGGTTCCGGCTCTTCAACTACTTCAGGAGTAGTCTCTTCTACAGTCTCAACCATCTGTTCAACAGATGGTTCTTCAAAAGCAACTTCCCCTACTACAGTTTCATTCAAAACTGCTGTTTCTGCTCCCACAGAATCTCTGGTCTTATAAAATACACTGTTTATATCATCCAAAAACAGCAATGAGCCTATTGCTACAACTACAAAAAATATAAATAGATAAAAGAATATTCTTAAATCACGTCTCATAAAAGGCCTCTCTTAGCTACAAACCGGTTCACGTAGTAGGTAACTGAATATATATGCCCATTCCTTTTCCCTCAGGGCTTCTGGCATATATTGTTCCGCCATAATGTTCTACGATAGCTTTTGCCTGTGTTAATCCAAGCCCATTACCGCTTATTCTGTTAGAGCCCTGATAATTAAGCTCGAAGATATGCTTGGTCTCATCTTCAGGAAGACCTTTGCCGGTATCCTTAAGTACAATGAAAATAACATCATCAACAGCTGAAATTGTAATAACTAAAGTTCCGGCTGACTGCATGTATTTAATCGAATTATCGATAATGTTTCTAAACATTATGAGAAGTCTTTTTGCTGAAGCACGGACCATCAATTTATCCAGCGCACTGGATATTGTGATTATAAGGTCAACGCTTCTTGCCGCCTCTTCGAGTTCTCTGATCGCCTGTCTCGCAACCTGGATGATATCAATATTTGCGGTATCATCGTCATCATCCGGAGGAAGAAGGCCATCATTATCAGCTCTTTCGGTATTAGCAGCTTTCTGCGATGCCATCTTTGCATTTCTTTCTAATTCTTCCTTTTCTTTTTCGAGCAAAGAAACATTATTCTTTAGTTCTTCAATACTGTTTTGACGTCTGTTTAGCTCCTCGTCCTTCTCCCTTATTAAAATCTCATAATCACCGCGAAGAGTCTCTTTTTCAGACTTCAAAATACCTATCTCCTGCTGAAGGTGCTCAGCGCCTGTATAATCATTGTGATTTCGATAGCAAAGATAGGCAAAATAGGTTATCGATAACGTAAAAAGCAAAAAAACAATAACTATAAGGGTAACACTAAAATAAAAAAATCCAACAACTGTAAGTACGTAGAAAATACATGCTGTTACAAGTGATGCCTTTTGCTCCTTTGTCATTTACCCAGTTCTCCCTGCTCTCTCATATTTTATTTCATCTAAATCTATTCTTCTTCGCCCCAGACCACTGGCAACAGAAATATCATGAGTTGCCATAACGACTGTTATTCCATGATTATTGATTATATCCAAAAGTCTTACGATATCCGCCGAGGAAATTGGATCAAGATTCCCGGTCGGCTCATCAACCAGTAGTAATTTGGGATTGTTGATTATCGCTCTGGCTAGACAGACCTTTTGCTGTTCACCGCCCGACATTTCTCTGGGATATCTCTTATGAAGGTGATCAATTCCCAGCATTGTCAGAACATTTATTATCTTGGTCTGCGCATCTTTTTCGGAACCACCCGTTGCAAGAATTGCTGTCGCAAGATTGTCATAAACATTAAGATCAGGAATCAGCTTGAAATCCTGAAACACTACGCCGATTCCCCGTCTGTAATATGGAATATCCTTTCTGGAAATAGAAGAAAGCCTTCGTCCATCCACGATAATATCACCTTTTTGAGGAAGCGTCTCTTTTAGGAGCATCTTTAGCATAGTGGTCTTACCTGAGCCGCTTTCACCGGTTATTACGACAAATTCTCCATCTCCTATTTCTTCTGAGAAATCATCATAGACCGCCACATTGCCTTCTTCTGTTATATATTCTTTAGTAACGTTTAAAAAAGTAATCATTGAATAGTCAGCACTTTATCAAGGCCGGTAACTCTAAGAACATCCTTTACTGCTTCATTGGCATTGATAATAGTGAGCTTACCTCCTTTTGAAGCCGCAGTTTTTTGTCCTATTAAAAGCGCGCGAAGTCCCGCACTCGATACATATCTGGCGTCAGAAAAATCAATGATCACATTCGAACTCTTCTGGAAAGCTTTCAGAACATAATTCTGAAACTCCGAAGATGAATTGGCATCAATCTTTCCATGTACACTCAATTGAAGTTTTCCATCACTTCTAACCTCATCTACAGTCATCTGGTCGTCTCCCAACGCTATAAAAGTGTAATTGCACCATCATAAATTGACTCTTGATCAAGAACGACATGCTTTTCTGCCGGAATGGCAGCATTCATATCAAGGTAGCTGTTGCCATCCATTACAGCCTCTTTCTCCATCTGAAGAATACGGATATTCGTACGCAGCGGTTTGAACTGATCCAGCATAAAGGTAAGCTGATGCCTTAAATCATCAGTAAGTTTTCTGTTAACCAGAATTGTCACATCGTAAAGACTGCCGTCATTTAAGCGATTCTCATACATTACAGCATCGCCATCAAGCATTATCTGAAGAATACGCTCGATAGCCCACCTTGTCCCCTTCATGCGGTTTAATTGATAAGCTTCCTTAACAATAGTTCTAAGAGCGTCTTCCGGCAGAGCAACGCCCCTTAAATCAATACCAAACCATGTAGCATACATCTCAAGGAGATCAGGCGAACACTTATCAAGATCAAGCATCTCGTAAAGCTTTTCGTTCTGTTCGCTTATATCGTTGTAGATACTTGAAAAAATAGATAAGTATCTATGGAAAAAACTATTCCTGCTGCGATATATTTCCGGAAATGCCCCCATAAAGCTATCGCCTCTTGCACCTACCCTGATTCCTCCGATAGAGGCCTGCCCGGCACCAAGCATCTCCACTGCAACATACAAATATCGTCCCTTAAGATCATACAGTAAGAAATCATCAGTATTAACAAATCTCTTGGCACCCATACGATTCAGGATTGAAATCTTCTTATAGACTTCAATCTCTTTATTACAAAGGATTTTCCCGATATCTGCCACTTCACCATTTTCGTTTTTTATCGTCAAAATATTTGATGCTATAACATAAATATAACATACAATCTCTTCCGACAAAAGCAGATTGCACGTAAAGCGCCCCCACAGAAAGTCGTCAATAACTCCGTCTATTGCCTGCAGGAATAGGAAATGATCTCTCTTTGTCTCATCAAGAACAAGCGTATCCCCGCCTTCTAACGTAAAGCCATCATAGCAGCCCTGTTTTATTCTGTTATTCTTTATGGAATACCAAATATCATATGCCATTTCTATGATCCCCTGTAATTATTTCTCCGAATTAACTATTTCCAGCTGAATATCACCCGGGTAGCAAAGAGTGTCAAATCTCGGATAAATATCGTATTCTTTTAGCTGAGCCAGCTTGCTGTTTTCAGAATGAAGCGAAAGATCATATACATATTCCACGCATGGAAGCTCTTCTATTGCATGGAAAACATCCTCAAATGTAAGTCTGTCGCCAAAATTTCTGTCAGATTCTATATAATCTACATTAGCTCTTATTCTGTTCTCAATCTGCTGTTGAACATCAGAATAATGTCTTTTTACATAAACTGTACACTTTACACCGATAGCAACGAAATTCGGCTGAATAATCGAAAACTGGCTGGTTATAAGCCTTCTGTCAACAAGCCTCTCCTTTATTTTTTCGGCATAAATATGCGAAAGCTTGGGGAATTTAGCATCCGAATCAGGTAAAATAGCCACTCTGACCTTATTGTCATGCTCTGATATAACTGCTTTCGCTTTCCTAATGCAAAGTCCCGGTGTCGTCATTACAAGATATTCAAAATCTTTGGCCGTTACAGCTCTGTACGGAGTTCTCATATCTACCTGGAATCTCTCTTTTACCTGCTCCAGATTCTCTCTGAATCCTCCTCCGGTACCGGCTCCCGGGTTATAGAATCCGTCAGGAATACTCTGATCCTCGATGGTAAGAAGGTTCCCGGCATTGATATTGCCCTTGTCACCGCTCATTATGGACACACTTCCCATAAAAAGATCTGCATCTATATAATCGCCCGGATCCTCGATGATAATCTTTCCATCACCCTCAAGAAGATGGTAATATAAATCTCCTTCATTATTTCTTTCAGGTCTTACAAAATCGTATATATATCCGTCGTCAACCTTCCTTCTGGCAATCAGGAAAAAGGTCTCATGAACTATCCTTTCTATCGGAAGATCTATCTCCTGATCATCATATCCGATAACCTTTCCGACGTTATACTGCCGCATAATCTCTTCGTTATAAAGAATAACCCTTACGCACTCCTTGGCTTTCATCGGCGCGTACCCAAAGTCTTCTTCCGAAAATTCAAAGCTCATGGTTCCATCGGGTGCCTGGACATAATTACAAAATCTTCCGTGCTGTTCCCTGCCCAGCGTAAGCTCATATCTTCTATAGGAGGAACCCTTTTTCTCTTTACCAAAAACCAAATAGTACACATCTTTTCCTATTGGCGATAATATGCTGATTTTGTCATTTTTATTAAAGGTCTGAGAAAATGCCTTGGTGTCTTTCTGCCATACCTCAAACAAAAAACCATAAACGTTTGTCATTTTAGGGACTATATCATATTCAGCCCTCTCAAGCGTCGCCCTTATGCAATAACCCTTAACGGGAGCTTTATCATATTCAGCAATTCCCTGCTCAGGAAAAGAAATGTTCAGCTCCCCGCTGTTTACAAAAGCTGAAGTGTAGTCTCTTACACTAATTTCTTCAAAGCCTCTTGTTGTGTAGCATTCCCACTTTATGTCAGCAAAAATATGCTCTGTCCTGTCTTCTGTCTTGTTTCTCCGGGGATTATCAATCATCTTCACGTAGAAAATCGCCTTTTTCAGTTTGGACGGGTCCCCTTCAATAATAAAGTACAGGCTATTTTGTGCTTTCGGATCCTCTCCGAATATCTTGGCAGGTACACTTATCTCTTTATCAAGAAGATAACTGTAGTCCCTGTACTGTGAACCATCATAGGCAAAAACACCAATCAGCCTGCTCTGACCTATAAGTGTTTCCTTATTGGTTTCAAAGCACAGATCCCCCAGATGAAATCGCTCCCCTGCCTTAAGCATACGTGCTTCTTCCATATGGTCGGAGGAAAGAAGTACTTTTGCACACTTTCCTCTGGCAGGAATAAATCCCGCCATCTTCAAAAGAGCCATTTTAGCACGATAATTAAGTGTGACGATTTCAGAGCCTTGAAGGGCTGAAAAAGCAGTCAGGCTCTCAATAATAGTGATACCCGGATCAGAAGCGTTATAATTTGTCCACTCTGATGACAGAATGGGGATTTCACGCATCACATCTTCCATTCTCTCTTCATATGTTCGGCTTTTTAATTCATCAACACTTAGCATATTTTCCTGCCCCCGGATAATCATTTGTTAGTTATGATAACCTTGTGTTCCCCGTTTCTGGCAACCATAAACGGTGTAATCTTTATATCTTTAGTATCAAGCTCATGTTCGCCAGTGGCATCAACGTATTTGCCAATCATGGTAATCCTCTGGATGATAGCTTTACTGCGAAGGACTCCCAGTCTCATAAGAATCTGTGTTTCTTTGGGAAGAGTACCTATATCCCATCCTTCACCATTCTCCCTGCCTACCGGATTGAGATATGAAGAAAGAACAGCCTTTACCTCATTCTGGACCTCGAACGCATCGTCCATATCCATTACCATAGCCCAGACACATACAGAAACACTTACAAAAATCGGTTCCACAATGTGAAGCTCATTTTCAGTTATTGTTAGTGCACAGCGGCTTAATATATCTCTCTGAAGCGCTGCAGATATTCTGTGAAAAGAAAATGCTCCATCGGCACAATCCTTCATAAGAAGAACTATGGAAATATCCTCAGGATTATGTCCCCCTTCGATAGTCTCACCAACTACCACACGGCATCTGTCAATACTGTCTGAGTATTCCATTACATACCTGACATAATCCGATTCGGATACCAGGCGCCATCTCGAATGCATAATCCCGGCACATCTTGCCATCGCATGATCCAAGCTCTCCAGACTACTCCCGCCATGTGCTCTTATGGGATTATATACTGTATCAATATATGGAGATTCTCCTGTAAATATTGTGATCTCACCAACACCAAGATTACCGTTTTCTCCATCAGTTGATCTGATGCTTGCTTTAAAGGCAATATCATCTGTTACTCTTGGCATATCGCATTTATTGCCATCCGAAAAGATGATTTTCCCTGACATCCTGTCTATGCGGTAGCAGCGCTTATGCGGCGGATTGTCAAAAGAATCAACCTCATCCCACAGTACAAAAAATGCTGTTATCCTTCCCTGAAAGTCATATTCTACCCGTACTCTTTCAGGATGGCTCTGCATAAGGCTCTCCATTTCTTCCTTACGGGTATATCCATTTTCATTTACCCATACAGAAGCATCCAGAATATTGTCGAATCCAAGCGAAATGCTGTTGTTGGCTATGACATCATCAATATAATAATCATTCTCATCAGAGGTCTGAACATTAGTCACAGTCACTGCATTAAGACACAGCTTGACGATTCTTGGAAGAAAAGCATCATTGTAATCTGCATTTCTGGTCTTGGATCTTACCAGTCTAAGCCAGTAGAGCTTATTTCCTTCCAGAGTCATTCTGGCCATGTCGGCAGCCGGCATGAACATAATAGTTCCGGATCTTGTAAAGCCCTCGGTAAGATCAGTTATCCTGGTTTCATTAAATCCACTGCTACTACTATACTCAAGTCTGAATCTTACTCCGCTTTGACTGTTTACTTCAGACAACTGAAAATATACACTCACAGGACCATCAGTTAGTTTTTTATCAAGTCCGATATATAAAGCATCGTCGTGGTAATCGATTCCTGATAAAACAGTAAATGGCTTACCGCTTCCAAGCCTTAAGGTTATATCTTCCTTTTTGGTTCCCGAAATTTTCTCAAGTCTGGAGGGTGCAGTAAACTTCCCTTCATAGGAATAGGAGAGCCTAAGCTTCTCGATCGTAGGATATGTGTGGATTCCAGGTCTCATATAGCAGTTGTCTGCCTTGACAATCCTCATTCTAAGGCACTTTCCGCTATAAGGTCCGCTCTCCGTTTCGATCCAATCCTCGGGACACATAAAGCTAAGCTTGTACTGCCCATCTTCAGCATTTTCGAACATCCCGGCATATTCTGTATCACATTTTAGCTTTTTCCAGCCAATCCCATTAAAATACTCAATTATAATCTCATTTACTTTTGTAGAGGCAGGTATATCAAAGGCAGTTTTTCTTGGCTTTCTTTTTATGATAGCCAGCTCAGCCTCTTCTTCCTCTGCACTTAATTTCAGAATGTTGTCTGTATAAAAAACATTGAAATCAAGGGTTATTCTGGCTCCCACCTTCGAAAAGCACGGTGTATGTCCAATATAACATTCATTGTAAATTGCAAGAGAATCAGTAAACGGAGCAAATCTGTCCACATCAAATTCTATGCTTCCATCTCCTACATACTCAGGTGACTTGGAATCTCCACCGGCAGAAACAGAAACACTTGTTATTTCAAGAGAGTCCTTCATGACTCCCGTAGCTTCAAGAATAACTACAGAATAGTCCTTATCCTCTATTGTCACTTTTCTGCATTCTTTTTTCTTCTTTAAGATAAAAGTTTTATTATCTTCAAAAAGACTTACAAAATCAAATTCTAAAAAGCCCTCTTTTGAAAAATATTTAAAAACGAATTCTCCATTATTTATACGATCGAAAAGCTCTTTAGAAGCTTCAAATCTTATATAAATCGGTTCGTCGATGCCATCAAAAAGTCTTGGCTCATAAATAATAAAAATACTTTTTCCGACAGACTCTTTTTCTCCAAACAAAGTAAAAGGCGGAACCTGATATCTTTCCTCTGTGGAAAGATCCTCGGCTTCTTCCAAAGCCTGCTCGCTTTCATCGTCAGCTGCTACGGATCTGGCTATTCCACTTATAACTTCCGGTACTTCCAGCTCTCCGAATATCGGTGTTAGAGTGCCATCCTCTGCGTCTGTCATAAAAACATTTTTTATCTGCGCATCTGTCACATACAGATTTCTGTCCGTTTCATATATGATAAATCCGGAATCGGTGACATCCGATTCTGCAGATAATCTGGTTCCCTTCGGCACCTGAGTCCCCATTACAGTGCTGCTGTCCATATTAAAGACCACCATGCTACCTGCCGGCTGTGCAGGACGCAAAGTGGAATCCAACATATTTACGAACTCCAGATGATATCTTTCCGGCATCTGGCTCATAAGTCTGTTGTTCTCTTCCAGCTGCTTTGCATAAATCTTAGCAATAACAGATCCTGCATCAGGATCGTTCTTGTCAAACTCCCATTCAGGCGCATAGGATTTACGAAGCTTCTCTATCCTGTTTTCAATATCCTCAATAGTCTGAGGCTTGAACGCATTTATCATATAGCCCCCGTTCGAAAAATCATGTATCTATGATTTCAGGTTCGTAGTATTCTTCTTCAACTTCAGGTTCAGGTTCAGCATTAAGATAGAAAGGAAATACCAGACTTCCTCTTGTGTGAGTCTGTGCCAGAACATAATCTATATTAATCATTATATAACCTTGTTGTGCCTGCATATCAGTAGAAATGTCAACGCTGGCCACTCTCGGTTCCTGATTCAAAATACATTCCGTCAAATCTCTTCTCATGATGGTCAGTTCTGTCTGGTTTATATCCATGAACACATAACTGGCCGTTTCCGAACCAAAATCCGGTCTTGTAAGTCTTTCTGTTACCTGTGTCATAAGAATCAGATAAATTGATTCCTTGACACTCTGGTCTCCGCTGCTCATCTGGAATCTGCCGGTTGCGGGATCTATTTCCGGTGGAAATTTAACTCCTGTTCCTAAAAAAGCCTGTTCCATGCTTTATCCTCTCTTATCCAAGTTTTATCGGTGTCCCATCAATTGCCACCGGTCCGCTGCTTCCCAGCTTTAGCATCGAATTGCCTTGTGCCTGAACATTTCCACCTTCTATCTTTATTCTGTTATTGGAAATAATTTCGGTGGAATTATTTGTCTCAATCTTTAACTTAGTTGCCCCTAAAGTAACTGACCCGTTAGCTCCGTTCATTACCAGACTTATGTTGTCGCCAACTTTTATAGTCAGCTTCTGATCGGCATTTATCTGCATCTGTCCGGTATCAGTCTTCATTTCAATTTTATTCTTACCTTCCTTATCAGAAATCAGAATTTTCTTTTTTTCATTATCAAGCTCTATCTTATGAGCCTCCGTCGATGTGGTAATGGTAATCTTATCCTTCTGTCCATCTCCTTCATGATGATCAATGATATCAATGGTGTTACCGTTTCTTGTTTTTATTCGTTTTATGTCATTGTGCTCATCAAAAGCCTTTTTCATAAAACCGGAGTTTGTCTTGGGTACCGCTCCTATTATGAAGCCCCTTTCTATATTCCCCTGCTCAAAGACCAGTATCACCTGATCTCCTATTTCAGGAATAAAATATTCTCCACTTTTATCGCCGCCATAAGGCAAAGCCACCCTTGCCCAGACAAGCTTATTCTCCTGATAGTCTCTGGTACTGATGTTGACCTGAACAAAGCCTTGCTTATCCTTGTCATAGTTTTTTACTACTTGACCGATAACTACACCGCTTATCCGCGTATCCCCCATCTCGGTCTTATTCATCTGGTACCTGGTTACATCATCAACAACATCAAAAAACGGCATATACTCCTCCAAGTTCGCATCTATAAGATATTCTTAATCACATCTTATAAGGTCGAAGCCTTTCCCTCTATAGTAGTTGTATAAAACAGTCCATCATATTCATGCGTTACGTCGGTAATATAAAATCTATTTGAAGCAGCATCCCCGAAATCCTTAAGAACAATAAATCTTCCGGGTACAAACTCCGGAATTCCCTTGAATTTCATCCTGATAGAGCCAAGTCTGTAGGAGGTTTCTTCCAATATGTAGGCTGCCCGGTTCTCGGCATCTTTCTGAGATTCGATAGCTGAGTCTATATAAACATAGGCCTGATCCTTGATAAGAGGCTTTGCCTTGGATCCCAGAGAAAACTTGTTGTTGTTCTTCTTTTTGACCTCAATTTTACTGGCCTTGCCGATATCCATGGTTCGTACCTTTACTTCTCCGACAACCCCTGTGATGTCATAATTTATGTCATAACCAAGGATACTGCCATGTGGCTTTATCTCCCCGAGATTCTGTGTATTTGCCTTCGCCTTTCTGAAAACTACATTCCCACCTATTGTAAAAAACTCGTAGTTAAATTTTTTGGCTGCTTTTATTACGAATTCGTAGTCGCTTTCTGCTACCATCTCAAGTCTGTTATCAGCTTGTCCGCCTCCCTGCGCGCCTCCCCCTGAAGGAGCACTACCTCCTGCTCCGCCGCCTGGCTTGTCAGGAGTGTCTGTGATGGTGATGCTTGTAATTCCCTCGTTATTTTTCAGAGTCTGATAGGGTGCCTGATCCAGTATTTCTTTGACAGCATCCGAATAATAATTGGCCTTTAACCTCTTGGAGGAATTATTAGCCATCATGATTCCTTTGATATCAAGAGCTGTTATTCTGATGCCTGAGGCTTCTACATCCGTAGCTTCATAAAGAAAATGGACACCTGCTATGAAGCCTGTAAAAACTTCTGTGATCGAGCTTCCATGTCCCATATATATCTTGATCGCAGTGCCCATGCATATGTATTTTTTTAGCTCTTTTGTATAAAAACTGCCATTGTTAAAGTTGTAGGAAAACCGCAAGGTGTATTCAGCAATACTGGCCTTATAATCACTGGTAACCTGTACCATAACATCAGTGACTTTTACCGATATTTTCTTATCTGTCTCTACATCATCTTCTCCCACCATCACTCTGACTATAGGAGTGAAGTAGCCTTCATATTTTGTTGATAATTCCTCAAGATCAAGTCCAGCCATGCCTTCCCCATTTCCTTATTTATAAATTAAACATCTCTGTCATCGCCATAGCATCAGTAAGGTCATCCATTTTTGCCATATTTTCTTGTGCCTTTTGAACCTTCTCCATTTCCTTTGTAACAAATCCGTTTTCGATGTTATCAAGCTTGCCCATAATGCCTGAATCCTTGACGCTATAAATATCCTTAAGATATTCTTTGGCCCAGAATTCAGTGTGTGCACCTGCAACGTCCTTGTCGAAGAGAACCATATTAATATTCACAAAGGCTCTTATCGGTTCACAGGTAACATTAAACATCACGTACTCAGCACTTACTGAGTTTATGACTCCTTCGTAAACCATGTCTCCCCAGGCGAACCTGGCAAGTCTTTTGAAATTATCTCTGGCTATCGCTGTAAGTGCCTCGACCTCCGGCTGGACAGAATATCCTTGGCCGGTTATTGCCTTTTTTATTCCTGTTGCGACACCCTTGGCAATGTTAGTGGTGCCAAGCGTAAATTTGTCAGAATAAAAGGCATCCTGGATGTTAGTTTTGTCAAAAATAAGTCTGAAGCTCATATCAATATGGGTTGAAGCCGTAGCCATCGTAGAACTGTGACCCTTTTGCAGTTCCTGCCCCGGCTGTCCAAAATCCTGAACCGGAAGTTCTTCACCACCGTAGCCGTTTATCGTAATTTCAGCAGGGTTAAACTGACACTCAAATCTATATTTTTTGTAATTCTTATATTGCAGAAACGCCTGACCACCGGTTACCTGGTCTACTCCAAGTCCTTTTGCATAATCCTTTACAGCGTTTGCACTAAATCCACTTGACACTTTGGCTTTCGCGGCGTCACCGCCGGCTCCACCTGCCTGGGGCTTGGCTGCATTGTTTTTCTTAGGTTTACAGTCAGAAAAGTCGGCTATTTCCAGTATTGCTTTCTGATTAAGACCAAGTATATCCTTGAAGCCACCCTTGGCAGCTGATAAAACATCATCAAATCCCATGCCATCAGCCTCCTTTTATATATTGAGGAATGCATTATTACTTAGTTTCCCCATTACCCCCTGTGCGCCAGCTACACCAGCAAGACCATCTTCGCCGATTCCACCCTTAGGCTCTTTAAAACAACTCTTAAAAGCTGCATCCCAATACGTGTCATCAATATGCATTTTCTTAATACTTTTATCCTGGGTAAGCTCTATATGCATCTCTCCTCTTATAGGATTTCCTTGAGGATTGAACATCGTATATCTGTTTCCTATATCAGTAACGGTTCCACGAAATACCATCTTGGACCAGTAGAATATTACCTGCTGAGTTGCAGGGTTGGCAAAAAGCGACATCATAGCATCCATTCTTTTCCTGACACTATGAGTATTTCCGCCGTTCTGCAAAAGACTCATGCCCTTATTCACTACTGAAGTAACGTTCAGGTTGGCAATATCATTAAAAGCAAAAGCATTCATGTTATCGCAATCATCAAAAATGAGATCAAAGGACATTTTTGTTTTTCCTTTATAATCCATCTTCTGCAGCTTGCTCTGAACTCCGGCCTGGTTGTTTTTTTCCTGAAATTTACCATTTACGGTATATAATTTAATTGTCGCCGGGTTATACTGAACCGTGAATTTCAGAAAATTCTTATTTTCTTTGTCAAGCTCTCCCACCTTTTGCTGCGACTTAGCTCCCGGAGTAAAGTAATCAAGAAAACTTGACCCAACTTCCTTCATGGTATCAGTAAAACCCATGGTCTTCTTGGTCCTCTTCATCAGGTCTTTCTCAAATTTATTTACTTCCTTTATCTCAGAAAAAAAATCCTTTTCCTTTACCGGTTTGGAGATATCTGCCAAATATATGTAGAGAATGGCCTTTTCAGCTGCACCATCCACAAACATGCCCTTTATACTCTGTGTTAAATTAGTAATAGATCCACCTGGCATATATTTACCTCGTTTCGTGCAATGCTATTTACCGCAACAACAGTTAGTAACCTCGCCTCATCTTCTCATTTCGCATCTGCCGTTCAATCTTGTTCATTACCTGATCGCTTATAGTGCCCATCTGGCTTCTGACGCCATTCTCAATCATCATCTCTATATCTCTGCGCCTTAACTGATTGACCTGGGTCTGGGACGAAGAAACCTCTGTACTTCGAGTAACCTGGTTCTGAGTAACTACTGATTGTTCTGAGGTCCTGTTTATCTGTCTCGAGATATTATGCTGCATCATATCTAGCTGCTCATTTATCTCTTCCATGGTGAGAGTTTCGCTGCTTCTGTGAACAGTTTCTACAGGCGATCTGCCTGTCTTTTTTCCGGAAACACCCTTTTCTTCCTCTCTTGCCCTGTTTATCGCTTCAAGAAATTCGATTGTAGCCTCATCTCTTTTTTCAGAAGCTTTCTTTTCCTGTTCCGTATCTCTTGTCGCTTCATTTATATCCGATAAAAGGTCTCCAACATTTGCCTGTCTTACAATATTTTGCTCAAATATACTGGTATCACCGTTCCTGATCTGATTAAGAATTCTGTAAATGTCTATCGGCTGCTCAGGGAATATTCTTTGCAATTCATTAAATATCATATCCTGACGCTGCTTAACCACTTTACTTCGCTCAGTCAGTCTTTCTGCCAGTTTTTCAGGGCTCGACAGAGCAAGCACTGCATCCTTCTTAGTCTGTTCAAAACCATTAGCATGGCTTTCCTGATTCAGTCTCATCTGGACCTTCTGCATTTCTCTCACGTAATGCTGCCTTCTTTGCTCATTCTGAATATTAAGCAGATTAACAGCTGCATTAATCCTGTCGATTTCTTCCTCAGTCACCTCATTTATATTTGTTTGTTCTATATGCTCAAGCTCAGTTGTTTTTTTCTCTTCCTCTTGAATTTCCTCTCTTAACGTCTCATTTTCCTGGCTCTTTTGTATCAGATACTGGCGAAGCCTCTCTTCATTACGGATTGTGTTGAGGTTAACGGTATTCGTTATCCTGTCTACTTCTTCTTCAGTGAACTTCCCCTCATAAACCTTCTGAATCAGCTCAATCTCAGCACTGCTGAGGTAGTTGTTTTCGGTCATATAATCACGGCTTGTATGTTCGCTGTTGTAAATGTTCTGAAAACCATTTACAAGACGCACCATGATCTGATCTGATGCCTTGAAAAATGTATCCTCGAAGTGGTAATAGGTATTGGCATCCAGGAAAAATCTGTCAAATCCCGTGTGATATAGTGTAGTAAGCATATCCATGAGAACAGCTGTATTAATCTCGCTTTTTATATTTGTAAGCTCTGTGCTCTCGCTGTTTATAAGCTCTTCATAGTTTCCGTTATCCAGGTAAAACAGGTTGTTTCTGGCAACCCCCGCCTGTTCTCTAAGAGTCGAAAGCAAAATGTGCTGTGCTATATAGCTTTGATTTGAAATCGAGTACTCTCTTGAATCAATCTCATTATGGTCAATGGTTCTGTTAAAGTTAGATACTATCTGATAAATAGCTCCGGTCTTAAGTCTTTCCATCACGCTGTTATAAAGATAATTGGATGACTCAGTTTCACTCTCCAAAACCTTTGTGGTACTACTGTCTTTTTCCAGAGTCTCTACCATTTCAACGAGCTGTTTTAATTCACCGCCTGTTTCAAAATACAGATTAATAAGTTTATTAGTGTTCTGCGTTTCCTTTGCTATGTTGTAGAAAGTCTCCATAAACCTTCTGTCATCTCTGACTCCCAGTTTATAAAGAGCATCCGTTATGAAAACTCTGTCCTGATAAGTCAGGTTTACTTCAGCAGAAGCCACAATCCTGTTAAGAACATTGTTTAGAATATTAACTTTGTTTATATTGGTTTCATTTCTTTCGCTCTGTGAAAGGATGTTGGTCATTCCTTCGCCTTCTGAAACATATATTTCCGGTGGAGTTGATACAATATGCAAAAGATCTTCCTGATCCACATGGGTCTCCATGAGAGAGTAGTTTCCAATAATCCTTTGGTAAAAGGATTCCGGATCTTTAATCATATTAGCTTTGGCTTTTATCTCTATCGGAGCAGAAATTGTCAGCATATTGTCATTCCCCTAATCTGTTATTTGTTACTTTTCAATGCCTCCGCCATCAAAGCTCTTCTTGTTGGTGGCCATGTTACCGGCTTAGCTTTTTCCTTGTCTTTAGGAGAAGTAGCGGCATACTTATTAGCTGCTCCGTCCTTTTTCATCTCATACTGTGGGCTGTTAAGTGGCCTGCCATCAACCCTTACAATAACGCTCTTGCCATCAACAGTTTTCGTATCATATGTCTTGTTTGTTTCATCCGGTACGCTTTGCTTAGCCCATTTCTTGGCACCTTTTTCCCCAGTCCAGGCCTCTTTATTGTTCTCAGCCTTGTCAACTCTCTTTAAATGCTTACGGCCATCATCACCATCTTCCATATCATATATACCGCCTGCCTGGTCAATCGTAGACTGCTTGGCATACTTTGTGTTTGTGCCATCCTTTTTCAACTCATACTGTGGCTTGTATTCTTTGTTTTTAGCACTGGAATCTTCTTCTTTACGCTGTAAATGCGGAATACCATCCTGATCATTTACAAACTTGTACGGATACAAACTATTAGTATCAAGGTCATTCTTGGCAAAAGCTGCATACTTGGTCTTAGTATTTCCTGCTTTTTTATCCTCGGAAAATTTCCACTCTTCCTCTTCTGATGAGGAGGAAGGATTAGTAATAGCTATAAGTTCGCGATACGCTATTGTCGTAGTCTCAGTTAAAAGCCCTGACCTTTCTGCATTCAGCTCACCATATTCCTTACTTATTACTGTACATCCTGTAAAAATATAGATTCTTGCAGGATAAGCAGGTGCACTGTCTGTAAAAAGTCCCTGCCTTGACTTATGCCTGTACACGTAGAGGATCAGTGGAAGAACTAGCTCTGTTCCAAGTGCCAGCGGATCCAGAAATCTTTCTGAGCCCACATATCTTTCTACCTGAAAGGTAAATGGCTTGGAAATTGGCTTTCTTTTCATGTGTACGTAGTCGTTTACGCCGCCTTCACGTATGTATTCGAACTCATTTTCTTTAGTAAATGCCTTTAAAGATTTGATCGCAAGAAAATAAAGAAGTTCAACTTCCAGTACAAAGTTAAACGCCGTAATGGGGTTGTTTATATCCTTCAGATCCGTATTCCCCATAAAGGATTCGAAACTGTCAGTCTTTCCCGCAACCTGCTCCATTTTTGTTTCAGTATCACTGCGATTTATAAAGGTTCTTGGCATTCACATCACCTCATCTTGTAGGTTTCATATCTAAAATACTTTTTTCTTTATTTTTCTTAGAGGGGTTCAAGCTCTTGTTGATTTCAGAAATCTCCGAGCACCACCTTCGTCTTTGGTTATGCTCCAGAGCCATTACTTCATCCTGTCCCCAGTGAAAATAGTATGAGATAAAAGACATCTCTCTATACAATTCATCCTTGGGATAGAGCTTTAGCCCTCCTGTGTAAAATTTAAAGGTACCTCAAAGGTTTTTCCGCAGTCCGGACATACACAGTGGATTACCGGAGGCTCCACATCATTTATTCTCTGGTACATATCTTGTAAATAAGCCAAATCTGCAGTGAACAACTGCTCTATAGTCGTTGCTGTAACAGCATCCATGCCCTCAAGCTGTATAACAACTTTACTTAGTATTACAATTGTCAGATACGATGGATTAGACAAAACTCTCGGGTCTCTTGTTGCTGAAATCTCATCGCCTGCAGTAGCAAGTCTCATTTTCCCCTTTTGATGAAGTACACCTGCTGAGTCCATGTAACCCTTTGGTAGTGTGAAATCATATACTGTTTCCATATACTTTTCTCCTCTGTAAGTATTTTGTTTTGTTTCCTTTATGGGACGCAGGAAAAATCCTGCGCCCGAAAAGAAAACAAATAGCTTTCTCTTAATTTGGAATTACCAGCTCTTCATACGCGATTTCTACAGTCTCAATTGCTATATCACTGTTCTTGGCATCCATATCAGGAGCAGTGTACTTGGTAACCCATGCATTTGTCAGTGTCCACTGACGAGCTGACAAAGATGAAGTTACAACTGATGAAGGTGCGCCGGAGTTGATATCAATAAGTTCGATAGTCACATTCTGACGAGGAATCTGACCACGCATCTCAGATACACACTCCATTACCCAAGTCTTAAACGGACTGGAAATAATATAGCCCATCTTAAGAGTTACGTTTCCGTGCTTTACAAGTCCCGGAACTTTAACAGGAGCAAGTGATCCGGAGTTCCCCTGGCGGAACTCGATAACATCTACTGTAGCCTCAATACCTGTAACCTCTGAAAATGCTGCTGTTCCTGCGATAGTATCTACTGTCACAAGGAAATTCATTTTGGTTAACGGATAAGCTGAACCTTTACCGTTATCATATGCTGGAGTAGCCATACTTTATGACTCCTTTCTTATTCATTATTCTTCCCCGCCGCCTGCTTCTGATGTATGCTGAGTTACTCTGAAGATTACGAATTCAGCAGGACGAGAAGGAGCTATACCAATGTTGCAGATAAGTCTGCCATTCATTATGTCATCTCTGGTCATAGTGGATGGTCCAATCTCTACAAAGTAGGACTCAGCTGCAGATTCTCCTGCAAGCATTCCATTTCTCCAAAGTCCGTCAAGGAAGTTGGAAATTGTGAGATTAACTCTCTGCCAAAGAGTAGGATCATTAGGTTCAAATACAACCCAGTTAGTATTAGCCTTAATACTCTCCTCAACAAAGATAAAGAGTCTTCTAACGTTGACATACTTAAATGCGCTGTTGCTGGATGCTGTTCTTGCACCCCAGATCCTGATTCCCTGTCCGGGAAGAGTTCTGATAAGGTTAATACCTTCAGGATTGAGAACATCCTGCTCATCCTTGGTATAGTTAACTGAAAGGCCGGTACAGAATACTACTTCATTAGCAGGTGCCTTGTGAACACCACGATCAATATCTGTTCTCGAGTACACACCGCACACAGCTCCTGAAGGAGGAATGAAGTCCGGTCTGTTGGAGGATCTGTCAAACACCTGAACCCATGGATGATACATAGCAGCATAAGTGGAATCTATGATCTGTCTGTATCCTAAAAGATCAGCTGTCTTATACATCTCTTTTGGCATATCCAGTACAGCAAAGCGGCTTCTTAAGTTCTCGCAATGTCCTACAAGTGCTACTACAACCTCCGGAATTGTTACGCCCGGAATAGCCATCATGCTGACAGCATTGTTCTCAAGAAAGGCCTGAATACCTGTGCGCTTGCCGGGACCATTATCCTCACCGATAAAGGTTCCTGCGTTAATCTTGGATACAGAACCATCTGTTCCGCCATCCAGGAAAAATACGCCATCTGTTGAATCTTCGCCAAGAATATCAGTAACAGGATTAGCGGGTGCCTTCTGCTGAGAAACCTCAACCTTTATTATTTCGCTGCCTGCAAGCCTTGATCCGATATATCTTGGTGACTGTGTATTTACTGAAAGCTCTGCGTAATTCTCAACATCGTCGCCATAGCGAACTGACATGTCGATTGTTACCAGGTAAAGAAGAGACTTAGGAATAATACCGGAATCTACTGCCGTATCCGGAATGTCATCCTCGAAGGTAACTTCTCTGTCAAAAATGGTCTTGATTCTTGTATAGGTTCCATCAAACTCAACAAGATCTCCCTCTCTGAAGCCGTCAAGACTCTTAGCTATGAAGCCAAGCTCTGTCTTTTCAATGAGCTGAAGTTTTCTCTTTTTATTTGTTGAAACCATAATCTGGATCTTGTTGCCCCAAGTTCCCGGGCTACTGGCAGATACAGTAAGAATACCCTTTTTAGCGGATGCTACCTTGGCATCACCAGGTGCCACTCTCATTACATAACACCTTGTTCCGCCGTTATCAAAAAACTGCTCTACGCTGTTAGCCAGATATCTGTACTCGCCGTAAGCAAACTCTGAAAGAAAGCCACCAAACTGCTGTTTGAAGCTCTTCATGTTGGTCACGAGAAGTGGTGCTCCCTCAAGAGGACCTTTCTCTGCCAGTCCGATAAAGCCCGCTGTACTTGTACCAACGCCTTCTATGCTACGGGGAGAATTATCATATTCTTCAACGTATACGCCCGGTGATAAATACTCTGCCATATACTTTACCTCTTTTCTTTGTTTTTCAGTTTGCTATTGCCTTGATCTGTCCGGGAAATGTTATGGACAGTGAACCTGCATATGCACACATCGCCTTACAGTCTGATGCCAGACAAGGCTTTCCACCTACCAGTACTTTGGGCTTTGTAGGTATCCAGGTTCCTGCAATCTGCGGTATGCATGGCTGAGGAGTAAGAACTCCCAAAGCCGCCGCCGTAGCTGCAGCCACTTGTGGATTTGCTAGCGACGTACACATCCCAAATGGTCCTACATTTGCCAGCGCCTGTGAATCAGAAATTGTCCCGCATGGTTTTCCACCCGCAAGCACTTTAGCCTGACTGGTGACTTTTAAAGGTGCCGGTGCGGTTCCAAAAGAACACATACACAATCCTGTAGCTGTTACAAGTTCACTCATTTTCCTTAACTTCCTCTCTCCAAGGCAACTATCCTAGTTGCGCCCTCCAGCAGATTTATTTCTCCCGTCTCAAGATGAAAATCAATAGGCCGTAAATACTCGTCCTCTCCAACCTTAAAATTTATAAGATGGTTTAAAGTGGATGAATCATCTCTGACTTTTAAAACAAAATCTCCTTCAGGGCCGGCTCTTCCATATATTATTCGGAAGATCCTGTCATTTAATTCGTGCTCATACTTAAGAGGACTCCTTAAAATGACACTCGATTTTGAATCCTGTTCCTGCACTGTGAAGACCTCGTAGCGCATCTGGTCTTTGGATAACAGGGCATATGCCATGGAATCCAGTGCAACAGCGCCTCCTGATGTCATAGGAAGAAGGGTCATTTTCGTGATATCCTTCTTGGTTGTAACACTTTGGAAAGCGCCTTCCGGACGATTTAAGTCAATCGCCTGAATGGTTTCAAGTCCCGAAAGAGTGCCCTTTATTTCGATTACCTGGCCTCCTGTCTGATTTTTCTCTGACGGCATCAGGAAAAGATCAAGCATAGGAAGTCTTGGATCCAGCGTCTTACAGTCAACTTTTACTTCCATATCCATAAATCTGTAAGCACGGACTCGCATAAGAAATTCTTCTTTGCTCATGTTTACAAAAATATAGGTTCCGGAGCCCTTTTTCATCGGATGAACAAGACCACCGTCGATGTAAAAGCTGATATCGTTCTCAGATAGTTCTCTACCGGTTGTGGTGTCGACTAATCTTACTGCAAGAGTAAGCTTCGCTGTAATCACTGTTGTCACCTAAATAATTACCCCCTTTCTTCGCCTGTTATTCCAAGTTCGAAAGTCGCATCTGTTACGCGAGGAGTATCAATTACTTCTCCGCTGGACAGATAAACGGGGGCTGCCCTGTAAAAGAGGCTAACCTGGTATGGTTTACTAACCATCCGCCACACCCGTTCTTTTTCCTCCAGACCTATCTTCGCCTGAGACAGTACTATCGGAGGTTCCTGCGTTTCGAGCCATGGTTGCAGATCATTGGGCCTTACTGAACTGTTATCGTTCACTATCTGCGCTATTTTTCCAATGATTTTCTGCATATCAGGATCTTTTAGGCCCATCTGACCTGATCCATTTATGAAGACCATATAATAAAGATCATATGGTCGTGGCGGCTTTGCAAGCTGTGCCCGCCCTTTTTGAATCAACCTGGGCGATGATACCTCCATATTCTCCCGGATATCATAGAGATAAAGACCTACAAGATAGTCAACATCCTGTGATGCAGGAGATGATATCTCTATGTTGTTGGGAGACGGTATCGGCTCCGGGCACATTTTCTTTCTCAAAGTCTCTACAATGAATTGACTTACATCTGCGATTATCGGGTAATCTGCCATTTTTCTTCCTTCCATAGGGAATAAAAAAATATCACTTCCCAATCCTATTGCAAGATTTCCTGTAGCTGCTTGGTGTAATCATCCACCTGACTCTGCATGGTAGATGTTAAGCACACTGAATACTCGGTTTTATTCAAGTACTCAGCAATACACTTAAAGTAATTATCCGCATCGTCCTCTGACAGATACACATTTCCCTGATACTGCGTCTGTTTAAGAAGATCTTCCGGATCGGAATCCATGCTCTGCTTGTGCATTTCATCACTTCCACGGTTGAAAATATATACCTTTGAACCGGCTGTCATGGTTGCAACAGCTTTACTATCATCGTAGAAATATCTGTATGGCGTAACATCTGACAATGTATCCATATCTATATATTCTGTGGCTTTATCTGAACCAAATTGACGGTAATAATACCTGTTATTGGTAGCCATCAGTTTGTTCGATATCTGATTAGTAAGTTCATCCGCAGGAACAATTCCGCCCTTTGAAAGCTTTGAAGCAACTGCGCCCGCGACAGCCAGTTCCCTTTCATCCATTTCATCAAGGCTCTTCCCAAACAGATTTTCAAGTTCAGCTAAAAGATCATTTGCATCAGCGGCATTTTCTTTATCTTTAAGCGAATCCTGTGCATCCTTGATTCCGGCCAGTGTGTCTGCAGAAGCTCCGCTGTCAGCAGCTTTCTTGGCTAGAGCATCCAGTTTGTCCTCAGCGCCTATATCTGCAAGTGCCTGCGCAACTCCTGAAAGGTCAGCATTTTCATCGTCAGCCAGCTTCGAAAGTGCTTTATCTATAAGACTGTCTGCCAGGCTGTCCTCGCCTGAGGTTAAGCCATCGCCGCTTCCTGAACCCGAGCCATCACCTGAGCCATCACCACTGCCATTTGCTTTTGCTTCAAGTTCAATATCCTTGTCTATGGCAGCTATCTTGGCATCATATGCTTTAGCCCCTGCAAGATCATTATTATCAAGGCACTGATCTCGTTTTTTCTGAAGCTCTTCCTTTTTTGCCTTTAGCTCATCGAGCTTACTTCTTAAGCTTTTGTCTGAGTCAATAATTTTTTGTGCTTCCTCCTTGAGCCATACAATATGCGCCTGAACCGATGATGTAGAATATGTTTTGAATTCATCAGAAGGAATTTCATTCAATAAGTTGTTTGTGATTTTAATTCTTTCGTTTACATATTCAAGGGCATTGGCAGGCTTATCTCTTAGCCTCATGGACTCGATCAGGAACTGGAAGGTGGTTCTTAATGCTTCTTCATCCGTTTTCTGATTCTCCAGAGAACTTTTTTTTGCTCCTTCGGAACTAAGTGAACTATAACCGGAATTAGTTCCCGCAGTCGCTGCTGCAGTATACTTAGCGCTTCCTGCAGATAATAAAGAACTTCTTAAAAGCTCAAGTTCCCCTGCTTTATCAACTATCTGGTTGTCTCTGATGTTAGTCACATGCTTAAGAAGTGTAACAGGACCTCCAAGGCTTCCGCTTCCTGACTGGGCTATGACCTGAGTACTATAGTCATAAATGTAATGACCTAAAATATCATCAGAATCCACCAGTGCTTTTGACATATACTTGGTATAGCTTGCTCCGCAGTTTGAAATTGCTGTACCTATCGATTCAAGGAGAGCTGAATCTGCAGCAAATGGATGTTCCTGAGGTGTCTTGTCATAGACATAATCCTCATTATCCTGATTTGCTTCCTCTGCCCTTTTTTGTCTATCAGTATCTGCACTATCCAGTACACCCCACCAGTCACCTCCTGAAGACGTCTGTACTCCAAGAAGTCCGAACCAGGAATTAAGAAGTGAAGAAATAGGTGTAGTTGATATATGGTCAACTGAGTTCATCATAGTCTGAACATTGCTGTTACTACTGCTTGAAGTTTTAAAGCTTCCATATGGTGTATACAGACTTCCATTTGCAAGTTCATAAAGAGCATTCAGCAAGTTCTCATCAAGCTCAGAAAGCTTTTCCATGACAATTGCTCTTCTTGTAGCATCAATCTTTTCCATGAGGTCGTAAACAAGCTTAGCTTCATCATCCTGCCCTGCGCCTTTTAAGGCAATATAGGTATTATTCAGGTTATTTAGCTGCTGATCCAATTGATTGGTCTGATCATCACGTAAATTCAGTGAAAAGAATGTACTTATGAGCTGATAAGTATATACATCACTTCTAAGGTTTCCCGAATCCGCAGAATTCTTGTTCTTAAGGAAGTCCTCCTGCGAAATAGATGTAGCAGAGCTCGATGAAGTATACTGTGCTCTGATAGGATCCAGCTCCGGCAAAGATGCCAGGTTATAAGGATCAGGAATGTCAAACGGATTTATGGCTGCAAGTGTCTTGGCATCCTTTAAAATTCCGTCTTTTCCTACGTAATAGGTAACGTAAAGCGGGTTGATGGTATCAATAGATACCGGAAGTCCGTCTATAGAGATCCCCTTGACGCCGTTGTCTATATCGCCTGTCTCAAACCACTGACCATCCGACAATTCCGACTTATAGTAAATATTGCTCTGCCCCGATTCACTGGCAGAATCTACAGCTTTCTGGTACAGATCTTCTGTTAGCGCATCTTTATGGATAATGTATGTTCCTATAAAGAGCACAGAATTCTCCACCGCTACTTTTGAAGCGAACAGTTGATAATTTATCGCCTGGTCAGGATCAAACAATGCCCTGGACTTTATTGATCCGCCAAGTACAATGGCTATTATCGCCGCCACAAGAGTAATCGCTGTCATTTTGCGTATGAAATTAGCAGGTAGCTTTAACTTCATTCTTGCTCATCCTCTTTTAAAACTGCACCGTTTGCTGTATCAAATCTGGCCTTGAACAAAATGTTGTCTGAATCGTCATATAACTCAATCTTAAGATCAGATAAAGACTGCTTTACAAGTGATAAATGCTTAAATGGCTTGCTTATTTCGATAGCCTCATCTGAGCCAAGTGCAATGCCATCCTGGGACAAAACCTTAAACTTCTTAACATCACTTGCTTCTTTATTCATTGTTAAGGTTATCTCGATGATGCCTGTAGTCTCGTTCTGCTCTACCTTATAGGTACCAATCTGATTTGGATCTATTCTCTTGATATCATAGCCGGTTGTGATTGTAAGCGGCCCTGACTCTTCAGAGGGATCGATTATACAGTCATCAATAAATTCTTCACCGTTATATACCCTTATCTTTACCTCTGTAACACCATCAACTGCGAGAGCCAAATGCCTTAATTTCTTATCGGAAGCTGTCCTTTCTCCTACCTGGACTCCATCAACCCAGAGCTCGTAGTCGGAGATTTCTACAGCAAAATCGTCCGGAATCTGGATTGCAAGTTCAAATTCCTGATTCTGAATAATTGACTTTAGTGTATAGGTTGCACCGTCTGCTGTATTTTTCTCAGGGTAGCTTTCGCCTACTACAGCAGTCTGCATGTCCGCATCTGTTCCCGATAAAAGAGCACTTACGCCTCCGCAGGTAAGCCTGTCAAAGGAGTACAACGTAGTCGTATAGAGCTTCATCGCATCAAGCATGCTGTTTTGAAGGTCTTCATAGCTTGCCATCTCGGAATCATACTCTTCGAAGCTCATCTGACCATTTTTATTTAAAAGCTCCGACCTCTTTAAATTTTTCTCAGCATCATCTACATCCTTGATATACTGTTTATACGAATTTCGAACAGAAATGTAATTGTTAAAAGAGTCTGTTACACTCTGATCGAGCTGCTCTTTTGCCTGCTTTTTTTCACTAACTGCTGACGTATAATCGATAACGTTAGTAGCAAGTGCACTTGGATCATCCTCTATATATCTTGTTCCATCCATATCCCCCTTGAACCATATCTTAGGGAATTTGAAGAAAAGAATTCTTTTTTTGCCCTCCCAATAGCTGTCAATTTTTTTAATAAAATCCTTATAAGCAGCATTAAATGCTTTTTTGTTTATTGTATTTCCGGCAAGTGCCGAATTGACATACCCGGAAATCATGTTGTAGTCTCTGCCGTATTTATTTTTAACAAGCCCGGAATTAACACTCAACTCAGCTTTTGCTGTAACCTCGTTCACGCAGGCTTCGAAGTAGCCTTCATCCCTGTCTTCTGTATACTGAATAAGTGCATCAAGCTGGGATCTGTCTATCGTAGCTTCTACAAAAGGCTTTTCGAATTTATAACCTGTAGAAACGTCTATCCCAACCATCTTGGTCAGTTTCTTAAGATCTGCTTCCAGTGTCCTTCTGTCATTGGCGATCTTGTTATTTAGAGATTCCTGTTTCTTTTCAAGCTTTTCCACATCAGCTTTGCTTGCCTGCCCAAGTCTTAGCTTGGCCTCATTTTTAGCAAGTCCGGTGGCGGTTGCTTCCGCTCTCTTTTCGTTAAATATGATCGTTTCCTGCAAAACCACAATTTCACAGTATAGATTGTTTACTTTTTCGTCTATTGCAAAAATCTTGTCCTGCATCTGATGCTGAGCCACTTTTATTTCATAGCTTAGAGCCACCGGCTTATACTGAAATTCTGATGCCTCAGCGAAATTTGGTTCGGTTGGAAATTTAAAACTTAAAAGTGGTGACCATCTGAAGGTTTTCATATTTTTTTCCTTCAGAGCTATTGCCTTTACTGCACTCTCATAGGCTGACTGCTTGGAAATAACCTTTGTTTCGGCAGATTCATATTCCTCTGAGTTTTGAAGTGCAAGAGATCTTGCAGCCTTTAAGGTAAGAGTTTTCTGTGCTGCTTCTACCTTCAAAGGCATAGGAAAAGATGCTGCGCAGGTTATCCCAAGGATAATTGCCAGTAGCTTTTTTGCGATGTTTTGTTTGCACCTTACATCACGTGCTGTCATCCTCTCCACCCTCAATGTAATAGAAACTAAAGATATCATCATCTGCACCGGATACGAAGGAATAAATAATATCCCCTCTCTGGAATGAGGTTATGTAAACAACGTAATTTCTGTCGTAGCTCTTAACCTCTGCAACATCTGAAAAAGAATAATCCAGATCCATATTGACCGATCCGTGCAGCGCACTTTTCTTTTCGTTTACAAGATTAATAGCAACTGCCTCCGGAAGAATAACATTTGAATTACCCTTATAAACCGGATCTCCAAAAATTTCTGTCAGAGAAGAAATTGTGTTTACCTGTGAGCCCGAGTGACTGAATTTATCAGCAAGAACATAGACTGCATCCACCTTTTCTTCATCATCAAGTGCTTCTTCATCAAGACTTGCATGATATAAGGCTCCGATACTGTTCATAACCCCTACTGACTCAGTAGTTGTTGTATAAAGATCTCTATGTCCTTTATAACAATCATTTATTTCACTTACTGATTTGCCTAAAAGCTCGCTGTACACGATCTCATCATTGGCAAATGTTCCGCGGAATATTTCATTTTCTCCGGTATCAAAAAGGACTCCGCTGCCATTTTTAAGTCCCCTTGCAAAACCGCCGGTATATACTCTGGTGCCATCCTCTCGATAAAGAGTTCCGTCGCCATCATATAGATTTTCGTGAAAATTACCATAATATTTTATATTTCCACTGTCGTAATTATATGTTCCTGTGCCTTCATATTTGTTTTGATCAAAGTTACCTATATATACGATGTTACCTTCCCTGTTGTAAAGAGTTCCTATTCCCTGAACGTATCCGTTCTCAACAGCGCCGTCATACGCAAGATAACCACCCTTGCCGGTAATCTTTACATGGCCTTTTGCAGTACGAAGTCTGAAAGAATTATATTTGTAAGTAGGAACACCTTCCTCGGAAAAGCGCTTGAAAAGGCTGGTTTCTGTCGAAATGTACCAGATACTTACAACTCCTACGATTATTACCAGCGCATATAACAGACGTTTCGAAAACATCCATCTTCCGACAGTAAAATAATCATATTTATCTCTGGGCTTTACACCAAGAAGATTGGCAAAAAAATCGCGGAGTTTAACAATGATCTTATTCTTTACGAAATTCCAGTTGGTATACAGCTTGAATTTCGTAACAAGACCTGTCATCTTAGACTTAATCGTCTGTATTAAGATACTCAGAAGATCTCCGCCACCCATAATCTGTTTCCTTCCAAATATAATGACTCATCTGCCACTTGAATTAGTTAATTATGCAGCAGCTTGTACGCATCACCATCAGTCCCTTCGTTAAGGTATCTGTCGCTTTCAAATACATACCATTTTACAAGCATGTCGTCCGGCAGCTCCTTTAATATCTCAGAGAACTTAGTCCTTGCAAGATAGAAATCTTTTTCATAGAACAATTCCAAGGCCTCATTAAATCTGAAAAGGGTATTCATCTTAATGGTTCTTTCTCTTACAGGGCAAACATCAAGCACTTCATATAGCTTTACCAGCTCGCCTTTACTATTTATTCCGCCATATCCAATGAATCTTACTGTTCCCTTAAAGCCTTCTCTTGTAAGGATTGCTTCGCTAATGATAAGCCTTAATTTTTTTTCAATAATAAATGAAGATATGCTGCGAATAAGTTCTTTATTCTGAGTGTAGTAGTAGATTGATGTTTCATCCTCGTTTCCTGCAACTCCGAATTTTCCGTTTTCATATAATAAGAGAACAGAGAAGGAAACCGCATCTTCGCTCCTGGTAACTCTGCCATATATATCTATAAAGGCTTTGATAGTATCTTTTACATTTTCCAGGAAAAGAATTTGCAGCATCGACATATCCGCCGATTTGCTGATAATGATAGATTCATGTTCCTTCTGATATTCACCAATAACAGCCATGAGATTATCCATCTTATTGAATCTCCGGCCGCCCACTACATCAAAGCTGATCGTTCCAATTGATGCACTTAAATCTCGGTTATCACCGTTTTTAACTTCAACAATTGACTTCTTGTCCAGAATTTTTTCTACATTCTTAGGTGCAAATCTGTAGTATGCTTCCAGAATACGAAGCTTGGCGTACTGTATTTCTTCAATTCTTTTGTGGATTTCTGCAATAGAATCCCACATGTCCTTTATATCTCTTCCAAGGAAAGCAGGTCTTTCCGGGATAGGGTTTCCAACTGCAGTGTTAGACAGAGCTTCTTCAATAGCACCCAGATCCCTCATATGAAGGAACCAGATAAATACCACCAGTGCACTGGCTATAGCAAACACCAAAAGTATGACCAGAAAAACTCCCGCATTATCAACAAAAACCGACGGATCCACAGATGTAACGTTGATTATTCCAAGAAGTGCATAATCTGCTGAAAGAGCTGCATTTGCCACCGCTACAGCACTGTAATTCTGGCCATCGCTGGTAAAATCTTCAACTACAAATCTATTGCCTCTTGCAATGTCATCTGGAATCTCGGAAAAGCTGCCTCCATAAATATCGGTTATCACTTCCTTATTTCTTCCGCTTGAACTTGCACAGACAATATTATCTCTAAGTCTTACTACGAGTACGTCGTAAAAAATATCTTTATTTCCTTCACGTCTTACAAAAGAGGTAAGGCTGTTTCTGATTTGCTGATACCTTTCACTGTCATAAAATGAAGCATCAGAATAGTCTATAGTTTCAGTAAGTCCTGCATCCCCCAAAAGACCCATGAGTGAAATTGCCCCAAATCTGGAATGCTCAACATAGCGGGCATTTTGATAGTTGACTGAAACCGTGATAACTGCTGCTGCGACAATAACTGCAAGAACAGTCTCTGCAATCAGCAGGTAGTATAACGACCTGTTCTTTTCTTCCAAAGCCCTGATGATCAGGTTCAGAAGGATAAACCAGATCGCTACAGCAGCAACATACCAAATAAGATATTGAGAATAAATCTGCAGTATCTGCAAAATGTTAAGCCTCATCTTTGCTACAACATTCTTCAGATATTCATCTGCTGCAAAGATACCTGATGGAGCATCAGCATCAGTCCTCACATATAGCTGACCTCTTGAATAAATCGCATCTGCGTAGAAGCGTGTCGTATCTGCTCTCTTGGATCTTACGCTCTCAATGCTAAGCTCCTTAGCGCTATTGGCACTTTCTTCGCTCATAAGATCTGTTTGAGACAGAGCATATACTCTTACATTAGAACCATCTTCCGAAACAAATGTCATGAAAAGACCTGTTCCTTCAGCAGAAAAGCCCTTCAAAAACTGATCATTGGGCATTGTAAACTTAGGGGTTCTTGTAAGAACATTGAACTTGTCATCAAGACAGAGAATTTGATATATCGGAGAGCTATCCTCTTCATTCGTATCGTCTTTTGACTTATCCTCTAAATAATGCTCAAGCACGATATATACGTTTTTATCATATGCTGAAACACCTAAAATCCTGCCCTTTGAGATGCTTCTTGAGGAGAACACTCTTTTGACTCTTCCACTGCTGGTCATAGCAAACAAAAAACCCTCATCGCGATGATTCTGAACATAATAAATAGTGTTTCCATCCACCGCATATTGCCTGTAGGACGTATAGTCTACATCTATCGCTACTCTGCCCATTACGTAGGAAAAAATAACAATAGATATAGTAAAGCTCAGAATATAAAGGATTATTATCAGCCTTTTTCTAAAACTAAGGGATGCCATCATTTCGCCTCTCTACTGCACCAGACTCTCTGTGCCAATCTTCTTGAACGTATTGAATAGAAGCCTGAACCAGGAATTACCTCCAAGGAAAAATCTTGATAAAATAATGCTAATTGCAAATATTGCAAGTATAAGACTTATCCAGAAAAGCATTCCGATTAAATAATCTGCATTGCGCTTAATCCATAGCTTAATCAAAACAAAAGGTGTTATCTTTTTAGTCGTCACTGCTGCTATGGTTATATCTCTGTAAAGATCAGTAAATCTTGTATAGCTCCCATTTGCTATTTTCTTCTGGAGAAGATAGTAGCTGGTTGCTTTCTGTCCGGCTTTTGGTTCAAGAAGCCCAAGCAGTATTTCGGCACAAATCTGAACACATTCGCGTTCACCTATATTCACATCAAGCTCCTTAAAGTCCATTTCGTAGCCAAAGAATACTGATCTGTCGCTACTAAGCTGAAGCATGTTGTTATTAAGCAGCAAATATAAAATTGGATAGGGAAGATCTGACGTGATGCAGGCAAGAATAATGCTTATACACACATTCTCACACTGAGCAAGTGTCAGTGAATCCCCCTCATAGAAATCTTGTAGCGGTCTTTCTTTGTGGTATGGAAAAACGTATACGTGCTTATCGACACTGGCGAAATCATCGATAAGGATCTTTTCGCCCTTTCTGTCAGAAAGAGCAAAAAGCGCCAGGACATCTCTGACCACATCATGCTGATGCACTACTATCACTGTATATAAAATTCCCCCGGGTGATAGCAGATCCCGGCATATATAGCAGTCATTTACTTCACCCACGAATTTTGTGGCAACCACTAAGAGCCGCATTCTGTCGGATTCGTAAATCATTTATCCTTCCTCTCACAGGTTGATGTCCGGAATCTTTACCATTGGTTCTTTCTCTTGTTCTTCTATGCTGCCCGCATCACCTTCCTTGGCAGTGGCTTTAACAATTGCATACGCATATGTGCAGACCATTGGCATATCCGAACAGTAAATACGTATTTCGTAAACTCCTTCCTTAGTCGGAGCAGTATAAACTCCATCAGTAGTAATTTCGCCGCTTCCCGGTGCTGTAAGCTCATAGGAAACGCTGCAAGTATCCATATTATTAAACTGCACACCAAAGTAATAGTTCTCCCTAGGTCTCATAACTACAGTCGGAGTCTTGGCAGTAATAGACTTTCCATAATAATCAGCCGCATCAAGCTCCTCTCCGGATGGGAACTTAATAGCTACCCATCTATAGGTCAGTACCAAAAATTCCACGTCTCTCAAAAGCCTTGCTGCAACTACAAAGCTTCCCTTATCATTAAGAACTCTTACAGCCGTTTCCGCATCCACCAGCTGCTGCGACTGTCTGGAAAAGAGCTCAGGATTACCATAAACTGTACTCTTTGCACTTGCTCCAAGCGCCTGATCAGGTGAAAGATACTCATACCCTATTGATACATAAACATTGCCTGAACCAAGTCCGTGTGTGATTTCTCCTGAGTAACGAATATCACCGGCTCTCGCATCTTTTCCAAGAGGTATCTCAAGTACACCTGTAGCTACATTCTTGAGGTCACTTCCGGAATAAGCTACAGGCTTTAGATCTGTTTTATCTAAAGAACCTTCTTCTATAGGCTTCCTGATATCGGCATCCTTTACAAAGAACTCCAGATAGTCGTTCTTTATGCCATTCTGTGAAGGAAGATCTATATACTGATTCTTTTTTACTTCCTTAATATCTTCTATAACGTAAGCACTGTCAGTTCTCATCAGCTCGATCTCAGCCAGCTTGATCGCCTGTGCAGAAACTGCCTGCCTCATTTCAAGAGACAGCTTGCCATTTTCTCTTCTTATCAGCGACGAAGGGGTTTCATCGCTCAATCTTACCTTCATGGCAAAGCTATTCTCAGCCTTAATAGCCTTGTCATTTTCAAATGCACTGGTCGAACCGCTTCGAAGGATAACATTCGTCTCAATTGCGGCAGAATTCTGGACGTTCATCCAATATTCCTGTGTGAACACGCCATCTTCTGAGAGCTCTATATCATCAACCGCAAGTTCAATCTGCTGACTGCCGTCAGTTGCCGTGAATCCAGGAATATCAAGAATTCCCTTATAAGAAAGCTTGCACTCTTCTTCTGTAAGCTTATGGATTTCAAGTTTTGCCATTACATTTCTGCCCTTGCAGACTGTTGAAGGCATAGTTAAATATCCCTCATAATTTGGTCCCTGGAACAGAACCTCTTTCTGAAGGAACTCGGATTCCATCTCGAAGCCTTCATCAAACTCCTCTTTATCCACAAGGAATATCTCATACCCTTCGCTTATACGATTAAATTCGTACTCCTGATCGGATTCCTTGTGACTGACTGTATAGACAGAGTGTATGTCTTTTTCTTCATATCGAACGCAAAGACACGCAACATCACTGGAAAGATTATCAAAGCCTTCAACAGCTGAAAGCTTTTTAACCAATGAAGTGTCAATAATAATCTCTCTGCCACTGCCGTCGATTACGACACCGCTTTCTATCAGGATTGAAAGATCATCAAGACTCACAACTCCGCATCCGCACACAATTCCTGCGCCGTACATGAGGCTGTTCATGAAGCGCAACTTATTTATGTGGTAGCTCTGCTCCGCTTTAAAATCAGCAGTAGTGAGCATCTTTCCCGGATAATACCTGTTCCTTTCAAATGGATATACTTGATTGCTGGCCATTTTGTACCCCCTCTGTAATGATAAGTTTCAGGCTGCACGAAATAAAGTATCAATAATACCATTATATCATGCAAATTATTTCCATTTATAATAGTTTTCAAACTAATAATCTAAACAATTTATAAATTTTTTTGTTTAAAGCACTCTTGCAGATAAAAAAGAAAAGGACTAGTATATAACAGTTACTATTCTAATTGTGAAAGGTATTTATTCATGGATACGTTAAGTATATTAAAAGATCTCGCTATCATTATTATTTCTGCCAAGTTTATGGGCATTGTTGCAAGAAGGCTCCGTGCGCCGCAGGTTGCAGGCGAAATTGTTGCAGGTCTTCTAATTGGTCCCACACTTTTAAACCTGGTTTCAACTAATGATTTCCTGTCAGGCATGGCTGAAATTGGTGTAATACTGCTGATGTTCAGCGCCGGCCTAGAAACAGATATTGATAATCTGAAAAAATCCGGAATCAAAGCGACCATCCTTGCCTGTTCAGGAGTTTTTATTCCTCTGATTCTTGGAACAATTCTTTTTATGTGTTTCTACGGTTTTGCACAGCCCGGCAGTCCAGAATTCATGCAGGCATTGTTCATAGGCACGATTCTGACTGCAACAAGCGTTAGTATTACCGTTCAGGTGTTAAAAGAACTTGGAAAGATTTCTACAGATGTAGGAACCACCATAATGAGTGCAGCTATTATCGATGATGTAATAGGAATCGTGGTACTTACTGCAGTTCTTGGATTAAAGGATCCAAATGCCAACACAGGAATGGTTTTCATAAAGACAGTTTTGTTCTTTGCCCTTTCTGTAGTAGCAGGAATTATTATTTTTAAGATAATGAAGAGAATGGATGCAAGATGGCCTCACACAAGACGTATTCCTATCATGGGAATGGCCCTTGCCTTTGTATTTTCATACATTGCCGACAAATACTTTGGAGTTGCCGATATTACTGGCGCATATGTTGCAGGTATTATATTAAGTTCTCTTGATGACTCGGAATATATCGACAGAAAAATGGATATAAATTCATACATGATATTCGGCCCTGTATTCTTTGCAAGTGTCGGACTTCAGACCAACCTTCAGGACATTGATATGACTATCCTGACCTTCTCTTTTGCCTTTGTTGCAGTTGGTCTTCTGGGCAAAATTATTGGCTGCGGCTCAGTTGCAAAGATTCTTGGATATAATCTTTCGGACAGTGCCAAGATCGGTATTGGTATGATGACAAGAGGTGAAGTTGCTCTTATCGTAGCTCAACGGGGCCTAAAGGCACAGATAATAGACAGCAGATACTTTACTGCGGTTATCCTTCTTATAATAACCAGTTCTATCCTGACTCCTATTATTCTGAAGGCATTATACGCACATGATGAAAAAGCTGCATAAATATGTCAAAACTCAAAAAAGCGCATATCCTGCGCTTTTTTGTTTGCTTTAAAAATGCTATTAACTAAATTTTTTTAACCGAAATTAATATTTTGCTTGATTTATTTTATTATCACTGCTATATTATACATAAAATTGTATATTTATACATCGTTTATGCATAAAAAGGAGGCTATTATGAATAAGAAAGTTTTGGCATCTATCTTAACAACAATTATCACAGTTTCTTCACTGGTTGGCTGCGGCAACGCAGCAGCTACTTCATCCGACGCAGGCAGCGCCACAAACGGCACTCTTGTTGTTGGAACCAACGCAGCATTCCCACCATTTGAATATGTAGGTGATGACGGAAATCCAGATGGTTTCGACGTAGCTCTTATCAAGGCTATCGGCAGCAAAATTGGTATGGAAGTTCAGATTCAGGACATGGAATTTGACTCACTTGTATCTTCTATCGGTGGCAAGATTGACGTTGCCATTGCAGGCATGACAGTTACAGAAGAGAGAAAGAACATGGTTGATTTCTCTGATTCATATTATGAAGCAGTTCAGGATGTAATCATTCCAAAGGGCTCATCCATTGCTTCTGCTGACGACCTTAAGAACCTCAACATCGGCGTTCAGCTTGGAACAACAGGAGAATTTATCGCTGATGAAATTGAAGGCGCTAATATTTCAGCATATAATAAAGCTGTAGATGCAGTTAATGATCTTATCAACGGACGTGTTGACTGCGTTATCGTAGACAAGAACCCTGCAGAAGTTTTCGGTGCACAGTACAGTGACAAGATTGACGTACTTCCAGGAACAAACTTTGACTTCGAGCCAGAGAACTACGCAATTGCTCTTCCTAAGGGCAACACAGAGCTTGCAGACAAGATCAACTCTGCATTAAAAGAGCTCAAGGCTGACGGAACCTATGATGCTCTTATCAAACAATATATCGAGGACTAATTCATGACACTATCAGAACGTTTTGTAGCGGCATTCATAACCGGTGACCGTTGGAAACTCTATATTTCGGGCTTGGGGATAACACTTGAGATTGCCATTTTCTCAGCTATTTTGGGAATGCTTATCGGTAATATCGCTGCTCTTATGAAATTATCCACAAAGCCCAACGGAAAGCCTACAATTTTTAACTATATAGCCACCATATATGTGGATGTGATCAGAGGAACCCCCAGTGTTCTCCAACTTCTTATCATGTGGTTTATCATAATGGCTTCCTCTACCAACGGAATACTGGTTGCATCGCTTTCTTTTGGCATCAACTCAGGCGCCTATGTTTCAGAGATTGTCCGTGGCGGAATTCTGGCTGTTGACAAGGGACAGATGGAGGCAGGAAGAAGTCTTGGTCTTTCCAAGGCTGCCACAATGCGCTACATTGTACTGCCGCAGGCCTTCAAAAACATTATCCCGCCTCTTGGAAACGAGTTTATTACTCTTATCAAAGAGACTGCCATTGTAGGATATGTTAGTCTGGCTGATCTGACTCGCGTAGCCAATCAGATAGCATCACGAACATATGATGCATTTATGCCACTGATTGGAGCAGCTGTCATATACTTCGTGATCATCAAACTGCTCACAATCCTTCTTACAAAGCTGGAAAGGAGGATGCGTAGAAGTGATAACCGTTAAAAACCTCTGTAAAGAATTTAAAAACCCGGACGGAACAATTAATACTGTTCTAAGCGGCATCGATTATGAAATAAATAAAGGTGAGAAAATAGTTATTGTTGGCCCTTCAGGCTCAGGAAAGAGTACTTTTTTACGCTGCCTTAACCTGTTAGAATTTCCAACCTCCGGCCAGATCATATTCGACGACGAGGACATAACTGCTCCCAAGGTCAATATCAACAAAGTCAGAGAGCGCATGGGAATGGTTTTCCAGAATTTTAACCTGTTTAATAACCTTACCGTTATGAACAACATTATTCTGGCTCCTGTGAAGCTAAAACTCATGACTGAAGAGGAAGCCAAAAAGAAGGCTACAGAACTGCTTAAAAGAGTTAATCTTCTTGATAAAGCAGATGTATACCCAGCTTCTCTTTCAGGTGGTCAGAAACAGCGAATCGCTATTGTCAGATCACTTTGCATGAATCCTGAGGTTATGCTCTTTGATGAGCCAACTTCTGCTCTGGATCCTGAAATGGTTGGCGAAGTTCTTGAAGTTATGAAGCAGCTTGCCGATGAAGGAATGACTATGGTAGTTGTTACTCACGAAATGGGATTTGCAAGAGAAGTTGCTACAAAGGTTCTTTTTGTTGACGAGGGCAAGATTCTGGAGGAAAACACTCCAAAGGAATTCTTCGATAATCCTCAGAGCAAGCGATTACAGGACTTCTTATCGAAGGTATTATAAAAAATTAGAGATGTGCCGGAATATAAATGTCGGTACATCTCTTTTTTAGTCTATTTTAATCTATAATCTAATTACTCTCTGGCCATTTTGGAAGCCTGCTTATCCTGATACATCAATTCGTCCGCCCGCTTGAATACATCATTCATGGTCTTATCCTGCTGGCTGTCATAAATTGCAACGCCAATTGCAGCAGAATATCTCTCCCAAGGTTCCTTGGTTTCATCTGAAGATGTAAGCTCAAAAGCAGTCTTAAGCTCATGTATCAGCTTATCCCTGTTCTCATAATCCCTATTTTCCATAAGAACTACAAACTCATCGCCACCGATTCTGAAAACCGGAGAATGGTCGAATATGATACATATCTGATGACATGATCCGAAAATATAGTCATTTCCATGCTCATGGCCGTAATTATCATTAATCTTTTTAAGATTATTAAGATCCGCCATAAGTAATCCGAAACATGCCTTTCCGGCAGCAATATCCTGATCAACACGTTCCTGTGTTTTATCATACCAGGCCTTGTTCTTAACATGGGTAAGTGCATCCTGATAAGCCACCATATCCATGCGGCTGACCTGGTTCTTCATGTCTGCCACCTTGCCCTCAGCATCAAGAATATTTTTGACATATATCCTCATATCCAATGACATTTGATTTACCGCATTAGAAAGGGATTCTACTTCATTGTGAGTATGAATTCCAGGATCCTCATACTTAAGAAGATCGGGATTGGACTGAGCATGACTTCTTTGGGCAAAGGAAACCACGCTCTTTTCCAGTTTACTGATTGGCTCAGTAATATTACGGTTCATCCACAACAGGAAGAAGGTAATGAACATTACTCCCAAAATGCAGATGAGTAATATATTTATGATTGTATATGTTTTGATAGCACGCTGCAGATTTTCAACTTCAATGTCCACACAAAGGGCTGCAAAATGCTCACCTTTACCGTTGATAAGTGGTTTAAGCGCTGTATAATCATATCCCCAGGAGGTAAAATTCTTGAAATAACTGATTTCGTCTTTATCGAGAGCCTTCTGATACATCAGGAGCTCATCCTCGCCATACACATCATCCATGAAGTAATCAAGATAATACCCATCAGGATTGTGCTCTCTTCCATAGGCAGTATCAGCCGAAATGATATTTAACATGCCTTTTTTCTCTGACTCAAGTACCGGCTTCACAATGTATAAATAGTGAATGTCGAAGTCTTCCATTATGGAATCCATAAATCCCACAAGAAGAGTATATTTCTCGGATTCTACTCCGGTATCCACGCACTCTGACAGATCTTCTATATCAATATGAGTATCCACATAACTTAAAATGTCCCGCATTCTCTTATTGTATGAGTTATACAGCGAGCTTGTGTAGGTAGAATATGTCATTATACTTAAAACGAAGCACAAAAGTGTTATAAACACCAGTGTAAAAAAGAATATGCTTCTTTTTAAAGGCTTCTTTTTAATCACAATCAAAAACTCCTGTCAACGAATATCACGGTTAATTGGCATCGTTTTGTAGGGCATACTTAACATTATTATACGCAATTATATGGGTTTTTGTCATTTTATCGATATTTTAATCACGATTTAATATTATTTTCATTTTTTTATACAAAATCTCATTTAAATTGTCACAAAAATGTTCCTATAAAAATCATTTTATCTGTGGTATGATACTTCCCGTAATCATTTCAATTACAGCTCTTTGGCTCAGGTGTTTTTACTGTGCCGACATCTATCATCACTGTAACAGACTAATATCTTTAGGAGGTTTCCATGGGAGGATTCTTTGGAGTAGCATCTCGTGAAAGTGCAGTTTTTGATCTTTTTTACGGAACTGACTATCATTCACATTTAGGTACCAGACGTGCCGGAATGGCAGTTTATGACAGGAAAAAGGGCTTTGACCGCTCTATCCACAACATCGAACGTTCTTATTTCAGACCCAAATTTGAAGATGATATGCTCAAGATGGAGGGCCATCTTGGTATCGGCTCTATTTCTGATTTCGAGCCACAACCTCTGATCGTAAGATCACATCACGGAACTTATGCCATCACTACAGTTGGCAAGATCAACAACATCGATGAAATCACCACCAAACTCTTTGTCGATAATCACTCACATTTCCTTGAAATGAGTGGCGGCGACATCAACCCCACAGAACTTGTTGCTTCTATAATCAATCAGAAATCTACTATTGTAGAAGGAATTCGCTACGCTCAGGATATTATCCAGGGCTCCATGTCACTTCTTCTTATGACTCCTGAAGGCATTTATGCTGCCAGAGACCGCTTGGGCAGAACTCCCGTCCAGATTGGACAAAAAGACGAGGGCTTCTGTGTCTGCTTTGAAAGCTTTTCTTATCTTAATCTCGGATATACTTCCTATAAAGAATTAGAACCGGCTGAGATTGCCTTTATCACTCCGGAATCAGTAGAAATTGTTGCTCCGGGCATGACAGATATGCGTATCTGTACCTTTCTGTGGATATATTATGGTTTCCCTGCTTCCACCTACGAAGGACTGAACGTAGAAAAAATCAGATATAACTGCGGCGGAAAGCTCGCTCAGCGCGATATGCAAAGAGGTATTCATCCGGATCTTGTTGCAGGTGTTCCCGATTCTGGTGTTGCACATGCCATAGGCTACTCCAATACTTCAGGAATCCCCTACTCAAGACCTTTTGTTAAATATACTCCTACATGGCCAAGATCATTTATGCCAACAGTTCAGTCAAGGCGTGATCTTATTGCCAAAATGAAGCTTATTCCTATTAATCAACTGATAAATAACAAGAGTCTGCTTCTGATAGATGACTCAATTGTAAGGGGTACTCAGCTTCGTGAAACCACAGAATTCCTTTATAAGAGCGGTGCCAGCGAGGTTCATATCCGTCCAGCCTGTCCTCCTCTTATTTATGGATGTAAATACCTGAATTTCTCACGCTCCAATTCAGAGATGGAGCTTATCACCAGACGTGTTATAGAAAAGCTCGAGGGCTATCCATCTCCAAACGAAGATACCGTAAGAAAGTATACAGATCCCGACTCACCTCAGTACGAGGCAATGCTGGATGAGATCAGAAAAGAACTTAACTTCACATCTCTCCACTATCACAGACTTGACGATATGATAGAAGCTATTCCAATAGAGCCTTGCAATCTTTGCACCTACTGTTGGAGCGGAAGAGAATAAATAATTATGCCTGTCCGCGTCGTTTCTTTCTGCGAACACGGTTTATATGTCTCTCGAAATCACCACTTTTAAGGAGCTGGGCTAAAACATACTGGTCAAATATTGGCACAGGGCAGGAATAAAAGCCCAGCTTCTCATTGAACAGATCAACCATGCTCTCCGGAAGTATCATGTAACCTACACGCATGGATGGTGCTATGGTCCGGGAAAATGTATTAACATATATAACTTTAGCGTCTGTATCCATGGAAAATAGCGGTTCTTCAGCTTTTCTGGATACAGTTAGCTCAGAGTCGTAATTATCCTCAATTAAAACGCCATCTCTTTGCTTAGCCCATCGCAGATATTCCAGTTTTTTGGAAATACTGGCGGTAACGCCGCTTGGGTAGCTGTTAAAGGGTGTCACATGTAAAATTCTGGCTTTAGTTCTTTCAAGTTCTCTTGTAGAAACACCTTCCTCTGTCATGGTCAGCATGTCACAGTGAGCGCCTAGAGCGTTATAAACCTGATAAATCTTCTTATAGGATGGATTTTCCAGCGCGTATTCAACATCTGTGCCAAGAAGCTGCACTATCATTCCATACAGGTACTCGGCACCGGATCCCACTATTACCTGAGAAGGATTAACATCAATTCCACGGCTCCTTGCCAGATATAGACAGAGCTCATTTCTAAGCTCGGTGCATCCATGATTCGGAGATTTTACCAGAATTTTATCACCATAATCCAGCATTACTCGCCGCATGGTCTTAGTCAGGACAGAGTACGGAAATTCACTTGTATTAGAAACAGTCTCAGCCTTTTCAAGAAGCATTGTCTTTTCTTTCTTCTTGCCCCCAAGAAAATCCTCGCCCCTGTAGGCCACTACTACTCCGCTGCGCTGCCTGCTCTCCACATAACCTTCATCATTTAGAAGAGTAAGCGCATGCTCCACAGTTATAACACTAATTCCTGTTTCTGCCGCAATTACACGTTTGGATGGAAGCTTGGTCCCATACTCGTATACACCCGCCACAATATCTTTTACCAAAAGTCTGTATAGCTGTATATATGCAGGTTCTGCAGCTTCTTTATCTATAGCATAATTCATCTGGTTATATTATTTCCCTTCATAATGATGTTTTTATATGTTCAGTCCCATCATATAATATCCAAATCCCCTTTGTAAATACGGGGCTACTCTTTAAATTAAATGCAAAATAAGGGCCGCTGATAGCGAAATTTCACTATCAACGGCCCCCTTTATTATCATATTCTCATTAATATGCTCTTCCCCAATAAACCATCTTGGTTGCAGGCTTTCCGCAAACCACACAGGTATCTGAGAAATTCTCCTGTTCAAATGGGATACAACGGCTTGTTACGTTGTAATCTTCTTTGATCTTGTCTTCGCACTCACGGCATCCACACCACATAGCCTTTACAAAGCCCTTAGTCTCCTTGAAGGCCTCTGCGAACTCATCCTTGTTATGAGCAGTGAAGGTGTGATCCTCAAGATGCTTCTTGGCTCTGTCGAACATATCCTTTTGGATCTGGTCAAGGAGCTCGCCTACCTTAACAGGTACATCACTGATAGCGCACTCAATCTTTTCTCTTGTATCACGCCGAACAAGAACGCACTTGCCAGCCTCAAGATCCTTAGGTCCGATCTCGACACGTATAGGAATACCTCTCATCTCCTGCTCTGAGAACTTGTAACCAGGAGTTCTGTCTGTATCATCAGTCTTAACTCTGAATGCTGAAAGGCTCTTAACGATATCATATGCAGCATCTAAAACGCCTTCCTTCTTCTGCTGGATAGGAATAACAACAACCTGGATAGGAGCAATCTTAGGAGGAACAACAAGTCCTGAATTGTCGCCATGTACCATGATCATAGCGCCGATAGTACGTGTTGTAAGTCCCCAGGATGTCTGATTTACATAATGAAGCTGGTTATCTTTGCCGGCGTACTGGATTCCAAATGCCTTGGCAAAGCCATCACCAAAGTTATGGCTGGTAGCACTCTGAAGTGCTCTTCCGTCATGCATAAGAGCTTCTACTGTGTAAGTAGCCTCAGCTCCTGCAAACTTCTCTTTATCAGTCTTCTGTCCCTTAATAACAGGGATAGCCATATCGTTCTCAAGGAAATCAGCATAGACATTCAGCATCTGCTGTGTACGCTCCTCTGCCTCTTCGAATGTAGCATGAGCTGTATGTCCCTCCTGCCACAGGAATTCTCTGCTTCTAAGGAAAGGTCTTGTCTCTTTTTCCCAACGAACAACGCTGCACCACTGATTCAGAACCTGTGGAAGGTCCTTGTATGAGTGAATCTCACCCTTATAATAATCACAGAAAAGAGTCTCAGATGTAGGTCTTACGCAATATCTCTCTGCAAGTGGCTCAAGTCCGCCATGAGTAACCCATGCAACCTCAGGTGCAAAGCCTTCTACATGATCCTTCTCCTTCTGAAGAAGTGACTCCGGAATAAACATTGGAAGGTATGCGTTCTGAACGCCTGTCTCCTTAAATCTTGCATCAAGATGCTTCTGAATGAGCTCCCAAATCGCATAGCCTGCAGGCTTTATAACCATGCATCCCTTGATATTTGAGTAGCTGACCAGATCAGCCTTAATGCACACGTCTGTGTACCACTGTGTGAAATCTTCATCCATGGATGTGATTTCGGCTACGAGTTTCTTGTTGTCTGCCATATTTCTTTCTCCTTTTCTTAAGTATAGGATACGAAAAAAAGAGCTTTCGCATCCCCAAACAGGGACCGAAAGCTCGGCGGTACCACCCTATTTAAATCTGCATAACACAGATTTCACTTAATTCAAGCCCTTAACGCGGGAAACGCTGTATTTTCATACAGGACTCCAAGGTAGGTTCGCTGTTTCATCGTAAAAGCCTCGCACCACCGGCTCTCTCTCTGGGACGCTTACGCAGTTACTATTCCTCTTCTACGTCTTTTAATTTATATAAAAAAGATTTTATTTTTATTTGCAGACATTGTCAAGAAGGATTTCTCATTCCATTAATCTTTAGCACTGATAAAGCTCTCTAAAACCTTATAAATCTCATTAGGTTCTACCGGTTTACTAAGGTGCGCATTAAGTCCCGCCTGCATGCTGTTTCTTACATCCTCATCAAATGCATTGGCTGTTACGGCAATGATAGGAATACGCTTTGCATCCGACCTTGGCATATTTCTAATGATGGCAGTTGCTTCAAGGCCATCCATTTCCGGCATTCTCATATCCATCAGAATGGCGTCATAATAGCCTTCCTGGCTCTTTCCAAACATATCAACTGCTATTTTACCATTCTCCGCATGGTCAGTAACAATATTCCTCATGCTGAGGATTTTCATCATAATCTTGGCGTTAACCAAAATATCTTCTGCCAAAAGAACTCTGCATCCATCGAGAATCTTCTTTTCACTCTCGATAACAAGTGTCTCTTCCTTGCCTCCTACAGTATCGGAATTTTCCAGCGTCAGCGTAACAGTAATTGTAGTGCCGACACCTTTTTTGCTCTGGATATCTATAGTGCCACCAAGCATATCAACGTAATTCTTGGTTATAGCCATTCCAAGCCCGGTACTGCCGTGTTTATTGGTATTTGAAATATCTTCCTGGCTGAAGGGTTCAAATATTTTAGCAATGTACGCCTCATCCATTCCAATTCCTGTATCCTTCATGGTTAGCCGTATAGAAGTCTTTTGATCGTAATCATTTATTTTTTCAGCCTTAAAAGATACAACGCCATCTTTTTCCGTAAACTTAACTGAATTACCAAGAATGTTGATGATTATCTGCTTCAGCTTCATGTCATCGCCTACAAAATAGCGTTTTAGCTCTTCATCAATTTCCTGCTGATACTTTATGCCTTTTTCATGGCATTCCACGCCAATCATGGCGCTGATTTCTTCTGTCAGTCCGGCAAAAGAGAATTCTTCCATTTTGACAGCCATATGTCCTGATTCTATGCTGGACATATCCAGAATGTCATTGATTATCTTAAGTAAATGACTTGCTGAAGAACCGATCTGTTCCAGATAATCCTTAGTTTTATCTGATATATGGGAATCGCTCATGGCTATGCGATTTAGACCAATGATAGCATTCATCGGAGTTCGAAGCTCATGGCTCATACTGGATAGGAAAGCAGTTTTTGCCTTGTTGGCTTCCTCAGCCTGGGCCAGAGCGTTGGCCAGAGCCTGCTTTTGCTCAAGGTTTTCTCTTGTTCTTGCATCCACATCTGTAAATCCAATACCGATGGCATGGACTGTGTTGTCATCTCTATCCTCAGGGCGTCTTACTCCTGCCATTCTAAGCATTTCATAAGACTCCACACCATTTCTTTTTACAAGATATGTTAATGCTATAAGGGCATCACTCTTTAAGGCCGTGCGTATGGAGGCAGGATCAATAAACTGAAGAAACTGCTCTTTATATTCTTCCGTAACATAATCATTGGCATACTTGGAAAAGGTCTCAAGATATCTGAATTTCTCACCTTGATTTAGACCGTTATCAAGGTTTGAGTGCTCTCTATAGCAGATACCCTGATCGTCATCAAGATTAACATAGTACACGCTTCGATAATCTGAAGCCATAGCTGTGATCATGGCATTAGCCTGCTCGTTGGAATCCTTAAGCTTTCCTCTAAGTATCCTGATTCGAACAAACACCATAACTACAGCTCCTACAAGCATAGAGATAATAACACCTGCCATGACGGTCAGCGCATTTTTAAGAAGCTGCTTATCAACCCATTCAGCACTGAAATCAACAGCAATTACCCCTACCACATCACCTTTTGAATTGTAGACCGGAGTATATGCACTGTAAAATCTGCCATAACTATCGGTATATGGCTCTTCATCCACAGAAGGGACTCCAGTAAAAGCTCTGCCAAGAGCCTTTGTGTAATGAACAAGTTCTCCATACTCTGAACAGTTAACAGGCGCAGGATCAACGGTAAAAATATATGTTTCTTCATCTATTTTCTTGACTCCGTAGATGAATTCCAGATCAATATTCCTCTGAAAGGAATCAAGCGTGTTGTAGATTTCCATGTAATCACTGCTTGATTCATCTCTTCCCGTTATTGCTTCAAGAGCATCTCCGTCAATCATATAAGCTGCAGTATTTGAAATATCCAGCATCCTGTTTTGCATAAGGATTTTCATAGCATTCTCCGACTGCTTCATCAAAATGAGACCGGAGGCTATGTTCGCTCCCAGCAGAAATACCGCCACCAATATGATTAACATTGAAGAAATATCATGTTTCTTTTTTTCCATGGTAATCCTTTCTGATCAAAAGACGTTACCCATTTAAAATCTCATTTATAGTTTCCATCATCTTATTTATCTCGATAGGCTTTGCAATATGACCATTCATGCCGTTATCCAGCGATTTCTGGACATCATCGGCAAAGGCATTGGCAGACATGGCAATAATCGGCACATTTGCCTTGTCCTTATCCTCAATTGCCCTGATGGCCTTTGTAGCTTCGTATCCATTCATTATCGGCATCTGGATATCCATAAGAACGATCTGATAGGTTCCCGCATCAGATTCTCTTATCCGGTCAACAGCCTGCTGTCCGTCCTCCGCATAGTCCACCATAAATCCATATTTCTTCAGGATCTTTATGGCAATCTCTCTGTTGATCATCACATCATCCACAAGCAGTATCTTAACCTTGCTGTAATCCAAAGTTTCAAAACTGTTCTCATATTTATGATGCTTGGTATACTCTGCCTCTTCGATGATCTTGAAGCTGACATTTACTATAAATTCTGAGCCTTTTCCCTTTTCAGACTCCACGCGGATATCACCGCCCATGAGCCCTACAATACTCTTTGTGATGGCCATTCCAAGGCCGGTGCCCTGAATCTTGGATGCAGTTCGCTCCCTGGTATATGCATCAAAAACAGTCCTGGCAAATTCAGGACTCATGCCGATTCCGGTGTCTTTTACCCTGAACTCATACCGGCCCATGTCCGCATCTTTTCCAAGCTGGTTCACCGTTACAGTTACTTTTCCTTTTTCCGGAGTAAATTTGAAGGCATTACTGATAAGATTCAGCAGAACCCTGTCAAGTCTGTTACCGTCGCACATTATGAATCTATCTTTTACCCCATCAGTATTAACTGTAAACTCTATGTTCTTGCTCTTCATCTGCGAGTCAAAGGTTATGTGAACTTCCTTGAAAAGCTGCTGGATATCCGATGGTTCTTCCTCCAGTTCCATCTTTCCGCTCTCAATTCGGCTCATATCCAGGATATCGTTAATCAGAGAAAGAAGGTGTTTACCCGAATAATCTATCTTTTCAAGGTTTTCTGCAGCTTCCGGCGGGAGATCTTTTATCTCTCTGGTAAGCTCCGTATATCCAAGGATAGCATTCATAGGAGTTCTGATATCATGGCTCATATTTGATAAGAACGTGGATTTTGCCCTGCTGTTTTCCTCCGCCTTAATCTTCTGGACCTCCATATCCCTCTCTCTATCCATCATCAGGCGATATACCTGAAGCATGATAATAAGGGCAATCATGATGATTGCCATCTGAAGTATGCTATTATCCAGAAGTATATCTGAAACCTCGGAATTCTTCTGAGCAAGGAATTGTCTGGCATCAGCCAGCTCTTCTTCACTAAGCTCTACACCATGCTTACTTGCCTGATTTATGTTGTATTCATTAAGTTCACTTAGAACTTCTTGAGAAGCATTATTTGAGACTTCTCTGAACCACAGCATGGTAATAAAGAAAACCAGACACAAAAGCACAAGCCATACTACAGTCGAATGGCCAAATCTGTTTTCCTTATCTCTTTTAAGGATATAGTAAAAGATTGCAAATCCAAGAATACTCCACAATATGAGTATCAGGTAGGATGCGGAGGAAAGGGCTTCAACTGTCCACAGGTTAGGTATAAGGAAATATAGAGTGAACAAAAGAGAAATAACAAAGCCTATGATTCCGGTTGCCATAACAAGCTTGTTATACTCTTTTTTGGCCCTTCTGAATGCAGAAATAGACGTGTACATATAAGCAATCGTCGCACCGATTGTGTTTACATCCACAATCCAGCTGATCGCTGTTCTTCCAAAGAATGGAATTGGAATAGATATGAGCATTATGCAGACTATCGCCCTGAACGGCACATGATGCTTATTGACTGCTCCAAAATAGCCCTCAAAAAGCTCTCCTCTTGAAAGAGAATAGATCAGTCTGCTTCCGGCAACCAGATTACCGATGAGACCTGTCATAACTGCAGCAAACACAGATAAGCCTAAAATTCTTACGCCCTTTGATCCCATGTAGGTCTTTACCGCATATAAGGTAGGCATACCTGCTGTGCCGCTATAATTTCCAAGATTATCGATATAATCCACCCAGCTACTACAACCTTCCGGCACTGCTGAAGCCGCTATGAGCGCAAGGACAGAATAGGATATTATTCCCGCAACTATAGCGCCTATAAATATCCCCAGCGTCTTGGAAACGGAAAAAGAAAACTCTTCTGTAGAATGGGAAATTGACTCAAAGCCAACGTAAGCCCAGGGTGCTAAAGCAACAATCTGAAAGATACTTATATGAACTGTGTCTTCGTTATAATATGCAGGAGTAACTTCCAGAATAGATGAGCCTTTTACCATGGTAATACAGATAGCACATGCAATAACTCCTCCAATTAGTACAAAGGCCAGAACTGATTGAATTCTTGCAGTCCATTTACCTCCAAAAAGGCATATAAAACCGGCTATGACTATCATAAGCGAAGCAATAAACGCCTCTGCCAAATATACATCAAAACCTGCCACCTTGTAATGTGGCCCTATTTCCAGTAAACCGGGGAAAAAATTTCTGCAGATGATAGGGATTGCAGTGGCATTAGCCCATACAATCGCCATATAGACCAGTATAAGAAACCAGGCACTCATAAAGCCCTGGTCATAGCCAAATTCATTTCTGGTAAAAAAATAGGTACCACCACTGTTAGGATATCTGTTCATGAGAAAATGGTAGTTGATACCGATAAGAAGCATGACAAGACCACCGACACACATTCCAACAGCTGTGCCTATTGGTCCTGCCAGTGGCAGAAAGGTTGTGCCCGGCATGACAAAAGAGCCCCATCCAACACTGCAGCCAAATGCCAAAGCCCATGCCCCCACAGGTGATAGATATTTAAGAAGAGCCTGTTTTCCGCCGGAAGTATTCTCTTTAAACATATCTCGTCTCCAATCAATAGCACCCTTAAACACAAATAAGTATGCCCCCAACATGGATACTTTTGTTATATAGCATATATAGTTTTGTATTATATGTTATATAACCTATACATCTTTTTTATTCCCCGAATCACTATCCATTTCCACAAGCATATCAATTACTGCATGATATATGTTTTCATCCGTAATACCGGGTTCAGATCTAAGTTTTGATGCACTCTTCATCCTGACTGTGACATTTTCACCCTCTACAGTTCTGATTTCCTCGATATTTTTAACCAGACGTTCTCTTAAAGCTTCAAGTTCCTCCTTGCTGTCTATGGTTGTCATAACCGCAAACAGTGAGTTTTTAGTTCTTCCAACAGCGCAGGACTGCTCCGTCACTTCAATTATTTTTCTTCCAATCTGATATAGAAGCTTGTTAGACACTTCTTTTCCATAAGTCTGGATAATCCTGTCATGCGTTGCATTCTCCATCAGGATAAGACCATAATTCTTATTGTTATCCGAATACTGGATGGCATAACCAATCATAGCATCCAGGAAAGATCTGGCATTCATCAGATTAGTGATATTATCAACTCTTGCAGGGCCCTCTATCCTGTTAACTCTTGCAAGCTCTTCTTCTCCATCAATGAAATAGCCTACAAAGCCTATAATCTCGCCATCATCATATAGTGGCATTTTATTGCAGATAATATTGTGAACTACACCATTTACAATACACTGTCCCGGAAGATCCTTTATACGTTGGCCTTTTTTGATGATATTCATCTCAGCCATCATATACTCGTCATCTACGTGCCAGTGCATGTCTTCATCTGTTTTGCCGATGATATCCTCTTTTGACCTAATACCATAGAAATCAAGGAAAGACTGACTGACGCCCAGGAATCTGCGCTCTGCATCCTTCCAAAAGAACTTGATGCTACAATTCCACATAAGATTTTCCCATATGGTATAGAATATACGCTCGGATTTATCATCGATATGAGGATATCCGGGCTCATTCATATTAAGGCCTGTTGGCAATGACTTAAAGCAAAGCAGGTACTCTTCACCATTTGTATCCGGAATCATCATAAGAACTACTTCACGCCACTCATAGTTGCCATTTTTTTGCTTAATTCTATAGGCTTCCTCTATGTGACCTTTTTTACCTGCTTCAACGCGCTCTTTCATAGTATCCACGTCCAAAAAAGCCTTGAAATCCTCTCTTTGGCTTGGGAATACATAGTTGTTGGCAAAATATATGGCAGTATCTGATACGGCTCCATACACATAATCTCTGGCATCAATATACTTAAATCGCCCCATCAGAGGAGAAATATCCCTGTTTTTGATATTGATAATATCCACCAGCTCATAAAGCAGAATCAGGTCTCTAAGCTTGGAATCAAGCTTTGCAGCTTCCTTAGTATTCTCATCCTGCGTAATATTATAGATTGAGGCCTTTATGATATAGCTATCACCATGTTTAGCAATACACTGCCCGGTAAAACGCAGGAAAACGCCATTATCGGAATAATAGAAGGTCTCAACATTTCCACTTTCTTCTATGGCATCTGCCATTTCACGATATTTTTTCAGAAGCGGTGAACCAGTATGATAAATTCGCCTGTCCATTTCTTCATAATCTTCGTTGTTATTAAAAGAAATCTGATTGCGATAGGCTTCATTCATAAACAAAGTCTTGAATTCTTTGCCATCATCAAACAAAACTTCCAGCGGAGAATCTGTGTCTCGAACTGCAATACTGGCAGCCTCATAGAAATTTCTCCACTGGCGTTCTTCACTTTTTATATTATTTTCGTTTAAATGCTCCAGTAAAAGATCCAGTGGCTGAGGTTTACTAAAATAATATCCCTGGAGCTTGCCGCAGCCTACTTTCTTTAGAAACTCAACATGTTCCTTAGTCTCAACACCTTCCGCCAGTGTCTTTACACCAATATCCTTGGCCATATTTATGGCAAAACGCATGATACTTTTAGACCTGTCAGTAAAAGATGAAAGAAACTTCATATCCATCTTAAGAAGGTCAAATTGATAGTCCTTTAAAAGATTCAGTGATGAATAACCGCTTCCAAAATCATCCATCCAGATCTCATAACCGGCTTTTCTAAAGTCCTCAATGATCCTGGCCATTAGCTCTTCATCGGAAGCAATCATACTCTCGGTAATCTCGACGTGAATCAGATCCCTTGGAATATCGTATTTTCTGACAGCATTTTCAACGACATCAACCATGTCCATCATGACAAAGTCAAGCCGTGAGAAATTAACAGATACAGGTACTACAGGCTTTTTTTGCTCTACAAGAGCACTTAGATCCTTGCAAACATGTTCCACAATATATCTGTCTAATTTGTGGATCTGCTTACTGTCTTCAAGAGCGCCAATGAATTTATCCGGAGGAAGGAGCCCCACCTCAGGATCAATCCATCTCGACAGTGATTCCATACCGCATAGTTCCATAGTAATAGTACGGATCACTGGCTGATAGTATACCTTAATCCATTCGTTTTTTATTGCTTCATCAATTTTTTCTACGACATATTCCGAAATGTCAGGTACCGGGATATCTGCCATAAAAAGCCCCTTCTAAAGTCAGACTGTTGAATAACCGTAGCCGTTACAGATAGCATCTACAGGTGCACCATCTCTGCACAAAGGGCAACTGTCGTAGGTATAGCTTGCATATTCAGGGAAGTCTCTCTTTGTGAAAAGAGCTCTGATAGGAATATTCTCAATCTGAGTTGCGATAGAGAATACTGCTGAAATGCCAACAACCTCACCCTTATAGAATCTTACTGAATCAAGCGCCCCCTTTAAGGTTGCTCCTGTAGTAGCAGAATCAACCAAGATCAGCACTTTTTTACCGTCTATCATATGTTTGTTATTATCTCTGAACATAACCTGACCACTTACATTGTATTCAGGCTCTGTAATGTACATTGTTTTATGAGAATTCATGGAGATAATACCTGCCTCAGTGAGCTTATCAGCCATATATGCACCCACCACTTCCATTCCGTTAAAGCACAAAATGGTATCGATGACATCTGACGTAAGATACATCTCTGCAAGGGCCTCTCCTGTTGCTCTCGCTTCTTTCATTCTGGCTTTCGTGTCGCAGAGGTCCATATAAAGATTTACATGTGAATGAGGCGTAATAAAATGTCCCGGAGTCACTCTCAAGATAACATCGCTATGTCCTGGATATTCAATCTTTTTGTAGTTTTGCATTATACATCCCTCCATTAAAGTGTGGTGGTAATTGTGAGCGTCATATTAATCATATCATTATATCGTTAACATTTCCACCTTTGAGCAATTACAGCCAAGAATCATTGTTCATTTTCCCGGTCAAAAATAGAGATGCCACTTAGATTTAATCTAAGTGGCAAATACACCTATAAAAGAATTTTAGCTCTTCTTTTCTGATTGATGAGGTCTTTTCTATTATCTGCCATATGAACGTCTCCTTATTATTCGCTAATCAATTTCCGACAATAACATTTAGGAGAATACTTATGTATTACCTATTACACAGAAATTTTATCATAATAAGCATATGGCAATTAGTTAAATTTTTATAATTTTTGTATGCTAATTCGTTAACATTAAATATATTTTATTCCCACAGATCTGATGCGCAGGCCCTTTGTATCTCCGTCAAGGATTTCAATTCTCTTTTCCCCGGCATTCATATCAAAGTAGTTGTCTTCAAGCAGCAAATTCTCGTCTTCATTCTGAATTTCCACGCTCTTAGCATAGGCATCTGCAGTAACCACAATAAACTTATCCTCAACTCTTAATTTAAGGTGCGGATCCTCAAATTTAAAGTGCTTAGGAGGGCAGAATAGTACCGTTCCCTCAGAAATCACATTGCCGTCTTCTATAAGCTGGTAGCTGACGTAATTCTCATGAAGAAGCGCTTTATCCATATCAATCTCGTCAAACCAATTTGTTGACAGAGGTTTTACAGTAAGCTTTTTGCAGTCTTCTTCAATAATTTCTGCCTTTGCATTTCTAAGCTGCCATTTAACCTCCAGATCACGGCTCTTTGTGGTCTCATTCTGGACATTTAAGCGAATAGATTTCCTGATCGGATCTGCTTCGTCATTAACACTTATTCTCTGATCGAGATAGCCCTTTTCCTCACAAGAAATAAGGATAGGAGCAAAAAATCTCTTCGCATAGTACTGAAGTGCTTTCCAGCGTCCCTCATAGTCTATTGAAGACCAGGAAGCCACAGGCCAGCAGTCATTGAGCTGCCAATACACTGTTCCCATACATCTTCCGCGATTTCTTCTAAAATGCTCAACTCCATACCTGATAGCCTCAGCCTGAAGCAACTGAGAATAGTAAACAAGCTCCTCAAGGCTTTCCGGATACAGGAAAGTCTGGCTCATGTAATTCATAATCTTGCCGTTAGCAGCATTATTTCTCTGGTGTTTCTCCATAACATAGGAAAAAATGTTCCTATCCTCTGGTTCTGTAAAGGTCTCTATGGTCTTAACCGCCGGGAAAGACTGGAAACCAAATTCTGACAAATACCTGAAATGGAACTGCCTGTATGCCGTAAATGGCTGATTTCCATGCCATACTTCCCAATAATGTGCATCTCCACGATTTTCATCATTAGGATCATCAAATCCGCCGCCTGAAGATGGACTTGCCGGCCAATAGAAGGTCTGAGGATCCTCTTCCTTAAGAAGCTTAGGGAAAAGATATTCATACATCTTTACATAATCGGATTTAAGCGTAAACTTGGCTCCCCAGTGCTCATAGCCCACAAAGAGCTCCATTTCATTATTACCGCACCAAAGTCCAAGGCTTGCGTGATGACGAAGCCTTCTTACGTTATCAATTATTTCCTGACGTATATTCTCTTCAAAATCCTCTGAAAGTCTGTAAACAGCGCATGCAAACATGAAATCCTGCCATACGACAAGTCCCAGTTCGTCACAAATATCATAGAATTCATCTTCCGGATAATAGCCACCGCCCCATACTCTGATACAGTTGAAATTAGAATATGCACACTGTACCAAAAGACGTTTTGTTCTTTCAGGATTTACCCTGCTCAGAATATTATCCTGAGGGATATAATCTGCTCCCATGGCAAAGATCTTGACTCCATTTACCACATGGCAAAATTCCTCTCCAAATTCGTCCTTCTGACGGGAAATTGTCATGGTTCTAAGACCTATACACTTCTCCCAGACATCAAGAACCTCTCCTTCCTGATCCGTAAGTTCCAGGCGCACATTATAAAGGGGCTGATCTCCATATCCGTTTGGCCACCAAAGCATCGGATTATCAATATTAAGAGTCTTAGATGCGTCCTCTTTTGACGCAATCACAGACAGCATCGGGTCTGTAACAGTAACGTTTGTTATGCAATCTTCACAACCGTCTATCTTAGTATCAAATGATAAGAGAACCTTACCATCTACATGCTCCTGTCTTACATATACGGACTCAAAGCGTGCCTTTTTTATACCAAGAAGGCTTACAGGCCTTAATATTCCGGCATCGGGAAGCCTTGGCCCCCAATCCCAGCCAAACATGTAATGGGCTTTTCTCAGCTTAGGAAAGCCTTTACTACAGTCTTCTGTACCTAGTACAGGATCTTCCTTAAAAGCATTTTTTATAAATTTATTAGGGGAATGAAGCACAATTCTGAGACTGTTTTTGGGCTGCAAAAGCTCTTTTACCTCATATTCAAACACCCTGTGCATATTGCACACGCTACCCAGCAGATTGTCATTAAGGAAGATATCTGCAACGGTATCTATCATATCGAATCTAAGGAGCACTCTGTCGCATTCCATAAGCCCATCAGAATTATCCACCTCAAATTCCTCAGAATACTCGTAGTCATAGTCCATCAGTGCAAGGGCCTTATCCTCATTGTCCCTGTAATATGGATCTTCCATAACCCCATTCTTCATAAGATCGGTATAAACTGTCCCGGGCACAACCGCATCATACCATTTATCCTGGTCAGTTCTACGCATTTTCCAGTTCTCATTAAGGTTCCTTTTTATCATATAGTTTCCTTTCCTGCCCCAAATTTTTAGTAATGAAAACATCAAATATCATGCCCTTTAATTATACCGCATTAATATGCATAAAAAGCGCAATTTCACTTCATTTTTGAGAAAAAATAGGATAATATATAGGTGTTGTGCATACTATTTGAAAGGTATAGAGGTTTTGTATGGGAAAAAAATCTATAAAGGAAAATAAGAATATCTTTTTCGAAAGCAGAGAAGAAGCAGGGCTTACAAGAGCACAGGCCAGCGAACTCATTGGTACTATCAGTGAGAGCCGTCTTGAAAAAATGGAGACCGGCAAGACCAGCATTTATCCTGAGGATGTTGTAGATATGGCAGCTGCCTACAAGAAGCCTGAACTATGCAACTACTACTGTACTCACGAATGCCGCATTGGCAAGGAGTCTGTTCCGGAAGTTAAGGTTTCATCTCTTTCCGAGATTGTTCTTGGAATGTTGTCTGCTCTCAATTCTCTTGACAGACAAAAGGACCGTCTTATCGATATAACAGCAGACGGTGAGATTACTGAGGATGAGCTTCCGGATTTTGTCAGAATCCAGGAGCAGCTTGACCAGATAGATTTGACCGTTGAATCTCTGAAGGTTTGGATGGCCAGTACCATTGCAGAGGGTAAAATCAACAAAAAACAGCTTAATGAAGCTATTGCCAAGTATAAGACACATAAGTAATAAACCAGTTTTAATTAGAATAAAAGATTGGGGACATATAAATCGTCGCGTTTCATGCTTCGATTTATATGTCCCCAATTTTCAGCCTTTAGTGAGCTAAAATCTTCATATCTAGCAAGTTTTTCTAATCTTATTCCTCTTCCTCTTCATTAAAGACTTTATTTACAGCCAAAATAACGTCAGAAGAAGTAAATGGCTTGATCACAAAGTCTTTAGCCCCCCGCTTGATAGCCATAACTATCATATTCTCATATTTCTGATCAGAACACATAATAACCTTGGCCTCAGGATCATATTTGATGACTTCGGTCAGTGCGTCTATTCCGTTCATTTTGGGCATATTTATGTCCAAGATAAGAAGATCAGGATGTTTTTCCTTATAAAACTCAACCGCCTGCATTCCGTCCTTGGCTTCACCAACAATATGGTATTTCTCAGGATCAAGTGCAGATTTGAGCATTTCTCTCATAAATGTAGTATCATCAGCAAGAAGTATATTTTTTTTCATCGCAGTTCTCCTAATGCCTAAAAAGACATAATCAGCAATATTGTGAAGAAAATACATTTAGTTATTCACATATCCATATACTTATTATGACTACAAAGATGTTCGTTTTTCAAATAAAATATTGATAAAATTATTATTTACCTATGTCCTGAATTTCGTAAATAACGCCATCAACCTCAACTTCTTTTACCAATTTATTGGCACTAAAAAGTGTTTCATCGACATAATTAAACTTATCAGGAGTTTCTCCGTTTACCAGCATTTCGATAAGAGATTTAACTCTTGGGCCATGCATTGGATTGCATTCTCCGATACAGGATATCTTTCCTTCTGCAGCATAATCAAGTGCTTCTTTGTTCACGCCGTCAAAAGAAACAACCATGATCTCGCCATTTAAGATATCTGCGCCCACCTTACCACCTGCAGCTTCGATTGCATCTATGGCCCCAATTGCCTCATTATCATTCTCACAGTACACGATATTGATATTATCGAAACGTTTTAAAAGAGCCGCCATCACCTCTCTGCCCTTAGTTTCTGTGAAATCTCCGGAAACCTCAGCCATAAGATCCCAGCCATTTTCTCTTGCTGCATTGGCAAGTCCACGTGTACGGCCTATCTGAGCTGTTGAGCCGATTGTTCCCTGGATATTAACGATATGCAGATCCTCAGCACTCATTCCTATACTGGTAGTATAGCTCTTTATCCAGGCAGCCATCTTCTTACCTTCCAGTTCAAAATCAGAACCAACCCAGCAGGAATATAGATTCTTATCTGCCACATCCACTCGCCTGTCTACCAATATTACAGGAATGCCTGCATCCCTGGCTTCACCCAGCACAGAATCCCAGCCGCTTTCAGTAACCGGAGCAAGAACGATATAATCCACCTCCTGCTGAATGAACATCCTGATGGCAGTAATCTGATTAGCCTGCTTCTGCTGACCATTCTTGTAGAGAAGAGAATATCCCTCATCCGGCAAAAAAGCATTCTGCATGGATACGGTATTGGCACTTCTCCAGTCTGATTCAGCCCCCAGCTGCGAAAATCCCACTACTATCTGATGACTCTCAGTCTGCTTTACCTCATTCGTATTTTCTTTAACAATACTGCTCCCGCAGCTGACTAAAATAGCCAGCCCAAGGAGCAGTGCCATCGCTATAACAGCAACTTTTTTCATAAAACAAGTATCCTTAACCCTTAATTGCTTTTCTCTTTTGAGCCATAACAACACTCTGGATAAGCAGGAAAATACAAAGCATTGCAGCAATTGTTATTCCTGTCCACCACGCATCATCAAGACCTGCAGAAGAAACTATTGCCTGAATGGTGCAAAGTGACAGAACACCAAACAATGTACCCACAATGTTACCAACACCACCTGTCAGCATAGTTCCGCCAATGATAGACGATGCAATTGCGTTCATTTCCATACCCATAGCATGGCTCGCAGAACCTGAACCAACGTGCAGGAAGTATACATATCCGGCAATACCGGCTAAAACGCTACAGATAAGATGCGATAAGAACTTGGTCCTTCTAACATTTATTCCAAGCATCAATGCGCTCTGCTTGTTGCCGCCAACTGCGTAAAAGCTTCTTCCAAGCCTGGTCCAGCGAAGTACTACAAACAATAATACCACAATAATCAGCGCTACAATAACGCCAATTTCAACATATGCAGGAACATAGATACCTTTTCTTGTATAAGATCCCATTCCGGGAATGATGATCCTGGTATCTTTAAGTGCTACAAATTCAGGATCTGCAACGTTAAATGGTGCTGTATTAACTATTGTCGTCATACCTCTTGCAAAGAACATTCCTGCAAGGGAAACGATAAATGGCTGGATATCCAGATAAGCTACCAAAAAGCCCTGTACAAGACCGTACAGAATTCCAATTCCAAGCGCAATACCTATTGAGCCTATGATACTTCCGCCATGATAATCAAGATAAACAGCGCAGCACATAGATACAAGAGCTACAACGCCGCCTACTGAAATATCAATACCACCCGTTATCATTACAATGCTAAGACCGCAGGAAGTAATTATAAGTGCCGCATTGGCATTCAGGATATTAAACAGCATCTGAGGCTTAGTAAATCCGCCCCCCTGGAAAATAATAGCTCCTAAATACATCAGGAAGAATATTATTATTGTGATGACCAGAAGCAGGTTTGTATCACTAACTTTTGTAAAAAGGCTCTCTTTTCCACTGACTTTTTTCATTCAGGCCACCTCCTTCCTGGCAGGTGCAACCTTTTTAACCATATTTCTCATATATTCTCTTACAGTAGGTGCTGAGAATACTACAAGGATAATAACTACTACTGCCTTATAAGCTGCAAGCGCATCTGACTGAACATTGAATTTATAGAGGGTTGTTGTCAAAAACTGGATTACATACGCACCAAGAATTGACGCCCACATATTAAACTTACCTCCGGAAAGAGCATTTCCTCCCAGCGCTACGGCCAAAATGGCATCCATTTCGATATCTTTGGCAATTACAGAATAATTGATAGTTGAAAGTCTGCTGACCTTGATAAGAGCAGCAACAGCCACACATAAACCAAGTATTACAAAAGATAAAATCTTGATTGCTGTCGGATTGATACCGTTAAGCCTTGCGGAATTCTCGTTTATACCAACTGCCTGTGTATACAGCCCCAAATTGGTGAATTTAAGCACAAGAGCAATTACAATAACGCATGCTATTACTATGAAAACCGTAGTAGGAATCGGTATGCCTGGTATGAAGCCTCCAAAATATGAAAATCTTGGTTCAGGAACGATAGGAAGCTCATTATTGTTTATCCAGGCTGCTATGGATCTTCCTGCGGTAAACAAAATAAGAGTTGCTATCATGGGCTGAATCTTGAAGATTGCCACCAGCGTTCCATTAAATAGTCCGCAAAGCATTCCTACGATACATGCAACTAAAAATGCTACGATTATCGGTACCTGAATTGTTTCAGGTCTTGAATTACCGCCACACAATACTCTGAGCATTGCTGAACCTGCAATAGCTATTGTAGCTCCTACAGAAATATCCTGTCCTCCGGAAGCAGCTGTAACCAGCGTCATTCCAATTGCCAAAATTCCAAGTTCTGAACCATAGTCCAAAATTGTGATGAGATATCCCGACAAAACCGGGTTTCCTGCATTGTTTGTGCCAAGCGTTATTCTAAAGAATCCCGGATCGTTGATCAGATTTATTACCGCAAGGATAATCAATGCTATAAGCGGTATAAAGAGCTGATTGCTCACTAATCTCTTAAATATTTTTTGCTTATTCATTCCATACTCTCCCCTGCGATAGTGCTCATGATCTTACTCTGAGTCAGATCTTCTCCGGTAAGTTCCCCGACTACCTTTCTATCGCGCATTACTACTAATCTTGAACACGTTCTTAGCATTTCATCTGTTTCCGACGAAATGAACGTTACGCTCATGCCTTCTTTTGCCAGTTCCAGCACAAGCTTTTGGATATCGACCTTGGTTCCTACATCGATACCTCTTGTGGGCTCATCCAGAATAAGATATTCGGGATGCATCAAAAGCCATCTTGCCAGTATTACCTTCTGCTGATTACCGCCGGAGAGAGACTTTATTGGAGTGTCTGCCGAAGCGGTCTTAATATTCAGCTTTTTGATGTATTCATCTGCAAAGGCATTGGCCTGAGCCTTGCTAAATGGCTTAAAGAAACCGTTTAGTACCTGAAAAGCCATTATTATGTTATCTCTTACGGAAAGATCTCCGATAATTCCGTCTATCTTTCTATCCTCGGGAAGATATGCTATGCCGTGCTTCATTGCGTCTATAGGCTTATTTATCTTGATGCTCTTGCCGTGCATCTTAACTTCGCCCTTTATAACTCTGTCCGCGCCGAAGATGGCTCTTACGCATTCACTTCGTCCTGATCCTAAAAGACCTGTAAAGCCGTTAACTTCGCCTTTTTTGATATAAAAATCAAAAGGTTTGATTCCCGCAACACTTTGAAGCTGGCTTGCTTCAAAAACTTTCTCATCAAAGTCGCTGCCACTGTATGATCCCTCTTCCCCCTTAATATCTGAGAGATCGTCCATTTCCTTACCAAGCATCTTGGCTACGAGCTTAACTCTCGGCAGATCCTTGATTTCATATTCCCCTACAAGCTGACCATCACGCAAAACGGTTATTTTATCGCAGACCTCATATACCTGATCCAAAAAGTGCGTTACAAATATGATTCCTACGCCCATTTCCTTTAGATCTCTCATGAGACCAAAAAGCTTTTCAACTTCCTGCTCATCAAGTGATGACGTAGGCTCATCCAAAATCAGCACTTTACAGTCCATATCAACAGCTCTGGCAATTGCCACCATCTGCTGAACTGCTATAGAACAGTTTGCCAGCTGCTGGTTTGCCTTTGCTGGTATATCCAGTTTTTTCAGAAGCATATCTGCTTCCTTATTCATTTGTTTCCAATTGGTAAAAGAGCCCTCTCCTCTGCCAATAAACATGTTCTCTGCAACAGTAAGATTAGGGCAAAGTGTAATTTCCTGATAAACGGTACTGATTCCTAATTTCTGTGCATCCTGTGGTGAATGAATCTGAACTTCCCCCTGCCCTTCCAGATTGATCGTGCCACCATCCTTGGTATATACACCTGTAAGGACTTTAATAAGTGTAGATTTTCCTGCTCCATTTTCCCCCATTAGAGCATGAATTTCTCCTTTATTCAGGAAAAAATCTACGTTCTGAAGCGCTTTTACTCCAGGAAACTCCTTATTTATGCCCCTCATTTCAAGCACTCTAGTTTCTCCCATAATGCTACTCCTAATTCAATAACAAGCGGTGCGGTTATCCATTCGATAGAAAGCCGCACCGCCACTTTTTACATTCTTTTTAAATTCTTTTTATAAAGGTATGTATCAGATTCCGTATGTATCAACGTCATCCTGTGTGATTGTTGTTGCATCGAAGCCCTTCTCATCCATGATGATTGTCTTCTGTGAAAGTGATCCGCCACTCTCAAGAGTCTTGATGATCTCATCGATGTAGCTAGCCTGGAATGGGTTACACTGTCCATCGTAGTTCCAGTTCTGAGCAAGAAGCTCTTCAAGAGCCCACTTATTGCAGTCAAAGCCCATAACTATAACGTCCTTGCCAACACCATGAGAGATACCTGCTGCATCAAGAGCTGCTACAGCGCCTTTAGCCATATCATCGTTCTCAGCATAAATTACGTTGAAAGGAGTTCCTGCATCAATAACTGACTGAACGATCTGCTGTGCCTTCTCAGCGTTCCACTCAGCTGTCTGCTGCTTAACAATATTCCAGTTAGCTTCTGCAGCTACCTTAGTATCAAGGGCACCACTACGTCCCTGCTGAGCAGCACTTCCCATAACACCCTGGATATGGATTACGTTGTACTCTGAAAGGTTCTGACCAGCGAGCCAATCAACAGCTGTCTGTCCTTCTTTTGCCATATCAGAAACGATTGAAGCCTCATAAAGGCTAGCATCAGCATCAATTGTACGGTCGAAAAGAATTACCTTTACGCCTGCATTCTGTGCATCCTTGAGAACTGAATCCCAACCTGCTGTATCAGCTGCAGAAAGAAGAAGATAATCAACATCATCCTGAATAAAGTTCTGAGCTGCCTGAATCTGCTCATCATTCTTTAAGCTGTATGCAAAAGCTGCATCATAACCATTTGCTTCTGTGAACTTAGCCTTAAGATCTGCATCATTAGCTGTACGATAGCCTGACTCGTTAGGATCATTATTGATGATACCAACTTTGATAAGTCCGCCGGAAGTACTTCCTGAGCCGGTACTTGCAGGCTGTGCACTGCCACATGCAACGAGACCTAATGTCATGGCTGATGCCATGAGGATTGACAACACTTTCTTCATCATAACTTTTTTCCTCCTAAAAACATGATGTCATAACGCTCAGGCCTATTCCTGAGCACATTACTATTGTAATTTTCAGCGAAAAAAAAACCATTGATTTATAAACTGAAAAATGTTGATTTTTTTATTATTTTAGGATAGTGTTTCATTTTTTTACGATTTCGGTTTGTATTTTCGGCAAACGTATCACTACATAGGTTCCCTTATCAAGGAAGCTTTCTATTGTAAGTCCATATTCGTCACCAAAATTAAGTCTGATTCGTTCATTAACGTTATAAAGTCCATATACAGAATTTTTATCAGGGTTATCCTTCTTAAGACCGTCTACAACTTCTTTTAAGCGCTCCTGATTCATTCCAATTCCATCATCTCTCACCTGGATGATTATACTATCTCTATTCTCAATTCCGGTGATGGTAATCTTGCCGCCTCCACGGCGGTTCTTTATCCCATGATAAAGAGCATTCTCCACAATCGGCTGAATAGTGATCTTGGGGATGCTGTAATCATAAATATCTCTTGTTACGTTAATCTCATAGGACAGAATATCCTGATAGCGTATCTGCTGGATTTCAAGATAACTCCTTACATGCTGAAGTTCTTCCTTGATAGAGACAATCTCTTTTCCTTTGTTAAGGGAGGTCCTGAAAAAGTCAGAAAGACTTCCCACCATGCTCACAACCTGTTTCTGATTGCCTGCCTCAGCAGACCATACTATTGCATCCAGAGTATTATACAAAAAGTGTGGATTTATCTGCGCCTGAAGCAGCTCAAATTCAGCCTTTCTAAGCTGTTTCTGTTCCTCTTTTACCTGTTCTTCGATAGGCCTTGTGATCCATAGTGGCATCCAGAAAGAAATCAGTACTATGCAGGTAAATATAACCGCAAAGACAACAACTGATATTTCAATACTTCTGATAAACAGTGCTCTGTTAGCTGTATGAGTCACCTGTAACTGCTTATTCTCATAGTAGATATATTCGTTGATAGTGTCTTTTAAAAGAGCTGTAACAATCTGAACGTCATTCTCCCAAATAAGCATGTTTGCCTCATATCGGTCTCCACGTTCCAGATTATCTCTGATTCTCTCGATATAGACCTCAAGGTTATTGAGATATTTCTCAGCACTGGCAAGCCTCTTCTGATTCTCATGATTATCTGTATAGTCTTTTAGACCATCTACAACCTCTCTGGCATCACTAAGGAGAGTGGGGATCCCTGAGTTTTCCAGGCTTACATTTCCAACAATAAGTAGATAAGTCTCATAGTCAAAATCTTCCTTAAAATCAAGACTGAATGCGCTGGCAGTTACAACTGAGCTCAACATATCGTTGTATTGTTCATTGGTTCTCCAAAGCGTGTGAAACGCATACAGCATGAAGATAATATTGGGCAACAGGATAACCAGATATGATATTCGTATTTTGTTGGCAAGGGCAGAATTCTGCCTTTGTAAATTCTTTTTAAATATCACCGGCTGCCTCCATCTGTAACCCGCCCCTGTACTGAGTGGTCGTTACTCCCTGGGTTTTCTTGAAAAGATATGAAAAATAGTGCGGATCCTTGTAGCCCACCATAATACCTATCTCATTACTCTTTTTGTTGGTGGTGGACAAAAGCTCCTTGGCCTGATCCATTCTGTAATCAGTCAGATACTTGATAAAAGGCTGCCCTGTTTCCTGCTTAAAAACAGCGCTTAAGTGATTAGGCGAAAAATTCACATAGGATGCCAGGCTGTTAAGAGATAAATCCTCTTCAGCATAGTGCTCATCTATATAAGCAAGTGCCTCCTTAACCATCTCATGGTACCTGCCGGAGTTGTTACCATCCCTTATCTGTATGGCTTTTCTAATGGTGGACACTAGATAGTCTCTGGTTCTCCGCTCATCAGCAAGAACCTCCGGAGTTGGCACCTCCATGTATCCATCAGAATCAGAGAGTGTTATTCCAATCTCATTTTCCACGAAATCAATGACACAAAAATACAGATCCATTGCTATGTATTGCCGCAGCATAGTTGATTTAATGGCATTTTTCCCCATTCCATTAAAAAATTCATCAAGAAATACTTCTGTTTCGTTTTCCTCTCCGCGGCGCAGGAATTCTTTTATATGTTTCCTGTCAATATGCTTAGGATCAATACCTGACAAAATCAGATTCTCGTTTACAGGCTGAAGTACTTCCTCCGAGCCTTCAAGAAATCCATTATCCGAAGTAAGATAAATGTGCGCAAAAGCCCTGCTGGCCCACTGGAATGACATCGGAATTTCGGTAATTCTCGCTGTACACTGACCAATCCCACCAAAATATCTGATGTGATTGTACTTATCCATTACTTCTTTTGCTTCATAAATAAATTCTTTTATCGTTTCACGGATGTTTTCCTCAGATTCACCCCTGAATAAAAGAGCTATTCCCTCAACATTCAAATCGAAGAATACAGCATTTTTACGCCCAGCAATGTCGCGAATACTATTTTCTATCTCCACAACACTGTTGGAATATTCAAAGGCATCATGTCTTGTAGACCATATTTTCAGCAAAAGAACATTATAATATGGGCCTGTAATATCAATGGAAAGCTTTTTGGCATCCTCAATTATTTCAGAAAAGCTTCTCCCGCCCTTTAAAAGGCTTCTGAATAATTCCTGCTTATCCAGCTCAATCCTTTCCTGCATTTCAGCCTCATATCTTTTGGCCACCTCTCGCTCCTGCTTCTTTTCTTCAATTTTCTCAGAAAGCGCGTCGACCTCCCTTAGCAGATTATCTCCACTTATGGGCTTGGATAGATAGCAGGATACACCTATTCGTATAGCCTCTCTGGCATACTGAAAGTCTTCATATCCTGTTAAAAGAATTATTTCAATCCATGGAAATTCTGCCTTGATCAGACGGCTTAGTGACAAGCCGTCCATAAATGGCATTTTGATATCTGTGATAACAATATCCGGAAGTTCTTTTTGAATCATAGAATAGGCTATTTCGCCGTCCGGAGCCTCTCCGGCAAACTCATAACCATGCCCTTCCCAATCGATATTGTTTTTAATCCCCTCTCGAACGACGTATTCGTCCTCCACCAAAAACACTTTTGTCATACTCTTCCCCAAAAGCTCCCCTACTTCTCATAAAGTGTTTTGAATTATAATACCAAATTTTATTCGTTTTTTGCCATTTTAAGGCACTATTGTCTTTATAATGGATAATTTACCATTTAAACAATAAGTCCCCGAATTTGCGGCAATAAATAACGAATTCCCCTTCTTTATCGTAATGGTCTCATCCCCCTGCGTTATCGTCCCATTACCATCTGTAACCAGCAGACTTACAAAGGATGTTTCATCTGCAACATCCTCAAATGTACTATTATCCTCTACCTCAATTCTGTCAACACAGAAAAATTCGCACTCCACCAAATGATTCTTTGAAGGAACGAACTTTTCAGGTCTCTCAAGCCTGGTCACATCAACTGACTGTTTGATATGCAGCTGCCTTGGCTTTCCGTCTGCTCCAACTCTTCCGTAATCATAGATTCTATATGTGACATTAGAATTCTGCTGAATTTCTGCCAGCAAAATCCCTTCACCTATTGAATGAAGCATTCCCGGTTTAATAAATATCACATCACCGGGCTTAACATATTCCTTATGAAGTACTTCCGTCAAAGTATTGTCTTTAATTCGGCTCTCAAATTCCTGCTTAGTTATTTCTTTTTCAAATCCCTGATACAAAAAAGCCCCATCTTCAGCTTCTAGTACCAGCCACATCTCTGTTTTGCCATATTGGTTCTCATTTTTTAAAGCATATTCATCGTCCGGATGAACCTGAATTGATAATGCTTTTTTAGCATCAATAAGCTTGATCAAAATCGGAAAATCCTGATATTTCATACAGTTTTTTCCAAGAATTTCTTTTCCTTCCTTCTCAATAAGCTCAGATAATGTAAGGTCTGCAAAAATACCATCCGCTATTTTTGACTCGCCATCTCTATGACAGGACAATGTCCATGCTTCAGCACATATTTCGCCCTCATATTCAATATTATATTTTTCAACTAATTTATGCCCGCCCCAAAGATAATCTTTGCAGGCCGGTTTCAATTTAAATAATGACATTATTTACTCCTTTTGTGTATCATGATTATACATATAAAAAAAACAATTAACAATATTTATACTAGAATCAAATCAATTTTCATGTTATACTTTTGCCTCGTTGCGATTTAATTTTTCACAGATAAGGATTTATTATGACTAAAGAGAACAAAATGGGCGTCATGCCTGTAAAAGAACTTATTATTTCAATGTCACTTCCTATGATGATTTCAATGCTTGTTCAGGCTTTGTATAACGTCGTGGATAGTATATTTGTTGCCAAGATCAGCGAAAGTGCCTTGACTGCTGTTACTTTGGCTTTCCCAATGCAGAACCTTATGATTGCTCTTGGCTCTGGTACCGGTGTTGGTATTAATGCTTTGTTATCCAGATCTCTTGGAGAAAAGAACTTTGACAAATCAGACAGTTCTGCCAATACCGGTCTACTTCTTACCTTTTTTAATTATATTGCCTTTCTTATTATTGGTATATTTTTTGCAGGACCGTTTATTTCCACACAGACTTCATCTCCAGAAATACGTGCCTATGGCGCTGAATATCTTTCTATTATATGTTGCTTGTCTTTTGGTATTTTTTATCAGATTACATTTGAAAGACTACTTCAATCAACCGGCAAGACTTTTTTCAGCATGATTTCTCAAGCATCCGGAGCTCTTATAAACATTATTTTTGATCCACTTCTTATTTTTGGTATTGGTCCTTTCCCGGAAATGGGCGTTGCAGGCGCTGCTTATGCTACAATTTTAGGACAGGTTATCGCCTCTATGATTGGTTTGTTCTGCAATCTTAAGTTTAATAATGAAATACATATCAGATTTAAAAACATATTAAAGCCGGACGCTACTACTATTAAAGACATCTACTTTGTTGGCGTTCCTTCAATACTCATGATGTCCATTGGTTCGGTCATGACTTATATGATGAATCTTATTTTGGGCGCATTTTCATCAACGGCTACAGCTGTTTTCGGTGTTTACTTTAAGCTTCAGAGTTTCTTCTTTATGCCTGTTTTCGGCTTAAACAATGGACTTATTCCTGTTCTGGCTTACAATTACGGTGCTCGTAATAAAGACAGAATTAAAGAAGCTCTTAGATTTGCCCTTTTACTTGCTGTATCAATTATGATTGTTGGTACTGTTTGCTTTTTGACAATTCCATCCTTGTTGTTGTCAATGTTTAACGCTTCGGAGGATATGATTACTATTGGAATTCCTGCACTTCGTATAATTAGTCTTTCCTTCCCGCTTGCTGGTGTCTGTATTGCTATGGGATCCATATTCCAGGCTTTTTCAATGAGTTTTTACTCTCTGATAGTATCAGTCGGAAGACAGCTTGTTGTACTAATCCCTGCTGCATGGCTGCTTGCTCAAACAGGTAATTTATCTAATGTCTGGTGGGCATTCCCTATTGCAGAAATAGCATCTTTGGCGCTTTCATCATTCTTCTTTAGAAAACTCTATAAGAATACTGTGTCGACGATGTAATTACTATTTTAAGTATTGATAATAGCGGTTTTTTAGTATTGTGCACTAAAAACCGCTATTATTTTTGGCACTTTTTCGCATTTATAGTCTTGTATGGTGCATAAAATGGGTGTAGAATTTTACTTGGTAGTAAAAATTACTCAATTTGAGGGAGGTATTAAAGGATGAATAAAACAGAACTTGTTGATGCTATCGCTAAAGAAACTGGTCTTTCCAAGAAAGATTCCGAGAAGGCTGTTAAGGCTTTCACAGAAGCTGTTTCTAAGGAGCTTAAGAAAAAGGGCAAAGTTCAGCTTGTAGGCTTTGGTACTTTTGAGACTGCTAAGAGAGCAGCTAGAACTGGTAAGAATCCTCAGACTGGTGCAGCTATTAAGATTCCTGCAGCTACAGTTCCTAAGTTTAAGGCTGGTAAGGCTCTTAAGGATGCTGTTAACGGAAAGAAGAAATAATTCAATTCAAACACTAAAAGCCCTTGATTCTATGAATTCAAGGGCTTTTTTGTTGGTTTTATTATTAGTTTTGTATCTTACAGATCTAATTTTTCTCGAAATATATTCTTATCTTCTTTCTTTGAATGCTTCTTCAAGCTGCTTATGAGCCTGATAAATATCCCAGTTTACACTCATATCTTTTTCGATAAGACTTCTAATATATTTGGTTGCAGACATATTTGATGCCTTAGCCATATGCTCGACATAATCCCTATATCCTCTTATATCAAGAAGGAGGAATTTATCTTTTTCATATCTGCTCTTATCCTGTTTAGGCTGTCTAGCCGGCTTTTGTGGTTCTGCATAAGCCGGCATAACCTGCTGCGTCATCACAGGCTGCTGGTAGTTCACCGGAGCCTGCTGATACATCGGCATCTGTGTTGTCTGCTGAAATGTAGGTACCTGAGTTGCCGGATTTTGTACATAAGACTGTCTGTTTGACTGCAACGGTGTTTCTGAAGTCAAATGCTGCTCCGGCACTACTCGCTGCGGCTCATTTACATATCTCTGAGGTTCCTGCATATAAGGCTGCTGCTCATATGCACTCTGATGCTGTTCCTGAACAACTGTCCTAGCTCCGTATACAGGAGTTTGCTGCTCATGTAAAACATATTGCTCTTCTGATATTACTCTTTGCTGTTCATGAGTAATACTTGGCTGCTCTACGATATTTTCCTTGGCATTTTGCTCTACAACAGTTGCCTGATTCTGGATTTTTGAAAAATTACTCTCGATGTCCGCGTTAACCGTCTGATTCTGTGCAGCTACAGGCTCGGTAGTCAATTCAGGCGCCTGTTCTGAAGTTTCAACAGTCTTATCTGCTTCTGTTATTTCTGAAGCCGCAGAATTATACTCTGGTTCTGTTGATACGGTGTTTTCTTCACTTACTTCCTTTTCAACAGTTTCTACTTCTACCTGAACTTCCTTCTTGATCTCAGATTCTTTCTGATTATCCTTCTCTTCAGTAAGCTCTTTCTTTTTTTCTTCTTTTTCAGCAATAGTTGACTTACTAAGTCCTGATTCCTTATTAAGAGGTGTCATTCCTGCAAATAACCCACTTGAAGCCTTATTTGCACTTTTTTTCAACATACTAGCTTTACTAGCCATTACTCATCCTCCTCTAAAAATTCATCTATAAAGTCATCATAGTCCCTTGCTGCAGAAGAACCTCCGGCATATTGGAAAAGATCCATCTTCATGGTCTGTGCCTCTTCAACAGAAACATTTAATCTAATTTTTGATTTGTAAACTTTTGTATTAAGAAGCTGGGCTTTTTCTTCAATATCACCAATCCATATCTTGGCATTGGCCGTATTCCTAACCTTTGTAACTAGTATTCCGTCTACTTTGAGCTTATCATTTGTATAATCATGAATCTGATCTATAAACTTATAAAGTCTTGATAAACCTTGAAGTGAGTATGCTCCAGGCTCCAAAGGAATAATAACCTCATCCGCAACCGTAAGAATATTCATAAGAACGACACCCAGTGCCGGGCTGCAGTCAAATACGCAGAAATCATAATCTTTATCTATATCTTCAAAGGCTTCCTTTATAAGGCGTTCTCTTCCTAAACCTCCAAATGTCATATCTGCAGAAGCAAGATCAATTCCTCCTACGATAAGATCCAGGTTTTCAGCAATAGGAATAATAGCATTATTGATGTTCTTCTTCTTGGCCATTACTTCAAAAAGCTTAGCCGGTACATTTTCAAAGAAATACTCCTGCTGCTCCTCTGTAAGCTGGTCTATATCTTCAGGATCTGGATCTATTTCATTAAGATCTATTCCTGCTGACATTGATAAATTCTCCTGAGGATCCGCATCTACTACTAATACCTTATATCCTCGCTTTGCTAATCCGACAGCCATCGCATAGCTGGATGTTGTCTTAGCAACGCCTCCCTTTTGGTTGCTAAATGCAATAATTCGCATGTTTCCTCCCCTTATAGCTATATTTGTTTAACTGAATACAACTATTAAATTATATTCTAAAATGTATTTGTTTTCAATATTTAATATTAAAAATATATGCTATTTTAATTTGATATATTATCAATATTATATATGTTATATATCTTATACAATATTGAACATTGTATTATCTATATATTATTTAATTCATATATATTATATATTTTGTTCTTATTCTATTTTGATCAACGCAAAATGTTATATATCATATATCTAGTATATGCAATATTAGTTTGCAATGATATATCACTTATATTTTAAATATATGTCATTTTTCTTATTTATATTTTTCACTGTTATATTTGCCAAATATATCATTTATATCATATATACATTGTTATATGTCATATATACAATGGCGCTAGAACAATCATGTTATATATATTATATCTGTTATTTTGCATTATTAAGTTGTTTCCCTTATCACATATGTTATATATCCCTTTGGTGTTATATATATTTTCAATACTATATATCATGCTATTATTCACACTTTAATCCATATAGAATATATTTATTATATATCTTCTTTATATCATAGTAATAGTTTTTGATTAGAATTGAAGTAAGCAATTATTACTACGAATGTTATATAATTTATATTTCTGATATATTATTTCTATATTCATTTTTATTATAAGCGCTGGTTGTATTCACCTTGCCAAGGGCTTATAAATCAACATTAGTTTATCAATAGAAGTAAGCAATTATATATCATATATATATTTCTATAATTGAATATACAATTATAATAGAACACTCCTGATCTCATTTAAATTTTCTATAAACATATACTATATATATGTTATATTCCCACATTATTCAATTATTCCGTTTGTATATATTATATAATTGTATATATTATATAATTGTATATATTATATAGCTATATATATTATATTATATGTGTATATTGAAGTGTATAAGATATATATTTGATATGTCTGGTATAACACATAGAATATAATATATATGTTGTATATGTAATATGTGTACTCTACCATATATATTCATCAAACAATTCATATGTTATTTATATTATATGTAGTATAGATATTTTATACATTCGTTATATTATACATATACCAAGATTAAATTATATAGCTTATATATTATATATGTATTCTTTATTATATCTTTGTGATTTAAATATATTACAATATATATTATATTTATTATAAACATATAAAATATAACAAATACAATAAATGTCAAATATATATATTGTAATATATTTATTATAGGTATATAATATAATAATATAAGTGATATTATATATTTATATTAAATATCACTTATAATAAAGATATTTAATATATGTGTAATATCAAAAATATTATATATATAAAAAAAATCATACTGGAAAATATAAAACAATTTATAACTGTCCTGGATCATAACAAAACAAAAATATAGTAGGATCTACTAAAAATGAAATAAATTCCAGATAATACAGTACATAAATAACAAAAGACAAATATGTAAAGCAAAATTCATTAATAATCATCAAGTTTTGCATCGATTTTAATCATTTATAGCCTTATTCGATAATTTATGAGTTAAACAACCAAATATACGTGTAACGAATATTAAAATCGAATAATTAAATTCTAAAAAATTCATAAAATAACAAATCTATAAGATGCAAGTTATATAAAAATACAAAATAGTGCATAAATTTGGCATTTGAACATATATAAAATTATAATATGCAATAAAATAATTATAGATTGCAAATTAATTGTCAAATATAAGGAAAATGTTGATTTTATACTAATAGAATAACAAAAGCTACTTTGTGAAGAATTCGAACAATTTTAGAGTAATTAATTCTAAATATAATTACATTAATTATTTATTAAATTATAAAATAATAATAAAATATTCAAAAACTAAAACAGTCAATACAAAATAAAAAATATTCTGCAACATAGTTTAAATGATGTTAACTTAAAATAAAGAAAACTAAAATAATAGCACTAGATATATATAAATATAATAAATTGAATAAAAATTATAATTAGAAAAATAGGGTAGAATATAAACTAATAAAATTTAAAAATAATTCTTCATATCGATAGATACGTATTAAAAAATTACATTAGAAAATCAAATAAAAATAGTTAAAATGTTATATAATTTCAATTTATAACTTAAAAGATAGAGAATACATAAAATTAATTACATAAAATTAAGTAAAGGGATCTGGTTTGTTCCAGGTTCCTTTTTTAAATACATAATTTTGAAAACCCCAGAAAGTTGTTTATTTAATATATAAAAAACTACATTTATTATTAATTAAATCATCAAAAAACGTGATAAATACTGGATTTAAAAGAAATAAGGTGACCCAAATAAGTATAAAAAGTATATATAAAGGGCGTAAAGCGTGTAGTAAAAGGGAATTAAAGGTTAATAAAAGGGGAACATAAAAAACAAAGCAAAAGTTAAATAAAAAGGTCTATAAAGTACATCAAATGGGTAATAAAGGTGACTAAAAAGGGAATATATGTATTATATGGTTATAATTAAGTAGAAAAATATAAATAATCGCTATTTTTCAGGGTTAGAGGAATACATATATATTAAAAGGTGAACAAAAAGGGAATGAAAAGGTTATAAAAAGGGAACGTTTAGAAGAAAAAGAAAAACATATTAGCATTGTAATATAAGACAAGCAGGTTTTTAGTTGAGAAATATGACTATCCTGGGTATACATATAATAAAGGTGACTAAAAAGGGAATCATATGATCAGAATATATAGATCTAGGAGAAATGCCATATTTATGGGGATTTGAAAGGACCAACAGTAATAAAGGTGAACAAAAAGGGAATAGAAAAGTGTATAAAAAGGGAACGATAGATAATCGTACCAATACCGAAGAGGAAAGTAATAGAGTGGAGCTAAAAATGATATCAAAAAGAACAAAATGGGTATAATAAGTGACAAAAATGGGAATAAAAAGTACTAAAATAGTCAATGCAAAGCGGTCAATAGAGTACAAAAGGGGCGCAGTATATTTCAAAGGTGCATAAAAAGGGAAAAAATTTTGTGAACCAGAGCGGTCAACAATATATTGAAAATAAAGACTGTAAAAACCGCTAAATATAGCGAAAAATTGCTTGAAAGTGACAAAAAAGGGAATATAATAGAATAGAAAGTAATCAAAAAGGGAATGTTATTTTTCTGGAATATTATCTTAGGTGCCAGAAAAGGGAATCTTTATATATAATGTAAAGGTGACTAAAAAGGGAACCAAGGTATTGGGGGAGAAATGTCAGAGAAGAAGAGAGATCAATTAATAGTAAGTAAGAGCTATAAGAAATCAAATGAGCTGATCAATGCAATGGGAAAGGGAACTGCATTAAGTCAGAAGTTATTCGCTATAGGAATGCAGAACATAACAGTAGATAAGACAAATAACGTTGTAGCTACTATATATGGTTCTGAACTCCGGAAAATGTTTAAATCCACATCAGGATCTTTATATGAACATATAGAAGCTTTATGTGATCGTCAGATAAAAGGGGCTACTATCTTTGACTGGAATCTTCTGATGAAGGATAAAGAGAATGGTAAGATTGAGGCACATCAGGTTGTTACGGATGCTTCATTTAAGGACGGAACGCTTGTTTTACGTTACAATAACTCCTTAACTGATAAAATTATCAATTTGCAGAAGAACTACACTGTTTTAAGCCTTTCAGATACTCTTAGTCTAAAGAGTGTTTATTCGCTAAGATTGTATGAGATGTTAAAGGCTGCCTATGATTATAAAAAGGCAATAATGAAAGAGACCGGAGAGCAGGCATTTGAATATAATCTTACTGAATTGAAACTGGAACTGGGAATTATAAACTCCGGCGGAAGCAAAGAGATAAAAAATGAGCTGGAAAAAGATTTTCCTGATTATGACAGAATAGAAGTATTAGCTGAAAAAAATGGTCAGAACAAGTATAAAGAATACAAGATATTCAATCGTAATGTCCTTAGCAAGGCAAAAGAGGAGTTAAACAAAAAGACCAGTTTGGAAGTTGATTATGAGCCTATTAAAAGTGGAAGGCGTACGGTAGGCATCAGATTTTATGTTAATCAGAAGAATTATGGTACCAAAGAGATAACACCTGTTATCAATAAAGATGAAATACTTGATGAATTGATTGAGCTTTTGCACGAGGATTTCAAGGTAAAAGAGATTCGTGAAATTGCAGAATTTTCAGGATATGATCTGGAGAAAGTACGCAGTTCCTATGAGTATATGAAAACGTATGGAACAAAGATTGATGTTCCTATAGCTTTTATAAAAGAATGTATTAAAAATGAATATTATATGAGTAAAGCCAAGCCAATGTATCCAAAAAAGAATACATTTAATAATTTTGTGCAGAATAAGACAGATGACTTTGAAGAATTAGAAAAATTATTATTGGAAAACTGACATAAAAGAGATATATGTTATATAACATATATCTCTTTTATGTTTATATGTTATATAACACATATGATAGCAATGGAGGCAAAATGGACAGGATTATATCTAAATTACTAATCTATGGCGATATTCCGGAGGATACTATAATCATGCAGCTAGCTGCTGTATATAGAGATTACCATAGTGGGGATTATTCAAAAGAGGATCTGACCGCAAGAGTATATAAACAGATAAAAAGATTGCTTGTTCTAGGAACTTCTTGTGCATTTGATAAGAATTTATGGCATAATTACCTGACGTATCTGTTGATCATGGATGAGAATCCTTTTAGCCTTACCTGTGAAAAAGTTGGAAGTAAAGAGGGAAGCGTCAATCACTTTGCGCAAAGTGATTTTTCATGCTTTAAGCAACTTTTTGAGTATGATTTTAGTGAGCTTGAAGAAGCTCTTGGGATAGATTGCTTTTCTTGCATAACGGATTATAAAGCGATCGATAAGCCAGAGCTGATGTATAACAAAAATGTCAGTGAAAAAGTAAGATCACTAAGTGAAAAATTAGAAAAGTCACCTACAGTTGAAGATTATTTTAAAAATATCACATGTTTTTATAAAGATATAGGAGTTGGAGAATTTGGCTTAAATAGGGCTTTTAGAATACATGAAGAAGGATCAGGAATTCTATTCAATCCAATCAATAATATGGATGCTGTTGTGTTAAGTGATCTGGTGGGCTATGAAATTCAAAAGAAAAAACTGGTAGATAATACAAAAGCTTTTGTTGAAGGTAAAAAAGCGAACAATGTTTTATTGTTTGGTGATAGTGGGACGGGAAAATCCACCAGTATTAAGGCTATTGTAAATGAGTTTTATGGCGATGGACTGCGCATGATTGAGATATACAAGCATCAATTTCAACTGTTATCTCAACTGATTTCGCAGATTAAAAATAGGAATTATAAGTTTATTATTTATATGGATGATCTGTCTTTTGAAGAGGATGAATCTGATTATAAGTTCTTTAAGGCCGTTATAGAAGGTGGTGTAGAGACCAAACCTGATAATATTTTGATATATGCGACATCAAATAGGCGTCATATTATACGAGAAACCTGGAAAGACAGGAGAGATGTTGAACAGGATGGTGATATTCACAGGTCAGATACAATGGAAGAGAAGTTGTCTCTGGCAAATAGATTTGGAGTTACAATTGGCTACTATAAACCATCCAGAATCGAATATTATGAGATAGTAAAAGAACTAGCGATGAAAGAAAAAATAATTCTTCCAGAGGAAGAATTATTAAAAGAAGCCGACAGATGGGAACTGAATCATGGAGGAATATCAGGTCGAACTGCCAGACAATTTGTAAATTACCTTATAAGCACGAGAAATTAAGGATTCCATTTCAAATTAGGGCAGTCATTTGAACAGCCCTGTAGATTTTCATTGCGTACCTCACATGCAGCATTTCTGCAATCTCGGCAGCGAAAAGAATAGTGGTATGAATAACGCAGTTTACATGCTCTGCAACAGAAGGGCGCACTACTATTTCTTGCTACAAAAGTTCGACCGCAGCCTGCACAGGTTTTTTCGATATTATGTGCCATAACAGCTCCTTCTACCAGATATAATGGTACACTTATATTATTTAATTAGTTTTAATCATAATCAATTAAATTGGCATAAAATCAAAATAAAATAATAGGAATATGGCTATTTATGAGATAGAATATAGGACATAAAGGAAATGAGAAAATCGGTATATATTTATGCATGAAATGAGTTACTTGATAAAGATAATAAATTTAGCTGAACAGATAGCCAAGGAAAATGGAGCTAATAACATCAGGAAAGTGGAAGTAGAGATTGGACAGACTAGTGGTGTAATGCCTTACTATATGTATAAATACTATCCAGATGCTGTTAAAAATACCCTTTTAGAAGGCACTGAGCTTGTATGCATTGAATCTCCTGTGATTGCGATGTGTGAAGAATGTAATAACGAGTACCAGCCCACGAAGGAAAACCGGTACTTATGCCCTCATTGTGGAGGAAGGAAAGCACATATCATAAGAGGGAAGGGTGTTGTTATCAAAAATCTAGTTATAGAAGATTGATATGTTATATAACACATGTGACAAATATATTGTTTGCTAATAGTTTCTTCATTTTTTTATTTGGAGGTCTTATGAAAGTTCTTTTCTTGGAATGCAATATGGGTGCGGCAGGAGATATGCTTGGGGCAGCTCTTCTGGGGATTGTAGATGATAAAAAAAGAATTCTGGAGGAGCTTAATAGTATTGGATTAAAAGGGATTGTCTACAAGCTGGAAGACATGGAAAAATGCGGAATAAAGAGCAACCACCTAAGAGTTCTTATATATGGTGAGGAAGAGGGTGTTGAGGATGCTTATGAGCATGGGGAAGATTGTTATGGCACTCATGGCAAGGAAGCTGAGAGTATGCATGAGCACCACCATCATACATTATACGAAATAGAGGATATTATAGAGAGTACATCGCTTAGTAAAGAGATAAAAAGTGATGTTCGTGAAGTATATGAACTTCTTGCTGAAGCTGAAAGTGACGCTCATGGTGTTGCGGTGGATCAAATACATTTTCACGAAGTGGGTAACATGGATGCTATTGCGGATATTGTGGCAACATGTTACATCATGCATGAAATTAATCCTGATAAGATAATAGTTTCACCCATCAATTATGGAGGTGGTTCAGTAAAAACAGCTCATGGAATTCTCCCGGTACCAGCACCGGCAACTGCTTATCTGCTTAGGGAAATACCAAGCTATGGTAGTAATACGATTAAGGCTGAGTTATGCACACCTACAGGAGCAGCACTCATTAAATACTTTGCGGATGAGTTTTCACAGCAACCGTCTATGATTATTCATAAGATAGGTTACGGTGCCGGTAAAAAGGATTTTCCACAGGCAAATATCGTGAGAGCTATGCTTGGAGAAATGACCGAAGCCAATGAGCAGGTCTGCGAGTTTGCATGCAACATTGATGATATGACTGCCGAAGAGATAGGGTTTGCTACAGAAAGATTGTATGAGGCAGGAGCATTGGAGGTTTATACAATATCGGCTGATATGAAAAAGAATAGGCCCGGGGTTGTACTACATTGCCTTTGCAAGCTGAGCGAAAAAGATAATATTATTCATCAGATTTTCAAAAATACTACGACCATAGGTATACGAGAGTATACCTGTAATCGATATGTTCTTAATCGGGAGATAGAGAAGGTAGATACCCCATATGGTCAAATCAGGAAGAAGACTTCATATGGTTATAATATTTCAAGATCAAAATTCGAATATGATGATCTTGCAGGAATTGCAATAAGGACCGGTAAGTCCATTATAGACTTAAAAAGAGAGTTAGAGGAAAAATAACGACATTAAGAACATGAAAAAGGCTTCCTTTTTAGGAAGCCTTTTGAAAGTAAAATCCTATTCAATTGCAAGATTTTCGATGGCTGCTTGAGATTTTATGATGGTTTCATCTATGGATTGTTCTCCATTAATGCATTTAACTAGCTCTGCTCCGAAGACATCCTCAATTCTTGACCACTTTGTTGTGCGAGGTCTTACTCTGGAATTATTAGTACCTGAGTATATGGCTTCAAAGAATGGGTATGAAGCAAGAATATCTTTGTTTCTAAATATACTTTTACGAGTGGGGATTCCGCCATATTCCAGAGCTTTTTTCTGTACATCAGCGCTGGTTAAGTATTTGATACATTCTAAAGCGAGCTCTTTATTGGATGAATTTGATGTGATCCCTAAGAGCCAGTTGCCGATTTCGCCGGTAGATAGTACACTTGCTGTAGAATCTTTTTTTCCAGGAATCTGAGCAATTTCTGCCTGCGATCCTGTTCCTGATATAAACCATGAAGGCCAGCCCAATGCTATTGCAGCATCACCATTTGTGATTGCGTCAATTAAATCATTTTTTTCGTAATTGTCACCTGTTTTATACAGCTCACAATAAAAACTAAGAGCATCACGGCTTTCCTGACTATCAAGTATTACGTGATTGGACTCATCGAAGATATCCCCACCGAAAGCCCACAGAATAGGCAGGAAGTCTGAAACAATCGGGTTACCTGTCTGTCCTCGGACAGCATAGCCTTTTTTGCCAGTAGTATTAACACTTTGGCAAAGCTGAAGTATAGATTGCCAGTTAGTCAGGTCCGGATTTTCGCCAGTAAGAGCCGAATTATAAAAAATCAGCTGAACATTACCGGAGAACGGAAGTGAATAAGTGGCCCCGAGGGGATATGGATCTTTTCCAAGGAGCCTTGATTTTTCAACGAAATCTTCGTCATCCATGTAGCCAAGCTTGGTAAGATTACTAAGAACATCTTTCTCAATGTACTCTGGCATAAGCGGATCATCAATCATGATGATATCGTAGGAACCATTTTCACTTTCTGCTTCATGTAAAATGCTGTCATGAAGTTCTGAGCCCTCTAATGCAATAACAGTAATTTCGCATTTATTGCTTGATTCAAAGTCTGCTTTTACAGCATTGATGATATCTGCATGTGATCCGCTGCGCGCGGCGATAGTGAGCTTGGATCCCGGATTTTTATCTGAACCGGATTTTAGACCTGAAGGTGAATCAGAACCCGAGCACGAAAAAGACATTATGCAAATGAGAATAGTCAGGGCAATGCCTAATAATTTCTTTTTCATATAACCACCTCATTGACGAGAATCTATTACAACAATATTCAAGAATTTCTATGTTGATTTTATCATAAGACGTCGTGCATTAATCGTAATACAAAATTTTTAAGAATTATTTTACTTAGATTTTGCAATTGTTGGAGAAGAGAGAAATGATCAAACTGGACTTAATCACAGGATTTCTAGGAGCGGGAAAAACGACTTTCATAAAGAGTTATGCAAAGTATCTGATGGAACGCGGTGAACGTATCTGCATAATTGAAAATGATTTTGGCGCCATAAATGTAGATATAGTGCTACTTAAAGAGTTGGAAAGTGATAAGTGCAACTTGGAGATGATAGTCGGAGGGGATGGTGTTGAGGCCCATAAAAGACGACTGAAGACAAAGCTTATTTCAATGGCTATGCTGGGGTTTGAAAGAGTAATAATTGAGCCTTCAGGTGCCTATGATGTAGATGAATTCTTTGATCTGGTTCACGAGGAACCACTGGATAGGTGGTATGAAATTGGCAATGTGATAGCACTGGTTTCATCAAAAGTCTCAGAAGAATTATCCGAGTATTCGCAATATATTCTCATGTCAGAGATTGCAAACGCCGGGGCTGTTGTACTCAGTAAGGTTGATGAGGCTTCACCTGAAGAGATAAAAAGCACTATTGAGTACATTAAGAATCTATTAGATATGTTTGGCTGCAAAAATGGGTTAGAAAATAAACTGCTGATTGACAAAGATATACGTCAGGATTTATCAGCATTATTTAAAATTGTTAAATGTGGATATAATATTAATTCCTATAAGAAATTAGTTTCCTCAACTGATGTACAATATCAAACGATATTCTATTTTGGCTACCATAATACGAAGGATGGGATTACTTCTTTGACGAAACAAATCTTTAAGGACCAGGCCTGTGGAAATATTCACAGGATAAAAGGAATTGTAAGAGATGATGCTTCTAAAACAGAAGAATACTATGAGCTAAATGCTACTTCGGGAGATATCAGAATCAGTGATGTTTCTGCAGATAGAAGTGTGCTGATAATAATTGGTGAAAATCTTTCAAAAGAAGAGATTTCAAAATATCTTGGAAACCCGACATTGTGACTGAAATGGTTAGACAAAACGCATATTTGTTGTATAATTTAGTATGTACACTTATAATTGTCAATCTATATGAGGGCTGCATATGGAAAACAAAATCAATGATGGAAAAATCGGCTATTCTCCAATGATGGAATTTACACCTGGAGATATTCTGTACATGTTAAAAGATCTTCCTGATGCCTGCTGTATTTTTAAGGTTTTGACGGATCCTTTTGGCACAGTAAAAGATATGCTCTTTCTTTTTGCAAATGATAAATATGGTCAGTTAGTAGGAAAAAAACCTGCGGAACTTGTGGGAAGTAATTATTATTCTACAGTATCCAATAGAGATGAGGACTGGCTCAGATACAGTTATCAGGCTGCGATTCTTCGTCAGTCTTGTATTATGAGCACTTATAATTCCAGTTTTGACAAATGGTTTGAGTTTTGGGCAGTTCCGGTATATCAAAAGGGCTTTTGTGCCTTTATTATCCATGATGTTACTGCCATAAAGAGAAATGAAGCGGATTCCGCGCTATCATCCAATACCAATCAGCTTATTATTGATTGTGCAACGGCACTGAGTTCTGCTGAATTTGGTAAAGGTATGAAGAGGGTGCTCAAGATCGTTGGGCAGACTCTTGAAGCAGACAGAGTATTTGTTGTCGAAACGTCCGGTAAGCAGATTTCAGAAGCTCATACCTGGCTCAACAATTCCAGAAATTCGAATTTACCAACAAAAAAAGAAATAGAAAAATATGACATTATAGATTTGTGGGAAAAGCAGCTTAATGAAAAGAATATTTTTGTCTGCAATGATACATATGTTTTAAATGAAGAACATGAAACTATGTATAAGGCAATATTGGCAGGAGCTGTATCCCGCTATATTGTCGTACAGTTAAAGGACAAAAAAGAAAAGATCGGATATCTTGTAGTTGATAATTATTCTAATGAATTATCAATCAATATCGGCGATGCTATAGAATCAGTAGCTATATTTATTGCTGCAGAGCTTAGAAACAGATATCTGACCAATGAAATGATGTATTTGGGAAGACATGATTCCCTTACCGGATTAGGAAATCGTTATGCTCTTAATCAGACGCTAATGCTTTTAACTGAAATTTCTACTACAGTAGGGGTTTGTTATTCTGATATAAATGGTCTGAAGGCTATAAATGATGAACTCGGACATGAAGAAGGCGACAAGGTTATTAGAAAAACAGCTGATATTTTTGCTTCTGTTTTTAAGAAAAAGTACTGCTACAGAATAGGCGGGGACGAGTTTGTAGTTATTTTGCCTGAAATAGAAGAAGATATATTTGATGCCATGATTCAGAGGCTGAAGGTTAAATTAAAAAATGTATCAGTTTCTGTAGGACACGTATGGTCCAACGATTCCAAAAAAATTAAGGAAATCGTTAAGGCCGCTGATCAGGCAATGTATGGAAGTAAAGCAGAGTATTACAAGAATCATGAGCGTAGGCATAATACATAAGTTATTTCCTATAGGTGGAATCTACTTTCAACTCCCAATTACTTCTTCTGAAGTAAATCAGCATTATGATGCTGCAAACAAGCCATCCCATCGGATATGCAATTGATATCGGATAGATGGATGTAGTTAGATGAGAAGCTATAAAGAGATAAATCTGCCTGAAAAGAACGAATGAGCTTAACATGATATACATAGGCGCCTTTGCATCACCAACACCTCTGAGAACGCCTGCATGAGTCTGATTGCTACAGCACAGGATATCAAAGAAACAGTTCATTCTGATAAACAAAGAACCATACCTTATTACCTCTGGATCTGAATTGAACAGAGCAACAATTTTAGGTGCTGCAAGGAATTCAGGGATAACAAGTGCTATCGTACATAGTACGGCTAAGAATAGTGCTTCCCGGATTCCTTTTTTTATTCTATCAACATTTCCGGCACCTGCATTTTGACCAACGAAGGTTGTGGCAGTAAGAGCAATGCTTTGCATCGGAAGCATTACAAAAGCATCTATTCTGCCATAGGCGCCCCAACCTGCGGTACTGCTTTCTCCAAATCTGTTTATATAGCTTTGAACAAAAAGATTTGAGAATGAAATAACGGCTGATTGTATTCCTGCAGGCATTCCTATCTTGATAATCTGAGATAAAATTGACTTATCTATTGCCATTTCTTTAATTCTTAAGTTATAGCATTCTTTACTAACGAACAGAACTGCTATAGTCAGAATAGCTGATATGAACTGCGAGATAATCGTAGCATAGGCTGCTCCGGCAACTCCCATTTTTAAATTTATAACAAAAAACAAATCCAGGAATATATTAAGGATTGAGGTTATTATCAGGAAAATAAGAGGCCTTACGGAGTCTCCCACTGCTCGCAGTATTGCAGATCCAATATTGTAGAGCATAAGCCCGGTTATTCCAAGAAAGTAGATCTGGAGATACTGTGTTGCCAGTGGCATAACGGACTCTGGTGTAGACATGAAAATAAGTAGCGGCGGAGTTATGAAATAGCCGACAAACATAAGGATAAGTCCAAGGATAAATGTGCAGATAACTGATGTATGGACAGCTTTTCTAAGTCCCTGGATATTTCTGGCACCAAAATAATGGCTGATAACTACGCTGGAACCCGCAGAAAAGCCCATGAAAAAGCCGACAAGAGTATTGATGGCAGGAGCTACACTTGTAACTGCTCCAAGTCCGTCCGGTCCTACAACCTGACCTACGATAATACTGTCGATTGTATTGTATAATTGCTGGAAAACATTTCCGGCAAGTAGCGGAATAGCGAAAAGAATCATTTCTTTTCTGATTGATCCCGTTGTCATGTCCATAGTTGCTGACTTTGCCATAATAGAAAAACCTCTTTTATAATCAGTATAGCACAATTGAATTTAACACAAGATACACAGTATATTACAAAACCATGCATAAAACAAGACCACCGCTTAATTATCATACGATGGTCTTAAATAATCAATATAATCTCATTTTATGGTGCTGAAGTAACAAAAAATGGTATTTGTTAAGCATAATAATTATCAAGCAAGAGATGCTGTGATAATAGACATTGAGTATACTTCAAGTGCGTTACATCCGCGAGAAAGGTCATTGATTGGAGCGTTAAGTCCAAGAAGGATAGGACCGTAAGCTTCAAAGTTACCCATACGCTGTGCAATCTTGTAACCGAGGTTACCTGCATTGATATCAGGGAAAATAAATATGTTAGCGTGACCGGCAACTGGTGATCCAGGAGCCTTCTGCTTAGCAACACGAGGAGATACAGCTGCATCGAACTGAAGCTCTCCATCGATAGGAATTTCAGGGTATTTCTCCTGAGCTTTCTTAGTTGCGTTCTGCATCTTGGTTACTGTGTCATCCTTAGCAGATCCCTTTGTTGAGAATGAAAGGAATGCAACCTTAGGATCAACGCCAAATCTTGCAGCACAGTTAACTGTTTCGCCGCAAATTTCAACAAGTTCATCCTCATTAGGATTGATATTTATACCGCAGTCAGCCATTGCGATTACTTCGTTCTCCCCTGTTGCTGCAGGACGAACAAGGATAAAGCATGAAGAAACGATAGTGTTCTCAGGCTTTGTCTTGATGATCTGAAGAGCAGGACGTACTGTATCTGCTGTAGAATATGTAGCACCACCAAGTAAGCAATCTCCAAGGCCCATCTTAACAAGCATTGTTCCGAAATAGTTGGTCTGCTTAAGGATAGGAATAGCCTTCTCAGGAGTCATTCCCTTGCTCTTTCTGAGTTCGCAGAACTGCTCAACCATCTCATCAAATTTATCAAAATTCTCAGGATCAATAATCTGAGCACCGCGAATGTTGTATCCTGCTGACTCAGCTGATTTATTAATCTCATCTGTATTTCCTAAGAGAATTGGCTTAAGGAAGTTGCCAGCAAGAAGTCTGGAAGCAGCCTCAAGAATTCTTGGATCTGCACCTTCTGGGAAAACAATAGTCTTAGGGTTCTCTTTAAGTTTCTGGATCATATCACCAAATCCGTACATGTATTATGCCTCCTTATATTAAACAGGTGTATTTAAAATGTAAGCGCATACATTTTTTGTATGCATATGGGATTATATGCTTAAAAATTCTAAAAAAACTTGATTCTAATCAAAAAGATATAAAAATATAGTGAAAATCTCTAAAAAACTTTGATTATTTTTTAACTATATTATGAAGTTTGACTATTTTTTAACTATGAATATTTTATGGGAATTGTGGTAGAATAGCTTTAATTATCTAAGAAAGGAAAAATACGCATGAATATGAATCCTATGATGCTGATGCAGCTTCAGCAAAGACTTAGTCTTTTCCAGCAGGATCATCCGAAGGTTATCCCATTTATGCAGGCTGTAGGTAATAATGCAGTGACAGAAGGCACAGTCTTTGCAGTGAAAGTTACCACTCCTGATGGAAAAGTGCTTGAATCAAATATAAAGCTTACTGCTAATGATATTGAAACAATCAATATGATCAAGAACTCAAATATGCAGCAGTAATGTGCCAATAGTATTGATTAAACTGAACAATGAGATTTTCATGATTTGTGCCAAGATGTATTAAATGTACATCTTGGCACAATTTTTGTCTTGGGATTATAAATATTTTTCGTATCGGGAGCCGGCGTTAACAAATCCTGTTTTTTTAAGATATTCCTTGTGAAAATCGGCTACTCCACTATATACGACTTTTTTTATGCCTTCACCGCGGAGATTGGAAAATAAAAACTCGCCTATGGAACAATCTCTGTATTCCGGAATAGAATAGTCAAGGTATATGTCTAACAAACCTTCTTCAAGTTTTCCGATCATAATTCCTGCCGGCTTTCCATTATGACATACAAAGTATCCTGAATTTGCGTTTGTGAAATCCATATTGATTCCAGGGAAACATTTTTTTATGTCGTCCTTGTATTTATCAATGGTGTATTTCAACATGGCATCCTGTGTATTAACCTTTACTAAGTCGTAATCTTTACTGGTTTTACTCATTTTTACCAGATAATAGATATTGATCATAACAAGGCAAACGTTCATTATTGCAGTTGGATAAGAGTGAATGATAAATGCGTATATTGTAAAAATAACGCTTCCAATCGTGTTTACCACTCTGAGCCTGAACACAGACACCATGAGAAAAGAAATCAGGACCAGAGATGATCCCAAATATCCAAAAGCTTCTATCAAAATTTTACTTGTTTCCATCTTATAACCTCACAATTTGTTGATAATTGATTTGTTCATTAAATATATTTTTGAAAAACCTGTCTAAGTATAGTAGCAAAAAAATATTTTATTATCAAATCATATGTTGCAAAAACGGAAAAATAGGGCCTGATATCGCGCAAAAGGTTGTATTTAAGCGGAATAGAAGGGGTGATACTATCTTCTTAACATCAATATGTTTTTATATATGTTTGGGCAATGCCCAGAAAGAGAGGACAGTATGAATATCCAGTTAATTTCAATTTTTGCAATCATTTTAGTGGTGATTATGGTCATCGTGGCGGGGTACGTTAAAGCTCCTCCAGACAGAGCCTACATTATATCAGGAATAAGAAAGACTCCAAGAATCCTCATAGGACGCGCTGGTATTAAGATCCCGTTTTTTGAAAGAGTTGATAAATTGTACCTTGGACAGATGACTGTAGATATTAAGACAGAGCAGTCAGTTCCTACAAATGATTTTATTAATGTTAATGTTGATGCCGTAGCTAAGGTAAGGATTGGTACAAGCCCTGAAGCCATACAGCTTGCAGCCAAGAACTTCCTTAACAAAGACCCTAATCAGATAACAGAGGATTTGCAGGATTCCCTTCAGGGTAATATGCGTGAGATCATCGGAACACTTGCACTAAAGACTATCAATACCGACAGAGACAGCTTTTCTGATCAGGTTATGGAAAAAGCTTCCAGGGATATGAACAAGCTTGGTATCGAGATCTTGTCATGTAACATTCAGAATGTAACCGATGAGAATGGTCTTATCAGCGACCTTGGTATGGATAATACAGCTAAGATAAAAAAGGATGCAGCAATCGCGAAGGCCCAGGCTGACAGAGACGTGGCCATTGCAAAGGCTGAGGCTGATAAAGCAGCTAATGATGCCAGAGTTCTTGCACAGACAGAAATTGCTGAGAAAAACAATGCACTGGCCATTAAGCAGGCAGAACTGAAGCAGCAGGCCGACACAGCAAACGCTGTAGCAGACGCAGCATATGCGATCCAGCAGCAGGAACAGCAGAAATCCATTCAGACTGCAACGGTTAATGCTCAGATCGCCAAGGCAGAGCGCGAGGCAGAACTGAAACAGAAGGAAGTAATTGTAAAACAGCAGGAACTTGCTGCTGAAATTGAGAAAAAAGCTGATGCTGACAAATATCAGGCAGAAAAGAAAGCTGAAGCTGAACTAATCCAGCGTCAGAGAAAAGCTGAAGCTGCAAAGTATGAGCAGGAACGTGAGGCTGATGCTAAAAAAGCTCAGGCTGAAGCACAGAAATTCGCCGCTGAGCAGGAAGCTGCAGGAATCAAGGCTAAATATGATGCAGAAGCTGCTGGTATTGCAGCGAAGGGTCGCGCAGAAGCTGAGGCAATCAAAGCGAAAGGCCTTGCGGAAGCCGAAGCAATGGAAAAGAAGGCAGAAGCCTATAAGAAGTATAATGGCGCTGCAATGGCAGAAATGATGATCAAGGTAATGCCTCAGATTGCTGCAGAGATTGCAAAACCTTTGTCACAGATTGATAAGATCAACATTTATGAAACCGGCGAAGGCGGTGAAGGCGGCGCATCAAGGATTTCCGGAAATATGCCGGTAGTAATGAAACAGGTTTTTGACACCATGAGCGAAGCTACAGGCGTAGATTTTGCAGAGATCATGAGAGCTAACACATATGATGCTAAGGTTAATAAGAATGTTAATATTACCGGTGCTGAAGTAAGTGTAGCCACAGAAAAGTGATATATTTGATATGAGATATATACGTTATATAACACCGTGTCGGACTTAATCCTCCTTAAACAGGGTAAGTTTATATAGTTATAAAGCAGGGCTGTAGTAAAGATATCAAAAATCTTTATTACAGCCTTTTTTTGCCCTTATAAATACGAAAAGGGAAGAATTATCAAGAAAGCAAAAAATGCGTAAATTTTGGCTCTCTTTGGGCAAAAAATAGCGTTGAATACAGATGCTGTCACGGTATAATTAAAAATGGTCAATATTATATTTTAATGCTGTTTTTTGATTATGGGTAATCTGCATCAATTATTTAATGCATTTGGAAAGGGAAGGAAATGACAAAAGAAGAATATTTACAGGAAATTGACAAAGTAAATAGTGAAGGAAGGTACAAGGCTGACTGGGGCTCTCTTTCAGATCATAAGACTCCTAAGTGGTTTAGAGATGCTAAATTTGGCATTTTTATTCATTATGGAATATACAGCGTTCCGGGATATGGTAATGAATGGTACTCCAGAAATATGTATAACAGGGAGGCTAGAGAGTATAAGCATCATGTAGAGACTTATGGCCCACAGAAGGACTTTGGTTATAAGGATTTCATACCAATGTTTAAGGCTGAGAACTTTGATGCACATAGGTGGATCAGTACCTTTAAGAATGCAGGTGCTAAATATGTTGTGCCTGTTATGGAGCATCACGATGGGTTTGCTATGTATGATACTGAGTTTAACAAGTGGAATGCTGCAAATATGGGTCCTAAGAGAAATATTGCCGGCGAACTTAAGGCTGAATGCGAGAAACAGGGCCTTACTTTCTGCGGATCATCTCACAGAGCAGAGCATTATTTCTTTATGAATCTGGGACGTGAATTTGACAGTGATGTAAACGATGACAATTACCGTGACTTTTATGGTCCGGCAGTTCTTTGCCCTGAGTGGGACAACTCCGGATTCACCGAGAATACCGAGAATCCAGATTCTAAGGGACCTGATAAAGAGTGGCTTGATGACTGGCTTGTTAGAACTGCTGAGATTATTGATAAATATAAGCCTGCAATGCTCTATTTTGACTGGTGGATTCAGAATAAAGCATTTAAGCCTTATCTGAAGAGACTTTGTGCATATTATTACAATCGTGCAATTCAGTGGGACAGAGAGGTTACCATATGCTACAAGCATCATGCATTTCCACCGGATGTAGCTACTTTTGATGTGGAAAGAGGAGCTCTTAGCGAGATTTCTCCAAGATATTGGCAGACAGATACAGCAATAGGTAACAGATCCTGGGGATATATTAAAGATAATGAATACAAGAGTGGATATAAGCTGGTGTGCGATCTGATTGATGCTGTCAGCAAGAATGGTAACTTCTTATTGAACTTAGGACCAAAGCCGGATGGAACATTTACAGAAGATGATGAAAAGGCGCTTTCCGAAATGGGACAGTGGCTTAAGTCAAACGGAGAAGGTATTTACGAGACCAGCTATTACAGCCAGTACAAAGAGGGTGATACTGTAATTGCCAGTGGTTCCTTTAATGATGGAGGAGAGGTGGATTATACAGACTCTGATTACAGATTTACCTATAAAGACGGCTATGTATATGCCTTCTGGATGAGACCTGCGATGCAGGATGCCAAGATCAAGGCATTTAAGACTGAGCCAATGAGAGGTCTTTTACTGGATGAGATTACTCTATTATCTACTGGCGAAAAGCTCGAATTTGAGAGAAATGACCAGGAAATGGTGATAAAGGCAGTTGATAGCTTTAAATCAGATATGCCGCTCTGTTTTAAGATCAGACTTATGTAAATGATGTTGCCTAGGGGATTTCGTTAGTATTGCTGTGAGTAGAGGTGAGAAAAATGCTGATAGCAGGTGCAAGAGTTTTTACAAAGGAGCATAGATTCCAAAAGCTGGATATAGAAATTGCAGAAGACAAAATTGCTTCACTCCGGGATTCTGAGGGCGCAAAGGACGTAAAAGATAATAGTCTGGTGGGAGTGATTTTAGAAGGAATAAAGAGCTTTGCTGATGGAGAGATATTGGATGCATCAAGGCTTTATGCCATTCCCGGGCTTGTGGACATCCATTTTCATGGGGCGGTTGGCCATGATTTCTGTGACGCAGATATGGAAGGACTATCCGCAATATCGGCTTATGAGGCTCAAAACGGAGTTTTGGCAATATGCCCGGCCACAATGACTTACAGCGAAGAAATACTTGAAAAGGTCATGACAACTGCCCGCGAATATGCGTCTGGTGAAGCTTATGAAGAACAGGCACAGCTTGTTGGAATCAATATGGAGGGGCCTTTTATAAGCCCTGATAAGATTGGAGCACAGAATCCGAAGTATCTTGCAAAGCCTGATGTGGCAATGTTTAGAAGGCTTCAGGAAAAGAGTGGAAATCTTATCAGGCTACTTGATATTGCACCGGAAATTGAGGGGAGCAGCGATTTTATTAAGGAGCTTTCCCACGAGGTAAATATTTCTATAGCCCACACTGCCTGTACATATGAAGAGGCCGTGACTGCTTTTGATGAGGGCGCAAGACATGTGACCCATCTGTTTAATGCTATGCCGGGAATTAATCACAGAAAGCCAGGACCGATTCCTGCGGCAATGGAAAAAAATGCAGAGGTAGAGATGATTGCGGATGGAATACACGTGCATCCGGCTATGGTCAGGTTCGTATTTGAGACTATGCCGGATGGAAAAGTGATTCTGATATCGGACAGCATGGAGGCTACAGGGCTTCCTGACGGAATTTATCAACTTGGGGGGCAGTCTGTGACAGTTTGCGGCCAAAAAGCCGTTCTAACAGATGATCCCGGTACTATTGCAGGAAGCGTGACAAATCTTTTCCAATGTATGAAGAATGCAATAAATATGGGAGTTAATAAGGAGGCGGCCATTATGGCGGCCTCTGAGAATGCTGCCAGGGCGATTGGAGTTGGCGATAAATATGGATGTATAGAGGCGGGTTTTTTTGCCAATATCTTGCTTGTTGATGAAAATATGAATTTAAAGCATGTTATTAACAGAGGTAAGGTATTGTTTTAGTTCATCCATTATTCATTATCACTGTAGCAGGTTGCTAAAGGAGAGCAAATGATTGAAGACGCATTTAAGTATTCGCCCATAATCTTTATGGATAAAAAAGAACCCTTCCGGATTAGGAAGGTTGGTTTTTGCGAATATACTGAAAATAGGGTAAAGAGTAGCTCTTTTAACAGAATATTTGATTTTGAGAACTTTCCCGGAGCGTGCAGAGTTCTTGAATATACTTATTATCTGGACTATGACATTCAACATCTATATGATCTGGAGCACATCTGGGTCTATCTTAATGACAAAGGTATCATTGCAGGGGCGGAGGGAAGCTTCCATGGACGCTTTCTGAATGCTTACAGATTTATAAATGAGTCAAATTCGTCTGACACTAATGTCACAATCTTAAATGACAGTCATGTTTCTTTTTATTCTCAACCGGGAAAGCATGCAATGCTTGCATCTCCGAAGTTAATGTATCTGTATAGCGAGCTTTTTAGCTCATGTGACAGACTTGCCGGAATTCATGGCCTTGATGCTCCTGATGAGTACGTAAAAGATATTCATATTTCAGAAGCTGATAACGAGAAGATTGTGAATTATATCCGGGAAAACTATAGTTTTACACCCTCGATGGAGTTTGATAGATGTGAGATAGTCCCGGGGAACTATGTGGGGCTTTATGAACTTAAAAAGCTGATACCAAGCTATCTGAAGCAGGAGCTTGACAGGCTGGGGATTATTTATGGATGAAAGATTGAGAATAATAAGTGAGATTGTTGATAAACTAAATGCTCAGATGTTTGCAGATCACGCGGAGATTACTGAAGTTATGAGCCATGATGGAATCAGGAGAAAAAAGGTTCCTTATGGGCATAGGGAAGAACTCCTTGGGGATACTTACGGATGGGATGCTTTTGATGTGGGTTCTGCCTGGGGGGATCCGGATGGGCATGAACTATTCAGGGTTTCGCTTGCTGTACCTGAGAGATTTAAGGGAAAAGAGGTTTTCTTTTTCCTAAGCACAGGTGCAGAAGATATCTGGAATACTGATAATCCGCAGATGCTTGTGTATATAAATGGCAAAAGACGTTGCGGAATGGATATGAATCACAACTGCATAAGCATATATACCAGAGAAGATTGGGACAATGCTTCATGCAGGGACGTAGATATAGCTATCTACGCTTATTCTAATCTGGCCAAGGATGGAAATCTTCTGAATATGAAGGTTGCTGCGCTGGATGAGACTGCCAAGGATCTGTATTTTGATATGATGGTGCCGCTTGACGGCGCAAAAGCTATGCTGGGACTGGATTCCAGAAAGAATGCGATTGATCTGTTAAGTGATAGAAAGGCTCTTGAAACAGTAGAAGCTGTGGATGAAGAAGATGCGAAGATTATTCTGGAAGCGCTTAGTAAGGCCTGTGAACTATTGGAGCATGATAGTTTGGGGCTTTTTACTGCGGAATCCATGGAGAAGGCAAGAGATTTCCTTAAGGGGCATCTATATGGTGCTGAAAATGGTGTGACTGTAGCAAGCGTAGGGCACACGCATATTGATGTTGCCTGGAAATGGCAGGTTCGGCAGACCAGAGAAAAGGTAATCCGGAGTTTTTCCACAGTTATGGAGCTAATGAAAAGATATCCGGAATACCTTTTTATGTTCAGTACACCTCAAATGTTTGAATTTGTCAGGGAAGACGAGCCGGAGCTTTTTGAAGAGGTAATGGAGAAGGTCAGAGAAGGAAGATTTGAGCCGGAGGGAGCTATGTGGCTTGAGGCTGACTGCAATCTTACAAGTGGCGAATCCCTTGTCAGGCAGATCCTCTACGGAAAAGAATATTTCAGGGATGTGTTTGGGGTAGATAGTCATATTCTTTGGCTTCCGGATGTTTTTGGCTATAGTGCAGCCATGCCGCAGATTCTTAAAAAGAGCGGAGTTAAGGCGTTTATAACCACCAAGCTAGGGTGGAATGATACAAACAGGATGCCACACGATCTTTTCATGTGGAGAGGAATAGATGGGAGTGAGATTCCGACCTATCTTATTACTACCTGTAATCTGCCGAAGGCTGATCAGGCGATGAAAAAGGGCGGGACGCTGGAATATACATATAATGGAAGGCAGGATGCCACCCAGATTATGGGCACTTGGAGAGCTTTCAGGGAAAAAGAGATTACCAGGGAAGTTCTGACCTGCTACGGCTTCGGTGATGGGGGCGGCGGGCCTACCTGGGAAATGCTGGAAATGGATAGAAGGCTAAAAATGGGAATCCCCGGGTGCCCTAGAACAGAGCAAAAGACAGTGTCTGCCTTTATGGAAGGTGTACTTGATAAGATAAAGGATAATCCTACGGTTCCCGTATGGGATGATGAGTTATATCTTGAATTTCACAGAGGAACCTATACTTCCATAGGCAAAAATAAGCGCAATAACAGAAAGCTGGAGGTTTTGCTTGGCGAGGCGGAGCTTCTTGGCGTGTTTGCCAAGGTTTATATGGGGGAAGAGTATCCTGCAGAGGAACTTGACAGAGTTTGGAAAACACTGATGCTTCATCAGTTCCATGATATCTTGCCCGGATCTTCAATTGAGGCAGTGTACCAGGATTCGGATGCTGAATATAAAAAAGCATTTGATATTATTAAAAAGCTTATGGATACTGGCACTAGAGCGGTAATAAAAGCCGATTTTCTTGACGGATTCAAGGAAGATTTTTGTATAAAGAAATCTAAAGGTGACCAAAAAGGGAACGCTGTTTTAGGGTTTGACCATTCTTCTGCCGATGAAAAAAGGGATGAAGATAGTTATGTTGATGAGTCAATATCTGTTGTTGAAACGAATGGACTGACGATTGTAGAGACTTATGCTTATAAGATTTCTTTTGATAAAAATGCAGAGATTATAAGTCTTTATGACAAGGAAGCGCGTAGAGAAGTCGCAGATACTGATAAACACCCGCTAAATCGCCTGATTGCCTTTAAGGATGAACCCAAGGAATATGATGCCTGGAATATTGATGCAGATTTCGAAGATGTTTCCTATGATATTACTAATTTGGAGTACATGGAAATTGAGGAAAATAATAGGGAAGGTTTGGATATAGCCGATGCTGTAACGGTTCATATTGCCAGAAGCTTTAGAAATTCGAAAATCTACCAGGATGTTATCATAAATAACGATTCAAGGCGTATAGATTTTGTGACTAAAGCGGATTGGCATGAGCATCAGATTCTGCTTAAGGCAGCATTTCCTGTAAATATCGATTCTAAGGATATTACCTGTGAAATACAGTATGGTTCAATAAAGCGGAGGTTGACAAGGGAAAATAGCTGGGACAAGGCGAAATTCGAGTGTTGTGCCCACAGATGGATGGACATTTCCGAAGAAGCTGAAGATGGCTATGGAGTTGCGATTTTAAACGATTGTAAATACGGCTACGATGCCAAAGAAAAGCTTATGCGCCTTACGCTGATAAAATCCGGCATTTTTCCAAATCCTAATGCTGATCAGGGAATGCATGAGTTTACCTATTCTCTTTTCCCTCACATGGGGGATTATAGAAAAGGGAAGGTAATAGAAGAAGCGCAGAAACTAAATACAGAGTCACTTGGATATCTTGGCTGCTGCAATATAGATGCACATCAGCTTCTTAGGACAGTAATCGATCTTGATGGAAACGAGGGCGTTTATATTGGCGCTGTTAAGCTGTCACAGGATAAAAAGTCAGTTATAATCAGACTATATGAGGGTCACGGCAGACAGAGAGAGGTAAAGGCAAGATTGTTGGCGCCTTATAAAGGTGCGCTTAAAGCTGTTACAGAATGCAATCTTCTTGAACAGGAATTAAACTCAGAACTAAAAATTTCTCCCATGGATAGAGAAGTGTCTTTCCTGTTGAATCCATATGAGATCAAGACTATAAGAGTTGAATTATAACGTGTGCAAAAAATGCAATCTTTTTATAGATTTGACATAAAAAGCGCGTAGATAATGCACGACTAAAAAAATAGAATGTATGGTATAGGATAGTTTCTATTATCATGCATTCTATTTTTGCGTGGAGGTAGTTGAATATGAGTAAAGAAACAAAGTTTTTGAGCATAGCAGTAGGTCTTTTGCAAGGGATTAATAAGGATAATGGTGTATCTGACGCAGTGGTAGATGAGATGAATGCAGACAGACTCTATAAATATGTCAGATATATAAATGATGAGTTGGTTGAAAAGACTGCAAAGAGAACCAACGAAGTGGATTATGCGGCCAAAAATGACAGAAACCGATTCCATCAAAACGGAATTATAGGACCGGAAGTTAAGCTTGGTAATTTATTTGTGGAAACACATTTCTGTGGAGTGGGGACACCTGCACAGGTAAAGCTCTTTAAGCTTATGGAGCATGAAGAGGCAGCGACCTTTGATAGGGTAAACGGGAAGATAACCATGATCCGCGATATTACAGGATTTGACGGGTGTCTTTCAAGAAAACTGACTGTGGGAAGATATGTGGTTGAGATTTCAAAGGGCAGCGAGTGTGAGATAATAACAGACGCTATTGAAATAAAAGAGGGACAGCTTACCAGAAAGTCCTATGAAATAAACAGATTCATCAATATGGAAGCTGAAGGGTGGATATCCGGAGAGCTGCATCATCACTGCGTTTATTCAAGTCCTGTTTTTGGAGGGGATGATGATGTGGTTGAAACGCCGCAGCAGGTAGCGAATTCCATGATGGCTATGGGACTGATGTATGGCGCGCTTTCAGATCATCACAATATTTTGAGCCATCCTGCCTGGAAGGCTATGAAAAAAGATAATTTCATCCCGATTATTTCCAAGGAAATATCTACTTCCAATGGTCATGTTATGGCAATGGGTGTGCCGACAGACGTGATCTATGCTATTCCTCAACCGGAAGATCGCACAGATAAGTATCTAAGGGAGGAATTTGTCAGAATAACTGATGAGATAAAAGAAAATGGAGGACTTGCGCAGATCAATCATCCAAGGGATCTGCAGAAGGCTATTTCCTGGAATCCAGATTTTGAGGACATGCTGGATATATTTGAGACTATGGAAATTTGGAATGGTTCTAATCCCATGATGACGGGAAGTACAAATGACGCAGCCAGAGAACTGTGGCTCAAGTGTATGAGAAAAGGGCTCTTTTTGCCGGCAACCACCGGAAGCGATACTCACAATATCTGTGCTGATGACTATCACGTTCTTTTTGACGAGATGATGGATACGCTGGATGCGATAAAAGCTCATGAAAAGGAATTGAAAGAGAAATATCCGGATGAGACACATGTTATGCTTGACATTGGCGATAAACTGATGCCGACTCTGGAAAAGTGGGCAGAGACCTGCCTTACAAGCGGATGTGTCAGAACCTATGTGAATTTTGATGTGACAGAGCCAAGAGAAGCTACTCATAATCCTGAATATATAATGGGAAGGCTCCGTAAAGGAAGAAGCTTTTTAACTAATGGTCCAATTCTGGTTGTTAAGGTCAACGGCAGGATGCCGGGACAAAAAGTTGACTTAAATGTAAACTTTTCCGACAAAAAGAAAGCTGGTAAGAAAGCTGCTGACAAGGGAGAGCAGGATTTAATTCGTAAGACCAATACTTTGAATATTGAGATAAAGCTCCTTGCAAACAGAGAGCTTAAAACGCTTCAGATATGCACTGAAAACGGTGTTCGAAGGGAAATTCCTTTGGAAGCAATCAAAAAGAATGGCTTCTATGACTATAGTATGAACATAGAGGAAGCCATTCCCGATGATGATTATATGTATTTTGTGGCGCAGGATGACTGTACGAACCTGGCCATTACTAATCCTGTAATTATCAGTAGATAAGTCGCACGTAGTAAATACAAGCGTGAATTATCCAGAATAGCACTACTTGCCAATGACTGCGGACTGGCGGTATTCTCGCGGCGACGTTCCGGAGATTTTGTTAAAGATCCTGTTGAACTGTGAGAAAGATGAAAAACCACATTCCTCAGCAATGACAGATATCTTTTTATTACTGGAAACAAGCTGATACTGGGCGTTTTTGATACGAGTCAGCTGAATGTAGTTGGACAGGTTAAAGCCTGTAACCTGCTTGAATTCCCTTGATAAATAGCTGGAGCTGATGAAAAACTGCTCTGATAGGGAATCCAGGGAAATATCCTCATCATAGTGAGTATGGATATAGGATGAGACCTCGTACATCTTTTGCTGAATCGAGTTGTAGTTCTGGTCATTGGTGTAGCGGTTTCTGTCCTGAAGCTCGTAAAAAGTGTAGAGAAATTCCTGGAATTTGTTATGAATATAGAATTCATCTGCAGGATTTCCGTAGTATTTATGCTCTTTTGAAAAAAGATACAGAGTGTTCAGGATGTCGATGAGCTTCTGCTGATCCTGGAAATCGAAACGATATATCGGAAGATCCTTATTAAAAGGCGTAAGTATTTCCTTGTAGGCGTCGGCGGTTTCAGGCTTATCCAGAGGATACATGAAGTCGATAATAACGCGTTTACTGGGCTCACCCTTGTAATAAACAGATTTGTGCATGACAGAAGGCGCCAGCAGCACAAAATCACCCATTCTGATGTTATAGGGAACACCTTCAATCAGATGAGTTGCACTTGGCGATAGCAAAAACAACATTTCATAGTAGGGGTGTAGATGCTGGAATTCCATGTTGACTGAAGCATCTCGCTTATCGTAGTCGATGTAGTAATAGATATTGTTTGGAATGTTGTTGATGATTATATAATGGTTGTCTTCATAATAAATATTGTCGTTTATAAGCATAAATTTAGTATAAATGAAATGAAAAGAGGTAGCAAATGAAAGTGGAAAGAAAAGAAATAATGCCGGTTTTGGAGGTCCTTGCCTCCAGTTTTCAGAAGTTTTTGTACGAGGATGACGAAAAATTCCTGGAAAACATGAAAACCAAGAACCTGGCAGGTGATGATATTTCAAGATATCAGCACTGGGAGTGGACTCAGGGGGTAGGCCTGTATGGCTTGTACCAACTGGCCAAGGAGCTTGACAGGAATGATTATACGGATTTCCTTAAGAGCTTTTATGATAAAGAAATTTCTTTGGGACTTCCGGCCAAGAATGTTAATACATGTGCACCTCTTTTGACTTTAGGCTTTCTTTTAAAGGAAAGTGGAAATGAGACCTATAAAAAGACCTGCCATGAATGGGCGCAGGCAATAATGAAGGATTTTGCCAGAACTCAGGAGGGCGGCATTCAGCACAGGACCTCTGACAGCGAGAACAAAGAGGAACTGTGGGATGATACTCTTTTCATGACAGTTATGTTCCTGGCACTTATGGGAGAAATCGAGGATAACGATGAATATAGACAGGAGTCGAGATATCAGTTCCTGTTACACATCAAATATTTGGTAGATCATAAGACTGGTCTTTTGTATCATGGATGGACCTTCGATGGATGTCACAATTTTGCCAAGGCTCTTTGGGGCAGGGGGAACTGCTGGTTTACAATTGCTGTTCCGGAGTATCTGGAGATTGCAAAGGTAGATGGTGCGGATAGAAGGTTCCTGATAGAAGCGCTGCTGGCACAGGTCAAAGCACTTCAGAAGTTCCAGGATGAAGGCGGCATGTGGCATACACTGGTGGATGATGAAACTTCATATCTTGAGGCCAGTGCTACCTGTGGATTTGCCTATGGAATCCTTAAAGCGGTACGCCTTGGCTTTATAGATGAACAGTACAAAGAGGTGGGATTAAAGGCTCTTGAACCGATTCTTAAGCTCATAGATCTTGATGGAACAGTTAATCAGGTTTCCTACGGAACTCCTATGGGCAGAAAGACCAAGGACTTTTATAAGCAAATAGAAATAAGGCCTATGCCCTATGGACAGGCTTTGGCAATGCTATTTTTACTGGAAGTTTTGAAGGCCTGAAAAGGTGAATTAGTGCAATAGACACAGGATAGAAAAAGACATTTGGAGAAATTATGTACAGAATCGGAATAGATGTGGGTGGCACGAACATAGCAGCAGGGCTTGTTGAGGACGAATTTAGGATCTTTTCCAAGAAGAGTATCAAGACAGAAGAAGCCAGTTCGCCAACGGAGATGATAGAAGCCATCTCGACTTTGGTAAAAGAGCTGATGCAGGGCGGCAGTATAGACACAGCTGACATAGAGGCAATAGGCGTCGGAGTTCCTGGTACGGCTGAACCGGAGTCAGGGAAGGTACTGTATGCCAACAACCTTGGATTTGAAGATGTTCCGTTTTTGAACGAGATAAAAGAAGCGCTGGGAAAAGAACTGGCTGATAAGACCTATTTCGACAATGATGCTAATGCAGCAGCTATCGGAGAGTATATAACGGGCGGATATGATGCCGAGAATTTCATGATGGTAACCCTTGGAACCGGAGTTGGGGGCGGAATCATCATAAATGGCAAGGTGGTCAGGGGCTGTAACTACGCGGCAGCGGAATTTGGTCACATGACCATCAACATTGACGGTTGCGACTGTAACTGCGGAAGAAAGGGGTGCTTCGAGGATTATGCGTCAGCCACGGCGCTGATGGAGCAGGCCTTTGAAGCAATGAATGGACCAGGTGGAAGAGATTCTATTTTGTGGGAACGAGCTAAAACTCTTGATGATCTTACCGGTGAGATTTTCTTTGATGCGGTAAGAAAGAGGGATGCCTTGGCTCAGAAAGTGCTTGAGACCTATGTTTATTACCTGTCCGAGGGTCTGACAAATCTGATCAATATCCTGCAGCCACAGGTGCTGGTTTTAAGCGGAGGAATTACAAGGGCGGCAGATCTTTTCCTGGATAAGGTAAAAGAAAACGTATCAAAAAGTGTTTATTCCAGAAACAGCAGCAGAAATACGGAAATAACAGTGGCTAGAGGAATAGAGGATGCCGGAGATGTAGGAATTATCGGTGCGGCGTTGATAGATAAGATGTGAAACTATTACATGCATATAACTGCGATTAAAGGTGTGGAAAAGGCCTTGCAGATAGGAGAATCGAGGAGAAAAATGGAAAAACATTATGAGTTTATATTAAAGGACACTCAGGAGCTGGTGTACGAGTCAATGTGCCAGCAGATTATGGATAAAGATAACCCGAATTATGGTGCGTTTTTAGATAAAAATCACATTTTGGATGCGAAATATACTATTTACCGCACGGCATCCATGATTTCTTTATATTGTTGTCCCGACAGCAGTCTTTATAAGAATGAAGAGCTGTTTAAGAGACTTATGGCAGGCCTTGGTTTTGCTAAGAAGATGCAGCTGGAGAGCGGATTGTATGATTATGTGACCTGCAATTTCAGTTCTGCTCCGGATACGGCTTTTTGTATCAAAAAGCTGATGCCTACATTCTTTTTCCTGAGGGATATAAGGGGTGAAAACAGAACAGAAAAAGAGGAAGAAATATTCATAATAATCGATGGAATCATAGGAAAAGCGGCTAAAGGAATAATAACAGGTGGTTTTCATACTCCGAATCATAGATGGGCAATTGCTTCCACACTTATGGAGTGTTACAAGATCTACGGCGATGAAGCTATGAAGACCTGCGCAGAGAAGTATCTGGCTGAGGGAATTGATTGTAATGAGGATGGCGAATATGCTGAAAAATCCGCTGGCAATTACAATCGTGTCAACAATGATGCCATGATCACTCTGGCTGAAGCCACAGGAGATAAGTCCTACGAGGAGCATGTTATCAGGAACCTGAAGATGATGCTTCATTACTGGGAGCCTGATGATTCAGTATTTACTGCCAATTCTACACGCTTTGACAAAGACAGACTCATGTATCCGACGGATTATTATACGGAATACATGCTTATGGCAGTAAGGCATCAAGTTCCGGAGTTTTATGAGATGTGCAACACCATAATCGACATCTGCCAAAGAAGAAATCTACATGGCCCGGATTGTCTGATCTACTTTATGTGGTATCCGGAGTGGAGAAACATAGAGCATGAGGGTCTCTTTGGAAATCCTGATTACCATGTCTTTTACAAGAATTCAGGTATTTCCAGAAATAAGACAGGCAGATATACCTACACGGTCATGAATGGGAAATCCAATTTCCTGTATTTCCACAATGGCACCATCAAGCTGGAGATGAAGGTGGCAGGAAGCTTTTGCGAACATCGTGCTTTTAAGGGAGAGACCATGGAGGAAACAGCGGATGGCCTTCACCTTCATCAGACCATGCACGGCTGGTATTACCTGCCCTGGAGTCCGGACAAGATCCCACAGACCAATGACTGGTGGCAGATGGATAATGCTTCCAGAGACAAGAAGATGGGCCCTGACATGGATATTGATGTATGGGTAAAAGAAAACGCTGCTGGCGATGGAATTGATGTGCGTGTTAAGACCAGCGGAGTAGATGGAGCTCCCTGGCGAATTGAGATGTCTGTCACAGGGGCAGATTTTATGGAAAATGGCCATCTGGCAACGAATCTAAAGGGAAATGAGACAATTATAGCTAAAGATGACTATGTACAGTTGTCAAATTATAGAGATACGCTGACAGTTGGTCCTGCTTTCGGAACTCATAGATTTATGGAGGGAAAAGAGGATTCTGAACTTACAAATGCAGGGGCATCAACGCTGTATTTTACAGATTATACGGGCTTTGACCATACAATTACCATCAGAAATATGAGAAGCCAGTTCTAAGTTAGGTCAGTGATAATTGGGGGAATACATGAAATACGTGGAATTTGATGAATCAAGAAAAATGGACATAGTCTTTCTGGGGAGAATCGCCATAGATTTTAATCCGATAGATTATTTTCACCCTCTGGAGGAGTGTACCACATTCAAAAAATACGTGGGAGGATCACCTGCCAATACTTCTATAGGAGTGTCCAGACATGGTCTTAAGGCTGGTTTTTTCGTCAAGGTATCCGATGATCAGTTTGGTAACTTCGTAGTGGAGTATATGAAAAAAGAAGGTGTGGACACTTCCAGGATTACCAGATGCAAAAATGGCGAAAAGCTTGGTCTTACCTTCACGGAAATACTATCTCCAACTGAGAGCAGTATTTTGATGTATCGAAATGACATAGCTGATTTGCAGCTTAGTGTAGAGGATATCGATGAGGAATACATCAGAAATAGTAAGGCGCTCCTGATATCCGGGACCGCACTTTCCGAGAGCCCTTCGAGAGAAGCGGCCTTGAAAGCAGTTCTTTTGGCTAAAAAGAATGGGACAAGGGTAATATTTGACATAGATTACAGGGCTTATAACTGGAAAAATCCCGATGAAATCTCGATATACTATGAGGCGGTGGCCAGAAATGCAGATATTATCATGGGTTCAAGGGAAGAGTTTGATCTGACGGAGCGTCTGATTCAGCCCGGCCGAAGTGATGAGGAGACCGCCAAGGCATGGTTTTCACAAAATGCCAAAATCGTGCTTATCAAGCATGGAAAAGACGGTTCAACTGCTTATACAGCAAACGGAGAAAAGTATTCAATAAAGCCATTTCCGGTTGAAGCCCTTAAAGGCTTTGGGGGTGGTGACGGCTATGCATCAGCGTTTTTGTATGGAATATTCTCCGGATGGGATCTGATCGACTGCTTGGAATTTGGTAGCGCAGAGGCATCAATGATGGTTAGGAGCCATTCATGCTCGGAGGAACTGCCTACAACAGAGGAAGTCAGGGCTTTTATAAAGGAAGAGAAGGAAAAATACGGCGAGATGATCGCAAGAGCATAAAGTTTTACAGGCAAAAGTTTACTTCCATGTAAACATTTGCAAAATTCATGGAGGTGGGTATGGAGAAAACGATAAGATTAACTACGGCCCAGGCGCTGGTTAAGTTCCTGGATCAGCAGTATGTTTCTTTTGATGGAAAAGAGACAAAGTTTGTAGAAGGCATCTTTACCATATTCGGACATGGTATAGCAGTGGGGCTTGGTGAAGCATTGGATCAAGATCCCGGAAATCTAAAGGTTTTTCAGGGGAGAAATGAGCAGGGTATGTGCCATACGGCCTGTGCCTTTGCCAAGCAGAACAATCGAAGAAAAATCATCGCCTGCGCATCAAGCGTTGGGCCGGGGGCAGCCAACATGGTAACAGCCTGTGCGGATGCCACCGTCAATCACATTCCACTTCTTGTTTTTCCGGCAGATACTTTTGCCAGCAGGCAACCGGATCCGGTTTTGCAGCAGCTGGAGGTTGACAGCTCATTAGCAGTTACCACAAATGATGCATTTAAGCCTGTTTGCAAGTATTGGGACAGAATAAACAGGCCAGAGCAGCTTATGACAGCCATGATCAGTGCTATGAGAGTTCTTACAGACCCAGCCCAGACTGGAGCTGTGTGTATTGCGCTTCCACAGGATATCGAGGGAGAGGCTGCGGATTTTCCGGAATATTTTTTCCAAAAGCGTGTTCATAGGATTACAAGACAGATGGCTGCTGAGGAAGAAATTGTCGATGTTGTAGAGAAAATCAGGCGTTCAAAGAAACCGCTTGTTATTGTTGGCGGCGGCGTCAAATACTCTGAAGCCGGTGAAACAGTTGCAAAATTCTGTGAAAGTTTCAGGATTCCATTTGGAGAAACCCAGTCCGGAAAGAGCGCTATAGCATCATCAAATCCGATGTGTCTTGGAGGAATAGGTGTAACGGGAACCTCAGCTGCTAACGCCATTGCAGGTAAGGCAGATCTCATAATTGCCCTGGGTACAAGACTTTCTGACTTTACTACCGGTTCTAAGCGCCAGTTCAAAAGTGGAGTAAGTGTTGTAACCATTAATGTGAACAGATTCGATGCTTACAAGATGGATGCTGTTAAGGCTGTTGGTGATCTGAAGGCTACTCTAAAAGAAGTGGCAAAACATCTTAAAAATCTGGGATATACAAGTTCTTATAAGGATGAGATAGAAAAGGCCAAAGATAAGTGGAATAAAGAAATGGAACGTCTTTCTGCTATTAAATATACCGGAAAGAACTTTAAACCAATGATTGAGGCCAGAGATCCAAGGACATTACCGGAGTTTCATGAGCTAACAGGGGCTATACTCACCCAGACGGCTGCGATTGCAACTATCAGAAGATGTATCGATAAAAAAGCGAATATCGTAACTGCAGGAGGATCTCTTCCTAGTGACCTGCAGCGTATGTGGACCACCGATGAGTCAGGCGCTTATCACGCAGAATACGGGTATTCCTGCATGGGATACGAAGTATCAGGAGCCCTTGGAGTTAAGCTGGCTCAGCCTGGAAAGGAAGTATATACCTTCCTTGGGGATGGAAGCTTTTTGATGATGCACAGTGAGATTGCTACTGCTATGCAGGAGAATGCCAAGATCAATATCCTCGTATTCGACAACTGCGGCTTTGGCTGCATCAACAACCTGGAGATGACACATGGTATCGGCTCTATGGCTACTGAGTTCAGATACAGGGATGCAGAAGGAAAGCTTTCAGGTAGCCTTATTCCTATTGATTATGCCATGATCGGACAGGGCTATGGACTTAAAACCTACACAGTAAGAAATGTTGAGGAACTTGAAGCTGCCCTTAAGGATGCAAAGAAACAGAAGATTTCTACTCTTATAGATCTAAAAGTCATGCCAAAGACCATGACTGATGGCTATGAATCCTGGTGGGACGTTGGACTTGCAGCGGTTTCAGAAAGCGAAGACGTCAGAAAATGTAGGAAAGAAGTGGAGGAAGGACGCCGTCAGGCGAGGAAATATTGATAATTGGAGGGTTACAATGGGGAAAGTATTTGGCTACCCTGAATTTGACGAAAATGGCGAGAAGATACTCACAACATACGATAACGATTATAAAGATATGTTGATGGATATCAGGATTTATCGCATGAAGCAGGGAGATAGCAAGGAATTTATTAAGAGCGAAGAGGAGATGGCAGTTCTTTTGCTAAAAGGGGGACTGACCTTTAAGTGGAATCAGCAGGAGAAAAAAGTATTTCGAAAGGACGTGTTCACCGATGGCTTATATGCGGTACATGTATGTAAGAATACCGGAGTGAAGGTAATTGCTGATACTGATGCGGAGATTCTGGTGCAGTGCACGCATAATGAAAAAGAATTCGAGGCTCATTTCTATGATCCGGAAAATACACCATGGATCTACTCCTGTAAGGATAAGTTTGGGGGTGTGGCCCAGAGAAGAGTTAGTACTGCCTTTGATTATGAGACGGCGCCATATTCCAACATGGTTTTGGGAGAGGTACTAAATGATCCCGGTAACTGGTCAGGATATATTCCTCATATTCACCCACAGCCGGAAACGTATTATTTCCTTTTTGACAGGCCAGAGGGCTTTGGCGCCAGCTTTGTAGGAGATGAGGTATTTAAGAGCGTGGACGGAAGTTTTTCTGCCATTCCTGGGGGAAAAGTGCATCCACAGTCCTGTGCACCGGGATTTCAGATGTACACCTGTTGGATGATAAGACATCTTCCGGGGAATCCCTGGACGGACAGGATAGATGATGAGCGGTATACGTGGCTATATGATTACGAGGGGTGAATAACTGGCTAGCAGTAAGAGCTTAGTTTAAGTCAGATATAAGCAGAAACAATATGTATGAAAGGGAGAGGGTATGTTAGATAAGGAGAAGGTATCACTTGGCATTGCCCCAATTGGCTGGACCAATGATGATATGCCGGATTTGGGAAAAGAGAACACATTCGAGCAGTGCATAAGTGAAATGGCCCTTGCGGGCTTTAAAGGGTGTGAAGTTGGCAGTAAGTATCCAAAGGATGCTGCTGTTTTAAAAAAAGCGCTGGATTTAAGGGGGATTCAGGTATGTAATCAGTGGTTTTCGTCATTTCTTTTGACTAAGTCTTATGAAGAGGTGGAAAAAGAGTTCATAAATCAGCTTGAGTTCTTAAAAGCCCTGGGAGCAAAGGTAATTGGGGCGTCAGAGCAGAGCTATTCCACCCAGGGGAAGCTTGATCAACCTATATTTGAAGGCAAGTATGTGATGAATGACGACGAGTGGAAAAGACTTTCAGATGGCCTTAACCGGCTTGGCAGGGTGGCTAAGGACCATGGAATGATACTTACCTACCATCATCACATGGGCACCGTGGTCCAAACCGAAGAAGAAATCGACAGATTTATGGAAATGGTTGATCCAAAGCTGGTTTTCCTTCTGTTTGATTCGGGACACCTTTCATTTGCTGGAATCGATCCTGAGAAAGTCCTTAGGAAATACGTCAACAGAGTTCGTCACGTGCATCTAAAGGACATAAGACGCAGCAAGGTGGAGGAAGCAAGAGCTAATAACTGGAGTTTCTTAAAGGGTGTTCGAGAAGGTGTTTTCACTGTTCCGGGCGATGGAGATGTGGATTTTGCGCCGCTTTTTAGCATTTTAGAAGAAGCCGGGTATCAGGGATGGGTAGTAGTTGAAGCAGAGCAGGATCCTGCCAAGGCTAATCCTTTTGAATATGCCAGGAAAGCCAGGGCATATATAGCACAGCACACCGGATTATGAGAATAAAATAGGCACGGTATAGCAGTAAGCAGGATAAGGAGCTGCTTTAAAAAGGAGGAAATATGGTTACAGTGGGAATAATCGGCGCAGGCCGAATCGGAAAAGTACATATAGAGAGCATCACAAATTATGTTCCAAACGCACGAATCAAGGCGCTGGCAGATCCCTTCATGAGTGAAGATACTGCAAAATGGGCTAAGGAGCATGGAATTGAAGTTGTTACCAAGGACCATAAGGAAATAATAAATGATCCCGAAATTCAGGCAGTGCTCATCTGTTCATCAACGGATACACACGCTCCTATATCTATAGAAGCTATAAATGCAGGAAAGCATGTCTTTTGCGAAAAACCTATAGATCATGACGTGGACAAGATCCATCAGGTAATTGATGCACTTAAGGGCAAGAATCTCAAATATCAGGTAGGTTTCAATAGAAGATTTGACCACAACTTTAAGGCACTGCATGATGCTGTAGCTGCCGGAAAAGTCGGTGATCCTCAGATTATCAAGATTACTTCCAGAGATCCGGAGCCGCCATCACCTGCTTATGTTGCAGTATCCGGCGGAATGTTTATGGACATGACTATTCACGATTTTGATATGGCAAGATTCCTGGCAGGCTGCGATGCCGAAGAAATATATGTGCAGTCAGCTGTACTGGTTGATCCTGAGATTGGTAAGGCCGGAGATGTAGATACTGCTGTTATTACTATCAAGATGAAAAATGGAGCTATGGTAGTAATTGATAACTGCAGAAAATCTGTATATGGCTATGACCAGAGGGCAGAGGTATTTGGCTCAAAGGGCATGGTGGCTAATGCCAACGATTCACAATCGAATGTTATTCTATCTAATGCGGAGGGCGTAACAGGCGAAAAACCGCTCTTTTTCTTCCTTGAGAGATATATGCAGGCCTATGCTGATGAGATCAAGTCTTTTATTGACGCGGTTGAAAATGACAAAGAGACTGTAGTAAACATTGATGACGGTCTTAAGCCTGTTCTTATGGCTATGGCAGCAAATCTGTCAGTTAAGGAGCACAGGCCGGTGAAGCTTTCAGAAGTAGAATAAGGGGGATTACATGGTAAATCAGTTTATTGTGCCGGGAAAAATTATTTCCGGCAAAGGCGCACTTTCCCAGATTGGCGATTATATAGAAGGCTACGGCCAAAAGGCGCTTATTGTATGTGATCAGATAACGGAAAAACTGGGAAAAGTCAGGATCATCACAGATGTTTTGGATGAAAAGAAAATAGGTCATGCAATATACGATGATTTTCTCGGAGAGCCTACAAATGTGATGATTGAGGATGCTCTTTCTATATATAGAAGAGAAAAGTGCGATTTTCTTATAGGAATAGGAGGGGGAAGTGCCCTGGATATCATGAAAGCTGTAGCAGCCATGGATGTCAACGAAGGTAAGATTTCAGATTACATGGGCAAGGAAATTGCAGGAATCATGGCCAAGATGATAGCAATCCCAAGCACAGCAGGGACAGGCTCAGAGGCAACGCAGTTTACCATTATTTCTGATGTGGACAGCGGCGTGAAAATGCTTTTAAAGGGAAAAGAACTGATGCCTGATCTGGCAATTATCGATCCGGAGCTTACAATCACATTGCCGCCTAAGATGACTGCTTCAACAGGACTTGATGCCCTGACACATGCGGTTGAGGCTTATACTTCAAAGAAAGCACAACCTCTTACCGATACCTTAGCAATATCTGCAATAAAAAGGATTTTTCATTACCTTCCGCTTTCATATATGGATGGAAGTAATGAGGTGGCAAGGACAGAAATGTCAATTGCAGCGTTGGAGGCGGGAATGGCCTTTAATAATTCAAGCGTAACGCTTGTACATGGCATGAGCCGGCCGATTGGTGCTCTTTTCCATGTGCCACATGGTATTTCAAATGCAATGCTCTTAAATGTCTGTCTTGGGTATGCCAAAGACGGGGCAAAGAGCAGATTTGCGGATATGGCAAGGGCTATAGGCGCAGCCAGAGATACAGATTCTGAGGATGCTGCAGCTGATCATTTCATGGCTGAGGTGAAGAAAATCTGCGATATCTGTAAGATTCCAACCCTGGAAGGTTATGGGATTCCGAAGGATGAATTTATGGCCAAAATTGACAAGATGGCAGCGGATGCAATGGCCAGCGGAAGTCCCTCTAACACTAGGCGAGAGCTTGATGAGACCGTGTTAAAAGACCTGTATAGAAAGCTATATGAATGATATCAAATCTCAATGACAAAAAATGCAATGTTTTTTGCAAATAAGCAAAAAAATCAGCTATTTAGTGTATTGATGGTTTGATAAAATATAAACATCGTAAGGGTTTATCGAAACGCAAAAAGGAGGAAATATGAGAAGGAAAATGAACTCAAAGGTAGTATCATTGGTGCTTGCTGCTGCAACATCTATTACAATGCTTGCAGGCTGCGGCGGGGCAGCTACTCCAAGTACTAGTCAGACAACCACTGATAATACTACATCAACAGAAACTCAGACAACAACGTCAGAGACTACAGCTACTGAAACTCCTGCAGCTACAGAAGAAGTTAAGGTAGAAGGTTTTTCTGAGGCTCCAATGCTGGCTGAACTTGTTTCAGCAGGAAAGCTTCCATCAGTAGATGAGAGAATTCCTAACAGTGACAACGTTTTTGTTGAGACTTCTACTGCAACTGGGGGAGCATTAGAAATCGGTAACTATGGCGGAGTTATCAACCTTACAGGCGCAGGCGGCGGCTGGGGACTTTCAAGACCAACTCTTGAATCCATCATTCGTTACAACACAGATGGATCTTATTATCCAAACGTTATCAAGTCCTATGAACACAATGATGACTACACAGTTTGGACATTCCATTTAAGAGAAGGAATGAAGTGGTCTGACGGTGAGGATTTCAATGCCGATGATATCACATTCTGGTATTACATGTGCCACCTTACCAATTTCGACAGCAAGAAGAGCTGGGTTGCTCTTAAAGAAGATGTAAATGGTGAGGATGCATGGGCAGACCTTAAGAAGGTTGATGATTATACAGTAACATGGACATTCGTTAATCCTAAGTATCCTGCAGATTTCATCGAGAACGGTGACTTCAAGTGGTGCTGGGCTCCTGAACACTATCTGCACGATATGATTCCTGATTCAGAGGATTATCCATATGTAGAGAACGAGTACTATCCAAGTACAGGTCTTTCAGAGGAAGACGTTCTTGCAAATGCTCAGAAGAAGAACATCGATGCTGCTACAGTTAAGGATCTTGGTAAGGCAGTATCCTATAACTTCTGGAATACATCAGGAATTCCTACACTTAACTCATTCGTTCTTTCAACTGTTCCTGGCAACAGCTCTAAGGACGACAGCCTTTGCATCATGGATCGTAACCCATACTTCTGGAAAGTAGATGCAGCAGGCAATCAGCTTCCATATGTAGATGCACTTCACTTCAATCAGACTTCTGAGGATGGACAGGATCTTCTTATGTTCCGTTCAGGCGAGATTGATATCGTTACAATCGCTATGAAGGACATTGCAGCAACTCTTGCAGATCTTGGCGATGCAGCAGAGCTTCGTGAGTGGGGCACAACAAACTGGGGAAGCTACCAGATTACTTTCAACTATACAAACACAGACAAGAACTATGCAGATCTTTTTGCTAACAAGGATTTCCGTGAGGCTATGTCAATCTGTGTAGACAGAGAGCAGGCTTCTCAGCTTCTTACAGATGGATTCCTTGAGCCTGGCCAGTGTGCTCCTGCAGAGGGCAACGTTGGCTATGATGCAGAATGGACATCAAAGTGGACAGAATACGATGTTGCTAAGGCTAAGAGCCTCCTTGAGGGCTGCGGACTTGTAATGGGATCCGATGGATTCTATGATTTTGCAGATGGTTCTGACCTGATGCTTACATTCCTTGCATATGACGGCGGTGCAGATGATTCGTATCCTGTATTTGAGCAGTACTACAAGGCAGTTGGTATCAACTGTGCTCTTAAGAACCTTGAAGTGGCAGCATTTGACGAGCAGATCGACAACAACGACTGGGTTGCAGTAATGGGACCTCACACATCAATCGGTGGCGCTTCACTTAAGGACAGAGCAGCTCCATTTGTTCCTATCGCACAGGCATCTGAGTGGTACGGCGAGTATGGTACATACTATGCTACAAAGGGTGCACAGGGTGTTGAGCCTACAGGTGACATGGCTAAGCTTGTTGAGCTTTATGACAAGTGGCGTCTGACATCAGATGAGGCCGAGAGAGAAAGCTATCAGGCAGAGATCTACAAGATCCACAAAGAGAACCTTTGGTCAATCGCTTATCTGAAAGCTGAGAATTCATATGAGATCATCAGCTCCAAGCTTAAGAACTATGCTGACAACCTTGTATGGGCTGACTGCTATCAGTACGCTAACATGGCTCACTATGAAGTAATGTTCAAGACTGAGTAATGTAGACGAAAATAATGTATTAAGAAATATTGCCGGAGACGTGAGGTGGTTTCCACGTCTCCGGTTTTTTAAAGGGGTTACAAATTTATGGAGGAAAAAATGAGCAAGAATAGCTTTGCGGAAGGCCTTAGAAATTTTTTCAGAAAAGACCTGGTGCAGTACATTGTTAAGCGTCTTTTGATGTTCATTCCGACATTGCTTCTTATTTCTATATTGGTATTCTTTGTAATACAGCTTCCTCCCGGAGACTATGTTTCCGCTCATATTGCGGCACTGGCCACTGAGGGAGAACTTGTTGATGCAGACTATGCGGCATCAATGCGTGCAGATTACGGACTGGATCTGCCTGTCTGGCAACAGTATTTAAAATGGGTAAAAGATATTATCTGGACCCCAAGTGATACTGCATATTACAGACTTTATCATTCACATCACAACTGGAAATACTCTTTTGCATACGGACGTGACGTATGGAGCGTTGTTAATGACAGACTGGGACTTACTATTGGTGTAACGGCTATAATCATGCTGTTCCAGTATCTGGTATCAATCCCGATTGCTGTATATGCCAGCACTCATCAGTATTCTGTTGGAGATTACATATCGGCTGTTATTGGATTCTTGGGAACCGCGATACCTAACTTTATTTTGGCAATTGTGCTGATGTACCTCTCCTATAAATGGACAGGAAATGCGAATGTAGGTCTGTTCAGCCAGGAGATGTTGCAAAATGGCGTTCACTTATATAATTTCGGCGATTTTTTGAAGAGAATGATCATTCCTATAATAGTAATCGGAACCAGCGGAACCTGCGGAATCATCCGTTCCGTAAGAGCGCAGATGCTGGATGAGGTTGCGCAGCAGTACACTCTTACAGCAAGAGCTAAGGGCGTATCCGAGGGCAAGATCATTATGAAGTATTGCTTTAGAGCAGCAATCAACCCTACAGTATCAGGTCTTGGAGGAGTTCTTTCAAGCCTGTTCTCAGGTTCAACAGTAACAGCTCTCGTACTTAACATGCAGATTCAGGGACCTGTTCTGTATAAGGCACTTTTGTCCCAGGACATGTACCTGGCTGGTGCTATCGTTATGATCCAGGCAGTGCTGGTTGTTATCGGAGTTCTTTTATCCGATATTGCGCTTGCATTCCTTGATCCACGAATTCGTTACTCCGGAGGTGGCAGATAATGGCTAAGAATAAGAAAACTAAAGAAGATTATTATCTTGCCTCCCAGTGGACTCTGATGGCGAGAAAGCTTCGGAAACACAAGCTTGCCAGAGTTTCCCTAGTGATATTGGCAATTCTATATCTTGGAGCTCTTTTTGCAGATTTCCTAGCTCCATACGGACTTGATGAGTTCGACGGATTATACAGAAATTCAGCGCCAACACAGATTTATACCATATTTGAGGATGAACACGTAGGACCTCATGTATATAAGTTGGAAAAGACAATCGATAAAAAGACCTTTGAAGTTAAGCTAGAGCCAGATCTTTCAGAGTATTTCAAAATAGAATGGTTCGTTCACGGAACTGAGTATAAGATATTAGGCCTTGTTCCCTGTGACCTTCATCTGTTTGGTGTCGGAACCGGCTCAAATGGTGGAACGGGTGCCAAGATATTCCTCTTTGGTGCGGACTCCCTTGGAAGAGATATTTTCTCAAGAGTCTTGCTGGGAGCCAGGATTTCGCTATCCATTCCTTTTGCCAGCGCCTTTATCAGCTTTTTCCTGGGTGTGGCAATCGGATCTATTTCAGGCTATTTCGGCGGAGTACTGGATATCATAATCCAGCGTATTATCGAGGTTATCGGTGCTGTTCCGCAGATTCCGCTCTGGATGGCTCTTTCAGCTGCTATTCCTGCGGGAATATCAACAGTCAAGATGTATTTTTATATGACCATTATCCTGTCCTTCATTAACTGGACCGGTATGGCGCGAATTGTAAGAGGTAAGTTCTTATCTCTTAAGAATGAAGATTATGTAATGGCAGCAAGACTTGCCGGTGTTTCCACCTGGAAGATCATCTGGAAGCATCTGGTTCCGGGATTCATGAGTTACCTTATTGTTTCTCTTACTTTGGGTATCCCTGGATCTATCGTAGGTGAGACCTCCATGTCCTACCTTGGACTTGGTATCAAGTCACCTGCAACCAGCTGGGGAGTTCTTTTACAGGAAGCAAGCTCTGTTACTGATGTGGCGCTTAATCCCCACAAATTGATTCCTATTATCTTCGTTACCATTACAGTTCTGGCATTCAACTTCCTTGGAGATGGAATGAGAGATGCGGCAGATCCATATAAGTAATTAAATTAGGAGTTATCGATGGAAAAAGACAATATTTTGGAAGTTAAGGACCTTCATATTGATATTAAGATGATGGAAGGAACCCTTACTCCCGTTCGAGGCGTAAATTTTGAAATAAAGCGTGGTGAGACCTTGGGACTTGTAGGAGAGTCCGGCTGTGGTAAGTCCATTACCTGTAAGGCAATCCTTGCTATCAACGAAAAAAAGTGTACTCCGCATGGACAGGTAATGTTCAGAAATGAGGATGATACAGAGGTTGATATTTTGAAGATGGATCCTAAGGGAAAAGAAATCCGCAACATCAGAGGAAAGCAGATTTCTATGATCTTTCAGGAACCTATGGTAGCCTTTTCACCCATGTATACTATTGGAAATCAGATCACTGAAGCTACTCTTTTGCATATTACCAAGGACAAGAAGCGGGCAAAAGAGATATCTCTTGAGGTTATGAGGAAGGTAGGAATTGCCAACGTTGAGAAGCGTTACAATCAGTACCCTCATGAATTTTCAGGCGGTATGCTGCAGCGTGCCCTTATAGCTATGGCACTGGTGTGCAATCCCAAGCTCCTTATAGCTGATGAGCCCACAACAGCTCTTGATGTTACTATTCAGGCACAGATCCTTGAGTTGATGCAGGAACTGCAAAAAGAGTTCAACATGGCAATTCTCTTTATTACTCATGATCTTGGAGTTGTTGCGAGAATGTGCGACAGAGTAGCGGTTATGTACCTGGGAAAGGTTGTTGAGACCGGAGATTCTAAGACTATTTATGCCAACCCGCAGCATCCATATACTCGTGGACTTATGGGCTCTGTTCATAAGATTGGCGGACGTAAGGATGAGAGGCTCTTTTCTATTGAAGGAACAGTGCCGCTTGCTATGAATCTGCCCAAACAGTGCGGCTTCTATGACAGATGCGACTGCAGAATAGAAGGGCTTTGCGACAAAGCTGAGCCTGAGCTTGTGGAGATTGAACCGGGCCACAAGATTGCCTGCTTTAATTGCAATAATCCTGCTTGTCAGGTCCAGAGGCAGGAAGCTGAAAAGCGTATCAAGGAAGAGGAAGCGCGGGGCCCTGTAGAGGAAGGAGGTAAGAAGCGTGGAAAAAGATAATATTCTCGAAGTAAGACATCTTCATAAACGTTTTACCTCTAAAAACATTACTGTAAAGGCCGTTACCGATGTCTCTTTTTCTGTAAAAGAGGGCGAAACAATCGGTATCGTTGGTGAGTCAGGTTGTGGAAAGACTACCCTTGGAAGATGCATCGTGCGTGCTTATGACGCTTCAGAGGGAGAGGTTTTTTATCGCACTGAAGCCGGCGAAGAAGTGGATTTCCTCAAGGTGGACAAGAAGAAAATGAAGGGGATACGTAAGGAAATACAGATGATTTTCCAGGATCCCTACTCATCTCTTGATCCCAGAATGACAGTTTTGGACATTATAAAAGAGCCTCTTAAGGCCAATTATCCCAAGATGCCCAAGGAAGAAATGGATAGAAAAGCCAAGGAAATGGCAGAAAAGGTAGGACTCAATCCTGCTTACCTTATGAGATATCCTCATGCTTTCTCCGGTGGTCAGAGACAGCGTATCGGAATCGCAAGAGCTCTGGTCTTAAATCCCAAGATAATCGTATGTGATGAGGCTGTATCAGCACTGGATGTATCGATTCAGGCCCAGGTTATAAACTTGCTTAAGGATCTTCAGAAGGAAATGAGGCTTACCTATATTTTCATTTCCCATGACCTTTCTGTTGTTGAACATATTTCCGACAGAGTAGGTGTAATGTACCTTGGTAAGATGGTGGAGTACGGCGAGACCGAGCAGATCTTTACCCACCCTAAGCATCCTTATACCGAGGCCCTTATGTCAGCAGTTCCTGTAGCAGATCCTAACTACCAGCAGGAGAGAATTCCTCTTAAGGGCGAGATTCCTAACCCGGCAAATCCGCCAAGTGGATGCTATTTCCATACCAGATGCAGATATTGTGACCAGAAATGTAAGGAGATAACTCCTGAATATACTCAGATGGAACCAGGACACTTTGCTGCATGTATCCATGCTCAGGAACTTAATCTAAAAGGGTTTGATATAAGGGAGTAATCTGGTGAAATAATAAAAAAGGGACGTATAAACCGTTTCGTAGTTAAGAAGCGATTTGTACGTCCTTTTTAGGTCTCTGATTTTAGTTTTTCAAATAGCCTTCAATATTTGATAAATCTCTAGCATATTCTAAAAGCCGTTTCTGGCCTTCCTCGTTAAAAGAATGGAAAAGTGTGAGGAGTTCTTCGTCATTTTCAATATAGGAACATGGTATTTCGTTCCCTTCAAGATCTGTCCATCCCATAAGATACGCTGGTGTTGTCTCAAGAGCAGTAGCACATTTAGAAATTCTGTCCGTGGTGATATTATTAGCACTTTTTTCAAGTCTGCATACAGCAGATTTGCCATAACCGAGTCTCTTCGCGAGTTCTTCCTGGGTAAGTCCCAGTTCTAAACGTCTCTTTTTAATTCTCTCTCCCACGGTCATGCTAATACAGTCTCCCCCTAATTCATACTGCCACGTAAATCCGATGAACAGTGATACTCACATGTTTATTATACCGATATTTAGCTATTATTCAACTTTTTTGTTGATACCCAAAATATGGAGTGCTACAATAATAGTTAAGTTGACTAATGAGTCAACTTAGAACAGGCAGTGCGGGGGGAGAAACATTGACTGATACTAAGCTATTATGTGAGAAAATAGACAACAGTGGAATGGGCATAGATTCTATTGCTGATGCCTTGAATCTCACTGACAACGGCTTATCTAAGAAATTGGACAATAAGTCTTCTTTTACTGCGGCGGAGATTTATACTCTTTGTAAGCTTCTTAAAATTGAATCCACAACCGATAAAATAAAAATTTTTTACCCTGAAAGTTTACATGCAAGTAAACTTTGTTTTCGATGGGAGGAATGATGGCTTATGTTGTGCATTGTTTACTCCGGTGAGGATAAGGAACTTCATACAGAACAATTGATAGAAAAGATTCTGTCAAAAGATATGTATAAGAGATGCTTCCATCCCATGCAGCATATGGTCATGAAGCGCCATGGGCAGCTCTTTGTAGTCGCAAGAAAACTCCTTCCCGGGTACGTTTTCATTGAAACAGATTATCCCGATCAGGTTAGGGATGCATTGGATGAAGCACATATAATCCCGCTATTTAGCAATAAAGAATTTGTCCCCTACATGTCTGATGAGGAGAGTAAGGTTTTTACCTCAATTATTGACGAGGCAGGGCTTGTTCCTCTTTCTGTTGCAACTACAAGAAAAGATGAAAACGGCAGGACCAGAGCCAATTTCCTTTCAGGTCCTCTTTCAAATATCGCTGACAAAGTTACTAAAGTAGATTTCACAAAACGTAAGGCATATATAGATTCCGGGCTGTCACTGTTTTTTACCTATGATGGGGAAAAAGTAAGTGGGGAGAAGTTCTGGCGTGATTAGATTTTTCGATGTTTTGTTTAGTTTAATAGCAATAATTATTCTACTGCCTTTTATGCTTCCTATCATGATAGGCCTGAAGCTTACAGGTGAACATGACATTTTTTATATGCAAAAAAGGGTTGGAAAAGGCGGAAAAGAATTTGATCTCATGAAATTCGCAACTATGCTCCGCAATAGTCCTAACATGGCTGGAGGCTTGTATACCGCAGAAAATGATCCAAGGATTCTTCCTATGGGAAAGTTCCTTAGAAAGACAAAAATCAACGAGCTTCCGCAGCTTATAAATATCCTCAAAGGGGATATGAGTGTTATTGGATATCGTCCGCAGGTCAGAAAGCAGTATGAATCCTACCCGGACGAAGTACGAAAGGCTATGGCAAAATCCAGACCGGGACTTAGTGGAATAGGCCCGATAGTGTTTAGATCAGAAGAACAGATATTACAGCAGTTTAAGACTCACGAAGAACGTGATGAATTCTATAAAAAAGTAATTACGCCCTATAAGGGACAATTAGAAGTTTGGTATAGCAAGCATCGCAATATTCTTATGTATTTTAGGCTGATTTTTATGACAGTGCAGGTTGTGCTTGATCCGGAAAACAAGGCTTGGAAGAGTCTTAGGGGGATACCTAAAGTGCCGAAGGAGCTGGAAGCGTACTTATAAGGGAGAGTAAAACTTAAAACAATAGTTGGAGGGGATTACATGACATATAAATTAAATCACGAACTTGGAAAAATTGTTTCTCCTATAGAGTTATTGTTTCCAGATGGTAGCAGCAGAGAATATGCAAACGGAGCTGAAGCGCTGGCTGAGGAGTTTGATGAAAGATATGTGATTAGCAGCATTTCTGCTAAGGAGAATAAGATAGTTATTTCTCTTGAGGCTGCAACTGTTCCATCCATCGACTTTGATGGCGATGAAGTCCTGATGTTTGAATGATGCCGGAGGCATGAGGCAAATATGATAGCTGAGGTTCATCATATCTCAATTCTGATACGAAGCGAGGAAACAATAGAGTTTTACAAAATACTGGGCTTTAGGGAAATTCTTAGAAAAAGCAGGGATAACGACATTGTTGTTATTCTCGAAGGTTATGGTATTCAGCTTGAGGTATTCATTGATGACAGGCATCCTACCAGAGTTACTGATGTAACTGAGCCTCTAGGGCCAAGGCATTTTGCATTTAGAGTAGATGGCTCTTTGGAAAAAGAAATATGTAGGTTGCGAGAAGTTTTCATGGAAAAGCTTCAATTTGATCCGCAGTTCGGGGATATAGGTAAAGACTGGATAGGAGAACAATATGTGTTCTTCAAGGATCCGGATGGGAATGTACTGGAACTGCATGAATAAGTAAATGTTCAAAGGTAGGGTGTGATGAAAAAGGTACTGATTACTGGTGCAAATTCATATATAGGAACAAGCTTTGAACAGTATGTGAAAGATCATTATGTAGCTGACTTGGAAGTTCATACTATCGATATGATCGATGGTTCTTGGAGGCAAAAAGATTTCTCGGATTATGATGTTGTATTTCATGTAGCAGGCTTGGCACATGCAGATGTTGGAAAAGTCACTGAGGAAATAAAGAAAAAATATTATTCCGTGAATACAGATTTGGCAATAGAAACATGTAAAAAGGCCAAGAATGATGGCGTGAAGCAATTTGTTTTTATGTCCTCGGCTATCATTTACGGTGATTCAGCACCTTTTGGAAAAAAGAAAGTAATAACAAGAGAAACAGAGCCGCAACCGGCTAACTTCTATGGGGACAGTAAATGGCAGGCGGATAAGGGAGTCAGAGGTTTAGCTGATGAAAATTTTATTGTCACAGTTCTTCGCCCTCCGATGATTTATGGCAAAGGCAGCAAAGGCAATTATCCTGTGCTAGCAAAAATGGCAAAGAAACTTCCTGTTTTTCCTGATGTAGATAATGAGAGAAGTATGTTGTACATTGAGAATCTCTGTGAGTTTTTATGTCAGGTAATTGTTAGAGGTGAAGGTGGAATCTTCTGGCCCCAGAACGCGGAGTACACAAAGACATCTTGTATGGTCAAAATGATAGCGGAAGCTGTTGATCACAAGATTGTGGTATCAAGAGCTTTTTATTTTGGGATTAGGATTGCTGTTGCTGTACCAGGTAAGGCTAGAGGACTTACTAATAAGGCGTTTGGTAATCTGAGCTATGACCATGTAATGAGTCAGTACGATTTCAAGTATCAATTATATGATTTAAGAACAAGTATCGAGAGGACTGAAAGTACATGAATATAGTAATTGTAGACTGCTTCGATACTTGGGAGCATCGCGTTGATTTATTACATAAGGTGTTAAAAGAAGAAGGGCACAGCGTAAAATGCTTTTTATCTGACTATCGCCATTTCGAGAAGGTTTATAGAATGGATAAGAAGCAGGACTTCATTTTTTTTCACGCGAAACTTTATAAGAAAAACATAAGCATGGATCGCCTCATCAGCCATATAAAGCTTAGTAAAGCTATATTTAGTTATATAGATGAGCACAGTAAGAATATTGATTTGCTTTGGGTATTAGCTCCGCCTAATGTGTTTATACGAGATGCTGCAAATATTAAGAGAAAGCATCAGAATATTAAACTTATATTCGATCTTATAGATCTTTGGCCTGAGACAATGCCCGTCGGGAAGATAAAAACTTTGTTGTTCCCTTGGAAAGATTTTAGAGATAAGTATATTGCTTCTGCTGATGTTGTAGTTACAGAATGTAATTTGTACAAGAAGGTACTCGGAAAAGTATTAGATGGTAAAAGAGTTGAGACATTATATCTTGCCCGGGAAGATAAGGGATACAATCCTTATTTGAATCTTCCCGAGGACAAGATTTCTCTATGCTATTTAGGATCTATCAATAACATTATTGATATTGATGGGATAGTTAAAGTTGTTGAGGCGTTTCAGGAGAAGAAGGGTGCAGTTCTGCATATCGTTGGAGATGGCGAGAAGAAGAATGAACTGCTAAGTAAGGTTAAAGGTACAGGTGCTGAGGTTGTTGATCACGGAAAGGTGTTTGATAGAACTGAAAAACAGAAGATTTTCGATTCATGCCATTATGGACTCAATATGATGAAAGACACTGTATGTGTGGGATTAACCATGAAGAGTATTGACTATTTCGAGTTTGGACTTCCGATTATCAATAATATCAAGGGTGATACGAGTGAGATTATTGAAAAATACGAGTGTGGAATTAATTCAGATTTAAATGTCATAAGCAAAATAAATGCTTTAAGTTCCGAAAAGTACAGAAACATGAGAGTCCAATGCAGGAATTTTTATAGTATAGCCTTATCAGAAACTGTATTTAAACATAAAATTCAGGAGATTATCGGTTAATAAGATGCATGATAACAAACACGAAGTACAAGTCCGTATTTCGAATTATGGAATAGCGGAGACTATAAGGAATGTATTTACTGTCCTGCGCAATAAAGTCGAGTTTCCAGGTGCTCGTCTAATTAGATATCCAGTAATTGTTAGGGGTAAGAAGTATATTGACTTTGGAAAAAAGCTTACAATTGGATATAATTGCCGAATAGAAGTTAATGGAAAACACAATAATAAGGTATTATCATTTGGAGAAAATGTGAACATTGGTGATAATGTAAATATTCGTTGTGCTAATGGAATTAGTATTGGTAACAATGTTTTGATTGGAAGTAGAGTGCTTATCATTGACAATTCACACGGTAAATACAGTGGGGATAATCAGGATAGCCCGGAGATTCCACCCAATCAGAGAAAATTATACACAGCGCCGATTGTAATTGAAGACAACGTTTGGATTGGGGAAGGCACTGTAATTCAGGCTGGAGTAAAAATCAGTACTGGGAGTATTGTTGCTGCTAATAGTGTTGTAACAAAAGATGTTAAGGCAGGAGAAATAGTAGGCGGATTGCCTGCAAAGGTGATAAAAAGATGGAATCAAGAAAAACAAGTGTGGTTATAGAAGAAAGTGTTGATCCAATTGTAAGTATAATTATTCCTGCGTATAATTCGGAGAAATATATAAAAGACTCTTTATTATCAGTATTACAACAATCGTTTTGTAGTATTCAGATTATAATTGTGGATGATGGTTCTACAGATAAAACACGAGAAATAGTTACAAATATAGCAGAGAAGGACAGTAGAATAGAATTATTTTGCAAGGATAATGGTGGTGTAGGAAGTGCGCGAAATTATGGGATAAAGTATGCCAGAGGCAAATACTTAGCTTTTATTGACAGTGATGATAGTATAGGTGAACGATATATAGAAAACTTAATAAAAGAGATTAGAGATAATAATATAAAGCTGTCCATATCAGGGTATAGCTTAATATATGAGGTAAATAGTAGCGAGAACAAAAGAAAAAGAGTAACCCCTACCCATAATGGAAAATATGTCAAAGAAGAGTTTATCAAAGAAATGAAGACTCTTATCGATAACCGGATAATGATAGCGCCTTTTGCAAAGTTATTTGTGTCAAAAATAGTAAAGGAAAAAGCAATTTTCTTTAATACAGAAATATCTATTGGAGAGGATTTGCTGTTCAATTTGGCGTATATAAATGCTCTTGATTGCAAAAATGAGATAATACTTAGTAATCAGAGTGATTACGAATATCACATTCGGAAAGGATCCTTGACTCATGATTTTGGAAGAAACCGCATAAAAATGCAAGATAATCTATACGCCGGCTGTGTCGAATTTTGTAATTGCTACAAAGCATATGAATTAGAAGAAAAACTTGCTAAACAATATTTCAAGGGACTAATGAATTGCATTGATAGTGATATGGAGAAAAAAGTTGGTAAAATAATATTGAGAGACGACATTCAAACTATTTTGTCATTAGGTTTGATAAATGAGGCAATTACAGGTAATAGATATTTACAAGGAAAAAGACTTTTTTGGTATGATATAGAACTTATGCTATATAGAGCAGGATTTAAATCAAGAAACATCATTCTGCTAATGAGTATTAGTTGGATTAGATGCTTTATCAAAAAGAAAATTAGAGGTTATTGAAGTCGTGGTGTATTTATTTATATATGCTTTGTTAGGTAGTAGTTCGATATTTCGCATAAAGCAATTTGGAAACAAAAAAGGTTGGTTGTGTTTTCTTTTTGTAATTTTATTAAATATTTATGGATTGAGAGGAAAAACAGTTGGGTGGGATAATCCAAGTTATTTAAAGGTATTTAATTACGGTCTGAATAATGTGATTGAATGGTTTGAACCGGGGTATATGGCTATTGATAAAGCGGTTTTTATCTTTTTTCATAACTATATATTTCTTCAATTTGTAATAGGCGGCATATTACTTTGGGGGATTTTTAGTTTTTTCTATTTTACATCCTACGATATAAAACTAACAATTTTTATATGGTTTCTATTTGGCGTTTATTTTAATTATATGAACCAAGTCAGACAAAGTCTTAGCACAGTTGTTGGTATGATAGCAATTTTGTTATGGAAAAGAAATAGAATCGCTGGGTTTGCTGTTGCGCTTTTTAGCGTGCTGTTCCATTATGGAGGCGTTGTTTTTATTCTGTTTCTGTTTCTTATGCTTTTTGTAGATACTGTGACAAAGGTTAGAAAATTTGGCAGACTCATTATAATCATTTCAGTTGCATTAGTTTTTTTTAATGGCACTTTACAGTTGGTTTTAAGTCGACTTCCCATCGCATCAATGTATATCAATAGATTTACTTCGCTAGGGTATATAGATAGAGGAAGTTATAGATTTGCAATTTTCTATACTGGAATTGTTGTATTATGTACATATTTATTTCATAGATGTTCTTATGCGGTTAAAACAGAAAACATACTATATTTTAGTGGGATGTTGATGGCGCTGTTTTTTGGATACATGTCTATTACGCTGAATATGATACAGCGTTCTATTAATTCATTTGTTCCGCTCGTTGTTGTTTGCATTTCTAATTTGCTTTCAGAGAGCAAATTATCAAGTTCCAAAAAGAAAATATTGATAATAGTAGTATTGATGGTTTTATCAGTATATTGGGTATATTATTTGGCAATTTCTAATAATGGGGATGGCGTTGATGGTGTAACACCGTATACATTGTTTTGGCAATAAAGATTAATTGGTACGATGCATTTCTGAAAGCTCCGCTATGTGATAGTAAAGTTGCACTTTTATAGTGTTTTAATACTAAACTCTGTGAACTTGAAATTGTACATATGACAAAGAATGAACATAAGGAGGCGGTTATTAGAAATCTAATAGCCAAATAAAAAAATGAAGTTTAGCATTATAATTCCTGTATACAATGTGGAAAGGTATATTAATAAGGCAATAACTAGTGTATTAGAACAAGAATATGATGATTATGAAGTTATTCTTGTGGATGATGGCTCTACGGATTCATCAGGGAAAGTATGCGATGACGTTGCAGAAAAACATGATAAGTTTAAAGTGATTCATCAGGATAATTCGGGGCTATCCGCAGCAAGAAATATTGGAATAAGTAATGCTCATGGTGAATATATTATCCTGTTGGATAGTGATGATTTTTTTGTTGACAAATATGTATTAGGAAAAATTGCAGGACTAATTACAAGTACTTGCGAAGAATATTTAGACATAATTGTTTTTGAATCTAAAAAATTTGTAGACGGTAAGTTTACAGAGACAATATTTCCATTAAAATGGTTGGGGGACAAAGTGTATGATGGAAAAGAATTCTTAATGCAGGTGTTACAAAGTAGGGATTCATATACATGGATGGCATGGCAATATGTATATAATAGAAAATTATTCATAGATAATAGTCTTTCATTTGAGGAAGGTATTGTGTTTGAAGATGTTGAATTTACCTATAGAGCGCTATTGAAAGCAGATAAAATAAAGGTGTTAGCTGAACCATTATATGCATATAGAATAAACGATAGTTCTATTACTAAAAAAATATCTATAAGTTTGATAAAGGATTTCCTCTATGTAATTGAAAAGAATATCAATTCAGTAAATCGTATGGATATCGGAGATGGATTAAAAAGGGAACTTAACAATAACTTTTCTTTTAATTATTTTACTATAATTATGCTTGCTGAAACTATTTCGGATAGAGATACAAAAAAAGATGCCTATAGAATAATTGATGAGAAAAGTTTCATTAACAGTTATGTCACAAGGGGGAAACATATGATTCCTTCGAAAGTGTTGAAAATGACAAGTGTTTCAGTAGTGGGGACATTGTTTGGATTTAGAAGGAAATTAAAGAGGTTACAGATATAGATGCAAGCACCTTTTTTTAGCATACTGATACCAGTATACAACAAGGAAGATTATCTTGAAGATTGTATTAATTCAATAATCAATCAAGAGTTTGATGATTATGAAATTATACTCGTTGATGATGGCTCGACTGACAGAAGTGATTCTATATGTGATATATTTGCAAATAGCTATTCAAATATTACTGTGTTTCATGGTACCAACAAAGGCCAATCGGTAGCAAGGAATATGGCATTAAACTATGCAAAAGGTAAATATGTTATTTTTGTGGATGCAGATGACCTTTTGACGGATCGGGCACTTTTTATACTAAACAATCAAATAATAAATAACGGTAGTCCTGATGTGGTTATTAGTAGAAGAATTACATTAGCAGGAGAAAAGAGGTATCCGTGTGCATACTCATTTGATATCGAATCATATTTAAAGATGGATAAGGTGGAAATATTTAAAAACATGGAGCGGCAGAAAGACCTCTGGTTGGGAGTATGGATTTTTACATGCTCACATAAATATTTGACCGAGAACAAGTTATTTTTTTATGAGAGAATACAGCACGAAGATGAAGAGTGGTGTCCACGTGTTTTTTTTTATGCAACATCTATAGTTTTTAATAACGAGCCGGTATATATAAATCGTGTCGATATTCCTAATTCAACTATATCTACACCTAATATAAAAAAGCTATTTGATCTTATGAAAGTAGAGGAGGCATTGAAAAAAGAGTTTGAAAATGGTAGATGGGCATTAGACATTCAGCATCTAATGTATGTGCGTAGATGCAGAATAATATTCTATGCGATTATACAAAGTACAAAATATCAAAACAACGATAGATATAGCGAGTGGTTAAATGTGCTCAATCTAAGGATTGATATGCTAAGACAGTCAGATATACTTTTGCATAGATGCATGTATTATTTGTGCAGATTATTTGGAACAAAGCTGATGATATATTTATTGAGTTTGATAATGAGGATAAGAGGAAAATGAAGTTTTCATTTGTGATAGCGGCATATAATGTAGAAGAGTATATTGAAAAATGTATTCAGAGTATTTTAGATTGTATGACGCCTAACTATGAAATTGAAATAATTGTAATAAATGATGGTTCAACGGATGATACTAGTAAGATTATTGAAAGGCTTGTGGTTGAACATAGTAATGTCAAACTTATTACGCAGAATAATCAGGGCTTATCTGCAACGCGAAATAATGGTCTTAAAGAAGTTACAGGGGAATATGTATTTTTTGTAGATGGAGATGATCAGTTAGCGAATATTGCTAATCCAAAGGATTTCTTTGACTATGTATTAAAGAATCATACAGATGCTGTAGTATTCCCGGCAGATTGTGTTTGCGCTGGGAAATGCAGCCATTTTTTTGTTCCACCTACTATGAGTGATACAATTTCAGGTGTTCAGGCGCTTACCTATCTTTTGGAGGAAGATTATTCATTTGGGTGGGTAGTTTGGCATTACGCTTTCCGTACAGCTTTTCTTAAGGATAATAATTTCGTGTTTCCGGAAGGTCGAATCAGTGAAGATGTATATTATACTCTACGTTTCTTGTTGAAGGCGGAATCAATTGGTTTTTATAAACAAGAAGCAATATATTTATATAGGCGTGATAATGTATCTTCTATTTCAACTTGTGCAAAGTTTAAGCTTGTCGATGACCTAACATATATTATGGAAAATAATCTGCCAGTAATAGCAACAATAAATGATGATAAGCTAAAGACATTATTGTATTTGAATTATCAGACGCTTGTTATAGTTATTTTATCGCATTATGCATACTACGATATAGAACAGAGAAAAGAATTAAAAAAGCGACTTAATAAAATGAGAATAATCTACCAAACAAATACAAAGTATTCATATCTATATCACAAAAGAGAATCTATTGTAAAGTTGATGCTTAAGTTGTTTGGCGTAGACATTACAGGTAAACTGTGGAAGATAAAGAAAAAAATTGTTGGTCATTAAAGGAAAGAGTAATGAAAAAGATATGCATAGCGTGTGTGTCAGGGCTTCCGATTCCGCCTGTAAGAGGAGGGGCAGTGGAAGCGCTTGTACAACAAATAGTTGAAGAAAATGAGAAGAATCCGCACTATCAAATAGTGGTATTGACTATCGAAGACGAAAAAGCAAAAAAGTTGTCAAAAGGCTATAAATATACACAATATGTAAGGTTTCGACCGAACTTGTTGTTTAATCGCATATTATTCCGTGTTGCGAAAATAAAAAAACAGTTCGGTAAAAAACAAGCTTATTATGTTTCATCTGAAAAAATAAAATCAGCAAAATATCTTATGAAAAATCATGGTATTTTTGATTTGATAATTGATGAAGGCGGCATAGAAGAATTTGTTTATGGAAACGACATAATTCCGTTTAAGAAGAGAGTTCTTCATATGCATGGCATTGACAAGTATTGTGTAGATCATGCTACCGCAGTACATAGCGTTTTTTGTGTTAGTCATTTTTGCTCTGAACAGTGGATTGAAATGACGAGTATGGATAGGAAAGACGTGTATGATTTGATTAATTCTATAAACACGGAAACTCTTCGCAGAAAACCATCAATACTTGAAATTGAACAATTAAAAAAGTTCTACGATATTTCAGATGATACATTTGTTTTATTATATGCTGGGCGTCTTATAGAAGAGAAAGGCTTATCGGAACTCATAGAAGCTGTAAATTTGATAGATGATAAAAGGTTGCTATTGTTAGTGCTAGGAGGAGTATTTTTTTCAAGTAACTCAAGAGATACTGACTATGTTAGACATTGCAAAGAGATTGCTAATACATCTTCTTCAAGAGTATTATTTTTGGGATATATTGATAATAATGAGTTATATAAGTATCATTCACTAACTGATATTGCTGTTATCCCAAGTAGATATGATGAACCTGCATGTCTTGTGGTTCTTGAGGCACAAGGAGCGGGAGATGCTGTAATTGCAACAGACTCCGGAGGAACTCCTGAACTACTAGGTAATGGTTGTGGTATCTTAGTCAGAAATGATAAGAGAGTTGTAAATAATTTAAAAGAGGCTATTCTAAAACTATGGAATGATCCTGCACTTTGCCAAAAATGTGGAGAGGCAGGAATTGAATACTCGTTAAAGAATAATGGGGCAAGTTATTTTAGCCGGTTTTGCAATTTGACAGATCGTTTACTAATTGAAAACGATAAGTTGGATGTTTGACAGGTGGAGGTTATTTTATTGAAAAGAATAAATGAATTACTTACGGATTATTTTTGCGAAATACATAATATTGATGTATCTGAACCGTATGAGATTGAATATGTTGATGCAATTGATCTACTTACTTCGGACAGATTAGATTTGTTACCCAAAATAAGTTGGCTTAAAGCACATGACGAAGGAATCGCAACTGATTATGCAGATGAATATTATAGGGAATCAATTAAGGCAATTACTGGAAGAACTTTTAAGGAAGGCGGAAAGGAGAAGGAAAAGAAGAGTTTAGAGGATTTTGTTAATGCTTTCAGTGATTTAAGAAATATAGAGAAAGAGGTCAATTGTAAAAGTTAATTCCACTTTGTAAGACTAACTTCCACCTTGTAGAA
>NZ_CAMVPU010000002.1 GCF_947169445.1 uncultured Butyrivibrio sp. | reverse complement strand
CAAGGTTCTTTGTTGTTGTCGCTCTCAGCAGCAACTCGTTTAGTATATCGCAGCTTTGATTGTTTGTCAACAACTTTTTTATTTTCTTTTCCGATGCTTGAAAACAATTACCGGGTCAAAGCCCCTTCTTATGTAGGTAATTGACTTCTCCGCAACGGGCAAAAGTTATTATAGCAAAGGGATTTTTTAAATGCAACAACTTTTTTCAGAAATTATTAAAAAGTTATTCCCCCACTATATATAGGCACTTCATTCACTTTTCGTTACTATTTATAGTATGGTGTATGAAGGTATCCTCAACTATAAAAATGACAATCGACAGAATCTCTGATTATCCCAATCCATTGCCGCAGTATTCCAGATACATTTTCATTGGATCTTGCAAACAAATTTCATTTTTGCTTAATACTTAGTTCTCATAAATTTTATTATTTATCACTCATTCCAAAACCAGCCAATATGCAATCACCATTACAACAATGATATACATTTATACGATGTATATGACAATATTGCATTTTTCAAAAACATGAATTCTTAAAATCTTTATCTAAAAATATGCAACAAAAAACTCTTAGAGAATTTCTTCTCTAAGAGTCATGTGCTAAACGGAGAAAGCGGGATTTGAACCCGCGCACCGCGCGAACGGTCTACACCCTTAGCAGGGGCGCCTCTTCAGCCACTTGAGTATTTCTCCATGCCTGAATCCCTCTACCAATATGTGGTTATGAATTCTATTAGCTGTGCCTTGTTATAATCAAGACGCAAAAGTAATTATACAAAGACTACTTCCCTTTGTCAACTACTTTGAAAACAATGATGGCTATGATAGCACAGCCACCATACAAATCACAATAAAACTCAAAAGCTCAGATTTCTTACCATTCCAAGCCAATAACCCCCCGGCATCAATGAATTCTCCTTAAAAGAGCGACATTTTCTACATGAACTGTATGTGGAAACATATCACAGGGACGAACCTTTTCAACCACATAACCTCCATCAGACAAAATTCGCAAGTCTCTTGCAAGTGTGGCGCTGTCGCAGCTTACATATACAATTCTATCCGGCTTCATTTTCAGCATTGTATCAAGACATTTCTCATCACAACCTTTTCTCGGAGGATCAACTACAATCACATCCGGGTGCAGAGCTGCATCTCTGTCTATCACTTCATATTCACCATTACCTTTGCCTGATTTACCATCATAAAATGCAGGAAGCACTTCTTCAGCTTTTCCACAGAAGAAATCAGCGTTTGTAATATTATTCCTTATAGCATTATCCTTGGCATCCCTGATAGCATCCGGAATTACTTCAACGCCATACACATGCCCTGCTGCCTTGGCCATTGATAAAGTAATTGTTCCTATACCACAATAAAGGTCCCATACTATTTCTTTTCCAGATAGACCAGCATACTCAATCGCCTGAGCATATAATTTATGAGTTTGAACCGGATTGACCTGGTAAAAAGAAAGAGGTGAAATCTTAAACTCTAAGCCGCAGAGGGTATCAGAAATAGTATCCTCTCCCCAAACAGTATGTATTTCTACGCCCATTATTACATTAGTTTTTTCTGTATTAATGCTAAAAGAAATACTCTTCATGCCAGGAATCATAGAAAGTGCACCAATCAGCTCGGACTGACCCTTTATATACTCGGCAGCCTTCTCGGAACTAGCAGCCTTTGGATTATGATTCCCCGATGCATTTTTACTATTAATATAATTAACAACAAGACAAACCATTATTTCGCCGCTTGAAAAGCCTTTTCGAATTAAGACATGGCGAACAAGGCCCTTGCCTGTCTTCTCGTCATAAGGATCGATTCCATGCTTTTCCATATGGGCAATAATAATTTCCAGAATCTCTTTATTTTCCGAAGTTCCGATAAGGCAATCCTCAACAGGAATAATATCATGGGTTCTTCCCGCATAGAATCCAGCGGTTATTTTCCCACTTTTATCTCTTCCTATAGGGTACTGCGCCTTGTTTCTATATCTCCAGGGATCATCCATTTTGATGATCGGTTCCATTATTCCATCAACAAATTGTTCTGAAAAGCCGCCCAATCTGATCAGATTATTTCTTACTTTATTCTGTTTGAAGTCAAGCTGCTTTTCATATGCCATATTTTGAATCTGGCAGCCACCGCACTTTCTGGATATCTGGCAAGGTGCTTCTTGTCTATACGCAGATGGCTCAACTACCTTTTCCAGATGTGCGTAGGCATAATTCTTCTTGGCTTTCATTATTTTGGCAATAACCTTATCGCCAATTACTGCATCTTTAATAAAGAGGGTATAGCCTTCAATTTTGCCTATGCCCTCCCCATCGTTGCCAATATCGGTTATATCAACTGTTAATAAATCATCCTTTTTATAACAAGTATCCGTACTGTTTTTCTTATTACTCATATGCGTTCTTTCTATAATAAATATGATTAAATCATTCTTTCCAGTGCAATCTGTGAAGCTCTCCTTGCTGCTCAAGTCCGGCAAATTGGTTCTGTCTAAGGGCTTCATAAAGAACGATTGCTACAGAATTGGATAAGTTCAACGATCTGATGTCACTGCCCATAGGAATTCTTATACAGTATTCTTCATTATCTACAAGTATTTCTTCCGGAATGCCCGCGCTTTCTTTTCCAAACATTATGTAATCATCCATTCCAAAAGAAACATCCGTATATGATTTCTTAGCCTTTGTGGTTGCCATCCAGATCTTCGCTCCAAGGTGTTTATCCCTAAAATCCTGATAATCGATGTATCTGGTAACGTCAAGATGCTGCCAATAATCCATTCCGGCTCTTCTTAACTCTTTTTCTCCAAGTCTGAATCCCAGAGGCTCAATAAGATGAAGGCTTGTGTGTGTAGCCACACAGGTTCTTCCGATATTACCTGTATTCTGAGGGATTTCAGGCTGGTGTAAAACTATATGCATAAAAAACTCCAATCTTGTAACAACTAATACAAAACAAATAAATTCAAAATGGCACAGCGTTATTCATCATCTTCATCCATAGCTGCTGCCTTAGGCAGAGAAAAGATAAATTCGGTTCCAACTCCGGTTGTACTAATTACATTGATGTTTTCTTCATGGGCCTTAATTATTTCTTTTACGATAGCAAGACCCAAACCGGTACCTTTCTTGTCTTTTCCTCTTGAAAGATCTGACTTGTAAAATCTGTCAAAAATAAGTTTCTGATCCTCTTTAGGAATACCTATACCGCTGTCTTTTACAGAAACAAATACCTTGCTGTGCTTTTCAGTAGTCTCAATCTTTACTGTTGATTCTTTGTGACTGAATTTTATGGCATTATCCACCAGATTGTAAAGGACCTGCTGAATCTTACTCATATCAGCATTCACAAGCATCTTCTCATCTGTAAGCACGAGTTCTATGGCTATTTTTTTCTCGATACAGGTCCCGCCAAAAGATTCAGCGACATTTCGTATCACCGTATTAATATCAAAGTCACTTCTATCAAGCAGCATTCCTTTGGTGTTAAGGTTATTGAGTGTGAGAAGCTCATTGGTCAGCTTGGTGAGGCGGTCTGTCTCATTTATAACTATTCCAAGATACTTGCCGTGCATTTCCTCCGGAATTGTTCCGTCCTGCATGGCTACAAGGTATCCACGAATAGAAGTAAGCGGAGACCTGAAATCGTGAGAAACATTGGCGATAAATTTCTTCTGATCATCTTCCTGTCTGGCAATTTCACCCGCCATATATGACAGAGAAGCTGCCAAATATCCCATTTCATCTTCTGATTCCACAGAAAACTCGTAGCTCATATTGCCTGCAGCGTACTGTTCAGTAGCCATTGTTATCTTACGAAGGGGTACATAAACCAGCTCTGTAAAAAAGATCAAAATAATGAGCGAAAGCAAAAATAAAACCAAAAGCATGAGATAAGAAATATTCAGAAATTCATTGGCCGAATTCTGTATATCTAAAATCGGCACATGGATTACAACATATGCCTGAACCTTAAAGTTCGCGGTAATTGGCGCAAATACGCTCAGCATATCCTGTTTAAAGTTTCCCCAAAAAGATCCGGTTGTGTAATACGAACTACCGGTAACCGTGGGATCAAATCCATCGATAACTATTTCTTTTCCCGGTTCGATAATTCTTGAGGAATCAAGCACCAGTCGGCCCGATGGGTTTACAATCCAGATTGAGGAATTATCCATATACTTGGAAAGCGCAACCATCTGAGTGTGGACTGCATCCAGTGATGTTTCGCTATTATATAGATCTGCTGCGTAGGTATTGGCAATCTGAGTGGCCACCTGATACATAGTATCTGCCTTATCTCTACGGATTCTTTCGTAGGTCATACTATACACGAAGGTAGCCACTACAACAAATCCAAATATCGCAAATAATAGATACGCCAGCAAAAATTTTAAATAGAGCGTTCTCTTCATTTACTGCTGTACCTCAAATTTATATCCAATTCCCCATATTGTAGCAAGACGCCAGTTATCGTGATCATTTAGTTTTTCACGAAGTCTCTTGATATGTACATCGACAGTTCTGGTATCACCAATATATTCATATCCCCAGATCTGGTCAAGGAGTTGCTCTCTGGTATATACGTGGTTGGGTGAAGCTGCCAGGAAATACAGAAGCTCCAGTTCCTTAGGTGGCATATCCACACGCTCTCCCATGTATGTAACAGAATAATTGGTCATATTAATTTCAAGATCAGGGTATCTGACAACTTTATCATCGGATTCCTGAACTTCCTGAACCTGCGGCTTGTATCTGCGAAGAACAGCCTTCACTCTGGCAACCAATTCCTTGGAGTCAAAAGGCTTTTCCATATAATCATCAGCCCCCATCTCAAGGCCAAGGACTTTATCAAACACCTCTCCTTTTGCAGAAAGCATAATGATCGGAACCTGAGACTTGGTACGGATTTCTCTGCATACCTGATATCCATCGATTCCCGGAAGCATTAGGTCCAAAAGAACCAGGTTGGGATTAAAGGTATCGAATGTGTTTATTGCCGTCTCCCCATCGTTACAGATCTTTGTCTCAAAGCACTCTTTTACAAGATACAAAGAGATCAGCTCTGCAATATTATTATCATCATCCACTATTAGTATTTTCTGTTTAGTAACCATTTTCCCCTCACTATAATCATTTTATGAATGTAACTATTGTAACTCCGGCATCGCCTTCTCCAAACTCCCCAAGTTTAAAGGATTTCACATAAGGAACTCCCTTTAAGAAGGAATGCACAGCCTGTCGCAATATACCAGCGCCCTTACCATGAACAACTCTTACATTATTAAGATGAGCCATGTAAGCATCATCCAGATATTTATCAAGAGCGGAAATAGCATCATCGCTGTTTTTACCTATAAGATTGATCTCCGTGCGAATTGTGGAAGCCCTGGAAAGATCCATTTTGCCGCCCGATGTATTTCTGCCATAGAATTTCTTCATGGCAGCTTTGCCATCCTCATCCTGAACAAGAACAAGGTCTTTTACATTAGCCTTTGTCCTCATAATTCCGCACTGAACATACAGATTACCGTCTTTATCCGGCTTGGAACTGATAGTTCCCTTAAGTCCCATAGAAACGATCTTTACGGATTCTCCAAGCTTAAGCTGGGATTCTTTTAAAAGAGGGTGTGCCTGGGTATCAGTTTTCTTTTTAGCTGAAATTGCCTTATTTTTGTCGGATATTTTCTGGCCCACATTTGTCCTTGCTCTCTCAAGGTCTGCCATGCTGGCATTTGGTCCGGCTTTTCTAAAGGTACGTATAGTTTCATCCGCAAGATCTTTGGCCTCCTGCAGAATATTTCTGGCCTGCTCGTTAGCTTCCCTAAGGATGTCTTCCTTCTGACGATCAAGCTTATCTGTCTTTTGCTCAAGCTGCTCCTTTAACCTGGCAACTTCCTCTTTGTAACTGGCAATCTCCTGCTTCTCGCTTTCCACAAGACGCCTGTTTCTATCTAGATCAGCAAGAAGATCCTCAAACTTCTTGTCCTCAGTTCCAATCTGCTCTTTTGCAGCCTCAATTATTTCATCAGGAAGTCCAAGTTTGGAGGAGATGGCAAAAGCGTTACTCTTTCCGGGAATTCCGATAAGCAGCTTATAGGTCGGGCGAAGTGACTCCACATCAAATTCGCAGCTGGCATTCTGTATTCCAGGCGTGTTAAGCGCATAGACCTTGAGCTCACTATAGTGGGTGGTTGCCAGTGTCCTTATTTTTCTGCTATGTAAATTGTTCAGAATAGAAATAGCAAGTGCCGCGCCTTCTACAGGATCTGTTCCTGCACCCAGCTCATCAAACAGGCAAAGAGAATTCGCATCTGCATTTTTTAGGATAGAAACAGTATTTGTCATGTGTGATGAGAATGTTGACAGGGACTGTTCTATACTCTGCTCATCACCGATATCCGCGTACACTTCGTTAAATACAGAAAGCTCTGATCTGTCACCCGCTGGAATTGCAAGACCTGCCTGTCCCATGAGTGTCAAAAGACCTACCGTCTTGAGCGTTACAGTTTTTCCACCGGTATTTGGTCCGGTAATTATGAGCATGTCAAAATCACGGCCGGCATAAACATCAATCGGAACCACCTTGTCCTTTGGAATAAGAGGATGTCTTCCCTTTCTGATATTAAATGCATGCTGGTCATTAAATATTGGAGTTGTTGCATTTATTTCCAGTGCATAGGATGCCTTGGCAAATACGAAATCCAGATCTGTCATGATCTCTGAATTATATTTGATTGCCTCAACATGCTCTGCAACCTTAAGGCTGAGCTCTAAAAGGATCTTCTCTATCTCTGCACTTTCTTCAAGAGCCAGTTCTTTTAACTTATTATTAAGTTCTACTACAGCTGCAGGCTCTATAAACAGTGTTGATCCTGATGAAGACTGATCGTGAACAATACCATTTATCTGTGATTTATATTCAGAACGCACCGGAACACAATACCTGTCATCACGCATTGTAACAACGGCATCCTGCAGATAGGTCCTCATGGATCCGTTGATCAGTTTGCCTAGCTGTTCGTGGATTCTGTCGTTAGTGAGCATTATTCCACGTCTGATGTGTCTAAGCGCCGGGCTGGCATCAGAACTTACTTCATCCTCAGAAACTATGCAACGTCTGATCTCAACGGATACGGGAGTGAGAGGTTCAAGCATATTAAAAGACTCTGTCAAAGAATCCTGCGCCTCATCTTCTCTCTGGCTTCTGCCATAGGCTTTAATACGAGCAACATTCTCTAAAAATGAAGCTAATCTAAGTAGTCCTACTATATCCAGAGAGCTTCCGATCTTAAGTGCCTTAAGGCTTCCTGTAAAATCTCTGTTGTCACCAAAAGATGTAGAGCCTTTTTTGAAAATTCTCGCTATGGCATCTGCTGTTTTTTCCTGGTTCTTCCTGATCTCTTTAATATCCGAAGATGGTTCAAGTTGTCTGCAAAGCTGTCTTCCAGGGTCAGATGTGGCGTGCTCTGTTAGTTTTTCTATTATTTTATCGTATTCTAATACGTGTAATGCTTTTTTGTTCATTGCCTTTTCCTTCGTTTTCATAGATAATCCCAAATTACAGTTTATCATCTAAGCTGGCATTTCCCAACTATATTTTTTGAAATCAGCATAGAAAGCAGATATAATTATAGGATAATAATCAAATACTTGAATTTGTGAGGATTTTTTATGCCGCTGAATCAGGAAGACAATCCAAAAGACAACCTAGCCAACACCGCATTTATCAGTGAAAAGATCAAGCAGCGCCCTATTAATAGAAAAAAGCTACTGCGCAGGACCATAATCACCATTTCACTCGCTGTAATATTCGGTATTGTGGCCTGTTTCACTTTTTTACTGCTTCAGCCTGTTTTCAGTGATACTTTATATCCGGAAAAAGAGCCTGAAGTAATTTCTTTTCCTGAAGAAACTGCCAGCGATGAACTTACGCCGGAGGAAATGTTTGCTGATGACAATGAAATAGCCGCAAGTGAAGCCATGAATCTTGAAGCAACTCAAAAGGATCAGATTGACGCCGCACTTGCTTCGTATGCATTTAGTTCCAGTGACTATAGCAAGATCATGTCCTCTCTTAAAGCCGTAGCATCTGAGGCCGGACGCAGCATGGTTAAGATCACAGCAGTTTCAAGTGACACTAACTGGTTCAGTTCATCATATGAGAGCAGCGGAACAACTTCAGGACTGATTGTTGCCGACAGCGGAAACTATCTATATATTCTTTCCTTTTATGAAGGGCTAAAAGATGCCGAGTCCATCGAAGTAAGTTTTTGTGACAACGCAAAGGCTCAGGCACAGGTCAAGCTTGTAGATTCCATCACAGGACTATGTATCCTCAATGTGAGAAAAAGTGTTTTGTCTGCCGATACCAGAAACAGAGTAACGGTGGCTTCTCTTGGAAGCTCTAATTCCAACAGTATTACAGGTTTACCGGTAATTGCCATTGGAAGCCCGATTGGAGTTCATGGTTCTATCTCTTATGGAATTGTGACCAGCGAAAAATCAACTATAGATTTACCGGATACTTCTTATAAGCTGCTTACAACTGACATATACGGAAACAGCTCAGGAAGTGGTGTACTTATCAACCTAAACGGACAGGTGGTCGGAATCATCGATATGTCCAAGCAGACCGGCGAACTTTCCAATATTATTTGCGCAATTGGTGTTACAGAACTGAAAGCGCTCATAGAAGATCTTTCCAACAATAGAAACCGTGCTTATCTTGGAGTTCATGGTGCTACCGTTCCGCAGGAAATACAGACTTCACAGAATGTACCGGCCGGTGCTTATATCTCAATGACAGAAATGGGCTCTCCTGCTATGAAAGCCGGAATACAAAGCGGAGATATTGTAACTGCCATTGGAGATACGGATATAACAAGTTATGAGCAGCTGATAAATAAGCTTGCAGGACTTAGACCTGATGATGTAATATCTATAACGGTAATGCGACAGGCTCCAATTGATTACATTGATATGGAACTTGAGGTTACCTTAGAAAAATCAACAATTGATTGATATAAGCTATTGCTATTAGAAATGAGGTTTTTTAATGAAGTTTATTAAAGATTTAAAGCCGGGCGACAGAATTGCTGATATTTACATGTGTAAGCACAAACTTAGTGCTACTACCAAGAACGGCAAAGAGTATTTTTCAGTAACTCTCCAGGATAAGACCGGAACCATTGATGCGAAAATCTGGGAGCCAAACAGTGATGGTATCGACGAGTTTGACGACACAGATTACATCGATGTATTTGGTGAAGTAACAAGTTTTAATGGCGCTCTTCAGATCAATGTCAAAAGAGCCAGAAATTGTCATGAAGGTGAGTACGATCCAGCGCTTTACCTTCCTGTATCATCCAAAGACATTGAAGTTATGTATAAAGAACTTCTTAATATTATTGGAAGCATTGGTAATCCTTATCTTAAGAAATTACTTGAAGACTTTTTTGTTAATGATGAAAAGCTTATTGAAGCGTTCAAAAAATCCAGCGCAGCCAAAACTGTTCATCACAGCTTTATAGGCGGTCTTTTGGAACATACTTTAAGCGTTACAAAGCTTTGTGACTATTACTGCAGTTCTTATCCAAAGCTCAACAGAGATCTTTTGCTGACAGCTGCCATTTGTCACGATATTGGTAAGACAAGAGAATTAAGTCTCTATCCCACAAATGATTACACAGACGAAGGCCAGTTCCTCGGTCACATTGTCATGGGTGCAGAGATGATCGGAGAAAAAGCCAGAAACATAGAGGGCTTCCCTGTTTTATTAAAGCAGGAGCTTCAGCATTGTATTTTGGCACATCACGGCGAGTTCGAGTATGGTTCTCCTAAAAAGCCTGCAATTATGGAAGCCGTTGCGCTTAATCTCGCAGACAATACAGACGCCAAGATGGAAACCTTCACTGAGCTTTTGGCAAATGCTACAGCTCCAGGCTGGCAGGGCTTTAACAAATTCTTTGAGTCAAATATTTACGAGACTGTTGTAGACTAAATCATATATGCCATAGGCTATTAACACAAAAAGCAAAGGACGCATAAATCATTTCTCCTGGATGAAACGATTTATACGTCCTCTTTTTCTTTATTCTACTATCTGATCTTATAGCTTTGAAATAAACCGCTCAAAGCGTTCCATAGCACTCTTTAAATTAGCGAGGGAGTATGCATAAGAAATACGGATATATCCCTCTCCACAATCTCCAAAAGCATTTCCGGGAACCACAGCCAGTTTCTCTTCCATAAGAAGGCGTGTACAGAACTCGTCACTGCTCATTCCGAATTTTTTGATGCACGGGAAAACATAAAAGGCGCCAAATGGCTCAAAGCATGGTACATTCAGCTTTTTGAACTCATTCAGGAGATATCTTCTTCTGCGATTGTATTCCTCACGCATCATTTTGACGTCATCATCACCATTTTTAAGAGCCTCTACTGCTGCGTACTGGCTGGTAGTAGGAGCGCACATAATTGCAAACTGATGAATCTTGACCATCTGCTTCATAATATTCTCAGGGCCGCAAGCATATCCAAGACGCCATCCGGTCATGGCATAAGCTTTTGAAAAACCATTTATCAGTATTGTTCTTTCCTTCATTCCAGGAAAAGAAACTATAGATACATGTGAACCATTGTAGGTAAGCTCACCATATATCTCATCTGAGATAACATACAGGTCTTTTTCTATAACAACCTTTGCAATCTGCTCCAGGTCCTCTTTTCCCATAACTGCACCAGTTGGGTTATTAGGAAAAGGAAGTACTAAAATCTTTGTTTTATCAGTAACCTTATCAAGAACTTCCTGCGCAGTTAATCTGAATTCGTTTTCTTCTTTCAGCTCGATAATAACAGGCTTAGCGTCAGCCAAAATAGCACAGGGTTCATAAGAAACATAGCTTGGCTGTGGGATAAGAACTTCATCTCCCTCGTCTACCATTGCTCGAAAAGCAAGATCAATTGCTTCGGAACCGCCAACAGTAATGAACACCTCATTTAATGGATCATAAGAAACGCCCTGTGTTCTCTTTATATAATTAGAAACTTCCTGCCTAAGTTCCTTAAGTCCTGAATTAGAGGTATAGAAGGTTCTGCCCTTCTCAAGAGAATAAATACCTTCATCTCTGATATGCCAGGGAGTATCAAAATCCGGTTCTCCAACGCCCAGAGAAATCGCGCCCTCAGTCTCCTGAACGATGTCAAAAAACTTTCTGATTCCTGACGGCTTGATATCTACAACTTTACTACCTAATGGATTTCTCATGGCGTAATAATCTCCCTTGTATCTTCATATTTTTTAGTAAGAATTGTTCCATGATCCTTATATTTTTTAAGAATAAAATGTGTCGCTGTGCTAAGCACAGTATCAAGGGTCGCCAGTTTGTTGTTTACAAATCCTGCAACCTCCTGAAGTGTCTTGCCTTCCAGTATAACCATGAGATCAAAGCCACCACTCATAAGATATACACTGGTTACTTCGGGATATTTGTAAATACGCTCTGCAATATTATCAAAGCCCTGTCCTCTTGTTGGAGTTACCTTTACCTCGATAAGCGCATTTACTTTCTCAAGGCTGGTCTTGGACCAGTCAATCATTGTATGATAACCGCAAATAATGCCCTCTTCTTCGAGAGCCTTGAGCTCATTGGCCACAAGAAGCTCATCCGCTCCCAGAAGCACGCTAAGCTCATGCACATCTATGCGGCTGTTTTTTTCGATAATATGTAGTATTTCTTCTCTTGTTCCCATGCTAATCTCCCTCAGTCTCTTGTTTTATTCTCTATTGTGACTATTATTTCTCACTTTGTAAACCCGATATTTTTATCCAGTTATTTCGATGCCAATTTCTTATCCCAATACTTTCAGTATTTCATCGGCTTGTGGTGACTCCAGAAATCTGGTTTCATCTGCATTTATGATAACCTTGTCATTACCATCTGTTAATTGACCTATTATAGCTGATGGTATTCCCTTTTGATCAAGAAGGCTTACCAGCTGCTCCGGATTATCTGTAGCTATCAAAAGAGCTCCTCCGGACAATAACTGATACGGATTAACTTCAAAAAACTCGCAAATCTCCACAGTCTCCTGTCTAAGAGGAATACTTTTCAGATCGACTCGTAGCCCGGTTCCCGACCTTCCTGCCATTTCCCACAGGCCGGCGAAAATTCCGCCGTTTGACAGATCATGCACCGCACATGCTCCCAAGCTTTGTACAATCTCCATTTCTTCACCGACAAAAAGGAAGTTTTTAAAGCCTTTGGCATCGTCTATGAAGGGAGCTGGATACCTTGTAGTCAGGTCAACATATTTCTCTCTGGCCAGCATTGCTGTGCCTTCAAGTCCAGCCCACTTTGTAACCACAAGTGACTGGCCAGCTTTCCCTTTTCCTGCAAAAAGAGGCTCTTTAGTATCAGTATCAACAGTTCCTGTAGCCGCTACAGTTATAACAGGCCTATTAACTGAACCTGTTACTTCCGTGTGCCCGCCTGCATATATAACGCCACAGGCTTCGGCAGCTTCTAATGCATCTGCTACAGCTTTTTTTACCATGCCTTCCTCTGCATCTACAGGAAGAAGGACGGAAGACGTAAAAGAATCAGGTCTGACGCCCTGGGAAACAAGACCGTTCACTGCCTTTACTACAGCATAGTAGGCCGCATCTGAGACCTGCAATGTAGCTGGTACGATTGTAGAAAATGTTCTTTTTTCTTCAGAAAAAGCGCAGTCTGTCCCCACAGCTGCGCTTGTCTTTTTCTTAAATACTGTATTTATCTGTTTTAGAACGGATCTCTTTAATGCATTCTCCGTTATCTTTCCAATTCTCATCTTTGCTCCCAAAAACAAGTTTTAGTCAGTTACCACCGCTTCCACATCTTCAGCCGGCGCTTCCGGAGCTGGTGCTTCCTGAACCGGTGCTGCCTCTTCAACAGATGCCTGCTGGGCTTCCTGCTGCTGAATCTGAGCATGTGCCGCATTAACCGAATCTGCTACAGCCTGAGCCGCTGCCATCTCGCCCTCGGTTCCGGCAGCTTTCTGTGCTGCTGAAAGAGCTGATGCAACTGCCTTTACAGTTCCTACATCCTTGGTTGCTATTGCTGTCTGAAGCTGTGAAAGAGCCACAGCATCTGCGCCACCTGTTCCAACTGTGATGATCCTTGGAACCATTTTATAATTACTTGAGTTGATTACTTCATTACTGATAACTTCGCCATTTTCCTTAACAATTTTGCGAAGCTGTGCCTTATATCCGATATGCGCTGACTGAGTTCCTACATAACCCACTGACTGAGAAGAATCTGTTCTGAATTCATCAGCTGAAGCCGGTGTAGTTGAAAGGACTTCGCTTTCAAATGAAACCTTTCTACCGGAATCTCTTGTCTCAACGCCGTATATTGTAAATGTAATGTGCTTGTCGGATGTAGTATATCCTTCTATATAAATAGGGTAATCAGTACTATTTACAAACTTAAAGTTCTTACCGCCTGATTCAGCAATGGCTGCATCCGCAGATGGATCTACATAAGTAACTATCATGGAGTGATTATGTCTCTCTGTAACTTCCAATTCTGCAAGAAGAACAGCATTATAAAGTGTCGTTGAAACCTGACAAATACCGCCTCCGATACTCTCTACCACTATTCCATTAAGGTAAGATCCAGCCGGAAAATATCCATTTTCCTGTGTGAAAGGAGTTATCGCATCCAAAACTGAGAACTCCTCACCCGGATACAAAGTAGTTCCATTAATGAGTGAGCAACCGTTTGCCACATTGGCGCTTCTAGAAGCACCTGAAGTCTTATAGCTTGTTGTGAAGGTTCCAAGAACATCCTTAACCCTTGCTAAATCTTCTGCGCTTCCGACAGGTGCATCCTCTTTTACACTAAGACTAACCTGCCCTGCGTCGCCATTCCATCCATTTCTAACGTAATCCTTAATTGCTTCTGCTGATGTGTTTACGTCCACAACATACCCGGACTGTCCATTAGTCACATTAAATCCATCAGAAGTCTTGATAAGGGTGTAGTTTATCTTGTCCTGATTAAAAGATCTGCATCTATTCTCAAGGATATCTGTGATATTCTCGTCGTTAAATCCGTACTCGATATCAAAAACTATATTGGATCTCTCGAGGTCCTTGAGAGCTTTATATCTCTGAATGATATTGCCCTTATGACCAAGTTCGTATGCTTCCTCAACAATCTGAGGATTCTTCCAGGCTATTCCAAGATCGTCACCGGTAATAGTAACGCTCTTATCTTCGCCTGCAGTCAAGGTAATCTCGCCCGCGGCAAGCCTGTCAAAATATGCATTAACGGCAGCACCCGCATCAGATACAGTCATTCCGGAAACATCAATGTTTCCTATATAAACGCCATTTGCAATTGTTCTACCATCTGCTGCTTTTGTCCGAATGCCAGGCAGAAGTAACAGCACACCGAAAAAGAGGAATAATCCTCTGACAAATTTTTTCATAATGCCCCCTCTGAGCTAATGTGCTATGATTATTATAGTTGTACAAAATTCATTATTATACAACTGCCACTGTTTTACTGAAAGGATATTATAGATGAAATTACCCTTTTTAGCAACCTTCATCATTTTCATCATTGTTGCGAATATTGCCACGCGTCGGGTATCCAGAAAAACCGAACAGCGCGAGCAGGAATTCTGGGACCGGGAGCGGGAGGCTAACAGCGTCAGAAAAAAGAGTCTTGATTCTCTTGAGTATATTCATATTCCAATCGATACGCTTCCTTTTAACACACATGATGATAATGCAATGATAAAAAAAGCTGAGGATGAGGTATTCGCACTTAAGGATGAAAAAATAGTAAATTTCACCGGAATCACAAATACAGATCTTAAAATGGAATACGGCGCCCCAAACATTACTGTTCTTACCCAATACGATCAAAACTATACGTCACTTGTTATAGCTCTTCAGAATTGGGGTGAAGCTCTTTATAATTCAGGCTACTATGAAGATGCAGCCAAGGTCCTCGAATTTTCTGTTAAAACCAGGACGGACATCTCATCCACTTACAGACTTTTAGTTGACATGTACAAAACCAAGCTAGGGTTAAACGAATCAGAAATGCGCAAAAAGCTCGAAGGAATGCTTCCGATTGCCAAAGCGCTAAATGCACTTAGCCGTACTCAGATTACCAAAATGATTGAGGAAGGGCTTGCTCCTTTGATAGAGGACACATAAGAAAATTTGCAACAAGGGCTGCCTCGAAAGGCAGCCCTTGTAAATTCTCATTATAAACTCTTTGTAAATCTGTCGAATGCTGCCTGTCCTTCCTGTGTGCGCTTGTAAACACCTGCATCCTCAAGGACATGCATAAACACTTCACCAATTTCATTCTGAACAATCTCATCTATATTTTCCTTTGTTACAGAATCGTATTTCTTCATAAAAGCATCAACCCAATCTGCGTGCTTAGTAAGAATTTCATCAGCACGAAGGTCCTTGCCTTCCAGAATTGCATCTTTAAGCTGAGCCATTTCCTCCTTGAGTCTTGCAGGAAGAACAGCCAGTCCCATAACCTCGATAAGTCCGATGTTCTCCTTTTTGATATGATGAAGCTGAGCGTGAGGATGATAAACACCAAGTGGATGCTCGTCTGTGGTTATGTTATTCCTAAGAACAAGATCCAGCTCATAATTCTCGCCGTTCTTTCTGGCTATAGGAGTAATAGTATTGTGAGGAACACCATCAGTCTCAGCAAAAACAAATGCCGCCTCATCTGTATATCCTCTCCACTTATTAAGGATCACATCTGCAAGAGCAATAATCCTGTCGGTATCTTTTCCTGAAAGTCTGATGACAGACATCGGCCATTTCACAATACCGCTTGAAACATCCTCAAATCCTTCTACCACAAAGCTTCTTTCCACAGGAGCTTTAGCCATTGCAAAGGTATAATGTCCTCCCTGGAAATGGTCATGACTTAAAATTGATCCACCAACTATAGGAAGATCCGCGTTGGAGCCAACAAAATAATGTGGAAACTGTTTAACAAAGTCAAAGAGCTTACAAAATGTATTGTGCTCTATCTTCATCGGAATGTGCTGTGAATTGAAAACAATACAGTGCTCATTATAGTAAACATAGGGTGAATACTGGAATCCCCACTTTGAATTCTGGATTGTCACCGGAATGATCCTGTGATTTTCTCTTGCAGGATGATCCACTCTTCCCGAATATCCCTCATTTTCCCAACAAAGCTGACATTTAGGATAGCCGCTCTGCTTGGCATTTCTGGCTGCGGCTATTGCCTTAGGATCTTTTTCCGGCTTGGACAGATTGATCGTGATATCAAGATCGCCATATTCTGTCGGAGCAACCCACTTCATATCTTTGGAAATTCGGTATCTTCTGATGTAATCGCTGTTCTTGGAAAGATTATAGTAATAATCTGTTGCATCCTGCGGGCTCTTAGCATATTTTTCATTAAACTTTTTGATGATAGCACTTGGTCTTTCTACCATAAGCCCCATGAGCTTTGTATCAAAAAGATCTCTATATACAACGCTATCATTTTCTATAATGCCGTTTGCTACAGCGTAATCATCGATATCCTTAAGAACAGACTCCAGATACTGTCCAAGCTGCTTGTCATCTGCCGGAATCTCTGTGGCACACTTCTCTATTTCAGCTATTTCGAATTCAGCACTATCCAGATTAAGCTCAATCAAAAGAGAATTAACTGTAAATATGATATCTTCTTTTTCTATAAGTCCTGTTCTGAGGGCATATGCAACTAACTTTTTAACTGATTCCTGAATCATCATCTGTTCCTTTCCAAATCTATTACCGCGCGTGTACTCAAAGTATCTTTCTTTAGATAACCTGTGGGCCTCCACCGATTTCTACTGTATAGAATGTAGCTTCATAGCCAATCTTCTTAAGGTAATTCTCTCCAACGGTCTTCTTGAAGTTCTCAACAGCTTCAGCCTTAACAATTGAAACTGTGCAGCCGCCAAATCCGCCGCCTGTCATACGAGATCCGATAACTCCCGGAATCTTCCATGCCTCTTCAGCAAGGGTATCAAGCTCAACTCCGGTAACATCATAATCATCACGAAGTGACTCATGAGACTGTCTCATAAGTTCTCCAAAGTGCTCAATATCTCCAGCCTTAAGTGCCTTAACTGCCTCAATTGTACGCTGGTTCTCATAAACTGCATGCTTAGCCTTCTTCTGCATATCAGGATCTGTAAGAACATCCTTGTGAGCCTCAAACTCCTCAATAGAAAGATCTCCAAGTCCCTTTATATCAACTGTCTTCTGAAGGATAGCCAGTGCTTCCTCACACATGCTGCGTCTAGCATTGTACTGAGAATCTGTAAGCTTATGCTTCTTATTAGTATTAGCGATTACAATCTTTGCACCATCAAGCTTGATTGGAGCATATTCATAGGAAAGATCAGCAGTATCAAGGAAGATAGCGTTGTTCTCTTTTCCCATTGCTGATGCAAACTGATCCATGATTCCACAGTTGCAGCCATTATAGTTATTCTCTGAATACTGTCCAATAAGAGCAATATCCTGATTAGTAACGTCAAAGCCATAAATATCTCTTAAGATGAAGCCTGTAAGTACTTCAAGAGATGCTGAAGATGAAAGGCCTGAGCCATTAGGGATGTTGCCGTTGATAACCATATCAAATCCCTTATCAAGCTTAAAGCCACGTTTTGCAAATGCCCAGATAACGCCTATTGGATAGTTGGTCCATCCAGCCTTCTCATTGATTGTCTCAACATCATCAAGAGAAACTCCATATACTCCAAATCTATCCTGGTTCACTGAGTAGAACTGAACCATACGATCATCTCTCTTGGCTACTGCTGCATAAGTTCCGATTGTAAGTGCGCATGGAAAAACATGACCACCATTATAATCAGTATGCTCACCGATAAGATTTACTCTTCCCGGAGCAAAATATGTCTTAACGCCTTCCTTCTTCCCAAAAACCTTCTCAAAATTCTCAAGCACTGACTGCTTCATGTTCTGATCGATCATAAAACCCTCCTAATATCTATATTTGTTAACATTTCAATAAGTATCTGACTACTACTCTTGCTATTACTATATAATCTTGCTATATATTTATAAATATCTCTTTGTTTTCATTACCTGTCAATATGTTATATTTTGTTACAAAAAAACAGGTATATGCCGATTTCTCTGAATAACATGAAATGAGACATATACCTGTTTTTTAAATTTAGAAAATCACGACGCCAAAACGCGAGCGCAAATACTAATACTGTTCTTTATCCGTCCGGTATCACTGCTTTGCTGCCTGAAGAAGCTTATCCTTGAGCTGTGCCTCAATCTGAGCAAGCTCTGCCTCAGCTTCACGACGCTTTGCTTTACCTTCTGTCTGAATCTTGAGCACTTCGTCAAGAGTTGTGATAAGAGACTCATTTGTATGCTTAAGTGTCTCGATATCAACAATTCCTCTCTCAGCCTCTTTAGCGCTCTCAATTGTTGCAACCTTAAGAGCATCTGCATTAGCTTTAAGAAGCTTATTAGTCATATCGTTAACCTCACGCTCTGCCTGAGCAGCCTGTGTTGCATGCTCAATTCCGATTGCGATAACCATCTGGTTCTTCCAAAGAGGAATTGTGTTAACGATTGTGGACTGAATCTTCTCAGCCATAACTGTGTCTGAACTCTGGACCATACGAATCTGAGGGCCAGTCTGCATAGCAATTGTTCTTGTGAGCTCCAGATCATAAATTTTCTTCTCGAATCTGTCACACTTGTTAGCAAAATCTTTTGCCTTCTCAGCATCCTCAGGAAGACCTGACGCTTCAGCTTTCTTCTGAAGCTCTACGAGAGTTGTGCTTCTCTCTTCTTCAAGTCTCTTCTTACCTGCAAGAATGTACATTGTAAGCTCTTTGTAATAATTGAGGTTAAGGTCATACATTCTGTCAAGGAGCTCAACGTCCTTCATAAGTGTAACCTGATGCTTTTCAAGCTCGTTGGCAATAGTTTCAACATTTGTCTCAACCTTGCTGTATTTAGCCTTCATTCCCTCAATCTTGTTGGCACTCTTTTTGAAAAGAGCCTTAATTCCCTTTTCATCCTCCATTATCTCAAAGCTCTTAAGCTGAGTAACGAGATTAGTAATCATGTCGCCAACCTGACCCATATCCTTGGTACGCACATTGTCGATGGCCTTCTCAGAGAAATCAGCAAGCTTCTTCTGTGTTCCGACACCATAATTCATGATTCCGGTTGTATTGCTGATATCAATCTGCTTGGAAAAATCATCAACCTGCTTCAGTTCTTCTGCTGAAAGCTGTGCCTCCATAGCAAGATTACCATTATCCTTTTCTTTCTGTGGTTCTACCGGAGCTTCCTGCACTGCTGCAGCTGCAGGTGACTCTTCTCCAAAAGATAATGATGGTGCAGCCGGAGCTGCGTCGAAATTAAAATCTTCTCCCATTACATAAACCTCCTAAAAAAATACTTTTTTCATATAAGAATCAGTTGAACCCTGATTATTTCCTGTCAAATTCAAGAACTGCACCCTGCTGAGCCTGTGCCATAGCACCACCTGCAGAAGCTGCTGCTATAGACATTCCATCATCAGTAAGACCATCCTGTGCCATCATAGTCTTCATTACTGAAATATCTGAGGAAATATCCCAAGCCATATCCTGGAAAAGAGAATCCAGAAGCTTTTCAAAAGCTTCGTTTATCGTATCCATGACCGCATCGATTTCCATCTTAGTCTGCTGAACATTTTCACCATTACCTGCCTGCCTATCAAGCTCAACATACGCTGTTAAAAGCTTTCTGGTAGTAGGAAGATAATAATTCATAAGCTTGTGAAGATCGTCCGCTGTTGAAGGATCTTTTTTCACCTGTTCAAAGATCTTGTTCATGATGCTCTCAAGTCTGTAGAGCTTATTGGACATCTCCTCAGTATCGGGAATAACATCATTTATCTGTCTGACAAAAACAATGTAATCCCTGCCCTCGTCGAGAATACTCTGAACCTTGTCTGTCGGAGTACTCTTAGCAGTCTGATTCATAATCGCCTGTTCCTGAGCCTGTCTCTGCTCTCTGGCAAGTCTGTCCTGAACTGCACCAAGGTACATGTTGTAAGCCGCATCTGTGATCATGAAAGTAGTCTCTGTGGAATCAAATCTTCCTCTTGGCAGATACCCGATCTTCTGCATACCCTTTAGATTCTTGCGAACATTTTCGTCTGTTTCAAGCGCCGCCTGAGCAAGATCACTTACCGTAAAATACTCCGCATCTTTCAAGATATTGCCATATTTATGTAAAGCCTTGGAAAGCCTTAACTTACGAAATCCTGAAGCAGCAAAGAATCCACATATTCCCGTAAGTGCCAGCATCGTAATGATTGCCGGCGCAGCTCCGCTAGCTAATGCTCCCAAAAGCCCTATTGCCATAAAGCTTCCAAATGTGGTTCCAAGGGTAGCTGACACTACTCCGTCATATTTCCCAACGCCCTTTGCCAAAAATGGATAAATCTTTTTGAACCTCCTGTTCACATTCGGCATATAGGCTGACTGCTGCCGTCCTACAGAGCTTGCGTAAGTGGTCTTTCTCTCGAAACTCACCGCCTTGACGGTACTAGTGATCTCGTCCGCCAATTTGCTGTAGTCGTTAGTGTCTATCGCCTTGGTAACACTTTTTAATATATCACTTCCCGCATTTAAAAAATCCTGCGTATTCTTATCCAACTCTTTTCGCCTCCACACTGCCTAATAACCTAGCATCATCATATAAAAAAAGGTAGATGCATACTCATTTAACAGTATACCTACTTTTTTATATTTTTTAAAGCTACAATTACTGCAAAATAAGTGCTCCAAAACTAGTTTTTTCCTTGATTAAATAACATCTAACTTGCTAATATGATTACAAAACAATGATTGATTCGAGGGAATAATATGGAAAAAGCATATAAGCTCCTCTTTAATACTGAAGAATCCGATGATCTCTATGTATATTGCTGCGGTTTATCGCAGACAGAACCGGGCCATAGCTTTGGTCCTGCATTAAAACCTCATTTCATGATTCACTATGTAATGAGCGGCAAGGGTTCTTTTACAATCGGAGGAAAAAAATATCCATTAACCGAAAAATACGGATTTCTGATCGTACCGGACGAACTTGCATATTATGTCGCAGATGAAGATGATCCCTGGACATATGTGTGGATTGGGTTTGGAGGAAGACGGGCGCAGGAAATCGTATCCCAGCTTGGATTATCACTGCAACAGCCTGTATTTAAGAGTGATAAGTCAAAAGACATTTATAACCTGGTAAAAGACATGATGGACCACAACACGTTCAGCGTTGAAGATGCGCTTAGAAGGAACGGGCTACTGTCACTGTTCTTGTCAGTCATTGCCTCGGGTCTTAGCGTAACCCCAAAGAGCGATTCAGGAAGTGCCAATGACTACGTGACCCGAGCCCAGGCCTATGTCCGCAGCAACTACTGCAACCCAATCAAAGTCACCGACATCGCTGATTATGTATGTATTAATAGAAGCTACCTTTACACTTTGTTTCAGACCAGCTTGGGAATTTCTCCACAGCAATACTTATCACGCTATAGAATTGCAAAGGCTGTGGAACTATTGCAGCTTACAAGCCTTCCTATAGAATCCGTTGCTATTTCATGCGGTTACTCTGATCCATTGGTCTTCTCAAAGGCCTTTCGTCAGGAAAAGGGATTATCCCCCTCTGCTTACCGCAAATCTCTTCCCACCGCTGACAATAAAGGTAGTGAAGAGCATCTGCACCAGGTAGAACAGCTCATCGAAGAGCGCCATCTTGAATCAAATGATCCAAACTAAAAAAACAGGTATATGTCTCAACGCGAGGCATATACCTGTTTTTAAAATCTAAGAAAATCACCATTACTTCACTTCTATGTTAAGTTTATCAAGATGCCATACCTCATCCACATATTCCTGGATGGTTCTGTCTGATGAGAACTTACCGCAGCAAGCAGTGTTCATAAGTGCCATCTTAGCCCAGCGCTTCTTATCTGTATAAGCATCAGAAATTCTCTTCTGTGCCTCCATGTAGGACTCAAAATCCTTCAAAATAAAGTACTGGTCTGCCTTATTAGAATTAACCCTGTTCAAAAGGCAATTGTAAAGCGGTCTGAAAAGTTCTCTATCCTTGGAGAAGGTTCCATCAACCAGCATATCCAGCACGCACTTAACGTTAGGATCACTGTTGTAGATATCCATAGGATTGTAGTTGCCATTTCTTTCGTAGTCCATAACTTCCTGAGAAGAAAGACCGAAGATAAAGGCATTTTCTTCGCCTACCTCATTTACAATCTCAACGTTAGCTCCGTCCATTGTTCCAAGGGTAACTGCACCGTTAAGCATCATCTTCATGTTGCCGGTACCTGATGCTTCCTTACTTGCAGTAGAAATCTGCTCGGAAACATCTGCTGCCGCAAAGATAAGCTCAGCATTGGATACTCTGTAATCCTCGATAAATACGACCTTGAGCCTACCCCTAATATCAGGATCGTTGTTAATAACTTCCGCAACGGAGTTAATAAGCTTGATTGTAAGCTTGGCTGTGAGATATCCGGCTGCTGCCTTTGCACCAAAGATATAGGTCTTTGGATAGAAGTCCTTGTTTGGATGAGACTTGATATCATGGTATTTGTACATAACAGTCAGGATATTAAGAAGTTGCCTCTTATACTCATGAAGTCTCTTTACCTGAACATCAAAGATAGACTTAGGATCAACCTTTACTCCATTATGCTTAAGGATGTAGTCGGCAAGTCTTTGCTTATTCTTGTACTTGATTTCCATGAATTCAGCCTGAGCCTTCTTGTCATCCACAAATTCTTTTAACTTATCCATCTGTGACAGGTCTGTAATCCAGCCATCACCGATTTTCTCTGTTACCCAGTCTGCAAGAAGCGGATTTGCATGCATAAGGAATCTTCTCTGGGTAATACCGTTAGTCTTATTATTGAACTTCTCAGGCATCATCTCATAGAAATCCCTAAGCTCACGCTGCTTCAGGATTTCAGTATGGAGCTTGGCAACACCGTTTACGGAATGACCGCCTACGATAGCAAGGTGAGCCATCTTTACCTGATTATCATAGAGGATTGCCATGCTGCGGATCTTGGCCTGCACATCGATTCCAGGAGATCCGGCATAGGTGCGCATGATCTGGTCAACAAATCTTCTATTAATCTCATCAACAATCTGATAAATTCTGGGAAGAAGTCTCTGGAAAAGATCTACCGGCCACTTCTCAAGGGCTTCCGCCATGATGGTGTGGTTGGTATAGCAGCAGGTCTTGGTAGTAACGTCCCAAGCTTCATCCCATGAAAGGTAATACTCATCCATGAGGATTCGCATAAGCTCAGCTACAGCAACTGTCGGATGTGTGTCGTTAAGCTGGAACACAGCCTTTTCATAGAACTTTCTGATATCATCGTGGTTCTTTAAATATCTCTGAATTGCAGTCTGAACAGAGGCAGAGATAAAGAAATACTGCTGCTTAAGTCTTAGCTCTTTTCCTGCAATATGATTGTCGTTAGGATAAAGAACTTCACAAAGCTGGCTTGCAAGGTTCTCCTGCTCAACAGCCTTCTGATAGTCGCCCTTGTCAAAAGAGTCAAGCTGGAAGCACTGGATTGGCTCTGCATCCCAAATTCTAAGGGTGTCTACAACGCCGTTTCCATAGCCGAGAACAGGAAGGTCATAAGGAACAGCCCTAACGACCTGATAATTCTCCTGCTTGAATATGGTTCTGCCATACTCATCAGTGTACATATTTACATAGCCGCCAAACTTAACTTCCTTTGCGTACTCATTTCTTCTAAGTTCAAATGGATTTCCGTTTTCAAGCCAGGTATCTGGAACCTCCACCTGATAACCGTCCTGGATTTTCTGACGGAACATACCATATTTATATCTGATACCACAGCCATAAGCCACGTAACCAAGTGTAGCCAGGGAATCAAGGAAACATGCGGCAAGTCTTCCAAGACCACCATTACCAAGGGCTGGGTCCGGTTCCTGATCCTCAACAAGGTTCACATCGATTCCGAGCTCATCAAGTGCCTCTTTTACCGGCTTATAAGCCTGAAGGTTAATAAGGTTATTACCAAAGGCTCTGCCCATCAAAAATTCCATGGACATGTAGTAAACAATCTTGGGATCCTGCTCCGAAACCGCCTTCTGAGTGGTCATCCAGTGATCAACTATGGCATCCTTTATGGCATAAGCTGCAGCCTGATACAATTCCTGAGGTGTAGCTTCTTCCATGGTCTTTCTATACAGCGTCTTAACGTTGTACTGCACACTTCTCTTGAACAAATCCTTGTCAAACGATAACTGCTTTTTCTTCATGTTGCCTCCTCATTATGTAAAAACAAATTGTAGCCTATATTCCACGTAATATCCCAAAATATAGGATACGTTAATATTTTACCGCAAATTCGTATTCATTTCTATTAAATATAAATTAACTCATTGTGGGTTTTCCTTGTTTTACGGCATTTTCAGCAGTTTTGAATTATATAAACATTAAATATTGCTCGGGATTTTTGAAATATTATATTGAAATCATACTTAAGCTATCGAAATTGCGTTTCGTTTTTGACCACTTTTTATACTTTTTTTAGAAATTTTATATAGCCATTTTATTTTCTTGCTGTAACATCACTTTTCGCGAGGGCAATGACCTAAGCAAAATTGTGGGACTAACGACATATATCTGGTCGTTCAATTATTTTATCTAACACATTCAAACTCAAGGAGGAATTTAGTGTTATGTTCAAAAAAACTTTGGCTACAATCACAGCTACAATTACTGTAATCACAATGGCAATGGCTCCAAGTGTTACTGCATTTGCTAATGAGGGTAATCTTACAGATACTCTACGTGTTAACAACTATAGCCAGGAAACAGTTGTTGTAGTTGATAGCATTAGTGTAGATGGCGGAAATGATGCAATCTATGCATCAGGATCTGAAGTAGAAGTAACTGTAAATGGAGATGTATCATCAGAAGGTTCTTATACATCCACTTATAACGGAGAAGTGTATACAAGTGCATTCCCAGTCGTATCCGCATCTGATGAAGCCAACGTGACTATAAATGGTGATGTGAATGCAAACGGTACAGATCAGATAGCAGTTGATACAAGCTCAAATGCTGAAGTAACTGTAAATGGAGATGTAAACGCAACCAGTTCCGGTATAAGTGCAGCTAATTCGACTGTATCAACAGGAAATATTACCGCTAAGGGTAGTGGTGTATATGCAGAAAATTCAGCTGTATCAACAGGCGATATTAAGTCGGATAATACCGGTGTAAGCGCCAATAATAATTCCAACGTATCAACAGGCAATATAACCACAACTGATGGACACACCGGGGTTTATGCCTCAAATAATTCCAAGGTGAACATTAATGGTACTGTAGATGCTTCCGGTGTTCATGTTTATACTGATGATCAGGGAAACGAACAATACAGTGGTGCAACAGGTGTTCATGTTACATCCGGTTCTTCCGTTAGCGTATCCGGTGATGTTGTAGGTGGAAGTACCGGTGCCTCAGCAACAGACGAATCAAAGCTTGTAGTAGAAGGAAAAGTGGTTGCCATAGGTACAGATCAAACTTATTATACCTGGAATGAAGAGACTAAAGCTTATGATATTCCTCATAAAACTTCTTACGGAACAGGTATTTATTCAGATGGTGATGCAGACATCCTGATCAAAGGAGATGTTTTATCAACCACAACACCTATTAGTGTCTCACTTGACAATGATGACAAGCATGAAAGTATCACAGTTCTTGGTACTATCGCAGCCTCTGATGAAGTATATGCAAGCATCAGCATTAGCAATTCTGATGCAGAGCATGGTGGTTTTGACTTCGATGATAATGAAGATGTTCTTGATGATGTACCGGAAATAACTGTATATGCAATTGACTCAAAATTTCCAAATCCTATATATGTAGGCGCATCTGTAAAAGGCGAAGATGACAAATCAGTATACAGTTCAAATGTATCCCAGGTATTAAAAGAAGCCATCAATTACATCATCAAGCAGGATGATGAGTCAAACAAGAATTACGGCATCTCTGTTAGCGGTGAGAATGTTAAGCACAATGATGCGATCAATTACGATACAGTTAATGTAAACAAGGCATTCCAGGTTGCAGCAAAGTCTCTTCCAGGGGAATATACAATTAGCGCTGGAGAGAACGTATCAGTAGTAGAAAACAGCGACGGAACTTATACACTTACTCTTACAAATAACAGAGGCGGAATCAACATCAAGGCTGTTCTTCGTCCTGTAACTGTTACTAAGACTGACGATAAGGGAAATGTTACTGAGGAAATTGAGTATGTAGCAGAAGTTCAGTCAGTTTCTACTCCATCTTATGCTGATCCTGCGAAGGCTCCTGAAGGTGCTATTGTAATTGCCAGCACACCAGCTGCTGCAGCTTCTGCAGAAACAGCTGCAATAAGTGGAACAAAGCCAGCTATCACAGCATCTTTTGACTTAGGAAAAGTAACACCAATGCAGTTCAAGAACGCTATTATTGAGAACGTAGCTGCAGCTCCTGCAAGCGGTGCTTTCAATATTGAAACAGACAGAGTATCATGCTTCGATTCTAAGATGATCCAGGCATTTGCTGCTCGTCCTGACATTGACGTAAATGTAGTATTCACATATGGTGGCAAAAAGCTTAAGGTTGTTATTCCTGCAGGCTACGATGTATCCAAGCTTCTTGATGAGAACGGATACTGCGGATTCCTTAGACTCCTTGCTCTCCTTGGTGGAACAGAACTGTAATTATCTTTAACGAGTTTCGTATATATTGAAAAAAGTGGAGCCACGCCTCATTTGGCGCGGTTCCACTTTTTATTTTCATATTTTTTCAATATTTATTACTGAAGAAGTGCCATAACATGGTCTTTAGTCTGATTAGCCTGAGCAACCATTGCCTGACCAGCCTGAAGAAGAATGTTGTTATTGGAATACTGAACCATTTCTTTTGCCATATCTGTATCACGAATTCTTGACTCAGCACTTGTTGTGTTCTCAGTAACATTAGCAAGATTATCAACTGTATGTTCAAGACGATTCTGAACTGCTCCATAGTAGCTGCGAATTCTGCTGACGTTAAATGCTGCAGTATTTAAGGTATCAAGAGTAGCTCTTGCATTATCCGCAGTGGTCAGATCGAAGCCTTTTCCACCTGTCAGTGTATCCACATCTATAGCGTATCTTCGCATCTGAATTCTATCTCTCTTTGTATTCTCAGATCCTACCTGGAGGGCAAAGAGGTTTTCAGTATCAACTATACCAGCACCGCCACCGCCGCTGCCGCCGCTGCCGCCGCTTCCACCACTATCCGGAAATACATAGCCAGAGCCGAATGCATTGGAATATTTGGTATTGTCAGCCATAATATTGTAGTTGGCACTTACTACACCATTCACATTGCCAAATATTGATAATTCACTCTCATCAAGTTCGCCAAGAAGTGAACCGGCACCGGTTGTTCCTCTAGTCAGCAAAAGATGTTTAACAAAACTTAGAGAGTCAGCATTGCCACTTTTAAATCCACTCTCAAAGGATGAAAGACCGCTGTATGAGGTCTTAGCTGCAATTGCATCATTTAATGTATGTCCCTGAGCCATGTATTCCAAAAGATTATCAAGACCAGCTCTGATGTTCGCTGAAGTAACCACATCACTTCCTGAAGCAAGCTGTCCCAAATACATTGATGCCAGGTAGCCAGCACCATATTCGTTATTCGAAAGCTTTGACATGTAGGTCTTGATCGCACTATCTGATGAAGTTGGTGACAGTTGGCTGGATACCCAATCATTATCGCCACTTGTTGTCTGAGCCATTCCTTCTACAAACCATTTAGGAAAGCTTGCAGAGCCTGTACCTGTCATTCCAAATGTAAGGGTATCGTACATGATAAGGTGCGTCATTTCATGTCCGATTACTGCTGCAAGATCTGCTTTTTTTTCGTCTGAAGCAATATCAAATGAGGATATAGGGAAATCTGTAGTGTCTACATTCATGGTGTAGGTCATTACAGTAGAATCTGCACTGCTTGTTATTCCAAGGCCTGCAGAAGCAAGTGCGTTATTTAAACCATCAATATTTGCCAGATTAAGACCAATCTTTATATTATCTGAAGAAGCTGCATTAAAAAGTTTAGGAAAGTTTTCAGACAGTTTGTTAATAGCTAATGCTGCAGCATTCTGTGCGAATTTGGCAATTGCTGTATTTGCTGTGGCACCGTTTGGTGTTCCTGTAGCTGCTGTTTCTGTTGTACTGTCGACCTTATTGCCATCGCTATCCACAAATGGCATTTCAATTTCTACGGTCTTTCCTGCTCCGACATTAACTGTTATCGAATAATTTTCGTTATACCAGTCGTTTGGATCCAGTCCACCATTAAAAATCGGCTTCTCATTAAAGCAACAGCTCTTGTTGATTCTGTTGATCTCTTCTGTTATTCTCTCTGTCTCTGCGTTAATATAGGTTCTGTCTGAATCTGTTAGTGTTTCTGTTGAAGCTTTTACAGCAAGGGTCTTTACTCTCTCAAGCATTGCATCAACTTCGTTAAGAGCGCCATCTGCCACCTGACAGTATGAAATTCCATCCTGAGCATTGCCAAGACCTCTGTCGAGACCATGAATCTGTCTTCTCATCCTCTCGGAGATTGAAAGTCCGGTCGCATCATCAGCAGCTCTGTTTATCTTGTAGCCCGATGATAGCTTTTCAGAAGATTTAGCTACAACTCCTGTTGTGACATTCAATTGTCTGTTGGCAGCCATGCCAGTAAGATTATGCATTATAACCATATCTTTACCACTCTTACCCTAGATGATTCCGATTACTTGTTTCCCTTTACTGTTGCAAAAGAGCCTTAACGCCTTCGTTAGTCTGATTTGCCTGAGCAAGTATTGATTCTCCTGCCTGTTTCAGGATCTTAGAGTTTGAATACTTGATCATTTCTGTTGCCATATCTGTATCACGAATGATTGATTCTGAACTCTGTGTATTCTGTGACCAGTTATCAAGATTTCTAACCGCATGCTCGATACTGTTCTGATAAGATCCAAGGCGGCTTCTCTCGCCATTTATAAACTCGATTCCCTGTTTAAACTTATCAATTGCATCCAGAGCTGCTTCCTGTGTCAGTACACTTACTGTGTCAATTTTACATGTCTGGGTACTTACATAAGGAAGTTCAATCTTAAGACGATCTTCATCTTTATTCTCTGCTCCAAGCTGAAGTATTACATCTCCCTGAGTATCAGGATACTGGGTATACTTTTTGGCAACGCCGTCTGCAAAAAGTCCTTCCCCAGCCTCTTTGTTAGGAGTCTGATCGGGTCTTTCATCATAAACAACGAGTTTGCTGCTATTTCCATCGGGATCTAAGTTCTTCAAGATTGTGAAATGTCCCTGCGGCTGTCCCGGCTCGCCCATATCAGTAGTTGCTTCAACTATTTTTTGAATTAGTGACTGTGGATCTGTTGCTTCACTTATATCAACTTTGTATATGTAGTGAGGCGCAAACTCTTCTATTTCATTTCCGCCACCATTTTTAAATTCTATACTGTAGTGGTTATTACATGTACAACAGGTAAAGTGAAAGCCTGTTCCTGCAAGCTCACTCTTCTTGGCTTCAGATCCATCAAAGGCACTAAAATCAACTATAGACGCTGACTTATATCCATCATATATACCTTCTGAAAAGGTACCATTATCAGCACCTTCTATGTTTACCCAAGATGGCATCTTGGAAGTGGTATCTATTGTAATTCCCAGATCAGCGCCGTTTGTGGAGGTTCCTTTTAATACATATATTCCGTTAAAGGTTGTCTTTTCCTTAATTACATCAATTTCTTCCTGAAGTGCACTTATCTCAGTCTGAATATATTGTCTGTCCTCATCAGTAATTGTTCCTGTGGCTGCCTTAATAGCAAGTTCGCTCCCTCTCTGGAGCATATCATGGATTTCTGACATTGCTCCGTCCGCAACCTGAACAAGGGACATGCCATCCTGCCCATTACTGGAAGCACGATTGAGTCCCGTTACCTGTCTTCTTAATCTCTCGCTGATTTTAAGGCCGGCTGCATCATCTGCGGCCTTGTTGATCTTATATCCAGATGCAAGCTTTTCTGACGACGTAGCATTTACACCAGTCGAAATTCCAAGCTGCCTATGAGAATTCATTGCTGTAAGGTTGTGGTTTATCTTCATCATGACAAGATCCCTCTCTCGATCATCAATCTTCTATGCGATGATTTCCTAGGTTTTGCTTCCTTGCACGTAAAGCCACATCCTTGTAGCTACTAGATATATCGGTTTAAAGAGGGTCATATGTTAGATTAAATTGAAATAATATTTTAAACTATCCGGAATCAGGCAGAAAAAGAGCCCGACACACGCCACAGAGGCGTGCATCAGACTCTTTTTACTTTGTAAATATTTGATTATTTATTTTTTAGCTTGAAAACATCATACCTTCTCAACACCGATTGTAACCTTCTCGCCGTTGATATCCCACTCTTTTGCATTAGCTACATCAGAGCCATAAACGATCTCATTAGCAAGAACCTTGGTTGAGATGCTGTCAGAGTTTGCCTTAACAATCTCTGCAAGCTTATCGTTACCATTAAGTGAAACCTTGATATGATCCATAACCTCAAAGCCTGAATCCTTACGCATGGTCTGAACCTTACTGATAACCTCAAGTACAAAGCCTTCTCTTACAAGCTCTTCTGACAGGTTAGTATCAAGAACAACTGTGATTCCCCAGTTCTCCTGAGATACAAAGCCTTCCTTCTGAGCCATCTCGATAAGAAGATCTTCCTTAACAAGCTCAACATCAACATCGTTTACATTGAACTTGATGGAGCCATTAGTATTGAGCTCATCCATTGTAGCATTTCCATCAAGTTTCTCAAGATAAGCTTTGATAGCGCCGATGTTCTTGCCGTACTTAGGTCCTAAAGTCTTAAGCTGTGGCTTAAAGGTATAGCTTGTGAAGTCACGAACATCATCTGTAAAGGCAACGTTCTTAACATTAAGCTCTTCTCTGATTATATCTGTATAGAACTCGCCAACAGTCTCCTGTGCCTTTACATACATCTGGCCAATTGGCTGACGGTTCTTGATGTTTGCAGCATTTCTTGCAGCACGTCCAAGTACAACGATATCAAGGACTTCTTCCATATCTTTTTCAAGCTGAGGATCGATCATGCTCTCATCCACAACAGGGAAGTCGCAGAGATGAATTGACTCAGGAGCATCCTTGTAGCTGTTTCTAACCAGGTTCTGGTAGATTTCTTCTGTCATAAAAGGAACCATAGGAGCAGCTGCCTTGGACACTGTTACAAGAGCTGTATAAAGTGTCATGTAAGCTGAAATCTTATCCTGTTCCATTCCCTTTGCCCAGAAACGCTCACGGCTACGACGAACGTACCAGTTAGACATCTCATCAACAAAGTTATCAAGAGCTTTACCAGCTTCCGGAATTCTGTAATTTGCAAGGTTCTCGTCTACTGCCTTCACGCAGCTGTTGAGCTTAGAAAGAAGCCACTTATCCATAACGGTAAGCTTATCTTTTTCAAGCTTGTAATTAGCAGCATCGAAGCCATCGATATTAGCATAAAGGGTAAAGAATGCGTATGTATTCCAGAGAGTACCAAGGAACTTACGCTGTCCCTCCATAACTGCATCTCCTGAGAAACGGCTAGGAAGCCATGGAGCTGAGTTAGTGTAGAAGTACCATCTGATCGCATCTGCACCATATTTTTCAAGAGCATCGAAAGGATCAACTGCGTTACCCTTTGACTTACTCATCTTCTGACCATTCTCATCCTGTACAAGACCAAGAACAATAACATTCTTGAATGCAGGCTTGTTGAAAAGAAGTGTAGCCTCTGCATGAAGTGAGTAGAACCATCCACGAGTCTGGTCTACGGCTTCTGAGATGAACTCTGCAGGGAACTGCTTCTCAAAGAGTTCTTTATTCTCAAATGGGTAGTGAAGCTGAGCAAATGGCATAGCACCTGAATCGAACCAGCAGTCGATAACTTCTTTTACCCTGTGCATCTTCTTACCACACTTAGGGCAGGTGATCTCGAACTGATCGATATAAGGTCTGTGAAGCTCAACAGTCTCTGCACTAGGATCTCCTGAAAGCTCTGCAAGCTCTTTTCTGGAGCCTACTGAAAGCTGGTGACCACAGTCATCACACTCCCAGATATTAAGAGGTGTTCCCCAATATCTGTCACGGGAAATTCCCCAGTCCTGAATGTTCTCAAGCCAGTCACCGAAACGTCCCTTACCGATTGACTCAGGAACCCAGTTAATCTCTTTATTGTTGCGGATAAGGTCATCCTTAACCTCTGTAACCTTGATGAACCAAGATGAGCGAGCGTAGTAAATAAGAGGAGTTGAACATCTCCAGCAGTGTGGATAATCATGCTCCATCTTAGGTGCAGCGAAAAGAAGTCCTCTCTTATCCAGGTCTTTTAATACCTCTGGATCTGCACTGATAGCACCTTCGTCCATTTCCTTCTGAGTAGGCTTACATCTCATTCCAGCGAAAGGAGTCTCGCTCTTAAGCTTACCTTCTGAATCAACCATCTGCACTAAAGGAGCATCGTACTTACGACCAACTCTGGCATCATCTTCACCGAATGCAGGAGCGATATGTACGATACCTGTACCATCTGTCATGGTTACGTAGTTGTCACAGTAGATAAAGAAGCACTTCTTGTGCTGCTTGTCTGCTTCGTCAGCTGCGCACTGGTAAAGTGGCTCGTACTCTTTGTACTCGAGGTCTGTACCAACGTATGTCTCAAGAACCTCATATGGGCTCTGACCTTCCTCTTTAGCAAGGCTTCCAAGAACGTTGTCTGCAAGAGCCTGTGCAAGATAGTATACATTGCCATCTGCTGCCTTAACCTTGATGTACTTCTCATCAGGATTTACGCAAAGACCGATGTTGGAAGGAAGTGTCCATGGTGTTGTTGTCCATGCAAGGAAGTATGCATCTTCGCCCTTAACCTTGAAACGAACAACAGCTGAACGCTCTTTTAATGTCTTGTACCCTTGTGCTACCTCATGAGATGAAAGAGGGGTACCACAACGTGGGCAATAAGGAACAACCTTGAAACCCTTGTAAAGAAGGCCTTTCTTCCAGATTTCATTAAGAGCCCACCACTCTGACTCGATGAAATTGTCATCATATGTGATATATGGGTGCTCCATGTCAGCCCAGAAACCAACTGTGCCGGAGAAGTCTTCCCACATTCCCTTATATTTCCATACGGATTCCTTACATTTCTTAATGAAAGGTTCCATTCCGTATTCTTCAATCTGTTCCTTACCATCAAGGCCCAGCATTTTCTCTACTTCAAGCTCAACAGGAAGACCGTGTGTATCCCAACCAGCCTTACGAGGAACTGTATAGCCCTTCATGGTGCGGTATCTCGGGATCATATCCTTGATAGCACGGGTAAGAACGTGTCCGATGTGTGGCTTACCATTAGCTGTTGGAGGGCCATCATAGAACATATACATCTCGCCCTTGCTGCGAGTATCAACGCTCTTCTGGAAGATGTCTTCTTTTTTCCAGAATTCTTCAATTCTTTTTTCTCTGCCGACAAAATTCATGTCAGTTTCGACTTTGTTATACATTGCGTGCTCCTTTCTTAATGAAACGTAAAAAGCCTCGTCCTTCTTGTAAAAAGGACGAGGCCATAATTAACTGTAATCTCGTTATACCACCTGTTTACACATACGCGCCCTTTTGTGATACCTAAAGGGTTGAATACGCTTCCCGTTAACGCCAGGATCCACGGCAAAAATCTAGTCAAGAATACTTCCTTTTTTCGATTCTGCAGCTCAGAAGTGATTTTCGAATAGCGGCTACTTGCACCGGCTCACACCAACCGCCGGCTCTCTGAAGGCTTCACGTACTATCTACTGTCTTCGTCACAGCTTTTATTTCTTATATTAACGTTCACATTCTACTATTAATAATTTGTTTGTGCAAGCATTAATATATGATAACTCAATCAGATTATACTTATTTATCCCACTCAGTCTGAGCAAGCTTAACATCTGGAAGATTGTTAAGTGCAAGGCAGATGCTCTCAAGTTCTTCATGTGTTGCATCTTCCTTCTCGAATCTGTAAAGGTTCTCATAAGGATGTGTCTTCATAACGCCTGCAGAAGCCTTCTCAATGCTTGCAATAAGCTCCTGTGTTACAACTGTATCTTCCTCGAACTCAACAACAAAGTCATGCTCAATATCATACTCTACTGCTGCTTCCTCAAAGCTGTTTCCACAACCAGTAAGTAAAAAGCATCCCATAACAACAGCTACAATCATTTCCTTATAGTTTTTCATAATTTATTTCTCCATTTTTTATAAACTTTTTATATTTGCCGGAGGGTAATATATCAAAAAGAGGATAAGTTGTAAATATGTTTAACGTAAAAACAAAAATTCATTATTTCATCAAAAAAATGAAATAAAATATGGCCCAGAGAACATCTGCTCTGAGCCATTTTTTATAATCCTTATTTAATAAAAAAATTCACAATTTCTTCACTTAATCTTCTAGTGCTTTATAAACAAGTGCTGCGCAAGCTGCTCCTACAAGTGGTCCTACAATAAATACCCAAAGAGCTGCAAGTGGTGCAGTGTTACCTGTAAATGCAGCAACCAGTGCAGGGCCAAAGCTTCTGGCAGGGTTAACGGATGTTCCTGTAAGGCCGATTCCAAGAATGTGAACAACTACAAGGGTAAGACCTATAACAAGTCCGCCAAAAGAACCGTGATTTGCCTTCTTGGATGTAACACCGAGAATAGCGATCACAAAAATAAATGTAAGAACGATTTCAACGATAAGACCTGCAAAAGGATTTCCATTTACGCCGGCAAGACCATTTGATCCAAAACCACCTGTCTTGTCTTCTACGGCACCTGTTCCAAAGATAAGAGCAAGGATTCCGGCACCAGCAAATGCTCCAATACACTGTGAAATAACATAACCAACGAATTCACTGACTTCCATTCCACCTGTCATAAGAACGCCTAGCGATACTGCAGGGTTAATGTGGCAGCCTGAAATGTTACCAATTGAATACGCCATAGCAACAATTGTAAGACCAAATGCAAGCGCAGTTAAAAGATATCCCGAGCCGTTTGCTGCATCACATCCTACCAACATTGCTGTTCCACAACCAAGAACCACAAGTGTTGCTGTCCCAATACATTCCGCCAAATATTTCTTCATACACGCCTCCTGATTTTTGAATGCATCTTTGCACTCCATTTTTTAGTTGTCCCTTTTATCGGCAACAAATATACGATACAGTATTATTATACTCTTTCAGACATTAAATGTGGAGGTAACAATGAAATCTTTTAACTCTTCGATTGATTACAGGGGAACTAAATCCCCTGAGCAATGCTCTTTTTATTCTTACAACCATTTCATCAATTCTTCAATATCTTCTCTAGTGGTAGCCCAGTCTGTAGCAAGTCTTATTACAGTGTGTGTCTCATCCAGTTTCTCCCAGAAACCGTAGCCAACATGACTTGCAAGCTCTTTTAACCTGTCATCCTCCATAACGATAAACTGCTGGTTGGTAGGAGAATCAATGTAAAGCCTGTAGCCTTTATCCACAAGTGATTTACGCAGTAAGTCTGCCATTTCTATGGCATTTCTACTTATATCAAAGTAAAGATCATCTGTAAAAAGAGTGTCAAACTGAAGGCCAAGGAGCCACCCCTTTGCAAGAAGCGCTCCATGCTGCTTGATTATCGGAACCGGATGAGTTGTCGGTGCGCCTTTTGTAAAGACAACAGCTTCTCCAAACAATGCCCCAACCTTAGTTCCACCGATGTAGAAAACATCAACGAGATTGGCGATATCTGCAAGGGTTACGTCTGTTCTTTTACTCATAAGACCATAACCTAATCTTGCACCATCAAGGAAAAGAGGAAGCTTATACTCCCTGCAGACCTCTGAAATCTCCGTAAGTTCAGTCTTTGTATAAAGTGTTCCGTACTCGGTTGGATGGGAAATATAAACTGCGCCGGGAAATACCATATGCTCATGATTATCGTCAGCATAAAAGCCTGAAATCAGTGCCCTAAGATCTGATGCCTTGATCTTACCAACCTGTTCATCATACACAGCTTCACCAGCACGATCATCTTCATTTGCTTTTGAAAGGCTTGGAAGTGTCAGAACTTTGTGGCCTGAAAACTCAATAGCTCCGGCTTCATGGGCAGCAACATGTCCAGTCTGTGCTGCAACAACACCCTCATAGGGTTTAAGAAGCATATCAATAATAGTCTGGTTAGTCTGAGTCCCGCCCACCAGGAAAAAGACGTCCGCATCAGGCTTTCCACAAGCTTTTTTTATCTTGTCTGCCGCACTCTTGCAATAATCATCTGTGCCATATCCGGGCATCTGTTCAAAATTGGTATCACTAAGGCGCTGCAAAATTCTAGGATGCGCACCCTTTGTATAATCACTTGAAAAAGATATTTTATCTGGCATTAAACTTCCTCAATACTCTTTCCGGGACAAGGTCCTTGTTTTCTACAATTATGTACTTAGTCCTCGCGGAACTGCTCCTCACGAAGCCCATTAAATCTGCAGAAATCTGTCTTCTCTTCAATGGCTTTAACAAATTTCTGGAGGCCAATCTGATCCTCGAACTTGAATCTGTCATAGCTTGTGCTGTCGATATCAAGAACACCGATCACTTTTCCATTGCAATGCATTGGAATTACTATCTCTGAATTTGAAGCTGCATCACAGGCAATATGTCCGTCAAACTTGTGAACATCCTCTACGAGAACAGTTCTGTCCTCTTTAGCTGCCGTTCCGCAAACACCCTTACCTAAAGGAATTCTGATACAGGCTACTTTTCCCTGGAAAGGTCCAAGCATAAGGGAGCCTTTATCCATCAGGTAAAAGCCTGCCCAGTTTATATCTTCAACATTTTCATATAAAAGTGCTGACGCATTAGACAGCACAGGAACAAACAGCGGCTCATCATCCGCCAGTGAATAAAGCTGCTGTGTAAGCAAATCGTAATCTGTCATAGTTTTTCTCCCATAATTATTATTTCCAACAAATTCTAGCACTCTTTTTACTTGTATACAATCTATTTTTGACTGTTATTGCCAGATACTTTCCCATAATATTAAGATTTTTTTCATAGATAATATCTTTTTTACTTATATAATAGAAGTGAATTGATTAGAAATTTAGATTTATCAGAGGAGAAACAATGAACACTAATGAAATAAAGACGTCAAACCCTGCTGTTACACTGAAGAAAGGCGGTGGGAGAGAATTTAAAGCAGGCGGTGCCTGGATATATGACAATGAGATTTCTAAGGTTGAAGGCTCTTTTGAAAACGGAGACATTCTTGAAGTACATGACTTCGACGGATATTTCCTTGGATACGGCTTTATCAATGAAAAATCCAAGATCCGCATACGAATGATGTCCAGAAAAAAAGAACATCCTGTTACTAGCGATCTTATTGAAAAGAGAATCAGCGATGCCTGGGAATACCGAAAAGCAGTCTTCGCTAAATATCTGGATGAGTTTTCTGTTGATCTGTCCAAATTGTCATGCCGACTCATTTTCGGCGAGGCTGATTATATTCCCGGAATTACTATCGATAAATTTTCCGACGTTCTTGTCATCGAGTCTCTGGCTCTTGGCACAGACCGCATGAAGGAATTAATTGTTGATCTTTGCAAAAAAGTTCTGGCAAAAGACGGCGTAAACATCCGTGGTGTTTACGAAAGAAGTGACGCCAAGGTTCGCGAACTTGAAGGGCTTGAAAGAACAAAGGGATTTATTGGCGATGAATTCGATACCAAGGTTCTCATCGAAGAAAATGGAATCAAGTACTATGTGGATGTGGAAAACGGACAAAAGACCGGCTTTTTCCTGGATCAGAAATTCAACAGACAGTCCATAAGGGGACTTTGCAAAGGCAAAAAAGTTCTCGACTGTTTTACACACACAGGCTCTTTTGCCCTAAATGCAGCCGCCGGTGGAGCAGCATCTGTCCTGGGTGTTGACGCATCTGACCTTGGCTGTGAACAGGCGCGTGAAAATGCCGCCCTTAACGGCTTTGATAAGGTTGTTTCCTTTGAATGCGCTGATGTATTCGAACTTTTACCAAGTCTCGAGAAAAAAGGTGAAAAGTTCGATGTGGTCATCCTGGACCCTCCAGCCTTTACCAAATCAAGAGCTTCTATAAAGAAAGCTGCTACCGGTTATAAAGAAATCAACATGCGTGGCATGAAGCTGGTAAAGGATGGTGGTTATCTTGCAACCTGCTCCTGCTCACACTTCATGGATGAAGAGTTATTCTTAAAAACCATTGCAGACGCTGCAAGAGATGCCCATAAGAGGCTTAAACAGGTCGAATTCAGACAGCAGGCCTTTGACCACCCTATTCTTTGGGGCGGAGCAGCTTCATATTATTTGAAGTTCGTGATTTTCCAGGTGTGCGACGAACTTTAAATCATCTTTTAAAGAAATAAATGATGCTTATGATGCTTATGCTGTTTATTGCTGATGACAGGCCGTATGCTGCATAAGCATCTGTTACTGTTCACTCGCATGCAGCTCGCTCCAGTAACAAATTCGCGCATTCATTCCATATCGACTTCGTCGAAGGAATGCGCTCACTCCTGCATCAAGTTCTCACGAAATGCGCAGCTTAATGCGCATTTCTGTCTGAACAGTAACAAGCATCTTTGCATAAAAATCTTGTTGACAAATTCTTTTTCAAGTGCAATAATAACTTTGTTGTCGCGAAAGCGAAGGCAACAGATGCGATAGTAGCTTAGTTGGTAAAGCGCCACCTTGCCAAGGTGGAGACCGCGGGTTCGAGCCCCGTCTATCGCTTTTTTTTATTGTCTATTTTTCCACTCGGAAAAAGCTTTTTCCAATATTCCCTCAACGTCAGCGTCAATTACATCCAAATCCTCGGCCTTAACAAGACAGACCTCTTTTATTCCGTAAAATCCCTGCGCGAGCGCTTTGACATAACCAAATCCATATTCGTCTGAAAAGATCGGGCCTCCGGCAGTTGTTACATAGGTAAGCCTTTTGGCTCTGCAAAGTCCTATCGGAATCCCTTTGTCCGAATACTTAAAGGTAACTCCTATAACATTTATCTGCTCGAAATATGCCTTGAGGATCGCAGGAAAGGACATATCCCAGTACGGCGCAGCAACCACAATCTCATCTGCCTCTGCAAAGGCAAGTGCCGGAGCAAAGACATTGCTTGAAAAATCCATTTTCATTGAAGCCTCGTCTCGGAGTCTTAAAAACTCTTCAGTAGTTATTGGTTTAACAACCTCTGCTGGTCTTACTTCCATAATTGTTCCACCAATACTGTCCATTATTCTGCGGGCCAGACGATTAGTCCTTGAGCCAGTTCTTACACAGGCATTTATAAAAAGAATATTGTTCTTATCAGCCATATTGTCACGCTCCTGTAAAAATAATCACTTTATATTTTTCTGATACTAATGTAAACCGCACTGCTTACCATGGATTATCAGAACAAATCCAGCATGTTATCCAAATAGATTTCTTCCCTCACCTTCAGATGATACTCGGGCTTTGTCATATAATAAAGCAAAAACTCAAGTATTACAGCACTTCCAAGGCTCCTGCCCTCAATCTTGAACTCGGTAAAACCTGATGGCAAATAGATATTTTGTATGTCATCTATTCCAATAAAACCAGGATTTTTCATGGCATCCGAAAATCTATATCCTCTTTTAGAAGTAGGAGAAACACATATATGATCCTCACAGTCCTGACCAAGGCTTTTTCTACTCACATTTTCGTAGCAGCTTTTTCTGTCATTACAGCCAAAATAGCAGCACTCATTACAAAGAAACTCTACCTTTTTCTTCTGAGCATCTGAAAGTGCCTTTAGTCGCGTAAACTCCTTGTTAAGCCTGAAATCAGGGACCACATAGCGATATTCATTGCGGTCAAGTTCTTTAATAAGCTCCTCAAAATCAGTTAAAACCTTGGTTGTGGAAGAAACAAAATAAAACTTTGGGTACTCTCTTTTTATGTAATCAAGAAGGATATCTGCATATATGATGATACCGTTTTGGACATCTCCCAAGTTCTCAAACATTGCACATAGCTGATTACACTTTTTATCACTAAGATGCTTATCCTCTAAAAGAGAATTACTAAAGGTGAGCCGTGCAGAAATGCCATACTGCTGAATCAACTCTGCAACCCTCTTTGGATCCTCATCTCCAAAGCCAACTCTTCCTCCGCCCCAGATGCAGCCCGCAGGTGCTCCGTAGATAGAACCGATGTCGCACCAGTCATAAAAATATTCTCTGTGTTCCGTAAAAAGAGGCAGAAAAACTTTATATAATTCGTAGAATTCAAACAGCCCCGGCAGGTGATACCGAGCTTTTCTCTGTTCTTTCATATAATTTCCTTGTTTTTAAATATTTTTTAAAAAAGTTGTTGACATCCAACTAAAACTAGTGTAATATCTATTTTGCTGTCGCGCAAGCGACTTTACATATATGCGATAGTAGCTTAGTTGGTAAAGCGCCACCTTGCCAAGGTGGAGACCGCGGGTTCGAGCCCCGTCTATCGCTCTAAAGTGAGGACATCCAAATGGATGTCCTTTTTTCATTGTCTGAAACCCGGAATGGTCCCTTGACTCCGTCCCCCAGGTCCATACCTGCTATCGCAAGTGGCCTTTTTCAATTAATTGAAATAAAGAGCCCGGCATCCTTGGTGATGTGGAATTCATGACTTACCTTTTTCATAATATAATTCTTAAATTCTGCATATCTGTTCAGAAGATAGTGGTTCTGATTGCCTTGGCATGAAAAAATATAATCTATTAACGGACCAGCGTCAGTAATGATTATCTCATCCTGGTATTTCTTCAGCTCCACTTTTCCAAATACTTCATGCAGGATGTCAGCTCCATTTTCCAAACCAAATATTTTATATAAGTCATTGCCGGAAAGCATTATTCTATCATCAAATTCTTTTACCAGCTCTCTGATTTCTTTCATGTGGTTACTGCTATATGTGCTGCAGACTAGTCTTCCGCCAGGCTTTAGCACTCTGCTTATTTTCTTACAGGCAAGTTGGACATCCTCACAATAAAAAAGGACGTGACCCGCAATTACTAGATCAAAAGAATTATCTTCAAATGGTATATCATTAAGATCAAATGCTTTGTAAGAAAATGATATGTTTCGTAGTTCTTTTGAATATGCTGATGCAGCACAGCTTATATTCTGTCTTGCATCATGCAGTATCCCTACAGAGATATCTGAAAGAGTTATCTGAATATCTGTATATATTTGTTTGGATAATTCGCCAATGTTCTCAGCCCATAGTGCTCCATTACCGCAACCAAGCTCAAGAATATTCATCCCGGAAGAGATATCACATTCCTGAAATACCCAATTAAACCATCTTTGTTTATTTGTTGAATATTTGTTATGAAGTTCTATCCTGGCAGAGATGTTGCTTGCATTTTGATATTGACTCTTCAGGTTGTTCTCCATTGAAGTCATGTGGATCAGATCCAGCATCTGCTTCCAATCGGGAGTAGAAGAGCTTTCTATGGCTTTGATGGTGGCATTTACACCTTCTTCAACATTTTTCATCTCATCAATTCGTTCTGAAAGCAGTTTTTTCTGCATCTTAAGGGCATTCAGAATGAAATGATTATCAGCCTGACCATTTGGTATTTCTTTTATCTCATCCAGAGAAAATCCCAGGTACTTTAAAAGCAATATCTGCTGCAAAATTGCAAAATCGTAATCTGTGTAAAATCTTGCACCTGATTCGGTTGTATAAGATGGCGCAAGTAGCCCCTTCTGATCATAGAATCTTATAGTTCTTACCGATACGTGAGCCATTTTGGCAAATTGTCCGGATGAATAATAGCCTTTTTTATTCATATAATTTCTCCATTGTCAAAAAAGTGCTTGAAGATTACGTATCGTCACCTTTTATAATCTGAGTATAACATAGTTATAAGTTCAGTGCGCGCCTGAATATATTCAAGACAAGGAGGTAAAACAGATTTTTCCAAGTGTCAAAGAAGCTCTGGAAGAGCTAGAAATAGCAAGAAAACTGAATCCTGGACCATGGGTGGATCACTCCAAAAATGTTGGCATAGCAGCTCGGAACATTGCTGAAAAGATCCCTGATATGGATTCAGAGAAAGCTTATATATTCGGGCTTTTGCATGATATCGGAAGAAGATGTAAATTCGGTTTTGTTGATATTCCTACTCACGTATATGAAGGGTATAAGTACTGTATGAAAAAAGGATGGGATGAAGCAGCCAGAATTTGCATGACACATTCCTATCTTCGCATGCAGAATGAGTTTAGCTACGAGCCCGAAACAGGACATGAGAAGGCTATCAAAGATTACATAATAAATTGTGGTGAGCCTGATGATTATGACAAACTGATCCAGCTCTGTGATTCGCTTGCCACAGATTATGGTTTTGTAATTCTGGAAAAAAGATTTGTTGATGTTACAAGACGATACGGAATTATGGAAGGCTACATAACAGGCTGGGAGATTGCCTTCAAAATAAAAGAAGAGTTTGAAGAGAGAATGGGATGTTCTATATATGATGTTCTTCCGAATATAGGCATTACTACACTTCTCTGCCCTAAGCCCTGGAAACCACCGGTAAGCTGTAACTGAAATGAAGATTGTTGATGTGATAGATTGAGGAACCTGTGAAAGAATTAGTAGGATTTATAGGATAAAGTAAATCTGAAAGGACAATATGGAAAATATAATTATGCCTGAAAGGCTTGATAGAAAAGTAATATATGAAAGTGATTTTGTTTGTTTGTACGCTGACAAGGTAAAATTTCCAAGTGGCTATATCATTGAAAAGTACCATCAGGTGCATTATCCAAAGGAAGCTGTTTGTGTGACGATTTTTAATGAAAAAGATGAAGTACTGCTTATTCGCCACAGAAGATATACTGTTGGAAGACTTGAATGGGAAATCCCAGCAGGTAAAATCGAAGAAGGCGAAAGCCCTGAAGAAGCTGCTAGAAGAGAATGTATTGAAGAAACCGGCTGTTCTTTGAAAGACGTAAGTTTTCTTTGTTCTCAAAATCCTGCCAATGGTATGTCAGACTGTATGTGCCACTGCTTTGCGGCCCGAGTAGATACGGAAGGCTCGCTATTCGATACTGATGAAGTTGCATATAAAAAATGGCTCTCAAAAGAACAAGTACTTGAGATGCTAAAAAATAATGAAACCAAGGACGGAGTTTCTATGTTGGGCTTATTATATGCATTTCAGTTTTATAAATAACTCTTTGTTTCGCGAAATTTAATGTCTGTTGGTTATATCACCCTCATTCGTATGATATAACCAACAGAATACTTGTGATTTTTGACACAAAAAAAGAACCCGACGCATCAGGTTCTTCCAGGTGTAATCCGAAGATGTCCACCGCAATTCTTAACTATAATATACTACTATTAGGCGCTCCATGCAAGAAATTTATGAAATGCTAATAAAGTTCAAAAGCGCAGTCATATTCGGTCTGTGCTGTGTTCCAACTACCTGATTATAGATATTGATAGGAAGCTCATTCCTCAAATACTCAGTCTGCTGCTGGTAAGATGCTACAAACTGCTTACATGCTGTTTTAGTCTCGCCCATTTTTCTCAGGAAATATGTAATCATTATGACATATGCATCCATGTATTTGAAATCGATATTAGAAATGCTAACTTCTTTTTCCAGTAGTGTTACAAGTCTCTGATCTATTTTACCTGTTTTGAATCTGGTATCAAATATCACGTTGTTATGAGCTATTGCATTTCTCAGATCTTTAAGCGTAAAAATGAAGAACTGGGTATTCATACCATCAGAATCCAAATTGGTTGGTAATTTCATAATGTTTGAGACATATAACTTAACATCTGTGCATGCGCAATCAAACAGTGTGCCAAATTCTCCGAGAGTTAGAGTTTCAAAAATGGCCCATACAGGGATAGTAATATCATTATTAAAGAAATGAGCTACTACACTTCTCTTATTATAATCACGAACCAAAGCAGCATTAATCTTGCCCTTAAGATTCATTCTCTTTGTATACTCAGTTTTATATACGGGAGATGAAGAGAGTATTGCAGATAAATACATTGAATCAATAAAGGAACTTGCTGAAAATCTGAAGGCCATTGATTCAACACCTTCACCAGCTGTAGAAAGTGAAGATGATGAAATGTCCATTGTGGATAAGGCTACAGTTATTCAGTGGGGAAAGAAACTGGATATCAATTTTGCCAAGATTTCTCCTGAGGAGACAAGAACCTTAATGAACATCGTCACAAAAGCTTCTCGTAATCCTCTTATCAGGCAGCCTTCTAAAGGAAGAGGGAAGAAGAAATAACTCAAAAAAAATGAACGCCATCATATCTCTCTAAATTAGATATGATGACGTTTTTGTGTATAACTTATCTTATTTCTGATTTACGATATATCTGATAAATAATAGGTATCATAAGACATATAATTATAGGGTATGAGATAAACAAGATTGGCAATGCGCCAAAAACCTTACTTCCAATTTCATATGTATTAAATAGTCTGACTGCCACTCCTATCTGCAATAATTGATCTGGAAAAAGCCCTAGAAATTCTGAAAGACTATCAATCCCCCCAACAAATGATGGCAGAAACAGTATTACAAACGGAAACGTGATTGAAATAACAGCAGATCTGGTGATTACTGACAATAACATTTCTGCAAACAGAATAGCCAGATTACCAATATATCCACCTATGATTGTAAATAAATAGTCCTCAAAAAAGGTAATGTTATAAAGGCTCTTCCAGCCATATAGGCTAGTTTGTATAGGACAGTTCCAACCACTTGTACCTAAAATGCCTAATACTACTAACGAGTATATAATTACCATTCCCCAATATACTATGGTTATCATTACAAGGCCTGCCAGTATTTTGGCTCTGATTCCTTTTCTTCTGCCCTCAGCAGTGGAAAAGAATACTGCATCAGCCTTTAGTTGATATTCTCCCGAAAAAATGCCACACACAAGAAAGCTTAAGATTAACATTGTCAACATTATAATTGTCTGCGAATATTCCAGCAAAGCTTTCCATCCATCTGCATCTTCGTAGTATAAAGGAGTATCCAACTCTTGATATTTTTCCAGAAAAAATGCTTTTTGATCGGCAGAATATCTGTCTTTAGCTTCATCCGAATTAAGCCACTCCCGAAGAGTCGAAATTCTTCTCTGATACACATATTTAGAATCATCTACGCTTGCACCGTCAATCAAATAGTAATTGTATTCCCTAAAAGAACTGAGGGAACTGTTAATAATATCACGTATGTCAGAAAAACCTTGCTTCTTTGCATACGCTTTATTATTATCGTGGAAATCCTTAGACCTTGCTTCGGGAGTAGCTTCAATGGCTGCATTTTCTTTTATGACTGTAGCAAATACATCTTCTGTAAGATATCCGCTCCATTCACTTTTTCGATCTCTTAGCAATCTTACGGCTTGAAACCCATAAGTATTATTTCCATTTTCATCTGTGTAATCCACATATCTAACAGCAAAAACACTAACTATTACCAATATTATAAAAAGAAGCAGAAGAGCAAGCTTACCTCCGGCTCTTGAAAAGATTTTCTTAATCTCAAATCTAACCATCTATGTCACCTGCTTTCTCTCCAAATTCATATAGGAACAGATCTTCCAAAGTCATTATTTCTTCACGAACCTCTGGGCAAGGTCTTTCTTCCGAAACTATGCGTAATTCCACTCCGCCACGTATTACTCTGCGATTGGAAACACAAAAACGATTTTGTATTTTATCAGCTTCACGTGTTGGCAGCGTACATTCCCACGCCTTTGCCGGGGTAGCCTCAAGCAATTCATCTGTCGTTCCCGATAATTCAATTCTGCCATCTCTCATGAAAAAAATCTGACTTGCCACGCTTTCAATATCTAAAACGATATGCGTTGAAAGAAGAACCAATCTGTCCTGTGACAGTTTACTTATTAAGTTTCTAAATCGTATCCTCTCATTTGGATCAAGTCCTGCTGTAGGTTCGTCCAAAACTAAAATCTTAGGATCATTTAGCATAGCTTGAGCAATGCCGACTCTTCTCTTCATTCCACCAGAAAGCTTTTTCATTTTTTTGTTTTTGCTTTTTTCCATTCCAACCTGCTGCAAAACATCATTTATACGCTTTCTTACAAGTGCAGATGACAGGCCCTTGATTGAGGCAATATACCTCAGATAGTCAAATACTGAAAAGTCAGGATAAAACCCAAATTCTTGTGGAAGATACCCCAGCAGCTTTCTGTATTCTCCATCCATTTCAAAAATATCTTTTCCATCACAGAAGATTTTACCTTTTGTTGGATGTATTAGTGTGCAGATCATCCTCATAAGTGTAGTCTTTCCTGCTCCATTTACCCCCAGAAGACCATACACTCCATTATTCATTTCAAGGTTGACATTGTCTACCGCTTTAAATCCGCTATAATCCTTTTCAACACCTGATATTACAAGTTCCATATCACATTTCCCCCATAAAGTAGTAAGCCTGAATTCTCCCAGAATCTTTCATGATTCTGTATATGCAGTAACAGAGGTAAGAAACCGACATTACCAACAATAATCCCCAAGCAAAACCAGATACACGAGTAAAAACATCTTCTCTCAAAACAATAAATAGCCATATTGTCATCCATAAAAGACTTACTGTAATTGACGGCACAATTCCTCTCAAAAGCCTTCCAGAAAATGCCCTGAAGCAAATACATGATGTAATCAGCATAGGCAACAGAAACTGAACTATAAGATCCGTCATTAGCACTTCGGTAGAAGATACGCTTACAATTACAAATATAGTTAACATCATAAGATCTACTAACCCGAACACTATCATTCGGGCTGCCATTATCTTTTGAAATGAATAATAGGACGCTCCTTCTATTTCAATTGATCTGTCACTGACATTTTTCCAAAGCTCCGGCAGTACCAGAATTATAAATATAGGCGCTAGAATTCCCATGCATCTTTCTGAATAAGGACCACTTCCTGAAACCTTAAGGAGAATCCATATAGCAAATAGCACACCAAATTGTATTAACCACCATGTTTTTCTAATATAGAACAACTGTTGGTACATAAATTCCATCCAGGATATACATCTTGAGGATTCTTCATCCCAATATGCATCTTTTGCCGCTTTTATAGTAGATAAAACAGCCTCTTCCCTGGGGATTACTGTATTATTAGCATGTGAACATAACATCTTATCCAGATTCATAGATCCTCCTTACCAAGGATACCTTTAAGCAAAGAACGTCCTCGTTTCAAGCGGTATTTTACTAATGGAAGGCTTATACCTTCAGCCTCAGATATTTCTACTAGTTTCATTTCAAGGAAAAAATGCATCCAGATGACTTCCCTTATTTCCTTTGGTAGTTCCATCACTGCTGCTTCAATATCCATTTTTTCAGTAACATCACACTCAACTGGCGTATTCTTAATTGTTTCTGCCAGTTCTACCTTTTGTATTTTTTGTTCAACCTTCCAATAGTCTCTACATAGATTGCCTGCTATTGAATAAAGATAATTCACAAGCTTTCCTCTATGGTTATATGTCTCGAAAGCCCTGAAAAACCTATAAAAAGTTTCCTGTGTCAAATCCTCTGCTTGCTGAACATCCTGAAGGCGATACACACAATACGAAAGAACCTTTGCGTAATACTTCCTTACAAACGCCTCAATAGCCGCTTCATCCCCAGCTCTAATTCTATGGATAAAAATCAAATCTGAATCCATTTCATCTCCTCCAATCAGATCCTTATAATATGTATAACGATGTTGCCCCCAAAAAAGATAGTAACCTTATAAATAAATAAAAAACCGTAGGATTCAGTCCGGCATAATGGGCTGTAATTCTACGGTTTGCATATTCTCTTTTGTCCAATATTATTAGTACAATTCATCAATCAGAGTTACAAGTTCATGTACTGGATAATCTTTATAATTACGAGTTATAAGCTTAGCATTAAGGCATTTTGCCACATCAAAGAATACCCTATCCTTTTCATCGCGCATTTCCACGTAATCATTTGTTGATGGCCTTGGTTCAATATAATAGCCATGCTTCTCAACAAGAGCTATTACAGCATCTGCATCTTCAGGATTGATATTCAAATGCGGTCTGTGCAAAACATCCCGGTATTCCCTTACTATCTCAGATGACAAACCAATTTCATACTTTCCTCTGAAAACATCTTCCAAAAGCATAACCGATTTGGCACCATCATTTTGGGATTTCAAGGCATTAACAAGTATATTAGTATCAATTACGATTTGTTGCATAAAGCTCCTTCCTAGCTTCAGCAACCTCTGCCTCGACTTCGTCCTCTGTCATTGGATTTTGAGATGTCCTCTTTCTAATCTGTCTGAATGTCTCGAGATCATTATTAGTATCCTGTGATACGCTCAGTCTATCAATCAGACTTACGATCATGTTAAAGTCTTGTTCATTAAGTGAATCCAGTTTGCGGAGTGTTTCAGCTGTAGCTGTCATATTGCTCACCTCCTCAATACGTATATCGGTTGTTACTTCTAACTGTATTATAAAATATCACTCCAGCCTTTTACAAGCCACTTCATAGAAGTGAAAACATGTGGTCTTTGAAGTGGTCTTTTTTAGAGTTCTCAATATGAGAAGTGGTCTTGAAGTGGTCTTTTTTGAAGAGGAGAGTGTCGAAAACCTCCTTTCCATGCGGCTTTCAAAATGGGCGTTTACTTCGAGCCCCGTCTATCGCTCTTTTTTATTGCTTAAAAACCTCCGAATCAATTAGCCGATTCGGAGGTTTTTCTATATCATTACCTAAACAAGTGGTCTTGAAGTAGTCTTTATTGTAATTACGATTAAAATTTAAGCATGGCACAATTTCTCGCAAAGCCTTTGCTGTACCTCAGAAGTAATCCCTATAGAAGAAAAATACTCCTGAACACTTCCATGACTTTCTTCTATCATTTCCATGAACTTGGTCATGTTGTTCTCATTGGGAATAACGATATTCATATCCAACTCAGGGAAATTCTGATGAATCTGTTCAAAGCGCTTCTTATCATTCTCTTTTGTTCTCATGTAGTCATAAACAATATCGCTTTTTCTAACACCACAAAGCCACAGTATAAGTGCAGATATTACGCCTGTTCTGTCTTTTCCCGCAGTGCAGTTAAACATAACTGCGGATTCAGCACTAGCTTTTGTCTTGAATACATCGCCTATATTAGCTGCATGAGCTATTTGAAAGCAGCTGTCCGGAACAGCTTCCACACTCTCAGGAAGGCCACTACCTTGTAGCTACATAAATTTTTATTATTGAATAGTCCTTATGAAGCTTCTCAACATTCCCCGGAATCATGGGATTCCACTTATATTTGTCATAAACAAAATGTCTGTAACATATATCCTGAACAAGATGAAGATAATAACCAAGATAAAGATCATCAGTCTTCATCAGTTCTCCGTATTTGGATCTGAAAAGCTCAAAATCTATACACACATATATTATAATAATCTTTATAAGCAATGTCTTAAAGAAAAAACGGAGGCTGGTAATGAAATCATTAGCAGAAGTAAAATTCATAGGTGATTCCTATGGTGATAATTACACCTGTGGTCTGACTATGCTTGGAAGCGGGACAATGTCCGGTTTTGAGCTGATAAACGATACAGAAGATGAAACACTTTACAGAAATACAGACGCAATCGAACTGAGCGTATCACATAAAAAAAGCTCTCTGTACGACGCAACGGAAGTTGTAACCACAATTGAGAACAAGGGCACAAAAGCTGTCACAATGGAAATGCTGACATCAGTTCTTTTGAAAAAAATAAAAGCTGACAAAATTCACAGGCTATTATCTTTTTGGAGCGCTGAAGGCAAGCATCAGATTGATACTGTCAAAAGCCTTAACCTTGAACATTCCTGGAGTAATCACGGATATAGAGTCCTAAAGTTTGGAAATCTTGGTTCTATGCCGGTAAGACAGTACTTTCCATTTGTTGCTGTAGAAAATTCAGAAACACAGGAATTTACCGCAGTTGCGTTATACGCTCCAGCATCCTGGCAAATTGAACTTCTTGTAAAAGAGGGAGATACAATCACCATTTCCGGAGGTCTTGCTGACAGAGACTACGGACACTGGACCAAATCTCTAAAGCCCGGAGAGAAATACATCGCTCCCAAGGCTCTTGTGGCTACCGGTTCATCCCTGGAGGATGTATGCGACAAACTGGTAAAGGCTCAGAATCCTGATATCAGCCCTGTTGACTTAGATATGGGCATTATATTTAATGAATACTGCGCAACCTGGGGAAATCCAACCATAGACAATCTCAAAAAGCTGGCAGACAAAATTGAAGGAAAAGGCATCAAATACCTGGTCATGGATTCCGGTTGGTATGCCGACTGCGGAAACTGGTGGGATTATCGAGGCGATTGGACCATCAACAAAAAGCGTTTCCCTAATGGGCTAAAAGAGCTGACTGACTACATCAAAGACAAAGGAATGATTCCTGGAATCTGGTTTGAACTTGAGAACACTTCTCAGGAAGCGCCTTCTTTTTATGAAACAGATCATCTTGTGAAAAAAGACGGTGTGCCCCTTACAGTTGGAAATGTGCATTTCCTGGACATGGAGAACCCATGGGTAGATGCGCACCTAACAAAGTATGTTATTGATAATCTGAAGGAAAACGACTTCGGCTACATAAAGATTGATTACAACGAAACAATGGGCATGGGCTGCGATGGCCCGGAAGGAATGGGTGAAAATCTTCATCAGAAGGTTCTTGCTACGCAGCGTTTCTTTAAAAAGATGAAACAAGAAATACCAAACCTTGTAATCGAGAATTGCTCAAGTGGCGGGCACAGGCTTGAGCCTTCATTTATGGAGCTGGCTTCGATGGCGAGTTTTTCTGACGCCCACGAATGCGCATCACTTCCAATCATAGCCGCCAATATGCACAGAGTAATAAAACCATCTCAGAGCCAGATATGGGCTGTTATGAGAAAAGATGATAGTGATGAGAGAATCTGGTACTCAATATGCGCTACCTTCCTTGGAAGAATGGGACTATCCGGTGATGTATATGATCTAAATGAGCATCAGTGGAAGTTATTGGATGACGGAATATCTTTCTACCACAAGGTTTCAGATATCATCAAAGATGGCAAAACCACTCTCCTGACTGCAGAAACGGAAAGCTATAATGATCCGATCGGCGGACAGCTTGTTGTAAGGCGTTTTAAGGACAGAGCTCTTTTGGTATACCACAGATTTGAAAGCTCTGTATCCCTTACGGATTATATTTCTGACAAAAAAATAAAGCTTTCAGATTATGAAGTAATAGATAAATATGGTGATGCCCACACAGACTTTTCTGCAGAAGCTCTTTTGGTAAAAATCTCAGAATAAAAGCTGTACAATTACAAATTGCCTACAATACCAGATTGCATATAGAAATGGCTTAAAAAACACCTCAGAATCAATTTGACTCTGAGGTGTTTGTCTATCATTTTTTACTCTATTATCATTAGTTCCAGCCTTTGACTAAGCCCTTTTTTAATCCAAAGAGTGCTACAAGCATAAGCACAATACCAATTGGAAGACATATAAACCAGCTTCTGACGAAACCTGAAATAATATATGCCACAAAGGAAATTGCTGCTGCAGTCATCGCGTACGGAAGCTGTGTGGATACGTGCTTAATATGATCACACTGAGCTCCTGCACTGGCCATGATAGTTGTATCAGAGATTGGTGAACAATGGTCTCCGCATACAGCTCCTGCCATACATGCTGAAATTGAAATGATCATCAATTCATTTCCCATATTTGATCCAAAAACATTTACTACTATCGGAATAAGAATACCAAATGTTCCCCAGGAAGTACCTGTGGCAAAGGCAAGGAATGTTCCTATAACAAATACCACAGCAGGGATAAAGCTCATTATTGCCGCATTGTCGGTAAGGTTCTCAAAGATACCCGCCACATAAGTTGCTGCCCCAAGAGAATCGGTCATGGCTTTCAATGTCCATGCAAAGGTCAGAACCAAGATAGCAGGGACCATACTCTTAAAACCTTCAGGAATTGCATTCATGCATTCATTAAAGCCAAGAACTCCTGTTGCCAGGAAAAAGATTACTGTAATAATCAGCGCAGCTACAGATCCATATACCAATCCAACTGAAGCGTCAGAAGCAGAAAATGCATCAACAAATCCTGCTCCATCAAAGAAACCTCCGGTATAAATCATTCCAATTACGCAGCAAACAATAAGTGCTACTATTGGAAATACCAAATGGATAACCTTTCCTTTTACTGAAACAGGAGGTGCCGGCTGATCGACCGCTCCCAAAAGTCCTCCATTATCATCTCTTGAGACCTTGAGCTCTTTTATCTTGCTATGCTCTTCTGCCTGCTTCATTGGACCATAGTCGAACTTCATACATGTGAGACCCAGCATCATAACTATCGTAAGAAGTGCATAGAAATTATAAGGAATCGCACGAACAAACAGTGTAAGACCATTAACTCCATCCACAAAGCCCGTTACTGCTGCAGCCCATGAAGAAATTGGTGCTATGATACACACAGGTGCTGCTGTAGCATCAATAAGATACGCAAGTTTTTCTCTTGATATCTTATGCTTATCAGTTAACGGACGCATAACTGATCCAACAGTCAGACAGTTGAAATAATCATCTATAAAGATAAGCATTCCGAGAATGATAGTGGCTATCTGAGCTCCAACTTTTGTTTTTACATGGGTTACCGCCCATTTTCCAAAAGCAGCTGAGCCACCCGCTCTGTTCATTAACATAACCATTGTTCCAAGAACAACAAGGAATATCAGGATTCCAACATTCCAAGAGTCTGATAACTGAGCAATCATGCCATCAACAAAAACATGTTCAATTGTTCCTGTGAAACTGAAGCCTGAATAAAGCACCCCTCCAACAACAATACCGATAAACAGTGAAGAATACACCTCTTTCGTAATAAGTGCCAGTGCAATAGCTATAATAGGCGGAAGTAAAGACCAAAAGCTGTCAATAAACATAAGATTTCTCCTTCTTGCGTTAACACATTAAAGTTGTAAAATATATATTTTTATTATTCTCATATTAGCTACAACTGTCAATTATAAATTTTTAATATTTGATTTCCTAATAACTATTTGTGTTACTGAGTGTACATGATAAAATTGTTGGTAGAGCACAAGATTCTTTGATTGTTGCAATATGAGGCAAGAAAGGATATGTATAAAACATTCAAAAATTCTCAGCAAACCGTTACCTCGTTTTTAGATTACGATAGTCTTTTGGCTGAAAACAAGACAAAGACTAACGGATATTTGAATGTTGCTCTTTGGCTGTGTGCTTTAACAGGGCCGGCTCTTGCTCTGGGTGTATTTTTCGGTGTCTTTAAGGACGTCTCCTATTCCACATGCATATTGCTTTCACTATTTGTTATCATCCTGGCGTTTAGTCATTTTATTCTGGTACGACGCTTTCCCGAATCAGATCTAACAAGTGTTTACTCTTTATTCGTACTTGACCTTCTCTTGGCGTACATGGCTATTTCAAATGTATATCTACGTCTGACCTGGTTTCTTGTTCCTGTTCTTAGTCTTCTCTTTTGTAGCTATCGTGTTTACTTCGTTTCCGTGACGATAAATTACATAGTGATGGTGGTTATCACCTGGATAACGGCTCCATATTATGCTCTCCATCGCGCTGATTTTCTAACTGCTCCGGAATATTTTGGCAATGTTGTATGGGGATATACTATCGAAACTCTTATAATGACAATTGCCGGATTAAGCATTGTCAGGACCTTCCATCGCTATTCAAAAGAAATATATAACAACTATGCCACTCTTAAAAATCGAGAAGGTATGCTTCAATCCTCAGTTGATACTTTGGCATCTATGGCCGGTATTTATGACAAGGTTAATCTTTTGGACTTCAGATCCATGACAGAAATGCCGATCACCGATAATGCCCACCTTATGAAAACACTTAACATCGATAAATGTGACCATACCAGCATGGTTATGAATATAAAGGATCAGATTGCGCCTGAACAGCTCGATAATTTCCTCAGCTTTACGGATCTTAAGACTCTTAGAGAACGTCTTCTAGACAAAAAATCCATCTATGGTGAATTTATAAATATCTCCACCGGATGGTTCAGGGCTCAATATATTACTGTAGAAACCAATGAAGACGGAATTCCTGTAAAAGTTATTTTTACTGTTCAAAACATTGAACGTGATAAGAGAAAAGAAGCCCAGCTGATTCGAATCGCAATGACTGATGAACTCACTCATTTGTTCAACAGACGTAGTTACGATGATGATATCATGCTCTACAGAGACACAGGCCTCGATGACACCTTCACGCTTTTGTCTGCCGATGTTAACGGCCTTAAGAATACCAATGACACAAAGGGCCATGCTGCAGGCGATGAACTTATAAAAGGTGCTGCTGATTGCCTTTCGGAAGCTATCGGCGATCTTGGAAAGGTTTATCGTACCGGTGGCGATGAGTTCATAGCAATCCTTCACATTGATGACTACAGGGAAATTTGTGAAGTGATCAAATCCAAATCTTCAATATGGAAAGGCGAATACTCCGACAGTCTCTCCATTTCTATTGGCTGTGCCAGCCACAACGAATTTCCTGATGCTACCATCGATGAACTGGAGCGCATTTCGGACAGACGAATGTATGAAGCAAAAGATAATTACTACCTCCAGAGCGGCATAGACAGAAGAAAACGTCGGCAGAAGCCAACTAATTGAAAAGGATAGTATAACGATGAAAAAAGCGGGTCTGAGAATTTCTCAACCCGCTTGAGCACTCCCATTGAGGAATGCCCTTTAATCAATTCTTACCTTGCAGTGATGATTTCCTCAGCCATTTCGAAAAGCTCATCAGCTGTCATATCAACGTCAAAACCTATCATTATATAGGCAATGCCATCTATTTCAAAATCCACTCCACTCACATATGAGGTGTATCGTTCATCACTCCCATCACTGATAAAGAAATGCTCATCTGTTTCTGCTCTCTGCCATTCCTCAGCTGTTGGTTTTTCATCAACCTGAAGATTTAGGTATTCATCATAGTTATAGTGCACAGTTATAGCAATCCTTCGCTGGGGGGCAACCATATCAACCACAACATTAATGGTAGGAACGTTTGGTTGGTTGAACGCCCCAGCATTTGTCCGCCTTCGTTTTATTTACATTAAATCTTAGTGAAGATTGCTGTTTCATCATCCAGCTCACCAGCAATACGCTGGTTTTCATCCATTCTCTTTGTAATAGTATCCATGTCGCTTACAAGGGTCTGAGTACTCTCGGCTGCGGAGGAAACACCGCGTACACCTTCGTCAATAGCAGTAGTGATGCTGCTTATGGATTCAGCTATCTCATCAAAGGTTTCCTTGAAACCTTCAGTCTTATTAGTGAAATCAGCCATTACAGATTCAATGTAATTGGCATTTTCTCTGTATTTTTCTCCATCCTCTACGAATCTTTCAAACTCGGGAAGAATAGAGTTCTGCAAGTAATTAACAAGGTCATTAGCATTGTCAGAGAGGTTATGAACTGCATTAACAACGACTGAGTTGATCTGCTGGATGTTTCCTGCAGTCTGACGGCTGTTTTCAGCAAGAGCACCGATTTCTCCTGCAACAACGGCAAAGCCTTTTCCTGCTTCTCCGGCACGTGCAGCTTCGATTGAAGCGTTAAGAGACAACAGGTTGGTCTGGCTGGCGATATTCATAATGTCATCTGTCAGGGAGTTAACCTGATCTACGCTCTGACTGTCTGTAATAGCCTGATTCAAAGCAGATAGAATCTGTTCAACCTTTGCGTTTGTCTCATCCATGTTGGCTCTGGCATTTTGCTCCATGGTATCAGCGTGGTCTTTCATAGTCTTGGAGTATTCATTGATTTCACGGCTCTTTTCAGCCATCTGGTCAACTTCAACTCTGACAGATTCAGTGTTGCTGTTTATTGCACCGGCACTATTGGCTACCTCCTGCATGGTAGCAGATAGCTCCTCTGTGAGAGCGGAAAGGTCGGAAGCACTGCTGTTGGAGGTCTGAACACTTCCTAAAACGTCGCTGACAACCTTATCCATAGCTTCAGAGTTATCTGTAATGATTACAAAGATATTCTGCAGAAGTTCAATAAATGCATTGATACCCTGGCTTAAAGCGCCAATCTCATCATCCGATTCTACTGTAACTCTCTTGGTAAGATCGCCCTCGCGCCTGTTAATTCCATCGATGATATCTCTAAGTTCCGCTGCAGCTCTGATAACTGGACGGATAACATGTCTGGATACCATGAAAATAGCAATAATAACGGCGATAACGCTTATAATAATTACAACTACACTTGAAATCATAGCCATTGAGAAGCCGGAATTAAGCAATTCTCTCTCTGATGAGGCGTTGGCCTGGAATGAAGCGATAATATCGTTAATATCTGTGTTCAATTGTTTTGAATTATAAGCTACAAGTCCATTGGCTGTCTCGTAGGCATCCTTTGTTTTCTGATTTGCGCTTTGCGCAAGCAGGATTTTAACAGAATCTTTAAAACTCTGATAATCGGATACCAGCTTCTCATAGATTGATGTGGAGTCACTGGTGACATATTTCTGATAATCAGCAATATATTCATCAAGTACAGCTTCTTCGTTTTCTATTTCTGTAATGATGGAGGTCATCGTTTCAAAATCTGTAGCTACGATATGAGAGAGCGCTAAGGTGTGCACATCCTTGGATGTCTGTCCGATTGTATCCAGCTCTGTAATTGCAGTCAGGTAGTCATCTGCAATAATGGAAGCCGTCTGATTAACCTTTCGAAGATTAACAACAGCCATTACATTTGACAGAATGGATACCAATCCAAGAAGGAGTACAGGAACCATGATCATTACGCGAATACTGCTTTTTTTCTTCATAATCCCACCTCCTTAGTTTGAAGCAGATGCGTCAGCATCTGTGGTAGTGGATTCTTCAGTAGCATCTTCCGTAGCTTCATCAACTACCTCTTCAGCAGCCTCTTCAGTCATTTCTTCAACAGCTTCCTCAGAGGTCTCTTCCGTAGCTTCATCAACTACTTCTTCAGCAGCTTCTTCAACAACTTCTGCACCTTCCGGATCACCAGTGGTTTCTTCTCCTGTAATACCGGTTACCATCTCGTTTAGAAGCGCCTGAAGGCTTTTGCCGGAGGGATTACCTTCTGCCATGGCAGTTCCAAATGTGGTTGCGGCATCCCAATAGGTTCCACCAACACGTTGCAGACTTGAAAATTCAGCCTGCTGCTGTAGTGCCTTAAGTGCTTTGGATTGTGCAATATCGCCTGAACCTGCAGCATTCGTATTTGAAGGCCCCTGACCTCTCATTGTAAATCTGAGTGTCTGGTTTTCCTCATTAGTCATCCAATCTGCGAAAACAGCTGCCCATGCAGCGTTTGGAGAGTAGGAGTTAACTCCTACCAGCTTATAGCCTGCATAGCTGGACATCTGGAGCTGCTGGCCTGCAACAGTATAAGTCGGGAGCTTGACAGCAGCGTAATCATCGCCCCAAGCCTCCTTTATTCCATTCTCATCCCAGATACCGCTGACACCCGCAACGAAAGTACCATCGGCTGCACCTGCAACAAAACCATCATTACTGGTTGTCGAAAAGGCAGGATTTGTACCGATTTTCAGCATTGCTTCAGCAACATCGACACCTTTAATGTTTGTGTATTTTGCATTCCAGTTACAGAAGGTAGAGATGCCATCATCATTTAGTCCAATTTCCATATCTGTATTTCCAAAGAATGAATACATATACCATCCGGAGGTCATCTCCATGAATACCTGCTTACCGCATTTTGATGCTGCAGCAAGAAGCCCATCCATGGTCTGGACATCCTCTTCACTTAAGTATTTTTGATTGTAAAATAGGAAATATCCGTTGTCTGCGGTGAGAGGGTATGCGTAAAGCGTGCCATTTACAGAAGCAGCATCACTTGCGGCTCCAAGATTACGACTTGAGATTTCAGAATCATTGCTTACCTTTTTAAGAACGCCGGAAGCAACGAGTGCCATCAGCTGATCATCAGCAAAAGTAAAGACATCGGGAGCATTTAATACATCACTTAAAACGTCGTCTTTACAGTTTGCTTCACTATGGGGCTCAAAGGTGATCTTAAAATTCGCCTGCCCCTGATATTTTGACATGAAACTACTAATAATACTGTTAACCAGTTCTGCATCTTCCTCGGCGCCCCAGACACGAAGGCTGACATCACCGGAAGGAAGAGCACCATCCTCGGAAACTTCTTCATCAGACGCAACAGGAGCACTATTGTCTTTTACTCCACATCCGGTGATTGATCCGAGAACTAACAATGCAGCAAATAAAATAGCCTGAATTTTTTTATGCATATGTTACCTCCTCATAAAGCTGATAAGTTCAGAATAGCAAGCTGTTTTAAACAATTCAATATTATGCATGCCATTTATATTTATTTAATATTTTGTAGAGAATTTCATAATATATGATAAAATCAGAGACGCGTCTAAAAGGCGAAAAACTAACAACTAGACAGGAAGCGTCTCTAATATTAAAACTTAGCCTTCCTGCTATACTTGCACAGATTTCATCAATAATACTATGAATAAACGGAGTGAGTTAGATTGAAGTTAGATTTCGGGGTAAAAAATGAGGGTTTGCAAAACTGCAAACCCTGATAAAATCTAAGTCGAGGCGACAAGATTCGAACTTGCGACCTCTGCGTCCCGAACGCAGCGCTCTACCAAACTGAGCCACGCCTCGAATTAAAATAATGTAGATAAAGCTGCTGATGCATGTTTCATGCATCAGCAACATTAAAGATTGTATTATTTTCTAGCGAAAATGTCAATCATTCATGGCATTTTCAGAAGAAGCAGACTCTTCGTTTTCAGAAGTAGCATCCTCAGCAGACGCTTTTTCTGCCGTATCATTTCCTGCCAAAACAGATAAATCTTCCAAATCCTCTCTAAGGATTGTCATCATATCTTCCTCAGAAGGATCCTCTATTCCGGAAATTCTTCTAGCCTGATTAGTAATGATCTCCTCGAAGAGATTTCGTACTTCTCTGGCATTGGCAAAGTTATCGATGTTCTCAATCTTCTTGGCAGTTATGAGCGCTCTGACCTGATGCTTAACATCTTCATCGACTTTGTAGTCGTACTTGTCACAGTTCATGTAGAAGATTTCTTCAAGTTCATCAATATTATAATCCGGGAAATCAATATACTTGTTGAATCTGGACTTAAGTCCCGGGTTACTCTCAATGAATTTCTTCATAGGAGCTGTATATCCTGCTACGATCACTACAAAATCATCTCTGTTATCCTCCATAGCCTTGAGGATAGTATCGATTGCTTCCTGTCCGAAAGCATCATCTTTCTGTGAAAGAGCGTAAGCCTCATCAATGAACAAAACACCGCCCATGGCCTTTTTGATCTGTTCCTGAGTCTTAATAGCTGTCTGACCAACATAACCTGCTACAAGTCCTGATCTGTCTACTTCAACCAGCTGGCCCTTAGAGAGAACACCTATCTGCTTATAAATTCTGGCTATTATTCTGGCAACTGTAGTCTTTCCGGTTCCTGGATTTCCTGTAAAAACAAGATGAAGGGAAACAGGAACAGCCTTAAGTCCCTGATCCTTCCTTGCCTTCTGCACCTTAACAAATGCAGCCAGTTCTTTTACATCATCCTTGATCGTAGATAGACCGATCAGTTTATCGAGGGACTCCATAGGATCCTCTTCAGGCTCCTTGGGTTCTTCTTCCTTGGGACTACTGATATTGGAATCAGCAGCAATAAGGTTTTTAGCCTCATCAAGTGCAACATTTGCATTTTTTATAGCATCATCAGCCGAAGTTGTTACAACGCTGCCTGGAGTATTTGGCTTCACTTCAGGCTTTACAACGTTATCCGTTTTATTCAATGTACTGCTTGTCTGTGAAAAGAAATCACCATAGAGATTTCCAAGCAGATCTTTCTGCATGCTTGTAATCCTGTTAAGTGTTTCCAGTTCTTTTTCTCTTGAATTAATCATTTAAATTCCAACCGTTTCTGGAGAGGAATGTTCTATTCGCCACCAAAGAATTAATATCTGCACCAATTATAGCAGATGCCTTGGACTTATAGGTCTCCTGCTCAGCAGTTCCCATAGCCTTGTAGTAATCATACGCAGGCTTCTTGGTGCCGTCAAGTCTCTTTAAGCCCTGTGCGATATGGCTTTCCATCTCGTGAGCATCATCGGTCTCTCTAAAGAGGATAAAACTCTTGATATATGGATTATTGGCAGCCATTGTATATGCATATGCTACTGATGCTGCCTGATAGTCATCACCATAATCAGATGTAAATCCAATTTCTGAAAGAGAAATGTTTCTTACCTGTCCATACTGGTTCAGGAACTTGGACTGGCACATATAATCAGTCAAAAGATAAATATTCTCCATTGTAATATATGGAGTAGTAATCTTATTTGTTACGTAAATAGCCTGCTGCTTCCATGTATATGGATCATACAAAGGTGCATTATATGGATGGAATGAAAGTCCCCAGTCCACATTACCTTCTCTCAGCATGTAGTAGTTAAATCTGTCAAGGAAGTCCTTGGACAAAGAGCAGCCCGGATTGGATTTTCTCTGCCATTCCTGGTCTATTGAATTGTAAATGATAGCATTGGCGTTAACTGCCTTAATCTCGTTGTAGAAGATACGGAAAGCCTTAACATATTCATTTACATTAAGCTCAAGGTTATCAGAGCTCATGTAATACCATTCTGTTCTTGCATTTACTTCGTTTCCGATTACCCAGTTATCAACTGTGCCATATGCACCACTTGAATATCTCATGGCAAGGAAAGCAGCTATTGCCTTAAGGTGCTTGGTTCCGCCCTCTTCCTTAGTATTCATGGCATAGCCGGGACATACGTGAGCATCTCTTGAAAGAGGGTGAATAAGATCAGCAGCAGCAGGATTATCTGTCTTGTTATTAAGAATTGTCATTGTAAGCTGGAATCCACTGATGTCACACCACTGAACGAAAGCATCGTACTGGGCAATGCCTGTTGGGCTGAAATAATAATCCACACCATCATAATTAAAGAGGATTGCACCAGGAGTAGTCGCATCGCAGACAATATCGCTCATGTAGAGGTTATAAACCATCTGCGCAACACCAAGATCCTTGAATGTACTTGCCTCTGCATCATTTGGGAGAATACCCTTTATTCCGTGATCGTTTCTGGCAGCGGTCTGATAAGCATTGCTCTCAGGATTGGTGATATAATGCTCATCACTCACCTGATTCATTGAGCCGCCTTTCTTTACAGCCACTAAAAACTTCTTGGAAAGATTTGACTCGCTTGAATTGTAATTAAGTGGGAATGTAAATGTAGCTGACTTTCCACTTTCTGTGGAAGCTACTACAGTTCCAACAGTACCATCTTCGTAAACTTCATCAGCATAAAGATAAAATTTTCCGTCATCAGAACCAGGAACGCTCTTACAGGATACATTTACAACTATTTCTTTTCCCTGTATGAGACAGCTGTCAATTGTAACAGCCCTTCCTTCTGCCAATGCAACTGTTCCTGCATTACCGGAAACAGCCCCGGCAAGATGTGCTCCGCACAAGACAGCAGCAGCCGTAGAGACAGCTACCATCACTTTTTTCATTAAACTAATCTTCTTTTTCACACTTTACCTCCAAAACTCATAAGGACTTAAGCCCTGGCAATTGCATCAGCAAATATCTCAAGGCTTTCTGTATCAGTTTTATGAACTGCACTTTTTATTGTAAGACTCTCTTCGATAATTGTCACGTTTTTAAGTAAAGAAAGCTTCTCTGTCATAAGTTTTACAGTTACAGGAGCCCAGGTTCCATTCTGTGCCAGAGCAAAAATCCTGTTCTGTACCCCAAGCGCAGCCATATCGTGCAGGAAGCTCTCCATTGGAGGATAAATACCATTATTGTAGGTAGGGCACATAAGAACTATCTTTTTGCAGCGCCATACCTCACCGATAAGATAAGAAACATCGGTTCCCGAAACATCGCATACCTTTACCTTTTTATCTGACTTTTCGCAAAGCATTGATGCAACGGCATCAGCAGCACTCTTGGTATGTCCATAAAGACTTCCATATACAAGAAGTACGTCATCTGTCTCCGGTTCATAGGTGCTCCACTTTTGATATTTCTCCAAAAGCCATGCAATATCCTTTCTCCAAACCGGTCCATGAAGGGACAACAGCATCTGAATATCAAGACCTGCTGCCTTTTTAAGAACTGCCTGCACCTGCATCCCGTATTTTCCGACAATATTAGCATAATAGCGTCTTGATGAATCAAGGAAGTCCTTTTCATAGTCATATTCATCTGCAAAAATTCTTCCATCAAGAGCCCCGAAGGTTCCAAATGCATCTGCGCTAAAAAGAGCTTTCGTCTTCTCGTCATAAGCCATCAGCACCTCAGGCCAGTGAACCATCGGCGCAGTAATAAACTTGAAATTGTGTGCTCCTGTAGAAAGAGTATCTCCTTCCTTTACTTCAAGCTTATTAAAGCCTTTTGCCTCAGGGAAAAACTGTTCCATTATGGTAAAAGTCTTGGCATTTCCAACCACAGTAACATCCGGGAAGACTCCCACAAGGGCGCTAATAAGAGAGCAATGATCTGGTTCCATGTGCAGGACTACGAGGTAGTCTAACTTTTTCCCATCAAGGCAAGCCATTACATTTTCCATGAACTGATCTGATACACTGATATCTGCGGTGTCAAAAATCGCAGTCTTCTCATCATCAATAAAATAGCTGTTGTAGGAAACACCTTCCGGTATCGGGAAAAGATTTTCAAATCTCTCCAACCTTCTATCACTTCCACCAATCCAATATATTCCTTCCGTTATCTTCTTCGTTCCGTTCACGATTCTTCCTCCAATCTTTTTCCTAGTTTTCTTTAAACTCTAAAATAGTCTTTTCAACTATCCTGATATCAATTGGTTTGGTAACATGTGCGTTCATTCCTGCATCAAACGCCTGTTGGACATCGTCTGCATACGCATTTGCTGTCATAGCGATAATAGGGATTCGCTGAGACCAGTCCGTTCCAAGGGCTCTTATGGCTGCTGCCGCCTCGTAACCGTTCATTACAGGCATCTGAATGTCCATAAGGATCATGTCATAATCACCCTCTTGAGCATTCTTGAACATTTCGACAACTTCCTGTCCATTGCAGCCTCTTGTTACAGTAGCGCCCTCCATATCCATAAGTTCTATAAGAATATCAGCATTGATATCATTATCTTCAGCTGCCAGGAATTTCATACCCTCAAGAGGATTCTTGACTTCTTCTACTACCTGGCTCCTCTGTGTTATCTCTTCAATCGCCTGCTTAAGATTAACCACGAAAACAGGCTTTTGGATAACTTCATTACCGCCTGCTTCCTTGATCTTATCTGCATTCTGCTCATAGTTCTCGGTTACAGCTATAATGAGGCTATTATTTCGTCCATCTTTTCCTCTTATTTCCTTGATAAGATCCGGAACAGAGATGTCATCTATGGTTTCATCAATCAGGATAAGATCATAATGTTTATTTTCTGAAAGCATCTCGTTGACCATCTTGATAGCATCCAGTCCGTTATATGCACAGTCTGCACTGATTGTTTCATTAGCATAGCCAACCCTGTGCTTGGCGTCCTCCTCCATATCGCCATTTACTACCAGCATCGAATTTATACCATGCGCCTTCCAGAAGTCTACGTCTCCTGATTCCACAGCCTTAAGTCTAAGGTTAACTATGAAGGTACTTCCCTTTCCTTCCTCAGACTCAACTCTTATTGTACCTCCCATAAGTTCTACGAGACTCTTGGTAATTGCCATTCCCAGTCCGGTTCCCTGAATAGTCTTGGTGGCACCCTTCTCTTCTCTTGAGAATGCATCAAATATCTTATCCTTATACTCAGGCTTCATTCCGATTCCGTTGTCCTTTACTACAAAGGTAACATTCTGGAATCCTTCTGAAGAAGATGATGATTCACTTATATTAAACTCAATCTTTCCGCCTTCCGGCGTATACTTAACCGCATTTCCAAGGATATTCATGAGTATTTCATTAATTCTCTGCTTATCGCCCATGAAAATCTCATGTTCCATTTCTCCAACGGTCAGTATATATTCCTGATTCTTGGCCTTTGCCTGGAAGCTTATTACTGAATTAATTTCCTCCAGCAAAAGACCTATCGCCATTTCCTTTATATCAAGCGTTGTCTTGCCGCTTTCAATCTTACTCATATCAAGTACATCATTAAGAAGTGACAAAAGATTGTGTGAAGCAAGACTTATCTTGTGTGTATACTCTTTTACCTTGTCAGGTTCCTCTGCATGCTTATCAATAAGTAGATTGAAACCTGTTATCGCATTCATCGGCGTCCTGAAATCATGAGACATGTTCGCCAAGAAGCTAGTCTTAGCCTTATTGGCAGTCTCAGCCGCATTAAGAGCCTCCTGAAGCTGATGATTTCTCTTTATCTCCTGGGTTCTGTCATAAAGCGCTATGGCAGTACGTTTTCCGCCATCATCTATGGTACATACCATTACACCACGGTAATACATGTTATCGCCGGTCTTAATATTCGTGAACTTAAGCTCATCTATTACAGCAGCTTCACCCTTCTGTCTGCAATATTCCAGCGCCTTTTCAATAGTAGGAATGTCTTCTCCTGATTTAATATGGGCTTCTTCAAGCTTCCTGATATCCTCTTTAACCTCCTGTAAAGGAATTCCAAGAACTTCCTCAATATTTGAAGTAATAAAGCTTGGCGTATAGGTATCATTATCAAGCACCACCAGAATGTCGTTATTTTTTTCAACAACAAAGTCAAAGAGCCATTCTCTGTAGTGAATATCGTTATCTTTCATATGAAGATCCTGCTCGCTGCGCCTGTTGATCTCCTGAACCATTTCATTTAGCTGTCCGGCCATTCCCACCATGGCCTCAGAAAGAGCTCCGATTTCATCATTATATTTGTCATTATTTGTCACATTAAAATTACCCTGCTGAATCTGAGCCGACATATCATTAAGGCTCTTGATTCTAAGGCTCAGCCGGTTAGCATAAAGAGAAGCAACAATGTATGACAGAATAAACAATATGATTGCTATGATGGAATTAGATACTAACAATGAAACTACATCTGCGGTTATTTCACTTCTATCCACATAGAAGTACAGATTCCATCCATTTTCTATACGTTTAGAAGAAGCAAGAAAGTATTTCTTTGTTGTAACAAAGTCACCATTAACAGTATCAAGCTGGTCACTAAAGGCAACCTGAGCTATTTCCGAATCAAGCTCCTTATTTTCTATAGCCTTATGTAATATAAGCCCTCTTTCACTGTTACCTATGATAATTCCATTATCAAGATAGCTGGCCTGATTGACCATGGAAAAGAACTGTTCATTTCTTACCTTAAGTACAATCATGCCAACAAGTTTTGAAGAAGATCCAGAATCCAATAGGGCCTTTATAACGTAAACTCCGCCCTCTGAATCTGTAACCCACATGATACTGTACTCATTTCGGCATTCTTCATACCATACCTTTTCATCGTCAGTTTTGGGAACTGACAAAAAGTCTCCTATGTGATCAGTACTGATGAGATCCGAGTACAGCATTATGGACTCTATTCCATTATCACTGCTCAGATAGTACCATATGGTCGGCTCTATATTATTGTTAAGTTCTTCCGTCAAGGCATATGGATTACTTGCCGCGTGCTCCAGCGCTACCCTTAGACTTTCCTCATAGGAAAAGAACTTGATAACATCGGTCTCTCTTTTGCAATTACTCTCAAGTCCATTTGCTATTACTTGAGCATTTCCCTGCATTGCAATCTGAGTTTGCTGGATAAGATTATTTTTGGCAACCACATACATATAAATGCCAAGCACTATAATAGGCGCTACGATGAGCACTGCAAGAATAGTTCTAAGCTGTTTCTTTATACTATATGTCCATTTACTCCCTTTTTCTGCGCTCATATGGATACCTCTGGTTGACACTGTTTACAGTAACTCTAATTCTCGGTGAGAATCTGCCTGACCTTATCATCTATAACCTGAAACGCAATCTCTATAGATCTATCTCCCAAAACCACCTTCTGTAATTCCTGTCCTAACACTTTATATATCTCACTACTATGTGCTCCCCACTCTGTCCAGGGCATCATCACATGGCTTGTGGTAGTAAGCGGTCTTATGTAATCAAATTCTGTAGGATTGTCAAAACGTACATCTTTGAGATATGTCTGGCTGCCCTGTCTATCTTCCCAAAGTGCTCGCTGTCCTTGTTCGCTGGCTATAGCTTTAAGAACCTTTACCGCCAGATCTTTGTTTTTGGCATTTTTATTTAAGCCAAATCCGTTATTACATCCTCCAATAAGAATTGTTTTTCCTTGCAATTCTGTAGAAAGCGCCATGGTGCCCATCCTGATATCGGGATTTGCCTCTTTTATCCTGTTATAATCATAAAGCACTCCCTGATACATAAGGCTGTCACCGGCAGCAAATTCAGAAATTGCAGCCGTATCGTCCATAATACACATTTCTCTTGTGTATACTTTGTGATTTAATAAATCCTGCCATCTCCCCATATAAGGTCTTATATCATCCTTGAATCTGGCTCTTCCATAAGCCACTCTGTTACCAAAGTTCTTACCTTCTTCAGTAGCAAAAAAGCTTGATCCAAGCATTGCCATTGCACTATTGGCAACCATTTCTGAATCTTTTAATCCGGCCGACATGGGTTTTATCCCCATATTTTCCTGAACATAATCACATAGATCCAGGAATTCATTAAAAGAAATCGGTACTCTTCTCCCAATCTTTTCAAGAATTTCTTTGTTATAAAAAACACACACATAATCACTCGTACAAGGAACAGCATATATTCTGTTTCCATACATAAAGGTCGTTCTTCCGGTTTCATCAAAATCATCACAGAGATTTGTAATATCTTCTATGTACCTGTTTTTGGCGTGTTTTTTTGCCATAGTGGGAGAAAGCATCACTATATCTGAAGCCGTCTTTGAAGAAAGCTGTAAGTCCATCAGATACTCATAGCTTCCTTTTGATATATATCTATAATCGAAATTACAATTTGGAAATTGTTTGGCAAGATACGCCATAAGGTTTTTGACACAGTCCGGATTTAGCCAGCCTGATATTGTTACCAGTTCTCCGAGTGCTGTTTCTTCATTAAAATCAGCTACACCACTATCATATTCTTCGTAATTTAGCGCAACTTCATCAGAGCGTACATCTGACTGTCCACAGCCTGACAATACGCCTGTACCTAAAACACACAAGCTAAGTAAACAGGAAAGTATAGTCTTTAACTTTCTAGTTCTCATATGCCCCTCATAAGCACACTTGGCACTAAAATTACCTTATCAATACCTTCTTTAATTCACCCACATATATTATGTGATAATCATCATTCTTATAAAACTCTTGTGGAATGGATGGATCTACAAAGCCATCCTTAATAATTTCTGACTTATATATTACCTTACAGATAAGTACATTACTGGATTCTTCAATGTAGGGCACTCCTTCATAATATCCAACATTTAGTCTGGCACCCTTTAGTTTGTCCTCATCCTTGCCTGATACGGCCTCCAGGTATTTCATTGCGCCGCGGTATTCATTATTATCTAAAAAACTAAGAGAGTACTCGCCAGACTTATCGATGAGTTCTCTGGTAAATCTGTCCTTTCTGACACAGATTAAGGTCACTCTTTTGCCCCACATCTGACCAACACCGCCATATGAAGCTGCAGTTGTATTAACCTTAGTACCATCATCAGCAGTTACCAGAAATTTGTTATCACTAAATTTGTAAGCACCACTCTCAATCTCTTCAGGTTCTACCGGCTGAAATACCCTCATATGTACCTCCATAAGCTTAAGCCTTGAAAAACATCAGAAATCTCGTATTTTATCTTCCTCAGAAAGACCTGTGTTTTCAATTTTGGTTATCGTTATTTCATAACTATAATTATCGCTTACTTTAATAGTAACACGGTCACCTACTCGATGTCCAAGTAATTGTTTTCCCAAAGGAGATTCTACACTTATCAGACCTTTTAACGAGTTCTGTCTCATGGTAGTAACGATCTTATAGGTCTCCTCACTGCCGTCTTCCTCAATACGTACAGTGACGCTTTTATTCATTCCTACCTGATCTTCAGTAGTATTATCATCAATTACTTTTGCTGTCTTTATCATTCTCTCCAGAAAACGGATTCTACTCTCATTCTGGTTTTTAGCCTTCTTCGCAGCATAGTACTCGAAGTTCTCAGAAAGATCTCCCTGAGCTCTGGCTTCCTTTACATGCTCGAGAAGCTCTTTTCTTACTACAATTTTGCGGTGCTCTATCTCCGCTTCCATATCTTCAATGTCTTTTTTGGTTAATTCGTTGTTCATGTTTCCCCCTGATACTAATAAGGGCGAGACCATATGGCCTCGCCCCGATAATCTCTTTGGCTAATCGCATCAAGCCTTTCCAACTGATCCGAAGAGCTCCATCTTCTCCTTAACTGTAGCCTTGATAGCTTCAGCACCAGGAGCAAGAAGCTTACGAGGGTCAAATCCCTTACCTTCAAGATCCTTGCCAGCCTCAACATATTTACGAGTAGCATCAGCAAATGAAAGCTGGCACTCAGTATTAACATTAATCTTGGATACACCAAGTGTGATTGCCTTCTTGATCATATCTGCAGGAATTCCTGTGCCGCCGTGAAGAACGAGAGGCATAACTCCTGTCTTCTGCTGAATAGCATCAAGAACGTCGAATCTAAGTCCTGGCCATCCTTCTGGATATTTACCATGGATGTTACCAATACCAGCTGCAAGCATATCAACGCCAAGATCAGCGATTCTCTTGCACTCATCTGGATCAGCGCACTCGCCCATTCCTACAACGCCATCTTCTTCGCCGCCGATTGAACCAACCTCAGCCTCGATAGAAAGACCAAGCTGATGAGAAACGTTTACAAGCTCTGATGTCTTAGCTACGTTCTCTTCGATGTTGTAGTGTGATCCATCAAACATGATTGATGTAAATCCAGCCTTAATGCACTTATAGCATCCTTCGTATGTACCGTGATCAAGGTGAAGTGCAACAGGAACTGTGATTCCAAGGCTCTCATCCATAGCCTTAACCATAGCTGCAACTGTTGTGAAACCTGTCATATATTTACCAGCACCCTCTGATACACCAAGGATAACTGGGGACTTAAGTTCTTCAGCTGTAAGAAGAACTGACTTTGTCCACTCCAGGTTATTAATGTTAAACTGGCCAACTGCATAGTGACCTTCTTTTGCTTTTACAAGCATGTCTTTTGCGGATACTAACATTTGTTTTTCTCCCTTACTTTGTAGTATTGATGGTTAAATACATTATATACTTGTTGTTTCAAAAAATAAAGTTAATCATTTCACAATAAGAAGCTTATAACACACCAAAAACCACTATTATCAGTCAAAGTACATGTAGTTATCTGCCCAGAAGTCGTCATCTGAAACGGAGCCAAAGCTGTCATATCTAAGTACAACTCCTGATTTCCTGGAAAGCGATATGGTAAGTACACCGTCCTTTACTCTGAAGGTCGCTCCCTCTGTCCGGTAACCTACATTATCAGAGATTATCAGTGTACTTAATTTGGCATCACGGGGTATTCCAACCGGCCACACTTCGATTTCCTTGGTAACTTCAAAATCATTATTATTTATTATCACAACTGACGCTGCAGTTCGGTTAAATCTGCCGTAGGCAATGAAATTGTTATCTGCCTTAAGCTCTTTTATCGAACCAAAACACAGCTCCGGACAGGACTTATGAATAGCTATCATATCCTTGTGGAATCTGAGCATAGTCATATCTTCGCTGCCCCATGGATAGGTACGCCTGTTATCAGGATCTGTAAAGCCGCATACTCCTGCTTCATCTCCATAATAGATCGTAGGTGCTCCAGGCCAGGTCATCTGAACGATAACAGCCTCTCTCATAACAGCCTTATTTACTCCGGTATCAGCTAAAGCAGGCATCATATCTGAGCTTCTGCCAACTTTCTGTGAGGTTCTTGTCAAAAATCTGGAGTGATCATGGTTAGAGAGCTCATTCATGGCTGTATACAGCGACGGTGTACTAAAGTTCTCTCCACCACAGTACATCATTGTGTCAAAAAATTCTCTGGCGTTACCCACTCTGCCCGGCTGGAACTCATCACTATGTTTTTCCATTCCTGTCAAAAACCAGGTCAGCGGCTCCATGAATGCGTCATAATTCATGACTGTATCCCACTCGTCACCCTGTAGCCACTCTGCGGATGCCCCATACTGTTCTGCCAGAATAAGAGCCTCCGGATTAGCCATTTTGACTTCCTTCCTGAATCTCTTCCAGAAATAGTGATTGTACTCTCTGGAATATCCAAGATCTGCAGCCACGTCAAGGCGCCATCCGTCTGCATTGTAAGGCGGAGAAACCCATTTTTTACCTATGCCGATTATATAATTCTCAAGTTCCTTGGAACCTTCATAGTTAAGCTTAGGCAGTGTATCATAGCCCCACCAGCCATCATAATTTGAATTATAAGGCCAATGACCACCATTAAATGAAAAGAAATTATGGAATGGGCTCACCTCAAAAACATAGGCTCCCTTGTCATAATCCGAAATATTCTCGTAAATGCGCTCTCTGTCTAGCCACTTGTTAAATGAGCCGCAGTGATTGAATACGCCATCCAAAATAACCCGTATCCCTCTTTTATGAGCTTCCTCAACAAGCTTGGCAAAAAGAGCATCACTAGCCTCGAGATTCTTCTTGCTGGTCACGCGGCTGATATATTTGGTCGATCTGGTATTGTCAGGGCTGTCATGGTTCAATTCGCCCTCATCTTCAATAATGACTCCAAAATGTGGATCTATGTGGTCATAATCCTGAATATCGTATTTATGAGACGAAGGTGAAACAAAAAGAGGATTGAAATATATAGCGTCAATTCCCAAATCCTGAAGGTAATCAAGCTTGTCCATTACACCCTTTAAGTCTCCGCCGTAAAACTCACAAAAATCTCTCTTGGGATCAGGGTACTGGCTCCAATTATCTACCTTTTTACATTCCTGCCCGTTGTAGTAATACTCACCGGTAAGCACATCGTTGGAAGTATCTCCATTGCAGAATCTGTCTACAAAAATCTGATACATCACTGCGCCTTTTGCCCAGTTAGGTGTGGAAAATCCAGGAAAGATCCTGAATTTCATGCTATCCTGTACATTTCTAACACATCCGCGTTTATCATATATAAGCGTCTCACTGTGTGGAATTGAAATCTCAAAATAATAAGCTACAACAAAATCTCGTGTCTTGGCTTCGACATCAAAATAATCAAACTCACCATCTGTTTCTGAACGTTTCATTCGGAGGTGTTCATCCCCCCAGACAAGGTGTATCTCCAGATTCTCCTGCTTGGCACATCTGAATCTCACCTGTGTCTTTCTGTTTTTATCCGGTTCCGCCGGTCTTAAATAGTCCAGCGTCATATCATGAAATAGAGCTTTTATATTCATACGTTTCCTTATAATGCAAAAAAGACAGCTGACGCTGTCTTTTTAGAGAAGGTATTTCTTTCTTATGGGGTATAGCAAAAAACTATATAATGTATTGGGGGGTTACGCATATTATACTAACATCCCCTATAACCCGCGTAAAGACTAATACTTCACAAATTTGTCAAAAACAGCTCTGTGTTTTTGTGCATTTTTAACAATTAGATTTCTACTTCGACATCAGTCACAATGTCGTGCCCCTCAAAAAGAGCTTCGAATTCTTCTCTGCCAATCTTCTCCTTTTCTACAAGGAGCTTTGCACTGCTATGAAGAATATCCTCATACTGAAGGATGATCTCCTTAGCCTTGGCATAGCAGCTGTCGATGATAAGCTTGACTTCCTTGTCAATCTCTCCCGCCATAAACTCACTATGCTTCTTGGAATGAGAGATATCATATCCGATAAAGACATCTTCCTCATTCTCATCATAATTGATAACACCTATATTTCCAGACATACCATACTTGGTAACCATATTTCTTGCTTCCTGAGTGGCCTTCTTGATATCACTGGAAGCACCGGTTGTGATATCACCAAATATGATCTCTTCTGCAATTCTTCCACCAAGAGATACCATAATGTCCTCAAGCATCTTTTTCTTGGTAATAAACATCTCATCCTTTTCGGGAAGAGGCATTGTATAACCTGCAGCACCAAGTCCTGTAGGAATTATAGAAATGGTATGAACAGGTCCAACACTTGGCAGAACATGGAACAAAATAGCATGACCAGTCTCATGGTAAGCGGTTATACGCTTTTCTTCATCAGAAATAATGCGGCTGTGCTTCTCTGTTCCGATTCCAACCTGTATAAATGCCTTATTAACATCTGCCTGATTGATAAATGGTCTTCCGCCCATAGCGGCATTTATGGCAGACTCATTCAGAAGATTCTCAAGATCCGCTCCTGTGAAGCCTGCTGTTGTCTGTGCCACCTGCTTAAGATCCACATCATCTGAAAGAGGCTTATTGCGGGCATGAACCTTGAGGATTTCTTCTCTTCCGCCCACATCAGGTCTTGCAACCGTAATCTTTCTGTCAAAACGTCCCGGTCTCATAATAGCCGGATCAAGAATATCAACTCTGTTAGTAGCAGCCATAACGATGATGCCTTCATTAACACCAAAGCCATCCATCTCAACCAGCATCTGGTTAAGTGTCTGTTCTCTCTCATCATGTCCGCCGCCCATACCGGTTCCACGTCTTCTGGCAACAGCATCAATTTCATCAATAAAGATAATACAAGGCGCATTTTTCTTGGCTTCAGCGAAAAGATCCCTGACTCTTGAAGCACCTACACCTACGAACATCTCAACAAAGTCTGATCCGGAAATAGTAAAGAAAGGAACTCCGGCCTCACCAGCAACTGCTTTGGCAAGAAGAGTCTTACCGGTTCCCGGCGCGCCCTCAAGAAGAACGCCCTTAGGAATTCTGGCGCCAACCTTGGTAAACTTCTCAGGATCCTTTAAGAATTCTATGATCTCTGAAAGCTGTTCTTTTTCCTCTTTTAACCCTGCGACATCTCCAAGCTTAACCTTGTTGTCCTCGCTGGTAGACATCTTGGCACGGCTCTTTCCAAAATTCATCATTTTGGAATTACCGCCGCCTCCTGCCTGGATATTACCCATCATGGTGAAAATAAATACCATGACTACAAGACCAACAATAATAGGAATAATGCCGTTTATCAGAATGTTCTCAGACGGAATATCTTTTACTTCCAGCCTTACTGCCTGCTCAGTCAGAAAAGACTCCACCACAGTAACATCTGTCGAGTAGAACACTATGTCATCGCTTCCATCATTAAAAGAAACCCTGACCGCACCGGTAGGTGTCTCTGCATTAGGCATGATGACAACATTTCTAACTTTTCCGGCTGTTACATCGCTTTGTAGTGATGCTACATTATAGCTCCCGCTATTTCCGGAGAAGAAATTACTTCCATACTCCAAAATCACAACAAATGCCAGCAGGATCAATGAAATAATCAATATTGAATTGAAATTTCTGGACTTATTCAAATTCCCCAGTGCCCCCTTTTATATGTCAATTGAATTCAACAACACCAATATATGGAAGGTTACGATATCTCTGATCGTAGTCAAGACCATAACCAACTACAAATTCGTCAGGAATATTGAAACCTGTATAATCAACCTTAACGTCAGTTACTCTTCTCTCAGGCTTGTCCAAAAGAGTGCAGAGCTTAATGCTGGCAGGACCTCTGTCTCCAAGCATCTTGATAAGATATGAAAGAGTTCTTCCTGAATCGATAATATCCTCTACAATAAGAACCTCTCTGTCCTTAAGTGGTTCATCAAGGTCCTTAACAATCTTAACTACGCCGCTTGATTTTGTAGAACTGCCATAGCTTGATGCAGACATAAAGTCCATAGTTACCGGAACTGTGATACGCTTAGCAAGTTCGCACATAAAGAAAACTCCACCCTTAAGTACACATACAAGGTGAACTGACTTGCCCTGATAATCTCTGCTGATCATATCACCCAGCTCCTGTATTCTCTTATCAACTTCCTCTTCTGTAAGCAGTACTCTAACTGATTCAGCCATTACTAAAACCTCCATTATCAATGTTTATCGCCAATATTTTTTTTGTGTTCTCATTTATTTTGAAAGCTCCACTCATTCTAATTCCCGGAACCCACAAAACATTATTACCATCCGTCAAAAGATAAATCTCATCCCGTTCATATTTCGGGACCTTTTCATCTGTCATTAGCTTCGCGATTGTCTTCTTATGAAGAGCTGTATTCTGCTCGACAAGTATGTAATCACCTGTCTTTCTCTTTCTAAAAACAGCTCCTTGTATTCTATCATAATCAAACCATTTAGTATACGCAGACGACGGAAATAGTTTCCCACCATTATATGTCAATATTTCTATGTGTGCCATACCCAAATTCGGAACAGAAAAAGACATTTCATCGCCAACATTCAGAAAAGATGGTATTTTGAATTCATTTTCGTTCAATGATGAATTTTTTGTGTTTTTTTTCTTAATTTGTAATTCATCATAGCTTCTTACTGCTTCCAGGTTGTAGGGAAGGTCGACGCTGGCAGTTCCGTTTCTTCCATTTGCAAGGGCTTTTATCGAATCAATATGGGCTGCAGTAATATCCTTCCGGCTGGGAGTAAGCTTCTCTAAAGCCTTTAATATCACGCCGTCCTTAAGCACCTCATCTTCATCCCTAAGGGCTGTCAGATCTATCAAGATACTATCTGTGGACTCTTTTGCACATTTTTCATAAAGAAGCGTAGATGCTTTGCTGATATAGGCATCTGCCTTGGAAAACTCAAGCGCAGCTCTGCACAAATGAGAAACTGCTGCACTGTTTATTTCCTTTTCCGCCAGTGGCAATAACCTGTTTCTTACAATATTTCTGGTGTGAATATCTTCATCATTGGTAGCATCATGGCAAAAGAGCTGTCCCTTATCATGAAGATATGCCTCAATCTCGCTTCTGGCGACGCATAAAAGCGGCCGAATAATATTACCCCTTACAGGTCTGATAGCACCGGCTCCGTGAACACCGCTTCCCCTAAACAGATTCATCAGCAGTGTCTCTGCCACATCGTTTTGATGATGAGCAATAGCTATATATGAAGCTTTTTTTTCTTTCAAAATTTCTTCAAAGGCTTCATATCGGGCTCTTCTTCCGGCTTCTTCTTCCGTCATCTTCCATTCCTGTGACAGCTTCGGAATATCTTTTTCCACTACTATGCATTCTATATTTCTTTCCTTGCAAAAAGACTTTACAAACTGCGCATCCTCGCCGGCTTCCTTACGTATCAAATGGTTGATGTGTACCGCGATCAGCCTTATATTAAGCTGTTTTCTGAGTTCATAGAGGGATAAAATAAGCGCAGTAGAATCAGCGCCACCGGAGAAGCCCACCAGTACGGTACTGCCGGAAGCAATCATATTATTTTGTTTAATAAAGTCCTGCAATCTTTGTTCAAATGTATTCATTGGCTCTAAAATAATTGTAATAATTGAAATAATAAGAGCGCAGACAAATACGACTCCCCGTAAAAATGCCTGCGCCTTCACTCTAATTGTTCTCGTTCTTAAAAATTATCTCTCCCGGATAAACAAGACCAAGTTTATCCCTTGCTGTATCTTCTATATATTTACGCGTCTGTGTATATTTTTCGAACTCAGCTATTTCCTGACTACGTAACTGTTCAACCTCAATCTGGCTCTGCAGTGTCGCTTCCTTAACCTGATACTCATTAGCTTTCTTCATAAGGCCAACGCTCTTTATGGAAACAACCAAGACCAAAATAAGCACAACAATACTAGCCCATACAACACCTGCTGTGTTCTGGAAACGACGCCTCTTATAGCGTGCTCTGTTTGCCATTTCAACCCCTCATTAAAAGAAAATATAACAATACCTTAAAACTATAATAATACACGTAATTAATCAGTGTCAATTAGAGCATTGCCCATATTAGATATATTTATACAGCTGGGAAACATCTTCCTTGTGGATGGTCTCCTGTACATCAAGAACTTCAACGCTTACATCTTTATTACCAAAGCCAATTGTAATCTTATCCCCAACTTTAACTTCAGCAGATGCCTTTGCAGGGCGGCCATTGATGGTTACTCTGCCGGCATCGCAGGCTTCATTAGCAACGGTGCGCCTTTTTATCAGTCTTGTTACTTTTAAATACTTGTCTAATCTCATTATTATTCTCCCGAAGATGCCGAAGCAGTGCTTGCGGCATCACTTTGTGTATTTTCATTCCCTTCATTTTGCGAAGTCGAAGCTTCTGTAGGTGCTTCTGTAGGTGCTTCTGATGTGTTCGCCGTAGAATCCTGCGAGGATTCCTTGGAAGGAGTGCTCTCGGTACTCTCCGCATTACCCGACGACTCCTTTGATGACTCTTTTTCAGGCCCATTAGAAGAAGCTTTTGATGCGCTTTCATCTGACGCATCGGTTGAATCCTTCGATGATGAATCTGAGGAAGCTTCTGATGAAGCATCTGAAGATGCATCCGATGACGAGTCTGACGATGCCTCAGAGGAAGCATCCGACGAAGCATCCGTGGATGAATCCGGTTTTGATGTGGACGCACTGCTGGACGAATCCGAAGATTCCTCTTTCTTAACCTTAACAAGAGGTGGGAATTCGTATTTCAGATCAGTGGACTCAGAATCAATATGGATTCTGTAACTCTTGGTCTCATATCCATCTTTCTTAATTATCACTTCATGATTGCCGGATACCTTGGCAACGTTAGTCGGGATCAGTCCTATATAATTGCCATCAAAATACAGTTCTGCACCATTTGGCTCATCAATATATATCTTACAGCCCTCTATCACCCTGCTCTTTGGCTTTTCTTCAGATGAATTTGAGCTTACAGTCTGCTGCGTCGATGCAGTAGTAGCACTATTTGAGCTGATCTGAACAGGCTCTTTGGTGGCCTCTTTGGAACTGTTATCTGTCTGCGGCTGAGTAGTTGCCACGGAAGCTGCCGCCGAAGACTCGCTGCTGGAGCTGTCAGATGAAGCATCTGCATCTTTTTCCAGTTCAATGCTCACAACAGATTTCGGTGTTCCCACCTTCAAAAACTTGCTCTGCGTCACATAGCCATCAGCCATGATCTTCAGATTATGATATCCATACTGGATTGTCTGAGGCACATTTGTAAGCATCCTGCTGCCGTCCACAAAAACCTCAGCGGTATCCGGAGTTATCTCAAAGGTCACAAGTCCTTCCTTGGGCTTTGTAATGTTAACTTTACTGGTATCTACTACTGTCTCCTGATTCCTGCTAATGTTGACCTCAGACTGATAGTTGGCACCATTTCCCAGAATCTGCAGGGTGTAATCCCCTTCAGGCGCACTAAGGAGCATATTAGGGGAAATCTTATAGATTACTTCGTTATCAAGCTCAAGCCATGCTCCTACCAGACTATGATCCTCCACAACGTCAGAAGATAGGCTCACATAGCCATGGCCGCTCTGAACTACAATACTGTATATATCCTTACCTATTCCGCTTACGGAAATCTTATCAGTAGAAAGAATATCTTCTGACAATGCAAGCTTCTCATCAGCCATGATAAGCGTCCTTGGATCAATTTTGTAAACATCTCCCCTTATCCTTGCTGTTCCATCTTCCCTGACAAGATCATGATCCCTTGTGTTGTCGATTACCCAGGCTTCATCAGATACCTTAAGTGTCGTGATATGCTTGGAGCTCTTTAAAAAAGTAACATTAACAATTTCGCCTTCCTCAAGAAGCCTTGGAGAAAGCGCATTTCCATAGGAATCGTACATCATGCTGGTATTGTCATAATTAAGCGTATAGGTTTTACCTGTTGCATGATTTCTGAATCTGATCGTCTTATTATCTGTGTCTACCGCTCTGATAGCCGCAGTATCCGCAGAATCATATTTCCCCACCAGAGAGATATTGATTTTCTCTGTGACATCTGTCTTAGCTGCAACACCATCAGATAGTGTAAAGATTGTAGCCCCCGCAATACAAATCGCAAGCACAGCCTTCAAAAATTTACTTGTTTTTTTCACAATTTAGACCCCTCTGCCAGTTCCATTGACATACATACTTAGGCGCTCCGGCTCTAGCAAATACTCTTTTTTATTGTGCTCCGGATTATCAATTACATCCGAAAGCATCGCATTTAATACTTCTCCTATCTCTTTTCCTGGAGTAATTCCCCTCTCTATGAGGTCCTTGCCATTTACAGCAAGGTCTTTTAGCGTTACACACTCATTGTTCCTAACTATCTCTTCGTATATTTCTCTGGTTTCCCTGACAAGATCCAGTTTCTCCTGTCTCTTATACTCGCTTTGAGCAAGAGTATCCGCAACTCTCACCTCAATAAGATAAGGAAATTCCGATGCTCCAACCCTGTTCATAGCCCTTCGGACATTTCTGGCCGTTGCAGGGAACCTGACATCATGATATTTGATGAGGTTACATACCCTGTCCATGGTATTTCTATCAAACTTCAGTCGTCTGAAAATATTCTTGGCTATATCCACGCCTTTTATGTCATGGCCGTAAAAATGGTACTTTCCTTCATCATCTATAGTCATTGTAACAGGTTTTCCCATGTCATGCATCAGCATAGTAAGCCTTAAAACCTTGTCCGGCCTGATGTTTAACATAGACCGGATAATATGCTCGCCCACATTGTAGCAGTGATGAATGTTATTCTGCTCAGTCTTCATGCAGGCATCAAACTCAGGTAAAAAAACTTTCGTAATACCAAGTTCATAGGCATCACGCATTTTATCAGGATGATCGGATATTAATAGCTTAACAAGCTCCACCTGTATTCTTTCAGCACTTATTTTTTCAAGTGTAGGCGCAAGCTCTATTATAGCCTTTTTTGTCTCTTCCTCGATTTCATAACCAAGCTGCGCTGAAAAGCGGATTGCACGCATAATCCTAAGTGCATCCTCGGAAAATCTCTCTATCGGATTGCCAACGCATCTTATTATTCCTGCATTAATATCATCGATACCGCCAAATCTGTCTATCAGGCCCTCTTCTTCATTATAGGCCATGGCATTTATCGTGAAATCCCTGCGCTTCATATCTTCAGTGAGGCTCTTGGTAAAAGTCACTTCGCTGGGGTGCCTGTTGTCCTCATATTTTCCGTCGATTCGATAGGTGGTTACTTCGTAGCCCTCTTTTCCCATCATGACGGTAACTGTACCATGCTCTATTCCTGTATCTATGGTCCTTCTAAAAAGCTTTTTTATATCCTGGGGAAGTGCATTTGTTGTAATATCCCAGTCTCCCGGAGTCCTTCCAAGAACTGCATCTCTGACGCAGCCTCCAACAACATAGCCCTCAAAGCCTGCAGCATGAATTGTATCTAATATTTTTTTCGCATTATCTGGTAATTTTATCTTCATATCTCAATAATAGCCCAAAGCCCATAAATTGTGAATAATATGCTGGGCTTTTTATATTATAAGAAGTATACTTGATATATGTAATAGTGAGGATTTTAATATGAAATATCAACGATTAGTAAAACCCATTGTTATATTTTTTGCGCTTATAATCGCAGTTATCATCATGTTTGCCGTAATTATCGCTCATGATCAGATGCATGTTGGTACAAATTCTGTTTTATTATACAATAGCAACTGGACCCTCAATAATAAAGGTTCCATTTCAGAATGCGATGACATTTCTGACGCTGACATAGGCCTTGTTAACGACAAAGATATTGTGTCTCTTTCTAAGTCTTTGGATTATCTGGGCTTTGATAATCCATGTATTTCTTTTTACACTATCCACGCAATTGTTTATGTATATCTGGACGATAAACTTATCTACTCATTTGGTCAGGATTACTACGATAATCAGAACAGTATTCCCAAAAGGATTCATTATATTTCTCTTGGAAATGATTATATTGGGAAAACTCTGCGCATAAACCTTATCGGCGGAAGACGTGCGTCTTTTTCAGGTCTTGCTGACATTTATATCGGAAACAGAGCTGACATTTTGACCCTGCGAATCCATCAATCCGGTATCGCAATTCTTATTGGCTTTTTCCTCTTCACTCTTGGCATCGTGCTGGTAATCCTTTCTCCTTATCTTTTCTTTTACCACAATAAGGACCTTCGGATTCTGTTCAGCGGACTTATTTCACTGATGCTGGCCATATGTGTAATGGCATTCTACGGTGTATTTGACATGCTGGTTAATGACAGCCTCTTAAATACACTTTTGGAGTATGTTTCTTTATACAACATCCCTACTGTTATCACCGGGTATCTAATGTCTGTTTACTCAGGAAAAGAAAAAAAGATTTTCCTTGGTATGTTTATCATTGATTTATTCCTGTTTCTCTCCTCCATTGTAGTTCATTTTGCACATCTGGCGCGGTTTTCCGACTTTACGATTGTGCTCCATATAGCGGCAATAATCGAGTTTATCATTACATTTATTATTCTCTTATTGGATTATCAAAAGCACAAAAAAGATATTTCTCTTCAGGCCTATTCTGCCGAAAACATATTTATCATGGGCCTTGTCATATTCATGGCCCTTTCTCTTGTGGACATTGTCCGCTATAACTTTAAGAAATTCGGTCACGGAAGCGGCGAAGCTCATGCTTCACTTGTAGGCTTTACTATCGGCGCTCTTATTTTTGTGGTATGCCTTCTTGTGAGCTATCTTTTCTACAATATTTTCAGCAGAAATATAGCCTCCATGCAAAGTCAAATCATGGATCTCGCCTTCACAGATGCCCTTACAGGCCTTTCAAACAGAGCCCGCTGCGAACAGCTGATGAATGCAATTTCTGAGGAACACGGAAACTATGCCATCATAAGCCTCGACCTTAACAGGCTCAAATATGTTAACGACAATCTTGGCCATCACGAAGGTGACCGTCTACTGACCGGATTTTCTACTATTCTGACGGATTGCTTTTGGGATGCGAATCTGATTGGCCGTATGGGCGGCGATGAATTCATAGTCATCCTGATGGAGGACAGAACTGTCAATCTGACCAAAAGAATTCATGAACTTTATTCCATGATAAACGAATGGAACCACAAGGAGCAGATGTTCAAATACAGTGTTTCCTATGGATATGCCTACAGCCATGAGGTTCCTAACGGTCAGGCTAATGAGGTATACATGCTTGCAGATAACAGAATGTATGAAATGAAGCGTGAACATCACCTTCGTGACGAAAAGGAGGTGTTAAATAATGCGTAAGGCCATTAGTTTTATCAGCTTTGCTTCGCTCCTCCTTCTAATAACCTTTGGATGTCTTCATTTTCTTTTCAGGTTCACTCCTGAACACAACATCATTAGTCTTAACAAGGGTTGGAACGTAGTTTTTAGAAATGAACAGTATCTAAACACCAATTTGGAGCGGCTTAGTCTGGAAGTAGGCTCTACTTTTTCTAAAGGCGATACCATTACGCTAAATTTGTCAGAACCCCTTTCAATGGAGCCTGTTCCATTTCCATATCTGATGTTCAAGACCCAGTTCTGTGCCTACGAGGTTTATTTGGACAATGTCCTCATAGATCAGCACTATCTGAACGCCCTGACCGACAACTCCTTCATAGGTATGGGCTACAATTTTGTTCAGTTGCCTGAGGATTATCTTGGTAAAAAACTCAGCATTAAGCTTTTTGTCACAGAAAATGATACCCGTGCTGACATCCTGACACCAAAACTTGGAAATTTTGATGATCTGTTCAGAGATGTTATTCACAGCGTCCTGTTCCCAAGCTTTGCCGGCATTTTTATGATCATCTTCGGAGTAGTTTTTCTACTTATATCTTTCCTTTTTTACATAAAAACATCCGGAGTTTCCTCGCAGGTAATCTGCTCAATTCTGAGTATCGTAGTCGGAATATGGACTGTTACAGCATTTGATGCAGATGATTTCAGCGTAGCCAGCCCTATATCCACATTTTGGGGCTACTCAGCCATGTATCTGATAGTTCCTGTAATGTATCTGCTGATATACAGCCTTCATAAAAGAGGCAACAACAGTGTGGTTCTGCTTTTAGGATGCAGCTGCCTTGGCTTTACCATTCTCTTCGTTTTGCTTCATTTTTTTAATGTGATCCACATCAACCATTTCCAAAAGCCATTTTTCTTCACAGCTTTTATTGGTACTGTGATGCTGGTACTATATGACGTCATGGATATCCGGTATAGAAAGCAAAGTTCCTCCACTCTGATTCTCATGCTAGGCGAGACTGTTCTTGTATTCACGCTTTCTTTCTATGCGCTTAATGAAATAATCATGAAATACATAGATTACAGGCAAAACATTTTTCTGTATTTCCTGGTTCCATCCGGTGGAATATTCTTTGCTATAACACAGCTCCTTAATCACTTTATTTTCATGACAAGGTCTTTTGCCCAGAGAAAAGAATATGTTTCCCTTGCTCAGATTGCTTACCTGGACAACCTTACTAACATACCAAACAGAGTCAGCTTTGATAAAAAAATGGCTGAATTCGATTCAGGCAATCACGATTTTTGCATCCTGAGTCTTGATCTTAACGGACTGAAAGAGGTAAATGATAATTCAGGGCATCCTGCAGGAGACAGGCTCCTTAAATCCTTTGCAGAATGTCTCACCGATGTATTTGATAAAACCGGTGATTATTTTAGGATTGGCGGCGACGAATTTATAGTTATTTTCCCATCCATAAAAAAAGAGCTTTTAGATGAGATGCTCATGACTTTAGACACCAAGCTGCTTAAGCTTGACGAAGAAGATCCGGAAGCCAACCACAGTGTTTCCTATGGCTACGCTTTCCGCTCAGAAACAACAGAGCGGGATACGCACTCTGTTCTTATGCTAGCCGATCAGCGTATGTATGCTTATAAAAGGCAGTATTATAGCCACCTGACCAATTTTTCCGGCGCTGAACAGTAAAAAAGACTGGGGGCTCCAGTCTTTTTCCGCAGGATTATCCCTGCGCATTAGAGGTTTTTTATAAAGGAAATACGTTATGGCGAACGTAATTCGGCGTTGTTGGCATCAGCGATTAAGCTCACTTGTGGGGCCATCTGACTGATGATTTCTAATAATACTGTCAATTTCTTTAAGATCACTCGCCGGAAGATCTCCGGGAATTGTATTCTTGACACTTGATGTAGCATTTCCATAGGCAATAGCCTTGGCAACATCATTATATTTAAGCATTCCGTATAAGACGCCTGATACATAAGCATCTCCGGAACCGATTCTGTCAATTACATCTATGTCCGTATATGGCTTCTCAGTAACAAACTTATCGTTCTGAGCATCATATATGGTGGAAGTAAAATTGTGCTTACGGGGACTGATAACCTGTCTCTGGGTTGTGCAGACAATCTTAACCGGATACTCCCTGGTATAGCTCTTCATGATATCCTCGAGATCACCTTCTTTTTGCATCATCCTTCTGGATGTCTCCTCAGATACAAAAAGAATATCCACATATGGCAAGATGTTCTTTATAGCCACCCTGGCATCTTCCTCGCTCCACAAATTAGCACGGTAGTTACAGTCAAAAGAAACCAATGCTCCGCCCTTTTTGAAGCGTTTTATCATCTCCGTTGTCACTTCACAGGTGTTCTTATTAAGTGCAAGTGTTATTCCGCTTGTGTGGAACATTCTGGTTGAAGTGTAAACATCCTCCGGAATCTCATCCAATGAGATTCTGGTAATTGATGAATTCATTCTGTCATAAACAATTGAAGGCTTACGTGGCGCAGCTCCATTTTCATAGTAATAGATTCCAAGTCTGGCCTGGGGTTCCTCGTCGTAGATGAGATAATCATCTGAAACGCCCTCAAAACGGATCCTGTTCTTGATAAATGTTCCAAGAGCATTCTGAGGAAGTCTGGAAATCACACCGGTACGCAGACCTAAAAGTGCTACTCCACAAGCTACATTAAGCTCGGAGCCACCCGCCCTCTTATCAAACACATCACCACGAGTCATGCGCTCATAATTAGGTGGTGAAAGGCGAAGCATAATCTCTCCAAAGGTTAAAAGATCAAATCTCTCGTCTCCCATATCTGGCCTCCTAGCATAATATATCCATCAATACTTTCCGCATCAATTGCTTACAATGAATATGATAGTTTAAAAGAAAATCCATTGTAAGTGCTTACACAGCACCAAATATTGAAAATTATGAACAGCCACTCATGTTAAACGTTTTCGTAAACCTTAGATTCATGCGGCCTCACGCCACAACGTCTTTTTTACATACGTGAGGTATCTTTATCGTTGTATTTTGAAAGAACTAATTCTCCTGTCTTCAAAGTCTCTTTAACATCAATTACTCTCTGATTTTCGGAGCCTCTGAATCTGAGCATCAGGTTCTTTTTATCCAACATAAACTCGCCATCAACCAGCACGTCCGTCATGGAAAGAATTGCATCTGTGTCCTCTCCGTGACAGCGCTTGTTGTCCGGATCAGTAAGTTCCTCCCACAAATATCCGGAATAGATCCAGATAGTGGCCTTTGGAACTTCCTTTTTAATTCTCTCAAGAAGCGGACGGATTTCTTTTTGATTAACTATTTCCATTGGCTCGCCGCCCAGGATTGTTAGTCCGGCAATGTACTCCGGTTTAAGGGATTCAATTATCTCATCCTCTACAGCCTTAGTGTATGGCTCACCGTAATTAAAATCCCAGGTCATCTCATTAAAGCAGCCTTTGCAGTGGTGAGTGCATCCGCTGACAAAAAGAGCTGTTCTGCAGCCTACACCATTTGCAACATCGTTGTAATATACTTGTCCGTAATTCATATAATGCTCCAGTTCTATAATCCTAGGTAAAACACAAGCCGGGACAATGATTCCCGGCCTGTATTACTGTTTGAACAGTTTTATATTATCTATTTTCATATCCCCCAACAAGTACCATACACGGGTCCTTGTTAAATACTAAATCTAGCGAATTCTAAATCAGAGCTTTGGATTGCTCATGTGAAGAACTCTCTCTTTAATCTCCTGAGTACGTCCCTGATTCCAGAACTGTGTTCCAATATATCCACATGTACGTCTTGCAACGTTCATCTTGGACTGATCACGGTTTCCGCAATTTGGGCACTCCCAGATAAGCTTTCCGTCTTTATCTGTGACAATCTTGATCTCTCCGTCAAAGCCGCAACACTGACAAAAATCTGACTTGGTATTGAGCTCAGCATACATGATGTTGTCATAGATATACTTCATTACGGATATTACAGCTTCAATGTTGCTGTTCATATCAGGTACTTCTACGTAACTGATTGCTCCTCCTGGTGAAAGAGCCTGGAATTCAGATTCAAACTTGAGCTTTGTAAATGCATCGATCTGCTCAGTTACATGAACGTGATAACTGTTTGTAATGTAGTTCTTGTCTGTAACTTCAGGAATGATTCCAAAACGCTTCTGAAGGCACTTAGCAAACTTATATGTTGTTGACTCAAGTGGTGTTCCATAGAGACTGAACGCAACATTTGTCTCAGCTCTCCACTTCGCGCACTTGTCATTAAGGAACTGCATAACCTTAAGCGCAAAATCTTTTCCACGAGGATCTGTATGTGATACGCCCTTCATATACTTGGTACATTCGCAAAGACCTGCATAACCAAGTGAAATTGTAGAATAATTTCCAAAAAGAAGCGGATCAATAACTTCACCCTTCTGAAGTCTAGCAAGAGCTCCATTCTGCCAGAGAATCGGTGCTACATCTGAAGGAGTTCCAAGGAGTCTGTTATGTCTGCACATAAGTGCTCTATAGCAAAGCTCTGTTCTCTCTTCCATAAGATCCCAGAATTTCTCTTCATTTTTGAAAGATGAACAAGCTACATCAACAAGGTTGATTGTTACAACACCCTGATTGAAACGTCCATAGTACTTGTGTGATCCTTCAGTATAGTTAAGAGCATGTGACTTGTTGCCTGCATTGCAAAGGCCTTCTGCATTCTCTTCGCTGTCAGGTGTAAGGAAGGATCTGCATCCCATACATGGATAAACATCGCCCTTCTTGAGTTCTTTCATCTTCTTAGCTGAGATGTAGTCAGGTACAAGTCTCTTGGCAGTACACTTAGCAGCAAGCTCTGTAAGATACCAGTACTTGGAATCTTCATGGATATTGTCTTCATCAAGAACGTAAATCAGCTTAGGGAATGCTGGTGTGATAAGCTGTCCCTTTTCGTTCTTAACACCAAGGATACGCTGCTTGAGCATTTCCTCGATAACCATAGCAAGGTCTTCTCTCTGCTGTCCCTCAGGAACCTCATCAAGATACATATAAACTGTGATGAAAGGAGCCTGACCATTTGTAGTCATAAGAGTGATTACCTGGTACTGGATAACCTGGCAGCCTCTCTCGATTTCTTTTTTAACACGCATCTCTGCGATTTCATCAACCTGTTTCTTGTTGACCTTAACTCCTGCAGTCTCGAATTCAAGAGCAACTTCCTTCCTAAACTTCTGTCTGCTGACATCAACAAATGGAACAAGATGTGAAAGAGTGATACTCTGTCCACCGTATTGAGAGCTTGCAATCTGTGCTATTGCCTGTGTTGCAATGTTGCAGGCTGTTGAAAAGCTCTTAGGACGCTCAATCATAGTCTCGGAAATAACTGTTCCGTTCTGGAGCATGTCCTCAAGGTTTACAAGACAGCAGTTATGCATGTGCTGTGCAAAATAATCTGAGTCATGGAAATGAATGAGGCCTTCCTCATGTGCCTTAACAACATCTTCCGGAAGAAGGAATCTCTTTGTGATATCCTTGGAAACCTCTCCTGCCATGTAGTCTCTCTGTACACTGTTAACAGTAGGATTCTTGTTGGAATTCTCCTGCTTAACCTCTTCGTTATTGCACTCGATAAGTGACATGATCTGCTCGTCGGTTGTATTGGATTTTCTTACCAGAGCATGCTTATAACGGTATGTAATATACTTTCTTGCAACGTCGTATTTACCAGCTTTCATAAGGCCATCCTCGACCATATCCTGGATTTCCTCGACGCTTGCCGCACGAGTAAGTGTTGCGCACTGTTTCTCGACGCTGGTTGCTATATCTATAATCTGGCCATGAGTGAGCTTCTTCTCCTCAGTAACCTCATTATTAGCTTTCTCGATAGCCGCTGAAATCTTATCAACGTCAAAAGCAACCTCTTTACCACTTCTCTTGATAATCTTCATAAGTTCCCCCTTTAAGAATGAAACACAATCACATTTAGATAATTATAACCACAAGAATTCTTTTTTCAACTATATCTTGTGGTTATATAATAATCATAATACAATATTTTGTAAAATTCAACCCCATTAAAACCTATATTTTTCTCACCTGCTCAAGGCGATTATGCAGTCTTTTCAAGTGTTCCAGCGTATTTTCATCTTTGACAGATTTTTTCGAAAAATAATATTCCGTTTTTACTGACCCCAATATCTTGTGGTAGTCATCAAAAAATACCTCAGTATTTTGTTCCTCATTCATACCAATACCCAAGACATCCGCAAGATGATGAATTGTGCCAAAATTTCCATCAATTAGGAGGGTATCCTGTCCGAAAAACTCCCTGAGAGCAGGCTTAAAGTAGTTAAAATGGGTACATCCCAAAACCAGTGCTGAATAATTCGATGGGTCAAAATTTGCAAATTGACCTCTAATATAATTGGAAACTTCATTTGTGTCAAATTCTTCTTTTTCCGCAAATTCTACCAGCCTTGGCATAGGCATCAGATCCACTCTATGCTCCTCATCTACCCTGTGGAGCAGGTCTTTGAGCTTGTCCTCTCTTATGGTGACAGGTGTCGCTATGACCATTATTCTTTTTTCTTCTGTTCCTTCTACTGCAGGCTTTACAGCGGGCTCCATGCCAAGAATCGGTATATCAAAGCGGCGTCTTAACTCTTTTATTGCCACACTTGTAGCCGTATTGCAGGCAACTACAAGAGCCTGCGCTCCCTTATCCAATAAAAACTGCGTATTCTCGATAGCATATTCTGTTATCTGCTCAGGAGTTTTAAGTCCATAGGGAACATGCTCAACATCCGCATAAAATATGTATTCTTGCTGTGGCAGTCTGTGATAAGCCTCATGCAGTACCGACAAACCGCCTATTCCGGAATCAAAAATTCCTATTTTCATACATTATTCCTATCTTTACTTTTTTTATTAAAATGATTAATCTAAATTTATGAGCGAAAAAAAATTTGACGAATTACAAAAACTATATGATAACTCCAAAATTGGAACTCTGGTCCAGGAAATATGCGAATACTATGCCACTTTGGATGACTATGAGGATAATTCCTATCAGGACGAGATCGAACCTACTGAAATAGTTGAGTCAGTTTATGTCCTTTTCTGCCTTCAGAGCAGAGAACAGATTCTGGATGAACTGTCCATTGTGCAAAAAAAATACCCCGAACTTTATCAAACAGTACGCGGGCTGCATAATACTCTACTTATCAATATGGATTACCGTTTGCTTGAGGATAACTGCAGTAAAAAAATAGCTGAACACGCAAAAGATACTTCCCAGTCGGAAGTCCTTTCGCATGTCGATTCATTTACAAGGTCCAGTAATTCTCTGTCAGAAGCTGTCGACAAATTTTATACCTGGCTTCACAGCCGCAGACGATAATATAACCCCTTCATTATTCCTTAATCTGAAGGTATTTCATAGAAGCATAAAGCCTGTTGTTATCATACTCCACAAGAGCCCATGTACCTGCTTCATTTACAGCAATACGCTTTAACTCAGTTCCCTTTGACACTGAAGTCACTACCGTCGAATTACTCTCGGAATTATCTACTGATCTGAGATTAAGACTTTCTGCGGTTACTACGACAGTGTCATTTTTTTCTGTATATCCGGAGGGCAGAGCCACTACCGTTTGCGCCGCTTCATCCGGATCAGGTGCCAGATATCTGTCATAAATCTTCACCTTAGCGACGATTGCCAAAAACAGTAGAATTATAATTCCGGTTATTATCGAAGATATCCTGATGAATAACTCGATAGGAAATCCGGAAGAAGACTCATTATCATCTTCATCCTCACCATACTCCTCATCTTCGTAGTCTTCATCATATTCTGTATCTTCAGGGATGTCTCTATGTCTCGCCGGTCTTGAATGCTCATGCGCCTCATTCTTGGTTTTTTCTTCCCGAGCCACTTCTTCAGACTTATTGGCCGCCTTTTCTTCTCTGGCAAGCTCTTTTTGTCTTTCCTGAAAATACTCTTCTCTTTCCTGCTCATTAAAAAAATTATATGGATCTTCTATCTGAATATCCACATCTGTATCTTCGACGTTGTCTCTTTTTTTATAGTCTTCAAAATTAGCTATTTTATCCGCCAACGCTTTGTACCTTTTCCTTTAAGCACACCTATAATAAAGTGCTGACCCTCAGGCCAGCACTTTATCGATTATACCCTGCAATTTAGCTTTATTAAGTGCTCCAACTGCTGTCTCAATAACTTCCCCGTTCTTAAAGAAAGCAAACATGGGAATTGACATTACGTTATACTTCTGAGCAATATCAGGTGACTGATCTACATTGATTTTGCCGACCTTCATCTCTCCTTCATACTCATCAGCAAGTTGGTCTATAACCGGGGCCATCATCTTACATGGTCCGCACCAGTCTGCTGAGAAATCAACCAGTACCGGGATGTTGCTCTTTAAAACTTCTTCTTCGAAATTCTGACTGTTTAAACTGTAGTCCATCTGTTACTTCCCCTTTCTGCTAACAATGTATTTGTAAATTGGATTGCCTAGTGATGAGAATTTCTCCTCGTACTCTGTCATCACATTCCCCTCGTTCATAACAGGGTCGTTGTGAAGATCATAGGTCACTTTGTCCAGATTCCAGCCTGCCGGCTCTACTTCTTCCAAAGCAAATTCAAACAGATCCTTATTATCTGTCTTGAATTCCACTACTCCTTCCGGAACAAGAATCCTGTCATATCTTCCAAGGAATTCTCTGGATGGAAGACGCCTCTTGGCATGTCTGTCCTTGGGCCATGGATCGGAGAAATTAAGGTAAATCTTGTCTACCTCACCCGGAGCAAACACATCTCCTATAATCTCGGCCTCCATCCTGATAAAAATAACATTCGGAAGCAGTCTCTGCTCCTGTTTCTGTATTGCTCTAAGAAGTACACTGGAATATTTCTCAATTCCTACATAATTAATATCCGGATTAAGTTCTGCCATATCCATCAGGAATCTACCCTTACCCATTCCTATCTCAATATGGATTGGCTTATCATTACCAAATACTTCCTTTTTCCAGAGTCCCTTTTTGGTCTCGGGATCCTTGACAGTGAACTTACTGTCCGCAATAACTTCTCTGGAACCAGCAATATTTCTTAAACGCATTTCTCATCCTACCTATATTTTTATATAAGAATTTTACAACATTTGCGACCACTTGGAAAGTAGTGTATTATGTTACTTGCCAATAGCAGATTCGTGTATTTCTGTCTATACACTAATAAAAAACAATATTTCGATACCATGAGACATTTACTAACACATTATAGGAAGAAAACCAAATATAAAGCGCTTTTGAGTACGCTCTTTTTTTCCATAGCATCACTAAGCCTTAGCTTCACATCTTTAGCAGAAACTACAGACTATCAGACTCAGGCTCTTGAGAGAAAAGAACTGCCTATTCAGAGTAACGAAACAGCCAATTGGCCGGAAGGACCTGAAATTAGTGCACAGGCTGCCATCCTGATGGAGGCAGAGACCGGAACAATCCTCTATGCCAAAAACATTCACGAGGAACTGTATCCCGCCAGTACAACCAAAATCATGACTTGTCTATTAGCCGTTGAGAATTCCAGCCTCGGCGATGCCATTACCTTTTCAAACGAGGCTGTATTCAGCGTCCCCAAGGATGGCTCTTCAATAGGAATGGATGTTGGTGAATCCATAACTTTAGAACAGGCTCTTTATGGAATTATGGTGGGAAGTGCCAATGAAGTTGCCAATGCCGTCGCGGAGCATGTCAGTGGCAGTATAGACGATTTCGTAAAGCTTATGAATAAAAGAGCAACTGAGCTCGGCTGCACTAATACGCACTTTAATAATACCAACGGTCTTCAGGACAGCGAACATTACACAAGTGCCTACGACCTGGCGCTCATTGCAAAAGCGTTTTTCAGCAACGACTTCTTGTGTAAAGTCGGAAATACTCCAAAGTATCACTTTACTCCTACAAATACTCAGCCGGATGATTTCTACCTGAAAAACAAGCACAAGCTTATAACAGGCGAAGTCAAGTACGAAGGAATTGTTGGCGGTAAGACAGGTTATACTGATCTTGCAAGAGAAACCCTGGTAACCTGTGCCGAAGATGATGGAATGAAGCTAATCTGCGTCATCCTGAAGGAAGAATCACCAGCTCAGTTTACTGATACTGTTACTTTATTTAATTACGGTTTTAATAACTTTGAAAAAATAAATGTGGCGGAAGCAGACAATCGGTATATGCCTAATGACTCTCTCTTCTTTGAATCGGAACATGATGTATTTGGAAAGTCAGGTTCAATCCTAAAGCTTCACGACAGCAACATAATCCTTCCCAAAACAGCAAAGCTTTCGGATACGGATTATGAAGTATCCTATGATCTTAGTAACGATGACCTGTCAAAATCAAGTACCGCACTTGCCAAAATATCTTATTCCTTTAATGATGTTCCTCTGGGAATTGCTCTTCTTGGCTATGAAGGACAAAGCGGCGATACCTCTGATGAGTTACCGGTACATACCCCGGTTACATATATTAATGTAAAATATCTTTTGATCATTGCTGCCGCTATAGTTGTTATAATGACAATAGTGGGTTCTATCAGCACCAAGTCAGGACCAAGCCGCAAATATTACAGTAAAAGCGACAAGATCAGATACAAACGAAGAAAACGGGAATTCAAAAAAAGCAAATTCAAGCCTTGAATGTACTAACAATAACAAAGGGACGTATAGATCAAAAACGATTTATACGTCCCCTGATTTTTGGATTAAATTAGTCTTTTTCTTTTTTCTTGGTCTTACGCTGACGCAGCTTCATGGCCTCAACATCTTCAGGCTGGATGAACTTACAGGTCTTAACCACAAACAATCGCCCATCTTCCGCCTTCTTTATCCTGACTTTGGATTTCATAAATCCATGAAGTTCGCAATAGGCCACCGAATAATAATGCTTACCGTTAGGAGAAAACCATTTCACCTTGCGCCTTATATTGCGATGACACAGGTAACACTTGGTGCTCATTATCTCAATGTTTTCAAGGATGTCCTCTTTTGTATCAAACTCCCTCGAAATATATTTGAAATAATCATCGAAGGTAATTTTGATCTCCTGCTTCTTGGTCTTTGGGGTTACATATGTATCAAAGGATACTTTTTGAAGGACCTTATCGTTTATAGTCCCAAATATCCTGGCTGTGTACTCTGCATCTGCAAGTGCCCTGTGAAATGGGATATCTTTACTAATCCCCAGCTCATCTACAGCAGTTGAAAGAGCCTTTCTGTTTTTTCCATCATCGTAGGCTATGCTGTAGAGCTTCTGAACATCGTAAAATGCCACCGGTCTGTCAGACAAAAGAGGCAGACCAAAGAAATCCAGATTTCTCTGAAATTCAGTAAGATCAAGTGGTCCCCAGCTGCAAAAAACCGGATTCTCTCCGCACCAGCTAAGAAAATCGCTTGCAACCTCCTGAAAGGGCTTCCCATTTTCAAGATCTTCCATAGAAAGATGGATAAGCTTGCCGGTTATCCTATGCATATGCTTATGAACCTGAGGCTTTATAAGCTCTGAAAATTCACCGATTATCTCTTTTTTATCATTAAGTTTCACTGCGCCAATCTCTACTATTTCGAAGTTTAGAGTCTTGCCATTTTGTGTAACCGGCGCATCTCCCTGATTCCATTCAAGGTCAAATACGATATAGTTATTCATGCTAAAACCACCCATTTGATTCATATCGTTAATTAAACTATAAATTGTTGATTTATTTTTTGCAATAAAAGGAAAAAAACTTCTTGACATTTTAGATTGTGTACAATATAATTTGTTTAAACCAAAACACAGATAACAATTCATAGCACCTATATAGTAAATACGGAGGTCAATACTATGGGATTTTATGATTATTCAGTAACAGATGCACAGGGAAATTCAATTTCAATGGATAACTTCAAGGGAAAGGTTGTTCTGGTTGTTAATACAGCTACTGGCTGTGGTTTCACACCTCACTACAAGGACATTGAGGAAATGTATGAGAAGTACCATGATCAGGGCTTTGAAATAGTAGATGTTCCCTGCAATCAGTTTGCCGGACAGACCCCTGGAAATGATGATGAAATCCACGAGTTTTGCCAGCTTCATTACAACACAAAATTCCCTCAGATGACAAAATCTGACGTAAATGGAGAAAATCAGCTTCCACTCTTTAAGTATCTTAAGGAACAGAAGGGCTTTGAAGGCTTTGGAAAAGGTCCCGCTGCTCTTGCTATGAACGTAATGCTCAAGAAGATTGACAAGGACTATAAGAACAATCCTGATATTAAGTGGAACTTTACTAAGTTTGTCGTTGATCGTGAAGGTAATGTTGTTGCCCGCTTCGAGCCTACCGCTGATATGAAAAAGGTAGCTGAATGCGTTGCATCACTTATTTAAAATTTACTTATAAATTTGCTTTCTACTAAATCTTTTCATCATAAAAAAGTTACGGGCCACATATTTACATGATATGCGGCCCGTTCTTTTTATTCATTACTTTTTTACCTATTTATTGATTTATCATTTGAATACTCTGACCTGAACGAAAAGTCTGCCTTTTCTGGTGGTATTGGTGGTGCCTTCGTATATGAACTTTCCGTGTCCTCTTACGGAAACTCTGGCACCTGGCTTTAGATCATATCCGCCACTATAGGCAGTTCTTCCGTCGATGAAAACTGATTCGCTTTCTATAAGCTTTTGAGCTTCAGATCTGGAAAGGTGGTAAACAAAGGCAAGAACCGCATCAATACGTTCAGATGCCACACTTCCTGATATTTCTTCGAACTTAGGTACTATATTGCATTCAGAAACATTTACAACCGTGCATCTTACCGAAGTATGACGAATTCTGATAAGCTCTTTTTCCATCATATCTGCAATATCCGGGGTGGCAAAAATGTATGCCTCTTTGTCTCCTGCGAAAATATCACCAATCTGATCGCGCTCAATTCCCAGATTCATCACACTTCCAAGGTAATCCCTGTGGTTTAAGTCATCGGCAAACTTATTGTTAAGTGGCGTTATATGAACGCACTTAAGAACTGTGTTTTCGCTTTTTTCCGACAGAAGAAATGTCTCTTCATCAAGGTAATCCGGAAGGAAACATATCATTGCTCTTTCAAAGTCATCGCTTCCTCCGTAGACTACATACTCTGCACCGCAGTATCTATGCACATTGGAGGAAACTCCTTCAGATGAAAGTATCTGATAAAATAAAGCCTGCTCTGATACAGATAAAAAATCTGTGTTGGTGACAAAGCCGTTTTGATATGCTCTGTTCGCAAGGTCTTTTACCCTACCTGCCAAAAAATCTTTTGTCTTTTCTTCCATAAAAAACTAATACTTACTCCATTTTACTAACTTACTTATTCAAGTGTTGGTGTCCAGTACTCCTGACCATAAATATCTGTAAACTTAAAGGTTACAAGGAGATTTCCATTACCAACAGGAAGATTATTTATCTTCATTTCGGACATTGGCTTATCAACTACTACCTGATCAGCAATATAGTAGTTCTGCTGGAAGGTTTTGTTGTAATTATAATAGTCGCAGATATAATCGATTGTATCGCCTTCCTCCAGCTGAGTCAGATTCTTGGCAATAGTGTCTGTCTGACCTTCAACGTAATCGTAGCAGGCTCCAGCCACATAGCCGTCTTCATTATCAGAATCAAATACTATTATGAGGTTACATCTTTCTCCATTAAGTTCACAGGGAACTCTGCCGGTTATAGCATAGCTGTCACTATCTCCCTGAACGTCAACAATTTCGAAGAACACGATCTGTCCGTCTATTGCAAGCCAGGTTCTGTCATCCGGTGCAAGGAGATTACCCTGCTCATCAAACTCAAGTGTATTATCAAGTCCAAGGTTTACATATCCTTCACCATCATCATAGAACATGTTGATCTTAACGTCCTGAATTAGTTTCCACTGTTCCTCAGTTAAGGAAATGCAGGTATAGTCCTCTTCATTGGTTGTCCATTCAAGAGCAGAAGGATCAAACTGATATGAAGAAATGTATTCAGAAGCTTTTGTAACATCAAGGCTGGCATTCAGGAACTGTGTATTGGCTGCTGAAAGTCCTGATACGCTGCTTCTGTCACTTGAAAGGAACGCATTAAGTAGCTCTGCGATTAACTCAGCTGAATCCATCGCTCCTGAAGAACTTCCAGCACTTCCCGCTATATCAAAGAGTGATGTTGCAGGACCTGATGTTCCGCCACTTGCTACCTGTCCGGCAACTTCCATAGAAGCAAAGCTCTGGATACAGTTCTTATAATCTTCATCCATTCCGATAGCTTCATAGGTTCCTACCATTGAATCCACTTTTGAAGACTTCTTATATGGGAAATAGATTGAAAGACCATAGGCATTGGTCATATTTGCGCTGGTTCGATTGTATTTGACAGCACTTCTAAGGGTATTTGCCAGTTCTTTTGCCTCACTAGTTCCAACCTTATAGGCGAAATCAACCAGGTCTACCTGATCAATCTTGGATGAAGAAGCAAACTCCCTTGTGCTGCTACGGGCATTGGAAACAGTGATATAATTGCTTCCATTTATCATTCCTGCTGTTCCTCTGGAAAAAGCAGCAAGGTCAGAAGGAACTGTCTGAGACAGCTCAGCAAGATCTATAAGGGACAATGTGGTTTTCTGACCATAGCAGGAACGGGCACATTCTTCGGTATAGGTATCGATGATTTTTTGTCCAATCTCTATGGTGTCCATGGAAGTGTTACTTCCAAGATCTGTAAGCCACTTTGTGTAATACCAGCCAACACCGGGTTCTATCTCTTCTGAAGCAACCATGTAATCTGCATACTTGGAAACAACCAGTGCATTTTCTACAGTTGCCATAAGGCATGTATCAAAGCCTACAAAATCAAAGTTAACTCCACCATCCTTAAGGGCAGTATTGATTCCTGCAAGTGACATTGATCCATCATTAGGATGCTTTTCATCATAGCCATAACCACCGGTAGAACCGCCACCATGATTCCAGAAAATAAGGTCATAACGATCAGCAGGGAATTTATCCACACTCCATCTGATAAAATCAGAAAGCGTATCAGGCTTGGTCATGGTAAGATTTCCGATGTTATCCTTAAGGCAAAGGAGCTTTCCATCTTTTATCTGATATATCTGATTAGTAGAATTTGAAATAACGTTATTCTGCCATTTCTTCGCTCCGCCGGTATAAATGATCAGATTTATCCTGTCATCAAATTTGGCAGACAGCATTTCCTGGATATCCTTGGAAGCCATTCCACCGTTTGATTCAAGGTCTGCTCCGCACATGTACACCATAATAGTGATGGTGTCTTTACCGTCACCTTTTATGGTAGTTCTTTTTGCTCGTGCTTCAGAAGCAACGGTAGTGTCAAGACTTCCTGTGTTAGGAGTGTCACTCCACTGAGCAGAAGTCATACTGCCACCGGAATAAGACTCGGTGTCACCAAACAGGCTATCCAATATACTCAGAAAACTTCCATCAGAACTATTTGAAGAATCTGATGTAGGCGTCGATTCTGTCTGCTGCGTAGTAGTCTGAAAGTTATTATTAACGCTTCCGGAAGTCATTTCTTCAGAATCAGAACCTCCAAGCAATGCAGAGGTAAGGCTTCCGCCTCCGGCCATAAGCAGTATTACGATAACCACAATCATAAACAGTGGACCGCCACCTGATCTGTTTCTGCCACTTCCTGAACCAGAAGAAAATCCCCCCGGTACTCCATTCGAACTTCCTACCGGACCACCCCCAAGGCCTTCGCCTCTCTTATGGACTCCGCTTCCACCGGTTCCGACATTCTTTTTCCTTCCCATTGGTCTGTCTTCCATACACTGCCTCCTGTATCGTGTGTTTTATTTGATTATGAAGGTTGTTATGGAACTACCCTTCATAAGTGCATAAAACCTTTTTTTATCATCCTGCTTTATATTGGATGAAGTTGTAACGTCTTCCCAGTTCTCGTCTGCACTGGTTCTGATAGCAGTTATCTCTTTTCCCTCTACGTCAAAATCGGAATAATCAAATTCCCAGTTAAGATCATCGCTGTTGGTATTCATTGCTACAATTACAAGACTCTTATCCTGTGGATTATACGCAGCAACCGTAACATCACTTGAACCAACAAGACAATATCCTGGTCTGATATATCTCGAGAACTGACCGTAAGCATAGTATTTTTTACTAAGCAGAAGCTCCTGTGCATCATGATCAGCAATTGCAATGCCCCAGAAAGTATCGCCCTCTTCAATGATTCTGTCTGCGCCCTTTCTGGTGCAGGTATCATACTTATTGTTTGAATCAACATGAAGATCTACCGCATCCCACATGATCCAGGCTGTAGGCATAAGGCCGTTCAAATCCTGCATAATTGCCTCTGCAAAGCCAAGTGCTGCAGTCATCTTTGTAGCTTTTTTTCCAATTGAATAGGTTCCGTCAACTTCACTCATCCAAAGATTTAGATTTGCAGCTTCCGCAACACTTCTAAGAGCCTTGCGTTGGGTTCCGCCGTAGGAGTGAGTGTCAATTCTGCCAATTACTGCCTTGGCTTCGTCAGAGAGCTTGGTATATGAAGTAATTGCTGTATCTATGCTGGTCTCATCTGTTGCACATATTATGATATCAATGCCTTTGTTCTTAAGTTCTTTATTTAATTCCACAAGAATCCTGGACTGAGACTCCCCCTGGCTAAAATGACATCCTTCCTGTTTCTCACTGAATGCTGGCCAGTAGCTGGTTGCAGGCTCATTCATAGGATCCACACTCTGGAAATTCATAACGCCTTCCTGTGCCCAGTGCTCGATGACATCAGCCATGTAGCAGGCAAATGCTGTGTAGGAATCTTCTCTAAGATTATCCTGTGAAGCATCTTCATTACCTGAAGAACAGCCACTGACAGTCATAAAATATGGCGGTGAATTTGAAAAAGCTTCTCCGATGAACTCATCCCCGGCGGCCTTTGCGGCTGCAATAAGGATATTCATCTGATTCTTGTCTGCATCAAAGTCGTAGTTCCATGCAAAACCACAATCAAAATCAGCTCTTACAAAGTTTTCTTCATAATACTCTTTTGAATTCTTCGACAGGTCAATTTTGGTTACATCAACGCAATAGCCCGGCACTATGGAATCAGATCTTCTGATATGATCCTTGTGGATAAAGGGGCTTTCCTCCTTCATTTCAGGAGTTATTGCCTTGGTCGTGACATTGTCACCTCCACCAATATTGTATCTACCGATGTTCATGCCAAGTCCTGTTTCCGGATTGAAAAAAGCTTCCGCTGACTGTTTCGTTAACTCCTCGCTGTAACCACATCTGTTTGCCCACCAGCAAAGACTTGTCCCCCAACCTTCAAATTCTCCGTAACCATCACCGTTTGCATCATTGAAGGTCATGATATTATTCTTATCAAGTTTAATTATCCTTGCAATCTCCATATCCTCAACTCCTTCACCACCACTTTCATCCCCGTTTTTCTCAGTGCTGCCTGCTGTGTTCTGCGACGCCTCGTTCTCCGCCATTTGACTTTGATTATCACTTCCTGAAGCAGCATTACCACATCCTGACAGCTGTGTCATTATCACCAATCCCGCAGCCGCCAAGACTCCATTCATAACAGTTCTTTTAATCATTCTTTCTTACTTGCTCCCACATATATTTCCATCCACTGATTTACCATCATCAAATTATGATATCTTGAATGAATCATTCAAGATATCAGCAAACAAGCCGATTCCAGTCGACTTACGTCGAAGGGCTTGTTTGCCACTTGAATCATGTTCTCACGAAATCCGCAGTAAATGCGGATTTCTGTAATTTCATCTAAGAACTCATTCTTTTTCAAATAGCTATTCGCATATCTTTTTCTAATTATTATTCGTCTATGAATGTCTGTTCATTTGCTATTATAATTCAAACACCGAGTGAAAGTGAAATAATAAAAGAATCTTTTATATGACCCACTATATTTTGAACCATATAAAAGATTCTATATATTCACATTTCTATCGAGTGACATCACTCAAGCTCTTTGGCAACCTCTTTAAGGAGAGATCTAATCTCCAGGTGCTGAGGGCAAACTGCTTCGCAGCCGCCACACTCTATGCACGCACTGGCTGCTGCATGTTCATCCTTCACCAGAACATTGTGGTAGTACATTCTCTGATTCCAGTCATTGAATATCTTCCTGGTATTAAGACATGCAAACATCTCAGGAATCATAATATTCATCGGACAATGATTCTGCTCAACGCAGTAATGGCAAGCCGTACAAGGAATCATATCAAGGCCCTTGTAGATAGCTGTAACCTTGGCAATTGCTCCCATTTCTTCTTCAGAAAGAGGCTTAAAGTCCTTCATATAAGAAACGTTATCCTTCATCTGAGCCATATCGCTCATACCGGACAATACAACTCTGATGCCTTCCTGGCTGGCAGCAAATCTGATCGCGTAACTTGCATTTGAAAGCCCTGAACCAGTCTCATCAAATACCTTCTGGGCAGCTTCCGGAAGCTTAACAAGACTTCCGCCCTTAACAGGCTCCATTACGATCATAGGCTTATTATGCTTCCTGCAGACCTCATAGCACTTGCGGCTCTGTACAGAAGGATCTTCGTAATCCAGATAATTAAACTGTATCTGAACAATTTCCACATCAGGATAAGTTGTAAGAATCTTATCAAGAACCTCTGCGCTATCGTGGAATGAAAGACCCACGTGCTTAATCTTTCCTTCCTCTTTTAATTTAAAAGCTGTCTCATATGCTCTGCACTCTTTGTACTGCTCAAAATTTCTCGCATTCTGTGCATGCATGAGATAAAAATCAAAATACTCAACGCCGCATGCATCAAGCTGACTTTGGAAGAAAGGTCTGATATCCTCTTCCTTATGGAAATAGGAATCAGATAACTTATTAGTTAAAAGAAATTTCTCTCTTGGATATCTGTCTGAAATTGCAACTTTGATTGCCTTTTCAGATTTCCCATCGATATACCCGTGTGCAGTGTCAAAATAGTTGAATCCATTATCTATAAAGTAATCAACCATATCTTTGAACTGCTCAATATCTACTTCCGATCCGATCATTGGAAGTCTCATACATCCGAATCCAAAAAACGTTTTTATTTCAGGAAAATTATTGTCCATCGCTTGCCCTCCGAACAGTGCACTTCATCCATGAGAATATCTCTCGAAGTCATAGATTGTACGCAATAATATAATACTAAACCTACCCATATGAACAATTCTAACATAGCCTCCCCCACCAATGTATATGGTAAATTATCCGATATTTTTAACAGTTAGTTGTTCATTCTTACCATCCTGTTTTCTTTATGTTATTCACCTCTCCAAGATTTTATTAAAATTATATTCTCTTTTAAGATTATTGAAATATCATTTAAACGTAATAGTGATAATATTACTGTAGGATAATGTAGTTACTGTTGTTACTATTCAGACATAAATAGGATAACAATGGATCTAATAAACCATTCTGATATTTTTAACAGCATACTCTCTCTAATTCCCATTGGAGTATTTTGGAAGGATAAGGACAGACGATTCCTTGGCGCGAATCAGATGTTCCTGGATTATTATGGCTTTAATTCGGTAGATGATATCCTTGGTAAAACAGATGAGGATATGGGCTGGCACATTGACCCCGAGCCTTACAGATCCGTAGAGTTAAAGGTAATCAACAATGGTGAAATAGTAAAAGATGTTCCCGGACAGTGTATCGTTAAAGGCCGCGTAAGAAATATAAGAGCATCCAAATGTCCATTGAAAGTTGATGGAGAAATAGTTGGTCTTGTCGGTTATTTTATAGATGTAACTGAAGAACTTGCAGAAAAAGACCGCCTGGCATTCCTGTCACAAACTGATGAACTGACCGGAATATTTAACAGACGAGCCTATAGTGAAATAGCCCATAAATTTGAAAAAAAGTACCAAAAAGACAAAACGGATTTCGTCCTATACATGATTGACCTTGATAACTTCAAGGATGTTAATGACAACTATGGCCATGAATACGGAAATCTGGTACTTCAGTCCATATGCAAGAGTCTTACCCTTGTTGCCGCTGATAACTGCGTTCTCTTCAGATACGGTGGTGATGAATTTGTTATTTTGCATCAGATTCAAAGTGAAGATGATGTAGAAAATATTCTAAAGCGAATCCAGAAAGCCATAGACGCCCCACGAAATATCGGAGGTATCAATTATACTGTCAAAGCCTCCATTGGATATGCCCTCTATTCAGAGACCACCTATTTAACCGCACTTATTGAACGAGCTGACCAACGCATGTATGATATGAAAAAAGAACACAAGGCATCTCGCTAAGATCAGTTATTTCGTAAATGTTCTCTTGACATAAAATACAATTGCTAATAAAACCAAGGCATCTGATATTATCTAAGTCAGATGCCTTGGTTTTGTTTTACCAATTCAGCTTATATTTCAAATAGTTGACAAGTTCAACCGATGCATTCTGGTGGGATTTAAGTCCCGGATGCATGTGGGAACCGTAGGTCTCCATGGTCGTATTCGGAAGCTGGAAGAATGAAACATTTTCATCTTTTGAATTTTCTTTGTATTTATTGATGCCTTCCGTGATCACAAGGTTAAGGTCACTTCCGAGCATTCCATAGCACCATACTATATGAGCCTTTTTATTGTGCTTTCTGATCATTGTAAGGAAATCCACAATGGCATTAACGATCAAAAGCTCATCTTCTCTGTTCCTGGTTCCGTCAGCATTCATTCTCATCTTATAGGTCCTGCCATCCTCAGGATTAACAAATTCAGGCATGTTAAAAGATGTGACATCATTAGTACCAAGATTGACAATAACTGCATCTGGCTGCCAACTGTCAAAATCATAGTTCTCATATGCCCCAAGCTCTTTATTCATTTCTCCATTAGCAAGTCCACATACTCTCTCGTAAACTGAAGGAAGATTATGTCTTACATCATTGTCCCAGCCGCAGTATACTCCCCAGCCTCCCTGGGAAATAAGATGGAAATCTGCATTAAGAGCCTTTGCTGTCATAGTTGAATAATTAACCGAAGCACTCATGTACATAGGAATCCAGTCCACATCTTCCATTGAACCATAGCTTCCTTCTCCTGAAGTTATGCTGTCTCCTATAAATTCAAGCCTTCTCTCATACCTTGGCACTTCTTTAAATTCACCATCAAGTCTAAATCCTTTTACAAGCAGCTTAACTTTCGGATCATCATTCATCGCCTGAAGTTCGCGATAGAATCTTACTCTCTTAGCGGCTGATGGTTCCATACTTCTAAACAGGCACAGGCTGTGCTCACCCGGAAGCAACATCTGTCTTGAAATAAATGCGCCGTTTATCTCTACTGCAACCCACATTTCAAGAAAATCCGAATCAGTCTCCACATCAATCCACAGCTCTGATCCCGTAACAACAACTTCTACTCCGCTGCCATTAAAGAACAATGGAAGTGGATTTTTCTGCCTCCCTATCCTGCCCAAAATGTGAATTTTATCTTCCGAAATATTCCCTATTTCTTCAAATCTTAGCTTTCTCATACCAACCCCCGTAAAATTATTCTATATAAAAATATATCACTTATAATTTCACTAGTGTATATATTGGAATGAATGCGCAAATCAGTTACTGGAGGGAGCTGCAAGCGAGTGAACAGTTACTATCTTAGAGTTCCAGGCTTCCGGCGCAAATAAGCTTACCTGATCTGCGGTCAAATAGAAGAATGTTTTTTCCGTTTATACTGATTTTCTCCTCCTGCCCAATCTGATAGATAACCCCACCAAAGATAACACTGGTAAGAAGATACTCTCCGATGCGCAGCTTAAGCGTTGACTCCATACCTGTAGGCATCGCACCATAGATAGTTGTATCGATTTTACCGTTTGCATCAATGTCGATTGCTTCCGGTCTTATTCCGATTACAAAATCCTCATCAGTAATAACCGGTTCATCCATAAGGGACTCGTCTTTTTCTTCCACAAGCTGAACGTGATATTTGAATACCTCATCCTTATTGGATTTCTCTACAGCGCCCTTCTGCATCAGTCTCTGGCGCTCGAACTCCTGCTTATCAGCAGCTTCCTTATCTCTCTCAGATCTCCACTGACTTAAATCAATCTTGTCATTAGGAACGAATCTGCCCTTTATTCCCCCAAGAATATCAACCGCAATACTTCCATCACTCTGCTGAGAGCCCTTGGCATCCACAAAGTTCATTGAAGGATTTCCTACGAAATCAGCAACAAAAAGATTTGCAGGTCTGTTATAAACCTCAAGCGGTGCTGCATACTGCTGAAGAACACCATTATTAACAAGGCAGATCCTGGTTGCCAAAGTCATAGCTTCCATCTGATCATGTGTAACATATACAAAGGTTGAACCAGTCTCAACATGAAGTCTCTGCAGCTCGTATCTCATCTCAAGACGAAGCTTGGCATCAAGGTTTGAAAGAGGCTCATCCATGAAAAGAACCTGTGGCTCCGGAGCAAGTGTTCTTGCAATAGCAACTCTCTGCTGCTGTCCACCTGAAAGCTCAGCCGGGTATCTGTCCATGAACATTCCGATTTTTACTATTCTGGAGCAGGCCCTTACCCTTGAATCAATCTCCTCTTTTGAGAGTTTTCTTTTCTCTAAAAGAGCCATTCCGTTTTTAGTTACCTGATACTTGTCATTGAGATCTTTTCCCTCTGCCTGATATTTCCTTTTTATCTCAGCAAACTTGTTCTCATACTCTGATAACTTGGTCTTTGCAAGAGCAGAAGAGTCTGATGCTGTATGAATTCCAAGACCGAAAAGCTCTTTTGCAGTATAGATTGAAAGACTGAAGGCATCAATAAGTTTTACATAGGCTTTATTTTCATCAAGCTTACCATTCTTATCACGGCACTCCTCGATAACTTCTTTTACCTTGTTTCCATTTGAAAGCGCATGGATCATGTCTCCGGTCTGCTTGGCAGATACATCTACAATCTCCATCTCCTCGTGGATGTTCTTGAGACCAAAAGAGATGTTCTCGTATACAGTCATGTTAGGCCAAAGTGCATAGTTCTGGAAAAGGAATCCCACCTTACGCTTATTGGCTGGCACATTGATTCCTGCGTTTGAATCAAATACAACCTTGTCACCAATCTTGATACGTCCTTCAGTTGGAGTCTCAAGACCTGCTATCATTCGAAGAATTGTTGTTTTACCACATCCTGAAGGTCCGAGAAGTGTGATAAAAGAGTTATCCGGAATATTGAGGCTTACGTTATCAACGCCAAAGAATTTACCCCAACGCTTTGTTATTTTTTCTAAAATAATTTCTGGCATGATTACTTTCCTCCTATGCCGCTGTCAAGACTTGCTCCTGTCAGCTTGTTAACCAGTGTATTAAATACGAGAATTGTTACGATGAGAATGAGGTTGATAGCACTTGAGAATGCGTAAAGTCCCATTTCATCGAAATAGTCAAGTGTTGTAGACAGGATAAAGCCCTGTGTACACAGAAGCAGGAAAAGAGAAAGCTCTCGAAGACAGGTCATAAATGGAAGTAAATATCCACTTATGATTGATGACTTCTGAATAGGAATGATAATCCTTGTCATTCTCTTTATCCATGATGTGTTCTGAATTATCGCAGCCTCCTCCAGTTCGTTGCTTATCTGCAGCATAGAGTTCAGAGAACTTCTTGATGCAAAAGGTATATATTTAACAACACCTGCAATTATCAGAAGTGTATATGTATTAAACAGATTTATGTGCTCGTTGGAGAACAGGATAAAGAATGCTGCTCCAACAGCGATTGAAGGCATAAGATAAGGCAGGAATGCTACGTTATTTACGTAGTTTGCCCACTTATTTCTTCTCTTTTTAGCAACGGCGTAGCCAATCAAAGTTCCGATAGTTCCTGCGATGAGTGCACATACAACCGCGAGGAATAATGTTCCAAAGAATGCGTGCCATATGGTCTTGTTATACAGGATTCCGGCCTGACCATACATACCGTTTTCTGTAATGTTTTCGTTGGTTACCCACCACTTGGTTGTGAGATGTGCAAGGTTTCCTGTGTAAAGGAAGCTGTAATCTCCCGGGTTTGGAAGGAAGGTCTCTAAAGCGAACAAAAGAATTGGCCAGATACTTGTAAAGAAAGTGATGATTATGAAAATCACTCCAACAATATATTTTCCAGCTTTTCCAATTGAAAGCTTCGTGAGCTGTCCTGACTTACCGGTAACTGTGGTGTAATTCTTACGGCTCTTTAAGCTAAGCTGGTTCATTCCGAGAATAAGAACACCGAATACCATCATGATGATAGCCAGAATACTTGCTTCACCGGTATACTTACTGTTCATTGAAATGTACTTGGTTGAAAGAGTTGTAAGGCTTAAATAGTGAGGAACAGGGTAACTACCCATGGCACTTCCAAATACCAAAAGGATTGTTGAAAGAATTGCCGGCTTGATCATAGGGAGTGTTACCTTGCACATTATCTTCCACTTTGGTGTATCAAGGATTGTTGCTGCTTCCTCAAGGTTGGCATCCATGTTTTTAAAAATGCCTCCGATAAGGATATAAGCAAATGGTGCATAGTGAAGTCCAAGTACTACTGCACTTGGGAATACTCCCTGGCACCACCAGTGCGGGAAATACAAGTGGAATATTGCTGCAAGAAGTCCATCTGACGTTCCTGTCACTTTGTTTGAATAAAACATGTGCTGCCACACAACAGCCAGTGTCCACTGAGGCATGATGTATGGAAAAATAAAGATTGAACTTAAATATTTCTTAAACTTCATATCTGTTCTTGTTACAAGGAAAGCGAAAAGACCTCCGAACAGAATGGATATGAAACAGGTTAAAACAGATAAGATTACCGTATTTAAAAGCGGCATCCAGAGATTTGTCTTTGCAAGTCTGCTGGTGAAAAGATCTGTGTAGTTAACTATTGAATATCCGGTTGCTCTGCCAGTTAAATGCTGGTCAATAGTTCCGGGATGGATGGCAAATGTATCTTTTACAATTGCTACAATTGGTGCGACAGTACTAAAGGTTAGAACAATCCCAAACAGCAAAAGTATAATATTCTGAGGTTGGGAAAACCATGTCTTTACCTTATTCTTGAAAATCGCACTTTTGTCTGGTTTTGCGATTGCCTGCATGTTAATCCTCTTTTCTGTGATATAAATTTATGGGTCACTTGGGCCACGGGGGACGGTTCTTTTTGGCCCTAGCCAAAAAGAACCGTCCCCCATGGCAACCCATGGTACATTGTGATTATTATTTACTCGCCAGGTGTGTAGTGATCAAGAACGTCGATCCAGCTTCCTACTGTGAAGGAAACTTCTGAGCAGTATGCAGGGTCTTCAAGAACAAGCTCACCTGTTGTTGTCCACCAGTCATATCCACGGTCGTTCTTTGCAGGGAATTCATCTCCGCCGCCCTGTGAGTGATGGAATGTTGCTTCGATTTCCTGAGCTACGTTAGGGTTAGCTGAGTATCCACCCATATCTTTTCCCCAAGCCTCAAAGCCTTTCTCTGTGCATGTCATGTAAGCGATGAATGCGCATGCTGTCCAAGGAAGTGGGCTGTTCTTGGTAAGGAAGAGGTAATGGCAGTAACCATATCCGCCGATTCCTGTGTAGCCATCCTGGTATGCTGCTACATTGATGTTATTAACTGATACAGTAGCTGACTCTTCAACTGAACGGAGCTTGGAATAAACAAGGAGACCTGCCTGATCCTTAGCAGATGCATCTACAAGTGTGTTGCAGATAGGGCCATCATCGGTCTGCTCGTTGTAGCTGTTAACCCAAAGCTTGATCCATGCAAGAGCGTATGCGCCATTTGCACCAAGTCCAAGGTCATTGGCATCAGCCTGCATTTCCTTGATTGTCGGCTCGAAGTAAGCCTTCTTTGTATCATCAAGTTTGTCATATGCCTCTTTTAGCCATGTAGCATACTTGTCTTCTGTGAGCATCATAAGGAAGTTCTTTCCTACGATCTCTGAGTCAACACCCATGAAAAGAGGATGAGAGCCTTCATATACGAAATCCCAGCAGTTTGAGAATGAAACTGTTCCCTGGTTGTTGTACATGAATACTTTGTTAAGTGTCTGAAGAGGAAGGAATCCTGTGTAAGCATCAGCTGTAGTTCCGTTTGCTTCTGCCCATTCCTTAGGAATAAATGTCTTTAAGATGTCTGTATCAACCATCTTGGACTGAATCTGGTTACCATCCTGAATAAGAGTCATGGCAAAAGTGCCTTCACTCTTAAGGGAATCAGATGTGAGCTGCTCAAAGATCTTGTTGTTCTTGGGCTGCTGCCACTCAAATTCCATGTTGTAAGAAGGATCAATTGACTGTAAGTACTCGATAAATACTGGAAGTGCTGACTTACCACGGCTGGAGTTACCAACACCGTAGAATGTCTTGCCGTTAGACTCTTCGATAGCCTTCTTGGCAAGCTCTTCCATTGTCATGCCTTCTGCTTCTGCAATGATTGCATCAATACCAGTAAGCTCTTTAGCAGGCTCTGCTGCTGTTTCAGCCTTCTGCTCCGATCCTGAGTCATTTGTTGTCGTTGCTGTTGTTTCTGTCTTGGTCTGCGTGTCAGTTGTAGTAGTTCCTGAATTTGCAGCACTGCCACAACCAACCAGTGATGAGATCACCATTGAAAATGTTAAGACTGTTGCTAATACCTTCTTTTTCACTTCTTTTCCTCCTTTTACATTCGCTTGTGGTAAAAAAATAACCACAAAGCAGTTATTTGCTTTATGGTTACATTTTAGTCATAATTTATTCACAATTTTAGAAGACAAATCTGATATTTTTTGTAGAATCCAAACACAATTTTACAAAACTTTTATATCTTTGATTCCCTCCTTCTGATAATCCGAAGGAGATTTTCCTACAAGTTTCTTGAAGGTATTGGAAAAATAAGCAATGTCCTGATAGCCTACCTTCTCAGCCACTTCATAGACTTTCACCTGAACATCCTTGAGGTAGTCCATGGCCTTTTTTATCCTATATTTGGTCAGGTAGTTGTTGATGCTGTTATCAGTCTCTGCCTTGAAAAGCCTACTAATATGGCCTTCGCTGACGCTCATAAAATCTGCAAGTTTCCCCACACTGAAATCAGGATCATTATAATGCTCCTCGATATATTCAAGGGCTGTCTGAACATAACGGTTACCTATATTTTCCTTTTTCACAAGAGGAATCAGTTCATCCTCAAGCTCATTTTCTTCCACCGATACATTGGGATGCAGGTGAAGCAGTCTTTGTACTGATCCCTCAAGTTCTCCATCCTGAAAGGGTTTCAAAAGATAATCCGAAACGCCTATCCTGACGGCCTGTCTTGCATATTCAAACTCGCTGTAGGCTGTAAGGAAAATAATCTTGATTCCGGGATACTTCTCCATAAGCTTTTCCGCCAGCTCTATTCCATCCATCTTGGGCATGCGGATATCTGAGATCACAAGGTCCGGGCGAGTCTGCTCTGCAACGCTTAGAGCATCCACTCCGTTTGCTGCCTCCCCTACAACTTCGCATCCTATCAGGGACCAGTCGGTTTCGCCTCGTATTCCCATTCTTACATATTTTTCATCATCTACTATGAGTACTTTTGTCATTGTTTTATTTCCTATTTAGGCTCTTCTTCCAAATACGGGAGCGTCACTATCATTACAGTTCCGCCCTGCGTAGGCCTGAAAGCCATAACTCCATATTCTTTTCCGTAATAAAGTCTGATGATGGTGTTGACATTATTAAGTCCAAGATGTCCTTTTAGTGTTTCCACATCGTCATTATTCAGCGCCTGCATCATTTCATCACTTATGCCTTTTCCATCATCCTGTATGGAAATTTTAAGAAGATCTTTTTCGTCTTTTTCTTTTACCCTGGCAGCCGCCACATAGATATGACCATTCTCAACTTCATCCATGCCATGAATAATGGCGTTTTCAACGATTGGCTGAAGAATAAGCTTTGGTATTATTGCATTTTGCAAATCTTCGGACACATCTATCTGAAGATCAAAGGCATCATCAAACCGAATCTTTTGTATTTCGCAATAGTTCCGGACAAGCTCAAGTTCTTTTCCCAAAGGACAGAACTGTTTCTCAGAAATACTGGTCCTTAGAATACTAGCCAGTGATGCCGACATAGTAGCAACTTCAGGCACCTGATTGACCTTAGCTACCCATTTTATCGTATCGAGGGTGTTATAAAGAAAGTGCGGATTAAGCTGGGCCTGCATCATCTGGATCCTGGCCTCATTAACCCTATGCTCCGCTTCAACACGCTCTTCCATTGTCTTATTAAGCTGGGTGGTCATCTTGTTAAAGCCAGTGGCAAGCTGTTCAAACTCGTCCTCTCGGTTCAGCTCTATCTTGGTTTCAAAATCGCCCTTTCTGAATCTGCGCATGGCCATTGCCAGAGCATTTATAGGCTTTGAAAAAAAGATACTCATTCTGGAGGCAGCAAAAAGACATACTATAATGCTTATGATTATCTGAAAGCCCAGAATCTGATAGCCAACCTTAATTGCTGAAGTTCCAAGAGCAGGAGGTGTCAGGTAAAAAGATAGTATCCCTGTTTCACCTATCTCATTCATATAAACATTGTTATCGATTCCAAGGTTATAGGTATTTCCATTTAAAAGATTATTTCTTATTATTGAAAGCACCTTGCCATCTTCAGCAATCCCCATAAGACAATATGGTCTAAGGTAGCTGTTTGTCAGCATGAAACCATCTTTTGAATTGATATTATCTTTTAATCTTTCTTTTATTACACTCTGCTCAACTCTTATAACTGCAAACCCTGGATCAGAACCGGAATCATCAGTTATCATTCTCGCTATTAAAAGTGCATTCCCAGATGAAGAAAAAACAAGTGGATCAAGGTCGTACACATTTTTTCCGGGATTTTCTTTTGCCTTATCAAATACTGAATAATATACCGGAAGAGAGTTAGACGAATAGCCACTCTTTGTGCTGAATATGCATCTGCTGGCTGCATATAGCTCTATGGTAGCAAAATCTCTTATTTCACTGGCATCCTTATAAAGCTCCGTATATACCTTCAGGCTGTTTTTTTCATTATCATGTATTGCATCCGTAAGCACGTCATTGTCAGCAATATTGTTAAGCGCAGTCTCTATCAGCGCAAAATCTTTGCCTAATCTCTCATTCAGGATATGTTCACGTTCAAGGTCTGCGCCTTCATAATCTGCTATTATTCTGGAACGAAATCCCTGAAGTGTAAGAATACCGCCAAAGATAACCATCACCAAAGTGACAGTAAGGATAATTACAAATATCTGTCTTTTGAAGGACTGTCTTATAAATCCCATGGGTCAGTCCTCCTTTTTGGTCAGGCTATTCCAAAGCTCAAAGACGTAAGTTTCGTCTTCCGCTGATTTTGCAATATCAAATGGAATAACTTTTACATAACCATAATTGCTGTTAAGAGTAATATCTGTGCGAACCGGTCTTCTATAGAAGTTCTCCATCACATATTTCTGAGTGTCATATCCAACAACAAAATCAATGAAAAGACCTGCATTATAAGAATGTGGAGCGTTTTTTATTATCGCACAGCCATCGGGAACGGCGCTGGTGCCATCAGATGGATAGATCATTGAGATATTGTAGCCAAGCGACATATATTTCTTGGCAGTCTCCTCCAGGGTTATTCCAATGAGGTATGATCCTCCGGAAACCATCGGAATAATCTGGCCGGAAGACTTTAAAATCTTACCGCCAAGCTGTTCATAAAATCTTGGAACAAGGCTGTCGATGCTCTCGCCAAAATTCTGTTCCATTGTAGAAAGGATTGTATAGCTGGTTCCTGAATTTCCCGGATCTGCAAACGCAATCTGCCCTTTCCACCTGTCATCAAATAAATCAGACCATTTCCTGGGGGCTTCAGTTGCTGAAACCAGCTTGTCGTTATAAATAAAAACAATAGGAAGCTGTGTAAATGCTGTCCATGTTCCATCGCTTGAAATATCTGCGCTGTCAAAAGATCCAATCTGGCTTGTTACATAAGGCATAAAAAGATTCTTATGCGCTTCATAGCTCTCTATTCCGCCGCCAAACATAATGTCACACCGGGCATTTTCCGATGCTTCCTGCGCTTTCTGCATCATCTCGGCAGTTCCGCCTGCCACAATATCAACCCAGATTCCAGTGCGATTTTCGAACTCCCTGATTATAGGAAGATACACTTCCTCCTTATGGGAAGTGTAGACTATCAGCTGATTTTCATTCGGGACTGCATACTTTTCAGAAAGCTCCTGGATTTCCTTCTGTCTTTTAGACGCTGCACATCCTGTTAAAATAAGTGGTATGCAAAGGGATAATGCTATGAATTTTTTAAGGATTGTATTTCTTTTTTTCATATCACTTTCGCCGGTATATACCTATTATCAGCCTCTGCCTACAGACTCGCCTGAATCTCTTTTATCCATCAAATATCCCAAAAGTGCTCCTATCAGCACACCTCCGATGGTTCCCATCCACAGATTTGAAACCACCAGGCCAATGATGAATCCTGCTATCAGCCCAATAAATATATAAAGACCTGTCCAAGAGGTATTCTGCTTTTTCATGGAATAATGATCATTACCATCTGTGGTCTCGCGGCGAACATAGCCTGCCTTTTCAAGGCCTTTGACACGATTCTCATTTTCATGCCTGCACACTGTGCTGATCTCTCTGATTTCTTTAAATCTAAAGACAAATCTTGCCATTGCATAAAAGATTTCTTCAACAAACTTAATCTTATCGTATTCAGGATTAAGATCTACGGCAATCTTGATCTCACCATGATAAATGCCATCTTCAAATTCTATGTTTCCTATATTTGTATTTTCACCATTTTTAGACGAAATATTCCATCCTTCTTTCAAAAGATTTTTTTCGTTTTTGGGTGAAATTGAAAAATTTTTTGTCATAATCGGAAATAAGTTCTCTGCCATTTTTATACCTTCCATAATGAAAAATTGTTACTGCTTACTCGCTCCAGTAACGAAAAAATACGATAGTTCAAATGTTTGCAACTATCGTATCTATAATATCATATTCGCTCTTTTTCCTATAGGTCAAACAGGCTCATCCCGCGTTCCAAAAGTAAATCTCTTAAAAAAACATGATCAATAATGCAACCGTAGATGCTGTTATAGTAAGCATCATCCCCATAATTGCCGCGCCAAACATTAACATTGAAGTCTTTACCATCTTCTACATCCCCCTCCTCTATGCCAGTACAACTACCTTACAAAAATAATTATAAATTGCACTGTCCATCAGATGTCCCTCAAGGAATCTGATTATTTAAAGAGATTCAAAAAATTTTTTAAACTTATCATACATGTAAAAGAGGCATTATAACTCTGTCAGATATCCTTCAGTTTCACAGGCCCAGCTATATGAACTCATATACTCTCCCCTGAAAGCATCTATAGCTCCTTCTTCCTTGTTCAGCGCATGATAGAGATCGCAGTCTACTTTTTCCGGAACAACGCGCATCATGCCACTTTCAGCCTCAAAAATGTCTGATATACCATACTCTTCCAAAGTATCCTTAAGGCTCCTTATTATGGTATCAAGATACTTTTGCTTTGCCCTGTCATAGTCATCGTCTTCCCAGATTATGTAAAAGAGATCCTTTCTTGAAACAAACTGCCCCTGACGGTCCACAAGGCAGGCTAACAGCTCTTTTGCCTTACTACGCTTAAAAACAACAAGTTTTCCATTCACAAGGACATTAAAATATCCAAAGGTCTCAATTTTGACCCTAGGTTCTACACCGCCTTCAGAACTGTTAGCAGCAGCTGCAGAAATCTTTGCTTCCAACGCATAATTAAGCTCAGACAAGAGCTTTTCATAGCTCACAGGCTTCAAAAGATACCCGGTAGCATGCATTGCATAAGCATCAATGGCATATTCGGAATATCCGGTCAAAAAGATGATCTTAATATCCGGACATTTGTCCTTAAGCCTCTCTGCCAGCTCAAGGCCTCCAATTTCAGGCATGTCTATATCAAGAAGAGCCAGATCAACAGTAGTTTTATCAAGATAACCTACAGCCTCTAAAGGATCAGAGAATGCCTCAACATCATCAAAAATATTTGATTTTTTGACAAGGGTAACTGTTCTTCCAAGAATTAGTTCCTCATCATCAACACATATTGCTTTCATATGATTCCTCAAAAAATAACTTTCTTACTTTTTCGGTATCCGCATGGTTATAGAAGTTCCCTCACCAACAGTACTCTCTATTGAAAAGCTTCCTCCGGTCATATCTACTATTCTGTCCCTGACATTTCTTACACCTATATGGTCGCCCTTTTTGGTATCTTCTATCATTTTTTCAACATCAAAGCCCTTGCCGTTATCACGTATTGAAATCACATGGGAATCTTCCTCTGAATAGGTACTGATAGATACCCAGCCTTGCTTTTTACCTCTTACTCCGTGCCTAATGGCATTCTCAACCATAGGCTGGATAGTAAGTGGTGGTATAAGAAAATCCTCGTCCTCAATTTCATATTCAATCCTGATGGATGGAAATCTTACCTGCTCAATGTCAGAATAAGCTTTTGTATGTTCGATCTCTTTTTTTACAGGAATAAGAGACTCCTGATTTAAAGAGTTTATGTTCTGCCTGAGATATACCGCAAATTCTTCTATTACCTTTGATGCCTTTTCAGGGTCGGTTTCAGTCAGTGCCTGAATAGTTGAAAGCGCATTGAACAAAAAGTGAGGCTGGATCTGGGACATCATGATTTTTATCCTCTGCTCAGCTTTAAGTGCATTATCATGTTCCCTTACAAACTGAAGATGCATCCAGATATAGAAAAATACAGTGCTTTCTACCATTGCAACTGTCAAAAAAGACACTGCAGGACTAAAATTCATCTGAAGATCCAGATAAACAGAAATAGTTACGATAATAGCTATAACCGTAGGTACACTTCTCTCTTTTTTCTTAAGCCCTGTGTATTTGATAAAAGCGCCTATTACAAGCCACAACAGCATAATAAAACTGATTACAAATGGTAACGGTCCTAAAGGTCCTCTGACCCAGCGGCCGGTATCTGTAAACATAAATACCCAGGGAACAAAAAATGGTGTAATACAGAAAAATGCATTAATACCAAGCAGGCAGTACAGATATTTTTTTCCCCACTCATTTCCTGATAGCCCGATAAAAAAATAAAGTACTATAGAACGCATTATATAACTCAGGCTTGAAAAAAAAGTCAACCAGAAAACCAGTACTTTCCCCTGAAAATAATTCTCATAAAAAGGAGTAATCTGCGGTTCAATAAGCAAATATAATAAAATTGCATTTATGGCATAAACCCTTATTCTATTTTCTTTTTTAATATAAGGGTCTATTCCTACCGCCAGGGCAACTCCTGCCATCTGTAATATTAGCGCAATATTAAGCACAACTATTGTCTGTGTATTGGGATCATTCATTCTTTCAATCATACTTATTAGTTTATCATAAAAAAAGCCAGGTATAGATAGAACATTCACCTATACCTGGTGCATGAGAACTTAGCTTTTCTTTAATTGAACTGAAGTGAATCAATTATTGCAGAAAGAGTATCTGATACAGGAATATCAATTGCATCATCTCCGCTTACATGATCTGTAAATTCAAACATAAGATAGCCGTCAAGATAATCCCTTACATAGGCAGACTCATAAAAGCCTGGGCCAAGCTGTCCGGGATGTGCATCAACATAAAAACCGTTAACATCCTCAGTTGCCGGGAAAATGCATTCTGAAACTACGGCCTCATCGCCCCATCTCTTAGCTAGCTCATCTGCTGCTTCTTTGCCGTTCTTGTTCACATCATAAGTTACTGTGATCATGCAGGTTCCGGGGCAGTCAGCAGTATATACAAATGTTGTAATAGGACCACCTCCATTGACAGTAATACAGGAAGGATTATATCTTACACTCCAGCCATTCTCATGGGTGTACAAAATATCTTCCTGAATGTCCGACTTAAGAGCTTCTATATACCCAGCATCAACAGAATCTGTTTTTGGTGTTTCAGACTCAGATATGGTTACAAGCTCTGAATTCTTATTTCCACATCCTGTCATAACTGCCATAGCCATCATAATAGCCAAAACTAAAGTAATACCCTTTCTTGCATAATTTCCTTTCATAATTCCAATCTCCCTCTCATAAGAAATCGTTTAAGCAACTTGCAAAATTAAGTATAAACACCTATGTCCATCAAATGTCCAACAAAAAACTATTTATTTTTGCGCATAAAAAAAGGAGTCTGAAATCAGACTCCATGCATGTTCCCGATGCGATTCGAACGCACGACCTTTCGCTTAGGAGGCGAACGCTCTATCCTGCTGAGCTACGGAAACAAGACAAATAGTATATTATCACACATAACTATCTAAATCAAGGCAGTGGGTGGATTAAACCCGCTGCCTTGATCTCGTTATATTATATCTTAGATAATTGTTGACAAAAAATAATTACGAATAAAACGCTTTAGAGCTGAATTGCTGTCTTAAGCGCAATTTCCATCATATCTGTAAAGCTTGTCTGGCGCTCCTGTGCGGAAAGCTCTTCTTTCTTGTAAAGATGATCAGAAACTGTAAGCATTGTAAGTGCGTTTTTACCTGCTTCTGCAGCATTCATGTAAAGAGCAACTGTTTCCATCTCAACTGCAAGAGTACCGAGATTTCTGTATCTGTCACCTTCATCACATTTCTTATAGAATACATCTGAAGCAAGCACGTTTCCAACATGGAATCTTACATTCTTTTCTCTTGCGATATTAACTGCCTTTTCAAGAATATCGTAAGTAGCTGTTGGACAAAATGTTCCCTGAAGTCCAAACTGGAAGCCATAATTGGAATCAGTGTGAGCACCCATAGCAAAGATTATGTCTCTAACATTTACATAATCCTGCATTCCGCCTGCACTTCCGATTCTAATGATATTATCTACGTCATAGAAATTAAAAAGTTCGTATGTATAGATTGCAATTGAAGGAATTCCCATACCGTGTCCCATTACAGACACTTCTTTTCCTTCGTATTTACCTGTAAATCCAAGCATTCCTCTTACTTCGTTTACACATTTTACGTCAGTAAGAAAGTTCTCTGCAATAAATTTTGCTCTAAGTGGGTCTCCTGGCATAAGTACGGTCTTAGCATAATCGCCTTTTTCTGCACTGTTATGTGGTGTTGCCATTATCTTTCCCTCCTTTTTTTAATTAAAATATGTTAAAAAAATTATTTCTTATCTGGATAGTTGATAACACCCTGCATCCAGATATTTCCCTTAAATCTTCTACCAACTGCCGGCTCTCCAAGAAGATCAACTTCGTTAATACATAGATCAAACTCCAGGTCATTACAGTTGATTCTCATAATATGAACAGCTTCTTCAGTGAATCTGTTAACTACCTTTTTGGTTTCAACGATTTCACCAAGTACAGAATAATGATCACACTCTACTCCAAAAGGCATAAAGTATGAATCTACCAGACTATATACATCCTGTTTTCTAATCTTCTTGGAAATGGATGTGTACAGGTCCATATCATCAAGAGTTAGAGATTCAATTGCAGTTTCATCCCCTTTTCTTGCATTGTTGATAAGTTTATTCCTGTAGTTGGATTTCTTTTTTACTACTTCTTTTTCTTCCTCAGTCTTAGCTATCGGCATCATTATCTGCCCTTTTGTTGATAGCGCTGAAAGACTTAAGGTTGTTCCCCTAATAGGAAATCTATCTTCATTTTCATATTTGATGTAAGGAACAATATTTTGAAGATAAAAAATTAAGGTAACACCAATTCTTGGTTCGTTGCATACACCTTCATAGGAAATTGTGGCTGCATGTCTCTCAACATTCAGGTCTTCCTCGGTGCTAATACGAGATGGAACAAGATAAGGATAATAATATTCATATATAAACTTATCATCCTCATCAAATTCTCCGCAAACTGTGATTCCTATATCATCAGCAAATTCTCTGGAAAACTCCGCGATTATTCCATCTTCTTTTGTCGTCACATAATTTCTTTTTGTGGCATCCTGAATGCTTGCAGTTATAAGAGCAGTCAGTTCTTTTCTATCTTTAATTTTTGAAAAGCCAACGGCTCTTAAAAACTTATGCACTAAATCTTCACCTCAAAATAATTCTAAATCTATCAAGCTTTTTTCTTTGGAACAAGAACTTCTTTTCCACCCATGTAAGGACGAAGTACTTCAGGAATACGTACGCTTCCATCAGCCTGAAGGTTATTCTCCAAAAACGCAATAAGCATTCTAGGTGGAGCAACTACTGTGTTATTAAGTGTATGAGCAAGGTAGTTTCCATCTTTGCCCTTAATTCTGATCTTAAGTCTTCTAGCCTGTGCATCTCCAAGATTTGAGCAGCTTCCAACTTCAAAGTATTTCTTCTGTCTTGGTGACCATGCTTCTACGTCACATGACTTACATTTAAGATCAGCAAGATCTCCTGAGCAGCACTCAAGAGTACGAACTGGAATATCCATTGATCTAAAGAGATCAACTGTGTTCTTCCAGAGCTTATCATACCAGGTCTTGGAATCTTCCGGCTTACAGATTACAACCATCTCCTGCTTCTCAAACTGATGAATTCTGTAAACGCCTCTTTCTTCTATTCCGTGAGCACCCTTCTCTTTTCTGAAACATGGAGAGTAACTTGTAAGTGCCTTAGGCATCTCCTCTTCAGGTACGATCTGATCAATGAACTTACCAATCATTGAGTGTTCACTTGTTCCGATAAGGTAAAGATCTTCACCCTCAATCTTGTACATCATTGCTTCCATCTCAGGGAAACTCATAACACCTGCAACAACATTTCCATGGATCATGAAAGGAGGAACACAGTATGTAAATCCTCTATCAATCATAAAGTCTCTTGCATAAGAAATAACTGCAGAATGAAGTCTTGCAATATCTCCCATGAGGTAATAGAATCCATTTCCTGCTACTCTTCTTGCAGCATCAAGGTCAATTCCATCAAAGCTTTCCATAATATCAGTATGATAAGGAATCTCAAAATCAGGAACTACAGGCTCTCCGAATTTCTCGATTTCAACATTCTGAGAATCATCTTTTCCAATCGGAACTGACTCATCAATAATCTGAGGAATTATCATCATCTTATTTGTAACTTCTTCATCAAGCTTCTTCTGATTTTCCTCAAGCTCTTCAAGTCTCTTTGCTTCCTTTGCAACTTCGTCCTTAAGAGCCATTGCTTCATCTTTTTTACCCTGAGCCATAAGACCACCGATTTCTTTTGAAATCTTATTCTTATGAGCTCTTATTTCATCAGCTTCCTGCTGATTTGAACGTCTCTGCTCATCAAGTTTAATAACTTCATCTACAAGAGGAAGTTTCTCATCCTGGAATTTTTTCTTGATGTTCTCTCTAACAACATCCGGATTCTCACGTAAAAATTTAATGTCGATCATTTTGATCTCCTCCAAGTAATAAATATTTTTTTCGACATCTTTTAGATGTCTGTTTCTGACTAATAATTAAATAACGTTTGTTATTATCTATTAAGACTGTTTAATGCCTTTTCGAGTGCTCTCTTTTCATCCTTACTTAATTCAAGATCTGCTACTCCACCATTTATCTCTTTAGCATAAGAATAATTCATTCCGTCTGAGTTGTGAACAGAATTTAAAAGAAATCCATTATCGAATTCATCTAACATACAAAGTGCAAAGCTAAGTCTGCCTCCACTCTGGTTAAATGCATCATATTTTTCCAATCCAACTTTCTGAAAAGTATTATTCAGCTTCTTGTTGATTTCAATAATATCTTTTCTGTTTTTCTCATTCTCTGTTCTGATCAGACGATTGTCATGAAATAGACCTACAATTTCATCTTCAAGTGATTCCGCTTCTTTTCCCCGCATAAACTTATCATATTTTTTCTGAAGCTTACTTAATTTATTTGCCTGGATGATAATAAATACAAAAGCTATTATCAAAAGAACAAGCATAATTATAAACAGTATTGCAGGATCAAGTCCCGACATTCCTATTGCACTGAAAATACCACTATTCATTTTCTCATCCCCAACTTAGAAATTTGTTTTAATTCTATTATGAATTATCTTTTAAAGATATGTCCTTGAATAATTAGTCTTCTCTACAAATTCTTCCGATTATCTTTTCAAGATCATCATTATTGTAGAATTCTATTTGTATGGATCCAACACCATCTCCCTTAGATGATATCTCGACTTTAGTTCCTAGGGCCTGCTTACATTTTTCAGAAAGGCTGCCATAAATGGCATCAATACTTTCCTGATTTTTAGCTTTGTTTTTCTTAGGAGTTGTCTTTCCTAAATTTTTGACCAGCTTCTCTGTTTCTCTTACACTAAGCTTTTCATCAAAAACTTTCTGAGCAAGTTCATACTGCTCATCCATATTTTCAACAGGAATCAGTGCTCTGGCATGACCGGTTGATAACTGGCCATCAATAACCATCTGTCTTACCTTATCACAAAGTTTTAATAGTCTCAAAGAGTTTGTAATTGTTACTCTGCTCTTTGATACCTTATCTGCTACAACATCCTGTGTATATCCAAACTCATCAATAAGCTTTTTATAAGCTAATGCTTCTTCAATAGGATTGATATCTTCACGCTGAATATTATCTATAAGCGCTACTTCTGCAATTTCCTGTTCATTGAGATCTTTTATTATTACGGGAACTTCTTTAAGGCCTGCTTTCTTGGCAGCTCTCCATCTACGCTCACCACCAATAATTTCAAAATGATCACCTCTGTCTTTTACGATAAGAGGATTTATAATTCCTACCTGTTTGATAGAATCTGCCAACTCAATAAGTTTATCTTCATCAAAGGTTTTTCTAGGCTGATTTCTATTAGGTTCTACTTTGGTGATATTTACAATCTCAACCTGGCCTTCAATATGTTTTTCTTCTATCTTTGTTTCTTTTACAGAACTTGCTTTTGCAGGGATTATTGAATCCAGTCCCTTTCCAAGTCCTCTCTTTGTACTCTTTACTGCCATTTCTCCTCCAACTATTTCATGTGTAACATTTTTATTTTAGAATTTTCTAGCTATAACTTCATCAGCTAATAATCTATAAGCCTCTGCTCCGGCTGACCTTGGTTCATATATATTTATGGGAAGTCCATAACTTGGTGCTTCAGCAAGTCTTATATTTCTAGGAATAATTGTCTTATAAACATTTTCCTGAATATGCTCTTTAACATTCTCTACTACCTGAAGGGAAAGATTTGTTCTGGAATCGAACATTGTAAATACTACTCCCTCCATTTCAAGATCAGGATTAAGTCTATCTTTTACTAGATTAACTGTATGAACAAGCTGGCTTAATCCTTCAAGTGCATAATACTCACACTGAATTGGAACTAAAACAGTATTGGCTGTTGTCATTGCATTTACTGTTAACATACTAAGTGATGGAGGACAATCTATTATGATAAAGTCATATTTTTTCTTTACTTTATCAATTGCATTCTTCAATATGTACTCTTTCTGCTCAGCATCAATTAGTTCTATTTCCACAGCTGCAAGATTTACATTTGATGGAATAATATCTAATCTATCAAAGACATTTTTTTGAATAGTTTCTTCTGTATCACACTCACCTATCATAAGTTCATATACAGTATTTTCTAATTCATTCTTATCAAGGCCGAGTCCACTTGTAGTATTTCCTTGAGGATCAGTATCTATAACCAATACCTTTTTCCCTTTTTCAGCCAATGCTGCAGACAAATTAATAGAAGTCGTTGTTTTACCGACTCCTCCCTTTTGATTTGCTATTGCTATTATTCTTCCCATTTTTCCTCCACATTCAAAAACACTAATATGATTTTATCACACTTTCTTTATATTATTACCAGGTTTTTGAATTTGTGTTGAATTTTTTATTAGTTTTTCTATATATAGTACTTAGTATTTTCTGTCATTATTATACAATTATGTTTAAAATATAATGTTTCACATGAAACAATACTATATTTAGTATTACAATGTTTCATGTGAAACAATTTTTAGATGTTGGAATTGAATGTTTCACATGAAACATTCAATTAATAATATTTTAATAACCACAACATATATTACAAAGGATTCTTAGAAGGAACACCAGCTTTGCGAGGATACTTTTTTGAAGTGGGTTCTATCTTATCTACAATACATATAGTTCTATTCACACTAGAATTAGGAAGTGTAAATTCAAATGCATTATCAAGTTTTCCACCAAGAAGATGAATAGCACCTTTTGCATTTTTTAATTCCTCAGCAGCTTTTTCACTTTTATAAGCAATAAACTGACCACCAACTTTTACATAAGGTAAACAATATTCACATAGAGTAGACATATTAGCTACTGCTCTGGAAACAACAATATCAAATGTTTCCCTGAGAGAATCTTCTTTTTTTGAAGCAAAGTCTTCTGCTCTTCCATGCAAGGTTACTATTGAACCTTTTTCATTAAGATTCAATTCTTCTATTACTTCATTTAAAAAAATCAATCTCTTATTAAGAGAATCAAACAATGTAACATGAAGATCCGGATACATTATTTTAAGAGGAATACCAGGAAAACCAGCACCTGTTCCTATATCTATAACTGAATAATCAGATTTAGAAAAATCAAAATATTGGCAAGAAGATACACTGTCAACAAAATGAAGCTTACATACATCATCAAATTCAGTAATAGCAGTTAAGTTCATAACACTATTCCATTTAATAAGCAGTTCATAATACTTATCAAATTGCATAAGCTGCTGATCAGAAATATTAACACCTAATAACTCAAAATCATCAATCATTTTTGAATACTTAGTTCTCATTGTTTTGTCCTTTATAAAAAGAATCCAAATAAATTAGTAGTACAGAAATATCAGCAGGATTAACTCCACCAATTCTTGATGCCTGACCTATATTCGTAGGTCTGAACTTTTCAAGCTTCTGCCTGGCCTCAAGTCGTAAACTAGAAACATCTGTATAATCTATATCAGCAGGAATAATTTTTTTCTCAAGTTTTTTAAACTGTTCCACCTGTCTTTCCTGTCTACTGATATATCCTTCATAACGAATAGTTATCTCAACCTGTTCTATTACATCTGAAGGAAGCGAAGGTCTGTCTTTATCTATAGGAGCTATAGTTTCATATGAAAACTCAGGTCTACAAATAAGTTCCGCTAAAGAGGTAGCAGTCTTTAATGGAGAACTGCCATTAGCCTCCATAAATTTTTGAATTTCAGAATTAGCACCAACTGTATTAGACTTAAGTCTCTCAACTTCTTTAGTAATCAATTCTATTTTTTTAACAAGACGATCATATCTTTCATTATCAATAAGACCAACTTCATGTCCTTTTGCTCTAAGTCTAATATCAGCATTATCCTGTCTAAGCAGCAACCTGTATTCAGCTCTTGAAGTCATCATTCTATAGGGTTCAAGATTTTCTTTTGTAACAAGATCATCAACCAAAACTCCAATATAACCTTCAGATCTATCAATAGATAAATAGGGTTTTCCAAGAATCTGCATAGCAGAATTAATACCTGCATATAAACCCTGAGCAGCTGCCTCTTCATAACCACTACTTCCATTAAACTGACCGGCACTGAAAAGACCATGTATATGTTTAATCTCTAATGAAGGCATAAGCTGTCCCGGACAAAGACAATCATACTCAATAGCATAAGCACTTTTAACTATCTTACAGTTTTCAAGACCGGGAACAGTCCTATACATTGCAATCTGAACATCTTCGGGCAGTGAAGAAGACATTCCATCAATATACATTTCATTAGTATAAGTTCCTTCTGGTTCAACAAAAACCTGATGTCTTTCATGATCAGGAAACTTAACAACTTTATCTTCAATAGAAGGACAATATCTAGGACCTACACCTTCTATAATGCCAGCATAAATAGGTGATCTATCAATGTTATTTCGTATAATTTCATGTGTTTTATCATTAGTATATGTCAACCAGCATGAAACCTGAGGTCTCTGAACACTATCCGAATCTGTATCAAAAGAAAAAGGAATAACAGGAGAATCTCCAAACTGTTCAGACATTTTTGAATAATCAATTGAATTACCATCCATTCGAGCAGGTGTTCCAGTTTTAAATCTTCTAAGTTCTATTCCAATATCAGTTAAAGATTTAGATAAAAGATTAGATGGCTGCAGACCATTAGGACCACAATAAGTAATAGCTTCACCTGTTAGACATCTACTCTTTAAATATGTACCGGTACAAAGAATTACAGATTTAACCTCATAAACAATACCGGAAAAAATCTTTACTCCAACTACCTTTTTTAAATATTCCTGTTCATGATTATCAACTTTATAATCTTCTACAAGAATCTCAGAAACTTCCGCCTGTTTGATCACCAAATGTTCCTGATGTTCCAGTACTCTTTTCATTTCCTTAGAGTACTCCATTTTATCTGCCTGACATCTTAGTGAATGAACCGCAGGCCCCTTTGATGTATTAAGCATCTTGGACTGAAGAAAAGTTTTATCAATAACTTTTCCCATTTCACCACCAAGAGCATCTATTTCTCTTACAAGATGTCCCTTTGAAGATCCACCAATGTGAGGATTACATGGCATGAATGCAATATTGTCAGCACTCATAGTAAAAATAATTGTCTCAAGACCAAGTCTTGCACAAGCAAGAGCAGCTTCACATCCGGCATGACCGGCACCTATTACAGCAACATCATATTTTTCTTTTATCTCTATCATAAATTATTTACCCATACAGAATTTTGAGAAAATCTCTTCAACAAGATCATCTCCAACTTCTTCACCAATTATTTCGCCTAGACTTGCATAGGCATCATTAAGATCAACTGTAAAAAAATCTTCCGAAAGATTTTTATCAACACTATCAATTACAAGTTCCAAACTCTTTAATGACTGTTGCAAAAGATTTTTATGTCTAAGATTAGTTATATATAATTCCTGCTTCGGAACAATATCACCATTTAGGAATAAATCATACACAGCCTGCTTCAATTCATCAATGCCGTTTCCTTTGATCATTGAAGTCCTTATAACCGGTAATTTATCATTTATAGAGGATGAAAAATGCATACGAACAATATCTTCTGTTATTTTATTATTACTATCTAAGTCATCCTTATTTAAAAGAATTATAGTCTTCTTATCTTTACATAATGCAATAATGTCTTTATCCTCTGAATCAATTTCAGAAGTCGAGTCCAAAATATAAAGAACAAGTTCAGCTTCCTGAACCATAGACTTAGCTTTATCAACACCTATCTTCTCAATTACGTCATCAGTATCTCTGATACCGGCAGTATCAATGAGATGCAAAACAATATCACCAAGTCGTACGGATTCTTCAATGATATCTCTGGTAGTACCAGCAATATCAGTTACAATAGCTCTTTCATCTCCAATCAGTGTATTTAAAAGAGAAGATTTTCCGGCATTTGGTTTTCCAACAATTACAGTTTTTATTCCATCTTTACGAATTTTACCTTCATCAGCAGTATCAATCATGTGACGAATATCTTCAATAATAGGAACGATTACTTTTTTTAATTCATCAGGAAAACCGTCCAGATCATAATTCTCAGGATCATCAAGTGCTGACTCAATATAAGCCATTTGATAAATTATCTTCTCACGAAGTTCTTTTATCTTGGAATAAATTCTTCCCTGAAGCTGTTTTCTAGATGCTTCAAGTGCAAAACTATTCTGTGCACTGATCACATCCATGATTGCTTCAGCTTTCGTCAAATCTATTCGACCATTTAAAAAAGCTCTCTTTGTAAATTCACCAGGCTCAGCTAAACGGCAGCCCTCTCTTATAAGAAGCTGCAATATCTGATTCATCACAAACATACCACCATGAGAATTTATCTCTATAACATCTTCTCTGGTATAACTGTGAGGAGCCTTCATAAATGAAATCATGATTTCATCGATTATCGTTATTTCGTTATCTTTTGTAACATCTACGGCAAAGCCATAAGCAATAGTATTCGGCTTATGTGACTTCAAATTATGTTCCATCTTTGCGGAGCAATAAATCTTATCACAAATACTTACAGCATCCGGCCCGCTTACTCGTATTATTCCAATACCAGCATCAGACATAGCTGTAGCAATAGCACAAATTGTATCACCATTAAAATTATTAAGAACTGATCCCATTTTATATTCCTTTTTTTTATTAGATTAAAAAGAAATTATTAAATCAAATATATTATCACAAATATAGGAATGAAATTCATCAAACTACACAATAAATATAACATAACAAATCATTTTATATCTATTTTAAAGAATAATAAAAAAACAAGGAGTGACCGACTGTACTGAACAACGCTGAAAGGAGGTCACCCCTCGTTTTTTATTTTAATAAATCACGCGCAGTCTATCACAAATATTTCAAGAATGCACTTGATTTTGCAGATTCATAAAATTATTTCTTCAGTGTTACAACAACTCTTCTGAAAGGTTCATCACCTTCACTATGAGTTGTAACATATCTGTCATTCTGAAGAGCTGAATGAATTATTCTTCTCTCGTAAGGATTCATTGGCTCAAGAGCAACAGACTGTCTGGTCTTTCTAACCTTGTAAGAAATATTCTTAGCAAGATTCTCAAGAGTAGCTTTTCTTCTTTCTCTATAGTTCTCAGTATCTACCTTAACATGAATATACTCAGAAGATTCCTTATTAACAACAAGAGAAATAAGATACTGAAGAGAATCAAGTGTCTGACCTCTTTTTCCAATAAGAACACCCATCTCTGCTCCACTAAGTTCAACATCAAGAATATTATCATTTGAATTAAACTTAGTATTGATAGAAACTTCCATATTCATAGCACCAAAAACATCTTTAAGAAAATCATTAGCCTTCTGGACAAAAACATCACCGTTTACAGGAGTTTTATCATTATTATCAGCTTTATTTTCTTTTACTTCAGGAGTCTTCTCTACAGATACCTTAACTTCATGAGTCTTAGTTGCTTCCTTATTCTCCTTAACTTCTTCAGCCTTCTCTTCTTTAACTCTTGCCTTGATAACAGCAGGCTTAGCATTTATTCCAAGAAATCCTGCGGAACCATTAGAAACTACTTCATAATCTAATCTATCACTTGTAACCATGAGCTTTTCGCAAGCTTCTGTAATAGCATCATCTACGTTTTTTGCTGTGAATTCTATAAAGTCCATTGAAACCTCCCCATCAATCTTTCTTTATATTTTCATTAAAATCTTTTACCATATTAGCTTTTGCAAGAAGAGAATCTTTACGAATCTTGTTATTCTCGTAAACCTTTCTTGAATTAGCTACCTTCTCATCAACGTCAACAGAAGTAACAGTAGTGTTCTTAGCTACAGAACTGATATTTCTAGTTGTCATGTTAGCATACATATTCATCTGAGGAGATGACTTCATCTTCTCCATCTTTTTCTTGTATTTCTCAGTGTTCTTAGCTATTTCAGCATCAATATCAGTCTTATCAATATGTCTGTTAATAGCAATCTGCTGAATTGATCTGATAACAGCACCGGCAATCCAGTAAATACCCATACCTGCAGGAAGACTTAATGTAAAAAATGCAGACATGATAGGCATCATGATATTCATAGTCTTCATGGACTGCTGCATCTGAGCTGCAGTATCATTAGGATCAATCTTGGCATTAGGATCAGAACTCTGAGGCATCAGTTTGGTATTAACCCACTGAGTAAAAGCAGCCAGAACAGGAACCATTATTCCGCCAAAGAATAAAAGGAAATTCTTGTCAGAAAAAGCTGTCTGAATCATATACATTGGTGTATCACCAATGTTAAGTCCAAGAAATGAATTAAAATGATTAAGTGCTGTATGTGTACTTTCAATAGAAGAAGAAAGTCCACTAAACTTATCAGAAAGACTGTTCCAATCAGCTGTTGAAGCCTTATTAAGAACATCAATATAAGTATTCTCAACATAATCAACATTGCCTGAAGTAAAAAGTTCATTAGAAAACTGCTTACTGTATGCAGCTGCACTCTTCAAATTCTGAACAAACTCCGCAGCACCGTTTGTATTTCTGAGTTCTTCTACTAACGGATAAAAAGCATTTCTTACAATACCTACATAAGCAGGAATTGAATAAATAACACGATAAAGAGCAAAAAGAATAGGCATCTGGATTATAAGCTGAAGACAGCTACCAGTCTGTGATACACCGTATTTTGCATAAAGCTCTTTAGTCTCAGCCTGCATTGCAAGCATTGAATCATTATCTTTCTTACCTTTATACTTATCCTGAATAGCCTTAAGTTCAGGACTCATCTTAGCCTGAAGTTTAGAAAACTTCTGCTGCTTGTAAGTCAAAGGAAGAAGACATAAATAAATAACAATTGTAAAAATAATGATTGCAAGACCAGTATTAGCAATACCAATGGCATTAAGAACATTAAAAATGCCATTCATGATTTTACCTAAAATCCAAGCTACCGGTCCTACGATTGTCCCCTGATACTGGGTTAACAAAACTCCTGTCAAATTATACCTCCTCTGAAAGTTCACGGAACAGGATCATAGCCACCACTTGAAAAAGGATTACATCTAAGAATCCTCCAGGCGGCAAGTAATCCCCCTTTAATTGCTCCGTACTTTTCTATTGCTTCTAGTCCATATTCTGAACATGTCGGAATATATGGACATTTTGTTCTCTTTAATGGAGACAAATACTTTCTGTAAAACTTAATTAAATAGATAAGTATTTTTTTCATTGTTCACCGCCATTTTTCTTTATGCGGGCCTTCCCTGCCAGATACAAAAGAGAGTCCTGAATTTCAAAAAAAGAAGCATCTCTCGCACAGGCTCTGGCTACGATTACTATATCCAAACCACTATTGAATACATTTTCCTGTAATCGGTAAGATTCTCGAACAAGTCTTGCAAATCTGTGCCTTACAACACTGTTCCCAATTTTTTTACTACATGATATTCCGATTTTGTTATCTGAACGGCCATTTTCCCACACATAAAGAACTATAAACTTATTAGCAAAGCTTTTGCCATTTTCATAAACATTACGGAAATCACTTGTCTTTTTCATTGATTCCGAAAAAATCATCATATCACCTTTTTACTTAACATAAGGAAAAAGGCCACATTACTGCGGCCTTTAAATCATGCTGATAATCTCTTTCTTCCCTTAGCTCTTCTAGCAGCAAGAACTTTTCTGCCGCCCTTAGTAGCCATTCTCGCTCTGAAACCATGTACTCTGGCTCTCTGGAGCTTATGAGGCTGGAATGTCATCTTCATTATGGAAACACCTCCTTCTTATACAAACTCAAAAACTCAATTTAAAGTACATAATCATCTTATTAAATGATTATTGATTGCATCCATGTGTGGAAAAAATCTTTATAATTATAATAAATAAAAACCAAGCAGTCAAGCCATAAACTGCCATTAATTAAACACTAAAAATATTAAAAATTTTTTATAAAAAAACAATACAACATGTGGTGCTAAAAAAAATTATCCACATCCAAATGTTGATTTTGTGGATAACCTGTTGATTAATATTTTTCCGTCAACTTTATCCACATTTTTTTTATTTTTTGTGGATAAAGCTGTATATATTACGTTATAAATTATTAATAAATGGCTTAATTACGCGGTTTATTGCGGTAGATTAATAAAAGTGGAAAAAGGGGTATTTTTCCACAAGCCAATTTTTTTATTAATGTTTTTTTTCGATAAAAAAAAGTTTTCCACTTATCCACAGTTGTTTGATATTTATAGATATTTAATATAAAATAGTTAAAGTCTAAAATTATGCGTAGTTGGGGTGTTTTTTTTATGCAATCATCAGAAATCACAAACAAATTAAAATCGAATTGGGATGAAATCAAGAAGAATATCAGAATAGAATTTGGTATCTCTGATATTTCTTTCAGAACCTGGATTGATCCTTTATCAGTTTATACTGTTCAGGACAATACTGTTATTATTATGATTCCACAGGATAATCCTATGGCTCTTTCTTATATCAGTAAGAACTATATGGATTTCTTTAAGGTAGCTATATCAGAATTCCTAGGAGAAATGTATGAAGTTTCTTTTGTGATTAATAAAGACATTATTAATAATGAAGAAACTAATGAAAATAAATCTGAAAATAATTATCAAAACCAGTATCAGAGCAATAATTCTTCTGATCATTCAAATCTTAATCCTAAATATAGATTTGATACTTTTGTCGTAGGAAGTAATAACAAGTTTGCTCATTCAGCTTCTCTTGCAGTAGCTGAATCACCCGGAATCTCATATAATCCTCTTTTCTTATATGGAGGTCCCGGACTTGGTAAGACTCACCTTATGCATTCCATAGGTCACTTTGTTATGGAACACAATCACCAGGCCAAGGTTTTATATGTAACTTCTGAGCAGTTCACTAATGAAGTTATCGAATCTATCAGAAGTGGTAAAGCAGAGAGCATGTCCAAGCTGCGTGAGAAATATCGTACAGTAGACGTTCTCATGGTCGATGACGTTCAGTTTATTATAGGAAAAGAATCAACTCAGGAAGAATTCTTCCACACATTCAATGAGTTACACCAGGCCGGCAAACAGATAATTCTTTCATCTGATAAACCGCCTAAGGAAATGGAAACACTTGAAGAAAGATTCAGATCCAGATTCGAAATGGGACTTATTGCTGATATCCAGTCTCCTGATTATGAGACCAGAATGGCAATCCTGAGAAAAAATGCTGAAAACTACGGCAAGCATATAGACGATGAAGTTATTAATTACATTGCTACAAATATTAAATCAAACATCAGAGAACTTGAGGGAGCTTATAACAAGATCATTGCTTACTCACGACTTAATAATGTAGATATTACTCTTGAAAATGCTATGGAAGCTCTTAAGGATATTATTTATCCTGATAAATCCAAGGTAATTACTCCTCAGCTGATTATTGATACTGTTTGTGAGCAGTATGGTTCTAAAAAGGAAGACATATTCTCCAAAAAGAGAAATTCAGAAATTGTTTTACCAAGACAGGTTATTATGTATCTTTGCAGAGAACATACAGATGCTTCACTGGAAGAAATCGGAAAGCTCCTTGGCAAAAAGGATCACACTACTGTTATGAGCGGAATAAGCAAGATAAAGAAACAGATTGCTTATGATGAAGAACTTAACAAGAACCTTGATATTATAATAAAGAAATTAAACCCTTCACTATAATTAATTATTCACAAAAATTAATGAGTTATACACAATTGTGGATAACTATCTTGATAACTTGTGATTAATAAGAGGATAAGCTGTGAATTAGGGGTGGATTACTTTTTTACACCTCATTTGTTAAAATTTGGCTTGTTTATAACTTTTTAATTTTTAACATGAAAAATTTTGTTTTCAACAATCAAAAATTTGTAAAAAAGCCGCATAAATTGTATAATAGAATAGGTTTTACACTTTTCAACAGCTATTACTAATTCTTTTATGATTAATTAATAAATATTTTATATTTGCGAATGCCCGAAGGGAGTATGTGGTTAAATGAAATTCGTTTGTTCTAAATCAAATCTTGTAAGTGGGTTACAGATTGTTTCAAAAGCTGTTCCTTCTAAGACAACTATGTCTGTACTCGAATGTATATTGGTAGATGCTACTGAAGGAATAATTAAGTTCATTGCCAATGATATGGAATTGGGAATACAGACTATAGTAGAGGGTAATATCTTAGAAAGAGGATACATAGCTATAGATGCTAAGATTTTTGTAGATATAGTAAGAAAACTCCCTGATAACGATGTTACTATTGAATCTGACAGCAGTAATAAAGTTACTATCAGTTGTGAAAAGGCAAAGTTTAACCTTATCGGAAGAAAAGGTGATGACTTTACATATCTTCCATCAATCGAGAAAATTGATGGAGTAGTTGTTTCTCAGTACACACTTAGGAATGTAATACAACAGACTATCTTTTCAATAGCAGAAAATGATGCCAATAAGATGATGGCTGGTGAGCTATTTGAAGTAGATGGTGAGAATCTTAAGCTTGTTTCTCTTGATGGTCACAGAATTTCTATCAGAAAAGTTAAGCTTAACGGCAATTATGCGTACAAGAAAGTAATTGTTCCAGGTAAGACTCTTGGTGAGATCAGTAAGATTTTAGGTGATAGCATCGAGAAGATGGTAAATATTTATTTTACTGATAAGCATATTCTTTTTGAATTTGATAAGACAACAGTTGTATCAAGACTTATAGAAGGTGAATACTTCAGTATTGACCAGATGCTCTCTAGTGATTATGAGACAAAGATGAGCATTAACAGAAAAGAATTAATGGATTGTATAGACAGAGCTACCCTTCTTGTAAAAGAAGGTGACAAGAAGCCTGTTATTATTGCTATCACTGATGGCAAGATGGAGCTCAAGATTAATTCTGCAATTGGTAGTATGGACGAGGAAATTGATATAGATAAGCAGGGTAAAGATCTTATGATTGGTTTCAATCCTAAGTTTTTGATTGATGCCCTGAGAGCTATTGAAGATGAGATCGTTGATATCTATCTCGTTAATCCTAAGGCACCATGCTTTATCAGAGATAAGGATTCAACATACATTTATCTTGTACTTCCAGTTAATTTTACAACTGTTGATTGATTATTTAGTTTTTTACAAAAGGATTTTTAGATGGAAATAGTTAGATTAAGAGAAGGCGATGAATTTATTAAGCTTGGCCAGGCACTTAAAAAGGCTGGGCTTGAGGATTCAGGCGTCGATGCTAAGAATGATATTTTAGCCGGACTTGTTAAGGTTAATGGAGAAGTTGAAGAAAGACGTGGCCGTAAGTTATATGACGGTGATGTTTTTGAGTATGATGGCACGCAGGTTAAGATAGAGAAATGATAATCAAGTCATTGGAAATTGCTGATTTCAGGAACTATGAGAATCTGAAAATTGATTTTAGTAGTGGTACAAATATACTCTATGGCGATAATGCACAGGGTAAGACTAATATTCTAGAGGCAATTTTTATTTCTGCTACTACCAAGTCACATAAGGGAAGTAAGGATAAAGAGATAATCCGATTTGGCAAAGATGAAGGACATATCAGAACTATCCTTGAAAAAGATAATGCAGAATACCGCGTGGATATGCATCTTCGCAAGAATAAGTCCAAGGGAATTGCAATAGATGGTCAGAAGATAAAAAGAGCATCCGATTTAATCGGGAGGCTGAATGTAGTTTTTTTCTCTCCTGAAGATCTTAGTATAATAAAAAATGGTCCTTCAGAGAGGCGCAGATTCATGGATATGGAATTGTGTCAGTTGGATCAGATTTATCTTAATAGTCTTTCTAAGTACAACAAATTAGTTGTAGAGCGTAATAAAGTTCTTAAAGATCTGTTTGAGCATCCTGATAACAGTGTTTTATTAGATGTTCAGGATAAGCAGTTATGCGAATATGGATCTGTCATTATCAAGACAAGGGAAAAATTCATCAAAGATCTTAATGAAATAATAAGACCTATTCATAATAAGCTAACAGGACAAAAAGAATTCCTGTCAGTTTATTATGAGCCAAATGTAAGTGCGGATGAATTTGAGAAAAAGCTAAGAAGTTCCAGACAAAAAGATATTTATACCAAGCAGACAACGGTTGGACCACACAAGGATGATTTTTCTTTTATAGTTCAAAAGAAAATTGGCGAGTCTGATGAATATGGTGAAGGAATAGATATCAGGAAATATGGTTCACAGGGACAGCAAAGGACAGCTTCTCTCTCACTTAAGCTTTCTGAGATTGAGATTGTAAAAAAAGCTAAAAAGGAAAATCCGGTTCTTTTGCTGGATGATGTTTTGTCAGAGCTTGACAGTAACAGACAGAATTACCTGCTGAATACTATTGGAGATATACAGACAATTATTACCTGCACCGGACTTGATGAATTTGTAAATAATCGATTTGAAATAGATAAACTGTTCAAGGTTACAGAAGGAACAGTATCCAGTGAAAACTGAGGAAATGGAGTAAAAAATGAGCGAAGAAGCAGTAAACTATGGTGCCGATCAAATCCAGATTCTTGAAGGACTTGAGGCTGTAAGAAAAAGACCGGGAATGTATATTGGTACTACTGCCAGCAGAGGTCTTCATCATCTTGTTTATGAGATAGTTGATAACTCAGTAGATGAAGCTCTTGCAGGATTTTGTGATCATATTGAGGTAACCATAAATGAGGATAACACGATTGTAGTTCAGGATAATGGTCGTGGTATCCCTGTTGACGTGAATCATAAGTCCGGCCTTACAGGTGTTGAAGTTGTATTTACTATTCTTCATGCCGGCGGTAAGTTCGGCGGTGGAGGATACAAGGTATCAGGTGGACTCCATGGTGTAGGTGCTTCTGTAGTTAATGCTCTTTCAGAGTGGCTTGAAGTTCAGGTTACAAGAGGCGGTAAAGTATATCAGCAGAGATATGAAAGAGGTAAAGTATGCTACCCTCTCAAGGAGATAGCTACTGCTCCTGAAAATGTAACCGGAACAAGAGTATACTTTAAGCCTGACGCTGAGATATTCAGAGAAACTACTGTTTTTGAGTACAACATTCTTAAACAGAGACTTCGTGAAATGGCTTTCCTTACAAAGGGCCTTAAGATTACTCTTACAGATATGCGTGTTGAGGAAGGAGAAGATCCTATTAAGCAGACCTTCCACTATGAAGGCGGTATCAAGGAATTCGTTCAGTACCTCAATAAGAGTAAGACAGCTCTTTATGATGGCATCATGTACTTCGAAGGCAACAAGAACAACGTACAGGTTGAGGTTTCTTTCCAGCACAATGATTCCTACAATGAGAGCATTTATACTTTTGTAAATAATATTAATACTCCTGAAGGTGGTACACACCTTGAGGGATTTAAGGCTGCTCTTACCAAGACATTTAATGACTATGCAAGAGCAAATAAGATGTTAAAAGATAACGAGGAAAATCTTACTGGTGAAGATATCAGAGAAGGTCTTACTGCTATCATAAGTGTTAAGATCGAGGATCCTCAGTTTGAAGGACAGACAAAGCAAAAGCTTGGTAATTCTGAGGCAAGAGGAGCTGTTGCAGGTATAGTTGGTGAACAGCTCACATACTACCTTGAACAGAATCCTAATGTTGCCAAGCAGATTCTTGAAAAGGCAATCCTTGCTCAGAGAGCTAGGGATGCAGCAAGAAAGGCAAGAGATCTTACAAGACGTAAATCTGCACTTGATGGAATGGGACTTCCAGGTAAGCTTGCAGACTGTTCAGATAAAGATCCTAAGAACTGCGAAATCTTTATCGTTGAGGGAGATTCCGCCGGCGGTTCAGCTAAGACTGCAAGAAGTCGTGCTACTCAGGCTATTCTTCCACTTCGTGGAAAGATTCTGAACGTAGAAAAGGCGCGAGTAGACAGAATATACGGAAATGCAGAAATTAAGGCTATGATCACTGCATTTGGTACAGGTATCCATGATGATTTTGATATCAGCAAACTAAGATATGACAAGATTATCATCATGACCGATGCCGATGTTGATGGTGCGCATATTTCAACACTTATGCTTACTTTCCTGTATAGATTTATGCCTGAACTTATCAAGCAGGGGCATGTATATCTGGCACAGCCACCACTTTACAAGCTTGAGAAGAATAAAAAGGTATGGTATGCATACTCAGACGAAGAACTTGACAGGATCCTTACAGATGTTGGACGTGATCAGAACAATAAAATCCAGCGTTATAAGGGACTTGGTGAGATGGATCCTGAACAGCTCTGGGAGACAACAATGGATCCCGAGAGAAGAGTTCTTTTACGCGTAAATATGGATGAGGAATCATCATCTGATATTGACGTTACATTTACAACTCTTATGGGCGATAAGGTTGAACCAAGAAGAGAATTTATCGAAAAGAACGCTAAGTTCGTTAAGAATATCGATATTTTCTAAAGATAACGAGCCATGCAGGAATAATATTGATTTGAGAGCATGGTGAAAAAGTATGTAAGAATATCAAAATAAAGGGAAAAAGGTAATGGCAGATAATAATAATATCAACAATGAAATGCCAGATGACGTTTTTGATAAAACGACCACCGACAGAATAAAAGAAGTTGATCTTCAGAAAACCATGGAGTCAGATTATATTGACTATGCCATGAGTGTTATTGCATCTCGTGCTCTTCCGGATGTAAGAGATGGTCTTAAGCCGGTTCAGAGACGAATTCTTTATTCAATGATAGAGCTGAATAATGGCCCTGATAAGCCACATCGTAAGTGTGCGCGTATCGTCGGTGATACAATGGGTAAATATCATCCACACGGTGATAGTTCTATCTATGGTGCGTTGGTAAATATGGCTCAGCCATGGTCAATGAGATATTGTCTCGTTGATGGTCATGGTAACTTTGGTTCTGTGGACGGTGATGGCGCTGCTGCTATGCGATACACAGAGGCAAGACTTACCAAGATTTCTATGGAAATGATTGCCGACATCAACAAGGATACAGTTGACTTTGTTCCTAACTTTGATGAAACGGAAAAAGAGCCTGCTATCCTTCCCAGCAGATATCCTAATCTTTTGGTAAATGGTACAACCGGTATTGCGGTTGGTATGGCTACTAATATACCGCCTCATAACTTAAGGGAAGTAATTAATGCTGTTGTTAAAATGATTGATAACAGAGTTCTTGAAGACAGAGAGACTGAGATAGATGAGATTCTCGAGATCATCAAGGCTCCTGATTTCCCTACAGGTGGTATTATTCTTGGAACAAGAGGCGCCGAGGAAGCATACAGAACAGGCCGCGGTAAGGTTATAGTACGTGCAGTAACAGATATAGAGCCTATGCAGAACGGCAAGAACAGAATCGTTGTAACAGAGCTTCCGTATCTTGTAAATAAGGCAAATATGATTTCGAAGATTGCTGAACTTGTTAAGCTCAAAAAGCTTGATGGTATTACTGCCCTTCGTGATGAATCCGACCGTGAAGGTATGCGTGTTGTAATTGAGCTTCGTAATGATGTTAATCCTAACATCATGCTCAACAAACTATATAAGCATACTCAGATGCAGGATTCTTTTGGAATCATCATGCTTGCTCTTGTTAATAATGAGCCCAAGGTTCTCAACATCGTAGATATGCTTAAGTACTACATTAAGCATCAGGAAGAAGTTGTAACCAGAAGAACCAAATATGATCTTAACAAGGCAGAAGAAAGAAATCATATTTTAGAGGGATTACTCATTGCACTTGATAATATCGATGAAGTAATCAAGATTATCAGAGGCAGTGAAACAGTTGCTCTTGCTAAGGAACAGTTGATGGGAAGATTTGGCCTTTCAGATGTTCAGGCACAGGCAATTGTAGATATGAGACTTCGTACTCTGACAGGCTTGGAAAGAGACAAGCTTGAACAGGAGCACGCAGAGCTTCTTAAGAGAATTGAGGAATTAAAGGCTATTCTTGCAGATAGAAAAGTTTTACTTGGTGTAATAAGAACCGAGATTACTGAGATTTCAGCTAAATATGGTGATGACAGAAAGTCTCAGATTGGACATGACGATTCAGACATCGACACAGAGGATCTTATTCCTAATGTAAACACTGTTATCGCAATGACAAATCTTGGATATATAAAGAGAATGTCAATTGATAACTTCAAGTCACAGAATCGTGGCGGTAAAGGAATCAAGGGTATCACCACTATCGATAATGATTTTGTAGAAGATATCCTTATGACTACAACACACAATTATGTCATGTTCTTTACCAATACCGGACGTGTATACAGACTTAAGGCATACCAGATTCCTGAGGCATCCAGAACTTCAAGAGGAATGGCAATTGTAAACCTCCTTCAGCTTGCTCCGGGTGAGAAGATATCTGCTATGATCCCTGTTAAGAGTTTTGAGGATGAGGAAAAGAGCCTCTTTATGGTAACCAAGAAAGGAACTGTAAAGAAGACTCCTATCACAGATTTCTCAAATGTGAGAAAAACAGGACTTGCAGCTATTACACTCCGCGATGATGATGAGCTCATTGAGGTAAAGACTGTAAGTAAGGATGCAGAAGTATTCCTTGTTACCAAGAACGGAATGTGTATCCATTTCGATGAGAATGATGTTCGTTCCACAAGCAGATCTTCTATCGGTGTTCGAGGAATGATGCTCGATGATACCGATGAAATCGTTGGAATGCAGCTTAATACCCAGGGAGATTCACTTCTTATCGTTTCTGAAAAAGGTTATGGAAAGAGAACAACACTTGAAGAATTCCACAGTCAGTTTAGAGGTGGTAAGGGAGTAAAGTGTTACAAGATAACTGAGAAAACAGGAAGCGTTATAGGCGTTAAAGCTGTTAACGATGATAATGAAATTATGATGATTACTAATGCCGGAGTTATTATCCAGCTTCGTATGGATGAGATAACAATTCACGGCAGAGTAACATCAGGTGTCAAGATGATCAATCTTGATAAGGGAGTTACTGTTGCACAGATTGCAAAGGTAAGAGAAAAGATTTCTGATGGTGATCATGATATCGATAATATAGATGATGTTCCTGAGGAAGTAGAAGAAAAAATTTCAGAAGAAGTTGAAGAAGAAATTATAGATACTGAAGAAAATGAAGAATAAATTGTATAAAGAGCAGTCGGTAGGCTGCTCTTTATATAAATAATCATGGCAGTGGATATTATTCAGAGGAATGAGGGGCCAATGAACATCGGACTGTTGATATCTGAACTTGAAGACAGAGAAGTTAAAAAAATATGTATAGGTGCCAGCCAGGCAGCAAAGGATAAAGATGTAAACCTTTGTATTATGCCAGGAGGATATCTTGTTAGTGAAAAGAGTGATGATAACTCATATAGTTATCAGAAGACTGCAATTTTTGATTACGCAGCAGATTTTTCTTTTGATGTCTTGATAGTTGATATTGATAGAATAGGAAAAAATGTTCCGATTCTTAAGAAAGAGGCTCTTCTAAAGAAATTTGAAGGAATACCGCTTCTTACGATTACTCCGCAGGAAGGTTTTGATTGTATCAATTCTGTTGAAAATGATCATGAGCAGTTTGAACAGATTGGTTATGAAGCTGTTTGTGATGCAATCTTCTATGCAGAAAATAAAAAACTTCCAGCTAACCAGGAAGCAAAAAGCTTCAATTATGTTGAAAAAGATGCACTTGAATCATTAGCTTATCTCTTAAAGATAAGTAATAAGCTTCTTTTACAGAAATATCCTTCTGAGAAGGCTTATGATGTATTCGCCCGGATTCTTGCTGATGATGGTATAAAAAACTGTCAGGTTTTGCTTTATGATAATAAGGTCAGGAACACTATTAAGTACTGGTGGAAAAAGCCTGAGAAGATAACTATTAAAGCAAATCTTTATAATGGTCATATTACTGAATATGAACCTTCTGAGAGAGTGACAAATACAGCAGAAATAACTGCAAATTCTTTCAAGGGACATTCAAATGTGTTTATAGCTGGAGCATTATATGTTGGTGAATATCAGCTGGGACTCTTACTAACTGGTTTTTCAGAAGGTATGCTTACAGATTATTTCTTTGAAAGTCTCCTAAGTATAGTTACAGGTGTTTCAAGGGTTTCATATCTTGAAAAAGAACTTAAGAAAACAAATAAAGAACTATATGAAGTTCAGCAGGAACTTGCCAGAGATGACTCTGTTCTTGATCATATCGGTGATCAGGACTACCTTACAGGAGGCCTCAACAGAAGAGGCTTTTTCGCAAAGGCTTATGATTTGCTTAAGGAGAACTTTAAGCCCGGAAAATGCGCAATTGTAGCATATATTTACATGGAATCATTAAAGGGAATTAATTCCATGTATGGTCATGAAGAAGGTGACAGAGCTGTCAGAAAAATATCCGCTATTTTGGAAGAAGTATTTGAAGGATGTATTTATGGAAGAATCCGTGGTGATGAATTTGCTGTAATACAGATTACTGATGAAGAAGGAAAAGCTGATAATTTCAGACAGGAAATGTCTAATCAGAATGCGAAGCTTCTCTCTGAATCCAGCAGGTATATGAATCATCTTAAATATTCTATCTGTGAATTTGGATATGATGAGAATCTGTCACTTCGTGAAATGTTAAAAGAAACTGATGAGAACTTACAAAAAATAAGGCAGCTGCAATGATTACATTGCAGCTGTCATTGATTTTACATAGTCTTTGATGTAAATAGGTGCATCCTTACCATGTTTTTCAAGTAACTTGATTATAGCAGAGCCAACTATAGCACCATCGGAGATTGATGACATTTTGGCTGCCTGTTCAGGAGTTGAAATTCCAAAGCCTATTGCGCAAGGAACATCAGTGTTTTCACGAATCACCTTTACAATAGAATCCAGGTCAGTAGTAATTGAACTTCTGGTACCTGTTACTCCAAGGCTTGATACAACATAGATAAATCCTTTCGCCTGACTGGCAATCATAGCGATTCTGTTTGCAGAAGTAGGTGCAATAAGGGACACAAGATCGATATCGTATTTACTGCAAATATCTTCAAACTCTTCTTTTTCTTCAAATGGAAGGTCAGGAAGAATGAGACCATCCATTCCAATCTCTTTACATTTACTGATGAATTTTTCTGAACCATAAGAATAAACAACATTTGCATATGTCATAAATACCATTGGAACAGAGACTTCTTTTCTTAAATCTACAACAAAATCAAAAATTTTATCGGTAGTAACTCCACCTGACAGAGCTCTGAGGTTAGCACCCTGGATTACAGGACCTTCAGCAGTTGGATCTGAAAAAGGAATACCAAGTTCTATTAAATCTGCTCCCCCTTCAACTGCTGCTATGACAGCTTTTTTGGTAGTATCTAAATCCGGATCTCCGCAGGTGATAAATGCTATAAAGGCTTTGCCGTTTTCAAAAGCTTTCTTTATATTGCTCATAATGTTTTACTCCTTAAGATAATAAATGAAAATTCTTTTCTTTATTCCTCGATTAACTGTCCACGGTAGCGGGCGATTGCAGCGCAGTCCTTGTCACCTCTTCCGGAAATAGTAACAACAATGATCTTGTCTTTATCCATCTTAGGTGCGATTTTCATAGCGTAAGCAAGTGCATGGGATGATTCTATAGCAGGAATAATACCTTCAGTCTTTGAAAGATATTCAAAAGCATTAACTGCTTCATCATCAGTAATTGCGACATATTCCGCTCTGTGAATATCGTGGAGGTAAGCATGCTCAGGTCCGATTCCCGGATAATCAAGTCCAGCTGAAATAGAATAAACAGGAGCAATCTGACCATATTCATCCTGGCAGAAATAGGACTTCATTCCATGGAAAATACCAAGTCTTCCTGTATTGATAGTTGCAGCAGTTTCAAAAGTATCTATTCCGCGGCCGGCTGCTTCACATCCAATGAGCTGAACTGATTCATCCTCAATGAAATTATAGAAGGTACCGATTGCATTAGAACCACCGCCTACGCAGGCAATAACTGTATCCGGAAGCCTTCCCTCTTTTTCAAGCATCTGTTCTTTGATTTCTTTTGAGATAACAGCCTGAAAATCACGAACAATTGTAGGAAATGGATGAGGTCCCATTACAGATCCAAGGCAATAATGAGTATCATCTATACGTGAGGTCCATTCTCTCATGGCCTCTGATACAGCATCCTTTAATGTTGCAGTTCCTGTAGTTACAGGAATAACTTCTGCCCCAAGTAGTTTCATCTTATAAACGTTAAGGGCCTGTCTCTTGGTATCCTCTTCGCCCATGAAAACGACACATTCCATTCCCATGAGAGCTGCAGCTGTAGCAGTTGCAACGCCATGCTGACCTGCGCCGGTTTCAGCAATAAGCCTTGTTTTTCCCATCTTTTTTGCAAGAAGAGCCTGACCAAGAACATTGTTAATCTTGTGAGCACCTGTGTGGTTTAAGTCCTCACGCTTAAGATATATCTTGGCTCCACCAAGGTCTTTGGTCATTTTCTCGGCATAGTAAAGCCTTGAAGGCCTTCCTGCATATTCATTAAGAAGTTCATTTAACTCTCTGTTGAATTCAGGATCATTCTTGTAATGATCATAGGCTTTTTCAAGCTCAATAACCGCATTCATAAGTGTTTCTGGAATATATTGTCCTCCATGTACACCGAATCTTCCTTTTGAATTACTCATAATAAATCTCCTCTGTGAAAATCAAAAAACTTAATTCTATAGAATACTTATGTCAGTAATGATAAACATTAAAAACTAGTTTTCTGCAGTCTTTACTAGGTTCATAAAACTTTTCATCTTCTCTAAATCTTTTACCTTATCAGTTTCAATTCCGGAGCTTACATCTACTGCATAAGGCTTAACCTTTTTTAAGGCCTCTGAAATGTTCTCGCAGTCAAGTCCACCGGCAAGGAAAATTGGCTTATTAGTATCAATTATTAAGTCCCAGTTAAAAGAACTACCGCTTCCCATTCCTGAATCTAAGAGGTAATAATCTGCGTTGATGTTATTTACACAATCCGGAACACTAGAGCTTTCAGAAATAGACTTTTTTATTAAATCAGGATATTTTGCAAAGTCATCCTCGGATTTAATAATAGCTGCTTTGATAATTTGAACATCAGGATTATCAATTATGTTTCGCAGCTTTGAAATATAGGCTTCGTCTTCATTACCGTGTAATTGAATCATATCAATGATTTTTTTATCAACCAGTTCTTTGATAAAAGAAATATCTTCATTAACAAATACACCAACAGCTTTTATTGAAGTGTCCAACTTGCTTTTTAGCCTAAAAGCTGTATCAATATCAACGTTACGGTGACTTTTTTTATAAAAGACAAATCCTATGTAGTCGGGATGAACCAGGTTGGCGGCCTGTATGTCTTCGTCCCTGTACAGGCCGCACATTTTTACTTTTGTCATAAGAGAAGGTTAACCTCACATATTAATATCTGCTTTATTCATTGTATGTAATCTGCTTAATTGTGATTATTTATTAATCAGGCAAGTCGCAGGTCTTTTAACAATGATTTCTTATCAGGCGATCTCATCAGCATTTCTCCGATCAGAACAGCATCTGCACCGAAGTCCTTGATTGCCTTTATATCATCTACAGACCTAACTCCGCTTTCGGAAACAAATACGATATCCTGAGGAACCATATTGCGGAGCCTTTTACTGTTACCGGTATCAACCTTAAAGTCCTTTAGGTTACGGTTGTTTACACCGATTATTCTTGCTGAAACATCCAATGCTGTTTCTATTTCTTTTTCATCGTGTGCTTCCACAAGAGCTGATAATCCAAGTTCATCACAAATGCTGATATACTCTTTAATCTGACTCTTTTCCAAAATGGAACATATCAGAAGAACAGCCTTTGCTCCAAGAACCTTAGCCTCATAGATCATATACTCATCAACTGTAAAGTCTTTTCGTATACATGGAACTTTGACGCTTTCAGCTATTTCCTGTAAAAATTTGTCTGCTCCAAGAAACCACTTGGGCTCAGTAAGTACGGAAATACAGTCAGCTCCAGCTTCCTCGTATTCCTTAGCTATATCAAGGTAAGGAAAATCGGGAGCAATAAGACCTTTTGAAGGAGAAGCCTTTTTACATTCACAGATAAAAGAAATCCCGGGCTTTGCTAAAGCCTTTTCAAATTCAAAAAGTCCCTTTTGAAGATCTTCTGCTTCATGTCTTACCGCCTCAAAAGGCAGCTTCTTTTTTGATTCATTTACTCTGTATCTGGCGTAATCAGCAAGCTGATCCAGGATTGTTGCGTTTCCCATTTCTTGTCCTCAGATAAAATATTACAAATAGTTTATGAATTGCTAACTTCAATCAATTTACTTAGAGTTTCCATTGCCTTGCCTGAATCAATGATTTCGGCTGCAAGTTTAACGCCATCAGAAAAGCTCTCTGCTTTTCCACCTATGTAAAGGGATGCTCCTGCATTTAAAAGAACTGCTTCTCGCTTAGGACCACGCTCTTTTCCTGAAAGAATGTCTTTTGTTATCTGAGCATTTTCCTGAGGTGTTCCACCAACAAGATCCTCTTTAGAACAGGTCTTAAAACCAAACTCTTCAGGTGTAATTGTGTAGGATTTATACCATCCATCCTTGATCTCGCAGATAGAAGTTGGTGAACTCATTGAAATCTCATCAAGCTTATCCTGTCCGTATACAACCATTCCTCTTTTTACGCCGAGACTGATAAGGACCTGTGCAAGAGGGATGATGAGATAATCATCATAAACACCAAGAAGCTGCATTGAAGGCTTTCCAGGATTTGTGAGAGGTCCGAGAATGTTGAAAACAGTTCTGAAACCAAGCTCTTTTCTGATGGCTCCAACATATTTCATTGAAGTGTGATATTTCTGAGCAAAGAAGAAGCACATTCCAGCCTTTTCAAGAAGTTCAACGCACTTTTCAGGGCTCTGATCTATATTTACACCAAGGGCTTCAAGGCAATCAGCTGTTCCGCACTTTGAAGAAGCAGCTCTGTTACCATGTTTAGCAACTTTCATTCCGCCTGCAGCAGCTACAAGAGCAGAAGTTGTGGAAATATTGAAGCTGTGAGCATTATCTCCGCCTGTTCCTACGATTTCGAAAACATCCATTCCGGTTTCTACAGGAATTGCATGCTCCCTCATAGCAGTAGCGCAACCTGCGATTTCATCAGTAGTTTCAGCTCTTGCACTTTTGGTAGAAAGAGCTGAAAGAAAAGCAGCATTCTGTGTAGGTGTGGTCTCACCATTCATGATCTCATTCATTACGGTGTAAGCTTCGGTGTAGGTTAAGTCTTCTTTGTTTACGATTTTTACGATAGCTTCTTTGATCATTGTTATTCTCCTTTAGAATCTTTTGATTTGTAAAATTGAAAAAGCGTTCTGACACATCTGCCAGAACGCTTTCTCACGCTTTTTTAAGAAAAAGTCCCTGACAGATATTTCTTCTGTCAAGGACGAATGTACAATTAACCTACCATCCGCGGTGCCACCTTGAATTCGTAGTAAACTACGCGCTTTGTTAAGATACAGATTGCTATGTGTCTTGTTCATAGCACTTCATCATATCTATGGCTTCTAACGAGAGCCTTCCGTTGCAGAATACTCTGTGGAAATCCACATTTGACTGCACCCTCAGCGGTCCATTTGAATATGTGTATCTTGCCCGTTCTCAGCGACGAAAACTGATTTAATCTTAAAATCAATTCCCGCGGGCTCTCTGTGAAGGCATCATAGACGTTATCTCCGCTTCATCGGTTTAAAGTATTAAGTTAGTAAAATACTACTACTGCTAAATTGAATTGTCAACAACGAATTTTAATTTTTGCAATTACAATTTAAATTCAGAGGTTGGCTTAGGAATCTGCGATTTACGCAAACTGTGCCATATACAGATCGTAGTATGCACCGCGCTTTGCAATCAGCTGATCGTGACTGCCTGCCTCCTGTATTCCACCATTATTGATGACAAAGATTCTGTCAGCATTTTTGATAGTGGACAGACGGTGAGCAATAACAAAGCTGGTTCTTCCTGATAAAAGAGCCTGAATACCCTTTTGCACAAGCATTTCAGTATGGGTATCTATGCTACTGGTTGCCTCATCAAGAATAAGGATCTTAGGCATAGAGATCATAGTGCGGGCAAAGGCAAGAAGCTGTCTTTGTCCAATTGAAAGACCTGCACCACGCTCTTTTAATTCAGTATCATAGCCATTTTCAAGGTTCATGATAAATTCATGAGCGTTAACAGCCTTAGCTGCAGCAATCATCTCTTCTTCAGTTGCATCAAGCTTACCATACATGATATTTTCTCTTACTGTGCCATGGAAAATAAAGTTATCCTGAGTCATGACACCCATTTGTTTTCTAAGAGAATTGATCGTAACATCTGTAAGGTCGTGGCCATCAACAAGTATTTTTCCCTTTTGAATGTCGTAAAACCTGCTTATAAGGTTAACTATTGTGGTCTTACCTGCTCCGGTAGGACCTACAAGGGCAATAGTCTCACCTGGTTTAACCTCGAAATTTACATTATCCAGAACCTTAGTCTGTGTCTCGGTTCCCTCATCGTAGGTAAATCCAACATTTTCAAAGGTTACACTTCCTGCAATATCAGGAAGGTTTGTAGCGCCTTCTTTATCCACAATCTCAGCCTCAGTATCGAGGATATCGAATACTCTTTCAGCAGCTGTCATGTTGGTGATCATCTGATTGTAGTAATTGGAAAGACCCATGATAGGGCTCCAAAACATACTGGAATAGCTGGCAAAGGCTGTAATAAGACCAACAGAAGCAGCAGTGTAACCAAGAAGTCTGATAGCTACCAGGTATAGAACCATACTACTGATAGCCCAGCTCATGTCAATCGATGGTCCAAAAAGATCTGCTGCGCGGCAGGCTGCAATATAAGCATCACGATGCGCATTGGCAAGTTCCCTGAAAGTCTTTTTGGTCTCGTTCTCAGCATGAAAACTCTGAACTACAGATATTCCGGCAATGTCCTCATGAACATAAGCATTTAAGTTAGAAGACTTCTTGCGGACATCCTGCCATCTCTTATGATTTACATTTCTTATCCAGAAAATGCTGATGATCATAACAGGCAGCGAAGCAAAGCATCCAAGAGCAAGCCTCCAGTCTTTAACCAGCATGATAATAACAACGCCGAGTACTGTAATAAAGTTAGGGATAAGATTTGTAATCGTGTTGGACATAAAGTCCTTCATTGAGTTTACATCGCCAATTATGCGGGCCAGTATTTTTCCTGTTGGCCTGTTGTCGAAGAAGGTAAAAGACAAAGTCTGGATATGCTCATAGAGTTCCTGCCTTATGTCTAACAAAATTTTGTTAGCTACCTTGTTCATCATATACATTCTTAGCTTAACAAACAGGATGTACACAATTCCCAGCACTACGATAGTACCGGAAATAGTTAAAAGACCTTTGATGTTCTTATTGGCTACATGTACATCAATTGCATATTCAATGAGAAGAGGACTGACGAGGCTTATAAAAACTGTGATAGCCAGTGAAATCAGTACCGGTACGATCTCAGGAATATGCGGTTTAAGATAACGGACAAGTCGAAGGAAAATCTTTCGTCGGTCCGTATTTGACATTTTCTCATCTTCACGAAATGAGTTAGCTGCCATTACGCACTCACCTCCATTTCATCGGGCTCTCCGTACTGAGCTATATAAGTCTCATAGTACAGACCCTTCTTTTTGAGCAGTTGTTCGTGAGTACCACGTTCAGCAATATGTCCATCCTGTAAGTAAATGATTTCGTCTGCGTTTCTTACAGCGGATATTCTGTGAGCCACGATAACTCTTGTTGTGCTCTTTATTTCATCAAGTGTTTTCTGAATTTCTGATTCTGTCTCCATATCAAGTGCTGAAGTGGAATCGTCCAGGATCAGTATAGGGGCCTTCTTGGAAATAGCTCGTGCGATACTGATTCGCTGCTTCTGACCACCGGAGAGGCCTACACCTCTTTCTCCAATTACTGTTTCATAGGAATCTTCCAGTTTTTCAATGAATTCTGATGCCGTGGCCATTTTAGCGGCAGTTTTGATCTCATCAATGGTCATATCATCTTTTCTTCCCATGCGGATGTTTTCTTCAATTGTGTCAGAGAAAAGAAATACATCCTGCATAACTACAGCAGTTGCGCTTCTTACCTGTTCAAGATCCATCTGCTTTATCTCTGTTCCGTCAAGTTTAATACTTCCGCTTGTAGGATCATAGAAACGCTGAAGAAGATTGATGATAGTGGACTTTCCGGAACCTGTCTGTCCCATTATTCCAAGAGTCTTACCTGCCTTAAGAGAAAAGCTTACATCAGAGAGTACTTCTTTTCCTCCAAGTTCAAGGCTAACGTGGTCAAACTCAACTTCTCCCTTAACCTCATCCACATGTACCGGATTAGGAGTTGAAAAAAGCGTTGAATGTTCGTTGTAAATCTTCCTGATCTTCTTGAGAGAAGCAAGAGAACTGGAAAATTCATTGGTAATCCAGCCAAGCTCCTCCATAGGCCATGTGCAGTTTCTGGTATAGATAATGAAAGCGGTAAGACTTCCAAGATTCATGTGACCATTTATAACTGCAATTCCTCCAAGAACGGCGCAGGCAACAGGAAGAAGTGTTCCTGCCAGCATAAATACAGGATAGAATTTGATAAGAGCCTTTGCCTCCTGCATATTAAGGTCATAATATTTCTTGTTGTGCTTAAAGAACTTTTTAATCTCGTAGTCTTCTCTTGCGAAGGCCTTAACTGTGCGCACGCCTGCAAGGTTTTCTTCTGCAGTGGTGGTCATTTCAGCATTTTCTTCGCTGATATCCTCGTATACCTTGTCCAGTTTCTTTTCCATGACGATAGCTGTAGTTCCGCAGATTATCATGAAAGTAAGTGGAAGGAAGGTAAGTGGCACGTTTATCGAGAACATAAAGTACAGGATAAGTATGGAGTTAAGAGTAACCTCCATGCCGCGCATCGCAACCATGCCAACCAGCTGGTATATTTTATCGATATCATCTTTTACCCTTGCCATCAGCTCACCGGTGCTGGAATCATCAAAGTAATCAAGAGAAAGACTCTGTATGTGATCAAAGAGATCTTTTCTCATTTCAGTACCGATGGTTATGCAGTTCCTATCAAAGGTAAATTCTTTAAAGTAGCCAAAAAAGCTTCTGCCTATTCCGATAAGAAGTATGGCTGCAAGGAGCATTGAAAAGTGTGAAAAATCCTTGCCTATTAGTACTTCATTGACTATTATTTCTGTTACTTTAGGGAACATCATGTCAAGGGCAATAGCAATCAGCATGAATACAATTGCCATTGTGTATGTTGCCCAGTGCTTTCGCACATAACTTCCAAGTGTCTTCATTGTCCCTCCATTTGTGTGTGGTAGATTTTCGTTTCCTCTTTTTAACTCGGTGATATACTTGTGGGCGTTAAATGCTCTTTGAGTTTCCAAAAAAGCATAAAAAAATCCCAGGTAAATCATTTATGATTTTACCTGGGAATACACACCACAAACATATTCAGATACACAAGAATAAATCCTTATCCGAATAATATATCCCGAGGTAAAGTCATAGCATGATATCTTGTTTTAAATACATTCGCCACTCTAATTGTCATTATCGTTTACCTCGCTTTCTTAAATATTTATCAGTCGTAGCAAAACTGATATTCTGATAATTACACATTAAATTTGTAATGTCAACACAAAATCTTAAATTGTACAAAAATTAATTTTTATCAAGATTTAAAGAAGTACAAATTTCTGGGTCGTGTCACTGAGCTGTTCTGTAACTTCGTTGTTTCTGTCGATGGCTTTAGTGATTTTCTTGATACCACCAACAATTTCCTGTGAACTTGCTGCAGACTGGGAAATGGCCTGAGAGCTTTCAATGACGGAATCACTGATGAGCTGAACAGATTCAACCATTTCAGTCATGATATCATTGAGGTTTTCAGCCTTTTCATTGAAGTTGCCGAGCATTTCTTCCATGATATCGGCTGTGTGCTCGTACTTTTCACCGGTTGCAACAAACTCATCATAGTCACTGATTACCTGACCATTGATATAATCAAGTACTGCCTGAGCATTCTTGGCCAGATTGTTAACCGCCTCTGTAACTTCAGTGCTGATAACCTGGATATTACCAGCTGTCTGTCTGCTGTTTTCGGCCAGGGCACTTATCTCCGTTGCAACTACAGAGAATCCCTTTCCTGCTTCGCCGGCTCTGGCAGCTTCAATTGATGCATTAAGAGCAAGAAGGTTAGTCTGACCTGCAATATCAAGTATGACCTTGGTAAGTTCATTGATCTGGGTAACCTTCTCGGATTCATGAACAGATTCCATAAGAGTTCCTGAAAGACTATCAACCTGTTCACCGGCTTCAGATTTTTTCTTGGTTACCCTTGCTTTAAGTTCATCCGCTTCAGCCTTGATCGAGCTGGCAGTTTTAGTTCCATCAGTGGCCTGATCGGCTATCTGCTGAGCAGCATCCTTTACACTTTCTACAGATTCAATAATATGTGAAACGTTTCCAGATACTGTTTCCATGCTGGCTGACAGTTCCTCTAAGGCTGCAGAGGTATTAGTTACATTATCATCAGCAATATGAAGCTGGGATGTAACCTCCTCTGAAGATTCTGTGAGGACAACCGAACCATCTTTAACATCCTTCATTATTCCCTGAAGTGTCTCGATGAAATTGTTGACACCGCTTGTTACGAATAACAGCTCTGATTTAGTCTTTGTCCTGATTCTGGATGTAAGGTCACCTTTTCCAGCCTGAATGTTGGAAATGATTCCATTAACTTCATCTGCAATACCTCTGATTTTTTTGACAATGTTATTGTAGCTGATAAGAAAACTGAGGATGATCAGCACAATAATTACGACCATACCGATTAATGCTGTGAGATAACCGGAACTCAGCAGAGTCTTCATCATTGTTGTGGTCGAATTTGCCGAATCACTGATGGCCTCATCCAGAACTTTGGTGGAGTGGAAAATGGCAACCTTCTGAATTTCAGCTTTATCAAACAGGATAGAATAAGCTGAGTCTTTGTCACCGGCATCACTTTTGGCTATGGAGGCATCGATGAATTTATTCATTCTATCGTACTGACTTCTTATTTCTGCCATTTGAGATGAGGCTTTATCATTATTAACAGTGGCAAAATCAGATTCCAGAGCTGAAATGTCTTTTTCTATTGTAGTCTTTACAGCTTCGATCTGAGGTAAAAGAGCCTGTTTTGTTTCATCAGCTGATGCGGCAACATAACCTGTTGTCTGATCATAAAGAGACATTACATCACTCTTAAGATTAGCTTCATCCTGAGTAAGTCTCATCATTGTCTGGAACATCTCAATACTGGTGTTGGTCGATGTCTTCATTGATATCATGACGAAGCTCATAACTATTACAAAGGCTATCAAAATAGATATGTTTGCTATCAGTATCTGGAACATAATCGAATTGATTTTTTTTACGCGTACTTTTTCTTTCATGTTCCCCTCCTTACAACTTGGAATACCAGTCGCTTGCAACCTTCTTAAACTCTTTTAAGAAGCCCTCAGCATCCAGTTCTCCGTTTGCATATTTCTGGTAAACATATGAGAATCCGTTTTGTCCAAGACCTTCTGCCATTTCCATCCAGTGCCAGCTGGAGGTTTTCCCTGCAGAAATATACTCAGAAATAACTGGAGCAAAAGGATCAGAAGCAACGTATTTACAGTCCACAAAAGGACTGGCAAATCCAGCCTGTTCCACCAGTATTTTCTGCGCACTGTCTTCAGAACACCATTGGAGAAAGGCAAGTGCTGCATCAACATTACCCTCTTTGGAAACTGCCCACCAGTTAGGTGCACTGGTAAGAATTGTATCCATCCCTTCTTCAAATGCGTAAGGAATCATTCCTACCTTGAAACTGCCTGCCTTAGAATAAGCATCCGAATCATCACCTGTAAGAGTTGCGCCAATCCAGGATCCCTGGGTAACAAAGGCATATTTTCCCGAAGCAAAGTTAAGAACCTGGTCGGAGTAGGTTCCTTTTGTTAAAAGAGCTGGATCGGAATACTGATTAAAAAGACCTATCATGTCGGCAAAGTGCGCGAATCTACTGTCGTCAATTCCACCTCCGTTTGTTAAAAGATCAATATAGGTGGTGTCCGACCTGGAAAGACCGGAATCTATGTAAGCTCCTGTTATGTGGTTTCCGGCTGACCATCCAAGATTTTCAGGTTCAGCACAGTAACCGATCACTGCAGTAATACCAAGCTGATCTTTCTTGGAATCTATTGTCTCGAAGGCTTTTTTCATGGACTCCGGACCTGTGATGGATGCGGGATCAACACCAGCCTTTGATAGTATATCTGCGTTATAAGCAAGGCCAATTGCCTCTGTGGTATATGGAAAACCGATAGTCCCGTAAGTGGAATCAATATAGGCAGCATCAGTCCTGCCAGCCCAGTCCTGATCTTTCATATCGACCAAAAGTCCTTCCCAGTTACTGAATCCTGAAGACTCGCAGGCAATGATATCAGGCATCTGATCGGATAGATAATATCCCTTAAGTGTTGCCTGAGAATCAACGCCTGACTGAACAGTGATAACATTGACCTTAATGCCGGTCTCTTTTTCATATCCCTGTCCAAGGGCTTCTATCTGGCTTGCTACCTCGCTCTTGATATTAAGCAAAGTGATGGAGCCTGTATTTTCTGTAGTTTCTGCTTCTGTATTGTTATTCTGTCCGCAGCCTGACAATATGCAAGTAAGAGTTAGAATCAGAGCCATATACAAATAAATTCTTTTTTTCATAACTCATATCCCTTTCAAAGTAGAAATGTTCAAATAGAAATTAAGAGAAAAATTACCCGTATATAAATTATATGATATTACGTTTATTTATATTTCATTTTGAGAAAAATATAATAATCTTTTAATAAATTGACAAAAACTAGTGGTGTGAATCAAATAACAGCCCACGTTCCTTTGTTGTAAATTAGGTAGCAGTATTCTACAATAATGAAAGTGAAGTAATTAAATGATGATAGTCAGAACTGTTTAGCTGGAATAATTGGAGTTTTACACAAATACCGCGATAAGGAGTGAACATGGGAAAAAAACTTGTGTCATGGAATGTAAACGGACTTAGGGCTTGCACTTCAAAGGGCTGCTTTCAGGAATTTATGGATAGAGAAAATCCGGATGTAATATGCCTTCAGGAGACCAAGCTTCAGGAGGGACAGATTGATCTTGATCTTCCGGGTTATGAGCAATACTGGAACTATGCTGAGAAAAAGGGCTATTCCGGAACAGCTCTTTTTACAAAAGAAAAGCCAATCAGTGTATCATACGGACTTGGCATTGAGGAGCATGACCACGAGGGGCGTGTAATCACCGCTGAATTTGAGGATTATTATTTGGTGACGGTATATGTTCCCAATGCAAAAGAGGACCTTTCAAGACTTGAGTACAGACAGGTCTGGGAGGATGATTTCCTTGCTTATATCAAAAAGCTTGAGGAGAAAAAGCCGGTTATTTACTGTGGAGATCTTAATGTTGCCCATAAGGAAATCGACCTTAAAAACCCTAAACCAAACAGAGGACATGCAGGCTTTACTGATGAAGAGCGAGCTAAATTTGATAACGTGGTAAATTCGGGACTTGTAGATACTTTCAGACATTTTTACCCCGATAAAGAAGGCGCTTATTCCTGGTGGTCCTATAGATTTAATTCAAGAGCCAAAAATGCAGGCTGGCGTATAGACTACTTTGTGGTATCAAAGGCTCTTTTACCTGAGCTAGAAGATGCGGTGATATACAGTGAAGCCCTTGGATCAGACCACTGTCCTGTTGGGATTATCATGAAGTAATCATCAATTGTCTTTGATGATGAAATGTAAAAAAAATATAGAAAGAATGATTAAAAAATGCTAGGTGAATACGTAAAAGAAGAATTATCAAAAAAATATGAATTGAAGACAAGGGATATTGGTGAATGCGAAAAGCTTTCCAAAAAGGGAATGACTTTCGAGACAAAAAGCTACAATGTTGAGGGCGTAGGAAATCTGTGTATCTTGACCATGAAGGCCATGATGGGTCTTATGAAGATGGAGACAGTTGTCTTTAGTGTAAATGAGAAGGATGCTCCGCTTATAAACCTTGACTGGATTAAGGTAATGGGTAAAGAAACACTGATGTGTGAGCTTTATGATACGCAGATCGATCCTTATTCTGAGGAGCCACTTTTAAAGATGCAGAAATTATCTGATGAGGACAAGAATATTGAGGATTATGTGGCTTCAGGTAAGCACTGGTACGATGATATCCTTTATCCATGTTCTTACAAAAAGACCGGAAAACAGCTTCATGACAGATTTGAAGCAGTAGGAAAAAAATTTTTTGATATATACTTCGATGAACTTCAGAAATTACCAGGCTGTGATGTTGGAGGAAAAAGGGAAAAGAACCAGTTCTTTGCAGAAACGCTCTTTTCAAAAGGTGGACCGGCGGTAGATCAGGTTAAAAAGCTCTTCGGTGAGACAATAGCTAAAAAGCTTGTTGTTAACTGCATGTATGGTGTAGAATGAGCAACTGGTATTAATGCTGGTATATCGAGTAATAAGATTTAAATGGTTATGAAAAGAGTGTTATGGAGAATTTAGTTTTTAGTTTAAATGCCACGCTGCCGATTTTTCTTCTGATGGTGCTGGGCTATGTTTTCAACAAGCTCCACATTATTGATGAAAAGGCTGCAGCCTGGATGAACAAATTTGTTTTTAAGATTGCACTTCCGGTACTTTTATTTGAAGATCTGGCAGAGCAGGATTTTGCCGGAACCTGGAACGGAAAGTTTGTACTCTTTTGCTTCGGGGCAACACTTTCAAGTATTTTTATCATCGCGCTTCTATCCAAGCTTCTCATAAAGAACAAGGCTGAACGCGGAGAATTCATACAGGGGTCCTATCGCAGCAGCGCTGCACTTTTGGGAATTGCCTTTATTCACAATATTTACGGAGAAGGCAGCACCGGAATGGCACCACTTATGATAATTGGAAGCGTGCCACTTTATAACATCTTTGCAGTTACTATCCTGATGCTGACAGCTCCTAAGTCAGTGGTTCTTGGAAGATATACGAGTGAAGACAATAGTAATGACAGCGTAAAAAAAGAGCTGATGAAAAAAACAGCTCTTGGAATAATAAAAAATCCAATTTTAATTGGTATTCTCTGCGGCCTTATATGGTCTCTTCTGAAAATTCCAATGCCCAAAATAATGGGGTCACTGGTTTCAAATATCGGTGGACTTGCTACCCCACTTGGACTGATGTCTATGGGTGCAACCTTTGATTATGCCAAGGCTTTGAATAAAATAAAGCCAACACTGGCAGCAAGCTTTATCAAGCTTTTTGTGTTGGTCGGAATATTTATGCCAATCGCTGTGGCGCTTGGTTTTAGAAATGAGCAGGTTATAGCTCTTTTGGTAATGCTGGGCTCTGCTACTACTGTTTCAAGTTTCATCATGTCTAAAAACATGGGACATGACGGTACTCTTAGCAGCAGTATTATCATGATGACAACCTTTGGATGTTCTTTTTCACTGACTTTCTGGTTGTTTGTTCTTAAGTCTCTTGGGGTAATATGATAATTATGAAAAAAGGTGATCGTATGAAATGAGTCATACAATCACCTTTTTTAGTAAATGGATGTTTTTGAATGTAATCTGTAATCAGTGCGTTTTATATCAGAATCCCGCTTTTGTAAGAAAGCTGTCAACTTTATTCCAGTAATTCACAGGATCTTTTACCACACCTTCAATATGCCCTGCGCCTAGGATCATGCAGTACTGCTTAGGGCAATTTGCTGCTTCATAGAGTCTGGAGCACATATGAGGATCAATGAAGGTATCATCGTCACCGTGTATGAACAAAGTTGGTGTCTTGGAATTCTTAACAGCCTCAATAGGATTAACATCGTTGATATCATACCCCGAGCGCAGCTTTATAATAACTCTGGACAGGAAAAGAGCTATCGGAATCGGAACAAAAGAACCCTTGAACATCTTGTAGGTATGAGCAAACTGTTCGCGAAGTGTAGCATAGGCGCTGTCTGCGATTGCGGCTTTTACATTTTCTGGAAGAGGTTCGCCTGTAGTCATAAGAGTTGTTGCTGAGCCCATGCTCATTCCATGAAGGAAAATTTTGGCCGCAGGATCTCTTCTGATTATCCAGTTTATCCATTCAATGATATCAAACCTGTCATCATAGCCGTAACCTATGTATTTACCTTCACTTCTGCCAAAGCCACGCAGGTCTGGAAGAAGACAGTTTATACCCATATCAAGATAGTGCTGGGCGTAGACACCGTTTGCTTCATGATTGTCCCAGATGCCATGTATGATAATTGCATATTTGTGTGTTTCATCTTTGGCTGGAATGTAGGAAGCATGCAGCTTAATATGATCGACAGTTTCTACATACATATCCTGCCTGTCTGGGTGATTTCTGATAAATTTGCGGCCATCAGTAATGGAAGAATCAAAGTCTCTTACGTCATCCTCATCTGTATGCTGCTTGGGAACTGAAGAAATTTTATAAATATAATTACTGAAAGCATAAACACCGCCAAAAAGTGCAGCGAATACACCAAGTTTAACAAGTCCATTTTTTTTGCTCATAATCTAAATACTCCATTTTTATTTATTTTTCTGTGGCAATGCAATTTTGTCTGGTTTAAAAGACAACGCATTACTGTGGCATACTGCAATACACTGCCCACAGTGTATGCATTCACGGTCTCCCACCTGCGCAACATCCATTTTACGGTTCCGTGTGCATGCTCCGATAATTATAAAAATCACGGCAATAATGAATAATACTAGCCTGACAATTATATTTAGCTCAACCCAGCTAATAACAGTTTATCATTTTTTTTGCAAAGAATTGTGTTTTTTCCATTTCCTTTTTATTAACTTTGAGATAAGATGGTTAATGTAGCGGTAAATTATTTTAGGGGTAATTAAAATGAAAAAAGTAAAAGTAGATAACAAAGTACAGGTATGTATTGATCGTGACTTTACCATCAGTAAGGTAGACGAGCGTATTTTTGGTTCTTTCATTGAGCATTTGGGACGTGCTGTATATGAAGGTATTTATCAGCCTGGTAACAAATTTGCTGATAAAAACGGATATCGTAAGGATGTTATGAAGCTGATCCAGGAAATCGGTGTTCCGATTGTAAGATATCCAGGTGGAAACTTCGTATCCTCTTTTAACTGGGAGGACAGCGTAGGACCTAAGAAGGACAGACCTCGTAGAATCGAGCTTGCATGGGGTGTTGTTGAGACCAACCAGTTCGGTCTTGATGAGTTTATGGACTGGTGTAAAAAATGTAAAACACAGCCTATGTATGCAGTTAACCTTGGTACAAGAGGAATCGATGATGCCAAGAATGTAGTTGAATACTGCAACAGCAAGGGTGGCACAAAATATGCTGATATGAGAATTGCAAACGGAGTTAAGGATCCTTATGGAATCAAGCTCTGGTGCCTTGGTAACGAGATGGATGGTCCATGGCAGACAGGACATCTTACTGCTGAGGAATATGGACGTAAGGCTGATCTTGCAGGTCAGATCATGAAGCTGGTTGATCCTACAATTGAGACAGTTGCCTGCGGTTCATCAGGACTTACAATGCCTACATTCGGTAACTGGGAGAGAACTGTTCTTGAGTGTGCATATGACAATATCGACTATCTCTCACTTCACCAGTACTATGGAAACGGTGAGCATGATACACCTAACTTCCTTGCAAACAGTGTAGCTATGGATCAGTTTATCAGTCAGGTTGTCAGCATCTGTGACTACGTTAAGGCTGTTAAGAGAAAGAAGAAGGATATCCATCTTTCATTTGATGAGTGGAACGTATGGTATCATTCAAATAATGTTGAGATTGAGAAGTGGTCTGAGCACCCACACCAGCTTGAGGATGTATATAACTTTGAGGATGCGCTCCTTGTTGGTTCAATGCTGATTACAATGCTTCGTCATGCAGACAGAGTAAAGATTGCTTGTCTTGCTCAGCTTGTAAATGTTATTGCTCCTATTATGACATCAGATACAGGTGCATGGAGACAGACTATCTTCTATCCTTACATGCAGGCTAGTGTATATGGACGTGGAGAAGTTCTTAACACTGTAGTTAAGGTTCCAACTTATGAGTCCAAGCATGGTGATGCACCATATGTTGACTGCGTAGTTGTTGCTGATGATGAGAATGAAGCAGTTACTCTTTTTGCAGTTAACAAGAATCTTGAAGAGGATTTCGAGCTTACCTGCGATCTTAGACAGTTTGCAGATTACAAGGTTGTTGAGCACAGTGTACTTACACACAAGGATCTTGAAGCTATCAACACAGAAGAAAATCCTGACAATGTTAAGCCTGTTGATGCAACCAGGAATTCTAAGGTTACAAAGGGAATTCTTAACAGCACACTTCCTGCACGCAGCTGGAATGTGATCAGACTTGCGAAATAATTGGCTTCGCGGACGCCATATTAATAGCCGCAGATGAAAATGCTTGTTTTCATCTGCGGCTTTGTCGTATTATTAGTAATTATGAAAAAAATGCAAATTGACAACAAACAATTTTATAGAAATCTTGCTCGGATTGCTCTTCCGATAGCACTTCAGAGTCTGATGCTGGCTATGGTGGCTGCGGCAGATGCACTAATGCTGGGAAGAGTAAAACAGGAACAAATGACAGCGGTGTCACTTGCAACACAGATTCAGTTTGTTCAGAATATGTTCCTGTTTTCGGCAACAACTGCCGGTGCGATATTGGGCGCCCAGTACTGGGGAAAAGGCGATAAAAAGGCACTACAGAATATCTTTAACCTGATGTTGATGGTGTGCGGGATTGTTTCAATCATCTTCTTTTTGCTGTGTGAACTGATTCCATCGCAGCTGATGCATATTTTTGCAGCGGATCAGGTGCTTATTGATATTGGAATTTCGTACCTTAGAATCGCGGGCTGGTCATATCTTTTGACGGGTATTTCTCAGAGTTATCTGGCCATCATGAAGGTTACAGAGAGGGTAAAAGAGGGAGCGTTTATAAGCTCTGCGGCGGTTATTCTCAACATTGGTTTTAATGCTGTATTTATCTTCGGATTTCTTGGAGTTCCCAGAATGGAAGCTAGGGGTGCGGCTTTGGCAACGACGATTTCCAGGATAATAGAATTATTACTGTGTGTGATAATTTCGATGAAGCCGGATTATATCAGACCTGCTTTTTCAAGATTTATGCAGATTCCAAAGCAACTTCATCATGATTTTAACAAGCAGTTCTGGCCGCTTCTTGGCGGGTCACTTTGCTGGGGAATTGGATTTACATCATACACAGCGATAATGGGACATCTTGGCGTGGATGCAGCTGCGGCGAACTCTATTGCAGCTGTTGTAAGAGACCTTATATGCTGCATGTGTAATGGTATAGGAAGTGCAGCGGGAATTATAGTTGGAAATGAGCTTGGAGCGGGTAAGCTGGAGCGTGGAAAGGCTTATGGAATCAAGCTAAAGAACATTTCTTATGTGATAGGTTTTATATCTACAGGCCTGGTTCTTTTGGTGACACCTGTGGTGGTTAATGGAGTAATCCTGACAGATCAGGCAAGACATTATCTTGTGGGGATGATGATAATAATGTCTGTTTATATGATCGGACGAGCTGTCAACACAGTTACAATCAACGGTGTTCTTGATGGCGGCGGTGACACACTCTTCGACATGTACAGTCTGATAGTGACTATGTGGTGCATAGCTATTCCGCTTGCGCTACTTGGGGCATTTGTTTTCCACTGGTCGCCTCTTTTGGTCTATGCATGTACCTGTGTGGATGAAGTCGGAAAGATTCCGTGGGTAATGTACCGCTTTAGAAAGTATAAGTGGGTAAAAGACCTGACAAGGTAGAATAATAAGAATAAAAAAGAAGTTTTTCCATCTGGATCAATAGTTTTGAACCATGGAAAAACTTCTTTTAATTTGATTCATATATTATGCAGGAACTACGTTGTTAATTGCATCCTGAGCGATGATGTAGTTGACGATTCCAAGTCCGAAGATACTCAGGATCAGGAAAAGAATTGCTGAACTTCCATTTGGAGTTCCCTTAATAGTATCAACCTTCTCTCCCAACTTGTAAGACCAATAAAAATAATATATTCCGCAAGTAATAATAGAGAATATAAATGCAATTACGCCGGAAGCACCATCCTGACGATTTGCAAGCTGATTAGTCTCATCAGTAAGTACAATAAACCAATAGATTGAATAAAGTCCACAGGTTACAATAGAAAGGATTATTGCAAGAGCGAGATTTCTCTTGGTGATACCTGCGGTATTAAGATAATACGGTGCATTGTAACTGTTATTCTGCTGCTGATAATTGTTGTAATCAAAGCCACTTGGCTGACCCGGATTAGTGTTAGGATTAAAACCAGTAGTTGTATCATTTGCAGCATTTGAGCTTTCATTAGATAAACTAGCTCCGCAATTAGGACAGAACTTTGATCCCTCTTCTACTTCACTTCCACAATTAGGACAAAACATATTAGAAACCTCCTCAAAACTTTTAATCTTGTTAGCTATTTTCTATTTTATTCCATTATTTCAAATAATAATATAGCTATTTTAGCGGAATAAGAGGATATTTTTTTACTTAAACGCCAGTTGTGCGAAATTGTAGAAACCAAGGTACCAAACGTTGAAATTGTGAACGCCCGGAACTTCCTGCCACATAAAGTTCTCGCCGTCTACAAACTTGTCACATACTGTAGGAAGAGTTTTAGCTGCGGCTGAATGAGCTGCCAAAGCTACATTATCACTCTTTCCGCATACATTGTAGAAATAGTAGATTGGATAGTCTTTATCTTTTAACAGTTCTGCTGTCTTAGCTGCCGGATTACTTGTGGGAGCTGCTGAAAATGCTCCGAAGTAGCCGAACATATCAACACATTCACCTATTCCGATATTGATGGTCTGCATACCGCCCATTGAAAGTCCTGCCATAGCACGGTGTTCTCTGGCTGCAGAAAGATCATAGCCATCCTCGCTGTAATCAGCATATGTGCTGTAGTGTGAATCAATATAAGGAATCAGATCATTTCTAAGCTCCTGACCAAACACATAGAATGAATTGTAGTCGGATCCTTCATTAGCATGGTTTACTGAGCTTCGGCCGTTTGGTGTTACTACGATAAATGGATCAATATCGCCGTAGTAAGTCAGGTTATCCATGATCATCTTGACCTTGGAATTTGTTCCGGTCATGCCCCATTCGTTTTCATCGCCACCGATTCCATGCATCAGGATAAGAACGTTATATTTTTTATCCTCGCTATATCCTGCAGGAAGATAGACATTCGCTTCCTTGGTGATCTCTGCACCGTCACCAAAATAATCCTTGGTCGTATACTCGATATGTTCTATGGTTCCTGCCACGTCAAATCTCATGCTGGAATACTTAACAGGTATCAGATTGTCTGCAATCTCTGCTGTAGGAACTCTCTCCTCATTCTCATCCGCAACTTCTGCAGATGTATCTACCGCTGATGTCTCTTCTTCAATAGCCTTGGCTATGCCATCCTGCTGATTTGCTGCTTCAGTACCTTCAGTTTTGTCTGTTACATTTTCTTTTTCTGTGCCATTCTGATTTAGTTCTTCGCTAGTCATCTGTGCCTCCCCTGTGCTATCTGCTGTAGTATTGCTGACCTGCGCCCCGCATCCAGACAATAATAGCTGTAAGCAGGTTAGTCCCACTGCAATCCTTATGCTTTTTCTTTGCATGTTGTACCTCCCAAATTAATGTCTCAGACCATTCTTCAATAGTTGACACTTTCATTGTCTGAACTTATATGGACAAAAGACATTTCATGAGGCATATTCTAGCACCTGAGAGACTTTTACGATAATTAGAAATAGCTTTCTTTTTGTTAAATCATGCTTTTTCAGGTCATTTTTTTACTTCTGTGATGACTCTTTGCCTTTCCTTAACATAAACTTTCTGGCAACATTTATTCCAACCTTGTATGGCCATGGACGGATAACCTTGTCAGCTTCCTTGATCATCTTTCTGATCGGAATGTTCTGAGGACAATGCTGCTCACATTTGCCGCATTCGATACACTGTGTGGCAAATGCAGGTTCCTTCTTTAGTCCTACTGTTTGTGCATACTCAAATCTTGCAGCTGATCTGCTGTCCAAAGCGGTCATATTGTAGCTTCTAAAGAGTGCAGGAATATCAACACCCTTAGGGCATGGCATGCAGTATCTGCAGCCTGTACATCCCACCAGTTCTGATTCCGATATAATCTTTTTTATCTGCTCAATCAGTGCAAAATCATCTTTGGTAAAAGATCCTGCAGTAGCATTCGACGCTATTCTGCAATTTTCTTTTACCATTTCTATAGAATTCATTCCTGACAAAACGCAGGTGACCTCAGGCTGATTCCAAAGCCATCTAAGGCCATATTCTGCCGCAGTATAGCTGGTTGGCTGAGACGCGATAAGAGCCTTGGCTTTTGTCGGCAAAAGATTTACCAGCTTCCCTCCGCGAAGTGGCTCCATAATTACTACGGGAATTCCTTTTTTCGCAGCATGTTCTAGTCCCTTGCGACCCGCCTGGGAATGCTCATCCATGTAGTTATACTGTATTTGGCAAAAATCCCAGTCATAGGCATCAAGGATTCCTATGAAATCCTCAGTGTTTCCATGGTATGAGAAACCTATGTTTTTTATCTGGCCTTTTCGTTTCTTTTCCTCAATCCAATCCCTTATGCCCACAGTTTCAAGCTTATCCCACTGATTCATAGCAGTCATGTGATGCATAAGGTAATAATCAACATATGTCGTGCGAAGTCTTTTTAATTCCTCATCAAAATACTTGTCCAGAGCATTTCTACTGCCAACAAGGTACTGCGGAAGTTTCGTTGCGATATTTACTTTTTCCCGGATTCCATTTCGCTCTAGTATCTCCCCCAGTGCAGCTTCGCTTCCGGAATAAACATAAGCAGTGTCGAAGTAATTAACCCCTGCTTCATAGGCTGCCATTATTTCCTTTTCTGCCTTATCTATATCGATACCTCTGCCACTGGTCGTAAATCTCATGCAGCCATATCCCAGTATAGATATTGGTTCCCCCTTCTTGTTCTGCCTGTACTCCATAGAAATCTCCTTTTTTTATTCAAAGAAATATTTACAACAAAATTATATGATATGACATGTATTTTGTAAAATTATATTTTATAAAATTGTTACAGGAGTTGCAAACGAACTTTTGGTGGGCTACCATATTTATAGAAAATATGATTGATGGAGAAGTAATTTATGCGCAAAATTTTGATAACAAATGATGATGGAATAGAATCTGACGGTATAAGAAGACTTGCAGAGGCTGCGAAAGAATTCGGAGAGGTGTGGGTGATTGCGCCCGAAAGCCAGAGAAGTGCTGCGTCTCACAGCATAACACTTAGACACCCAATAGATGTGCATCCTTTTGATTTTTCGGTTGAAGGAGTACATGCTTTTTCCTGCACGGGAACGCCGGGAGACTGCGTCAGAGTGGGCGTTCTTAGCATAATGCCGGAAAAGCCTGACGTTATTTTTTCAGGAATCAATTTTGGATTCAATGTGGCATCGGATATCCAGTATTCAGCCACAGTTGGAGCTGCTTTTGAAGGAGAATTCCAGGGGATTTTGTCCATAGCCTTTTCAGAGGGCATGAATGGCTGTCATGAGGTAACTGACAGATATCTCAAAGAAATCATGGCAGAATTAATTGACAAGCCATATGTGCCGGGACAGATCTGGAACGTGAATTTTGCTCACTGCAACTTGGAAGAGTGCAAGGGAATACTAAGGGACAGACTGGTTTCGAGAAAATCCTTCTTTACCGATAGATATAAGGCTGTGGAGGAGTTCTCAAATGGCGGCGTGAGCCTTATGGTGGATGGAGTTTTTTGTCCTCAGAAGGAAGAAAAAACTGACTACGGTGCAGTCCTTGATAACTATGTTTCTATAGGCATTGTTAAAAATGTGTGCTGATAATTATAACTAAAGAGCTTACTTAGCAGATGTTCAATATATGTTCAAAGCGAGGGGATAATTATGAAAAAGAGAGTGTTATCGGTAATTTTATCAGCTGTACTATTGACCGGCTGCGGCATATCAGCTACAGAAAGCGGCCAGGAAGTACCAAATCAGGAAGCTTCCGAAGTTGATACTCAGAATTCTTCGGATGCAAGTGATACATCACAGGAAACGGCAGATACATCTGATTCAGAAAAAAGTGATGCTGGTGACGCAGCTAAGAAGTCACTTCTTGGCGTGGAAGAGACTATTTACTATAACCCGGAGCTTGTCCCAGCTGTTCCGGATTATACTGTGGAAAAAGATCTTTCTAATGTTGTCCTTAATCAGAATCAGAGGTACACTTTTTTCCCGGATTATGAAAGTATTTATTTTGATGCAGCCAAAGTCAGGGATTTGATTTCAAAAAATGGATTTGTTGTCGTAAAAAGAAATTACGATGAGTTTTTTGATATATATGAAAGTAACCGTTATAATCAGACCCCAAGTTTTATTACTGTAGATTCCCTGATGCATACTTACCATCTGTATTTTTCATATCTGATGAAGAATTGTGAAAAAAGTTACCTGTCAGAGGAGATAAAGACTCTGAGCAGGCAGATGCTTTCGGAATCAGAGGCGCAGTGTGAAGAACTTAAGGATACTGACTGGTACAATGCTGCCGTTAGCAATATGGCATTTTTCTACATTGGATGTAAACTTCTTGGGGTAGATGTGGATATGCCGGTGGCCCTTGAGGCGGATAAAGAGACAATAAATCATGAGTATGACAAAATAATGGCTGCGGAAGGCATAGATGAGTGTGCCATTTCCAACATGCTTGAAGATTATTCCCAGTATAAGCCCCGTGGATATTATGAAGGGGATGAACAGCTTGAACAGTATTTCCGTGGAATGATGTGGTATGGACGTATTTCCTACAAGCTGGACACTGAAGCCTTCGCAAGAAGTGCAGCATTGCAGACGCTGGCCATTTCAAAGAATGTGGATAAGTGGGAGAGTATCTACAATATCACAAGCTTTTTTGCGGGAAAATCAGATGATCCGGGATATATGGAGCTGATAGACCTGATGAAAACAGCCTATGGTAAGCTTCCGGATACGTCGGATCTTAAAGATGAAGCTGCCTTTAATACTCTGTTTGAGTCAATGCAAAAGCTTGATCCTCCGCAGGTTAATTCAATTCCAGTTTTGGAAGGAAATGACCCGATAATTTTATCCTACAGATTTATGGGGCAGAGATTTACAATAGATGCAGCAATAATGCAAAGGCTCGTCTATAGCGCTGTGGAAGAAAATAAGGATGGCGACAGGAGATACTTGCCGGATACTTTGGATACAGCTGCAGCTCTTGGCTCAAAAAAGGCTTTTGAAATCCTAAGCGAAAATGGTGCCACGGAGTACAAGAATTACACTGATAATCTGACAATTGTGTCAGATAAATTCAATAATAGTGATGCGTCGCTTTGGAATGCCAGTCTTTATGCAGGGTGGCTTAACACATTAAGACCTCTTTTTGAGACCAGAGGGAAAGGCTATCCCTCATACATGCAAAGTGATGAATGGCAAAAGAAGAACCTGGAGGCTTTCGCAGGTTCATACTGCGAACTTAAGCATGACACAATTCTCTACGCCAAACAGGTAATGGCTGAGATGGGCGGCGGTGATGAAGAGGAAATGGATGACAGAGGATATGTTGATCCGGAGCCTGTGGTCTACAGCAGACTTAAATTCCTTTCAGAGAAGACGAAGGAAGGTCTTGAAAGCTATGGAATGATCAGCGATTCTACCAAGAAGGATATGGACAAGCTGACCGAAATAGCAGGAACTCTTTTGACAATCTCAGAAAAAGAGCTGGTAAATGAGAGTCTTTCTGATGATGACTACGAGTTTATAAGATGCTATGGCGGATATATAGAGCATTTCTGGAGAGAGGTAAATCAGGAAAAATATGAAGGAGATCTGGTTTACAGTTATCAGGCTCCATGCCCTATCGTTGCTGACATTGCTACAGATCCAAACGGAACAGTTCTTGAAGTGGGAACAGGCGGCGCCGATGCGGTTTACGTCGTATTTCCAATAGATGGAGAGCTTCATATTGCATCCGGAAGTGTTTACAGCTTCTATCAGTTTGAAACGGATATTTCAAACCGATATACTGATTCAATGTGGCAACAGATGTTAAGCGGTGGATATCTGGATGAGGACTATAACTGGGTTGAAGTGGAAAACAAAGTTGAGCAGCCCGAGTGGACTTCCAGCTACAGAGTAGGTTACTGATGAAAAGATCTTTTACCCAAAACAAAAACTATAAATGGCTACTACTATTCTTCGGGATAGTAGTAGCTATTTGCATTGCAGCCATTTGGTACAGGTATAATATGATTCCTTTCTGGGCATGCTGGAAGGAGAAGCGCTTTGAGATACCGGTTGATAAGGTCAATCTGCCTGATTCCAAAACGAAGGAAGCAGATATTGCATCTGAAACAGTACTTTGCAAGGCAGTTTTAAAAGACAAAGCTCTTACTGTCTACAGAGATGATGGAAGCATATGCTTTGAAAACGAGGACAAAGTGTTGGTACAGGATGCCACTTTTGCTGATATTGACAGGGACGGAGCCTATGAACTTATTGCCGTAGTGTGGAAAAGAGGTCGTTACGGAAAGCACAGGCCATTCTGGGTTTTGACGGATGAGAAAGAGTACTCACAGCATGTCTTTATCTACAGGTTTGATGAAGAGGGGAAGATAGTTCCCATGTGGTTTGCGTCGGAGACCGGTATAAGGATCAAAGGATTAAGCATTCATGATAAGAATCCCGGAATATTGGTGATAGAAGATATTGAAGGAAATCTGTCAAACTGGATCTGGGACAGTTGGGGGCTTAAAGCTATATAGTTTTACACTTATTTGCGTATTTGATATACTGATACAGTTCAAAACATGCGATAAAAATAGCGGAGAACTTTAATGGGCTTTAATTCCTTTACTTTTATTTTGTTATTTTTGCCAATACTGTTACTTGGTTGGCATGGATTAAATAAATATCAAAAATATGCGGTGGCAGATGTGTTTCTGGTACTTATGTCACTGTACTTTTATTATTCTTTTGGCGCTGCATTTTTAGTGGTGCTTCTTTCAAGCATAGCAGGAAACTATGCTCTTAGCGCTTTATTAGCATGGCATGAGAAAAGAAATCCCGGAAAGCCGGAAAATACTTCCAAAAGCTCTTTTGCAAAATGCATCAAGGTAATAGGAGTAATCTTTAACCTGGCGCTGTTATTCTATTTTAAATATCTTGGATTTTTCATAGATAATATCAATTCCCTTACAGGAGCAACGTTTACTTCCAAAGAAATCCTTATGCCGATAGGAATCAGCTTTTTTACCTTCGGTCAGATTTCTTTTATTGTGGACAGGGCAAATGGCGAGGCACCGCACTATGGCCTTATAAATTACCTTATGTACACAGTTTATTTTCCCAAGCTGATTCAGGGACCTATCGCATTTCATAAAGAAATGATCGACCAGTTCCAGGATAAAAAACTTAGAAATCTCGATACGAATAAAATGGCTATGGGAATTATGGCATTTATAATAGGCCTTTCTAAAAAGGTACTACTGGCTGATAATCTTGCAAAGACTGTAAATTATGGTTTTCACTACACGTATAACCTTGATACATTGACGGTCATTGCAGTAATGCTGGCTTATACATTTGAAATTTATCTGGATTTTTCCGGATATTGCGACATGGCAAGCGGCGTCAGCCTTATGCTGGGATATGAGCTTCCAGTTAACTTCAATTCGCCATATAAAGCAGCCACATCCAAGGAACTATGGCAGCGCTGGCATATGACTCTTTCAAGATTTTTTATAAAGTACGTGTATATTCCTCTTGGGGGAAGCAGAAAAGGCAAGGTAAGGACAATTATCAATGTACTTGTGGTATTTGTTCTTAGTGGTCTGTGGCACGGAGCAGGCTGGACATATATTTGCTGGGGACTGATGCAGGGACTTTTGGTAGTCTGGGACAATCTTGGAATTACCGGAATCAGAGAAGATGCTGCTGATGAAAGCAGAAAGAGTAAAAACAGATATCTTTTGACAAAGGAGCCTCTTATCAAGGTGCCAAGAGCTGTGGGAAATGCTATTACATTTACGATGTTTTTACTTTCACTGATTTTCTTTGGATCCTATGATATGACCTATGCCTTTAAGATGTTTGATAGGATTTTCTTCTGGACATATCCTGGATTTTTGTACAGGACTGCAGAAAATCTGGCTATTCCGGAGAACTATCTGTTTAGAATGTTCTTTTCCCAGATTGGAAAGACATCGATGGTTACGGCAGTTTACCTGATTACATTTGTGCTTTTGTTGATCATCAGCGCATTTGTTATGACTAGAAGAAATACTATGCAGATCATTCATTCTACCAGGTTTGATAAAAAGACAGTTTGGGGACTGGCAGTTTTGTTTGTGTGGTCATTTATTTCACTTTCAAATGTTAGCACCTTTATTTACTTCCAATTTTAGTGGGAATGGGATATTTGGATGGAAAATATAAGTAAGGATAATAAAGTTTTTTTCATAAAGAAATTACTCATAATCATATTGGCGATCGTGATACTGATAGCTGGAACGGTATTTGTTTTTGATCCTTTTTATCACTATCATAAGCCATGGTTTGGGCTTAAGGCAGTGCTTTCGGATAAGGAGTATCAGTGTATCGGAACTCTTAGGAACTTTGACTATGATGCGCTGCTTGTGGGATCCTCTGTCATGGAGAACAATAATAATGCCTGGTATGATGAGGCCTATGGAGTAAAGTCTATTAAGGCAATCAGGTCTTATGGCGCTACTGCTGATCTTTGTTATCTTATGGATGCTGCCTATGAAAATCATGATATTAAGAGAGTTTTTTACAATATTGACCCATCATCTCTTTCGGCGTCGGCACAGACAACCTATGAATCCACAGGGTGCCCAATGTATCTTTATGATAGCAACCCTTTTAATGATGTGAATTATCTTTTTAACAAGGATGTTTTGTTTGAAAAGATTCCCTATGAAATTGCTAATTCAGTAATAGGCGATTATGATGAGGGCTTGTCCTATAACTGGGCAAAGTGGAAGACTTTCGGAAGCGAGATGACTTTGGGGCTGTATCACAGAAAGGCTGATGTTACACCAATGATGGATGAAAAGGTGTACCAGAGCCAGCTTGATGATAATATAGCTCTTTTGACAGCTCAGGTAGAGGCGCACCCGGAGACAGAGTTTATTTTCTTTTATCCGGTATATTCAATGCTATGGTGGGACGGAATCGTAAGAACAGGGGAAAGAGATGCCTATATTTACAATGAGATCCAGATGACAAAGGCGCTCCTTGGATATGACAATGTCAGGATATTCTGTTTTCAGGCTATGGAAGATATTGCGACCAATCTTGATAATTACATGGATTCAATCCATTTTTCACAGGATATAAACAGGTGGATGTTGGATCAGATCATCGCCGGAGAATATGAGATGACTGTAGATAATTATGTAGAAATGATTGAAAATGTCCGCGCTTTTTCAGACAGAGTTGTAGGTGAGTACATTGTGCCCTATGAGCAGCAGGGCTTGATTAACTACGAAGAAGAGTAATGATCTTCGATACTATTAGTATTACTTATTTCTGCTTAGACAGAAATTCGTACCTGTCAGCGCTTAGTTTCACACAAATATAAAAAGATGGTATAATATACGCCGAACTAAAATTAGAATTAGGAGTACAAATAAATGGTATATAAGACAAAGGGAACCTGCTCAACCCAGATAGATATTGAGGTTGAGGGCGGAATAATAAAGCATGTAGAGTTTACAAAAGGATGTAATGGTAATCTTCAGGGAGTTTCAAGACTGGTTGAGGGAATGAAATGTGAAGATGCAATTGCCAAGCTCCGTGGAATAAAGTGTGGATTCAAGGATACTTCATGTCCTGACCAGCTGTCCTATGCAATTGAGCAGGCTATGCAGCAGGCTTAAGGATTAACGGTTATTATTGGAAAGAAGGTCGTAGATTTGAGCGAAAACACAAATAAAAGAATAGTCCTTACAGGTGGCGGAAGTGCAGGACATGTAACACCAAATATTGCGCTTATTCCGGCACTTAGAAAGGCTGGCTATGAAATCTTTTATATTGGTTCATACGAAGGAATAGAGAAGAGGCTTATTGAAGATTACAATATTCCTTATTTTGGAATTGCAACCGGTAAGCTTCGCAGATATTTTGATCCAAAGAATTTTACTGATCCTTTCAGGGTTATGAAGGGTTTTTCAGAGTCAGTTGCACTTTTAAAGAGAATTAATCCGGATATTATTTTTTCAAAGGGCGGATTTGTAAGTGTTCCTGTAGTTAGAGCAGCTAGTATCCTTAGGATTCCGTACATTGTGCATGAGTCGGATATTACACCGGGACTTGCCAACAAGCTCAGCATGAATGGTGCTAAGAAAATCTGCTGTAATTTTCCAGAGACCATGAGACATCTTCCTGCAGATAAAGCTATTCTCACCGGAACACCAATAAGAGAAGAGCTTGTAAATGGTTCAAGACAGGAAGGAAAGCGTATTTGCGGATTTACAGATGATAAGCCTGTCCTGATGGTTATCGGAGGAAGTCTTGGAGCTCAGTCAGTTAATGAGACTGTACGTTTTGCACTTCCCAGACTTTTACCTAATTTCAACGTTGTACATATCTGTGGAAAAGAGAAAATGGACAACCTTAAACTCTCCGTACCGGGATACAAGCAGTTTGAATATGTAAAGAATGAACTTAAAGATCTTTTTGCAATGGCAGATATTGTAGTATCAAGGGCCGGAGCAAATTCAATCTGTGAGCTTCTTGCATTAAAGAAACCAAACATTCTTATTCCATTATCAGCTAAATCCAGCCGCGGAGACCAGATGCTAAATGCCAGATCTTTTGAACAGCAGGGATTTTCACTGGTGATTGATAATGATGAACTTGATGAGGATATTCTTGTGGAGACAATTGAGGATCTATACGAGAATCGTGAGAAATTCCTCGAGAATATGAGTAAGAGTAGTCTTCATTCAGCAACAGATGCGATTGTAAGAATACTTAATGAAGAGATTCAGTGATAGTGGTATATACCATAAATTTTGGGACGTATAAATTGTTTCACCATGATGAAACAATTTATACGTCCCAAAACATTTTTTATAATAAGATGATCAAAGAGTCTTTAATAATTCTAATGTGGCAGCAGCGCAGTCTTTGGCAGCCTTTGCTTCAAACTCAGGATAATCCTTTATCTCACTTCCGTCAGCTTTATCAGATATGGCACGGATAATAAGAAATGGAATGTTATTAAGGAAGCAAGCCTGTGCAATTCCTGTGCCTTCCATTTCGCAGCACATTCCACCGAAATTTTTTACAATAGCATCTTTTACGGCCTTATCACTTATAAACTGGTCACCGCTGCACACTCTTCCCTCAAATACTCCAAGGTCCGGAGCTGCTATATTGATCGCTGCTTTTGCTTTAGCTCGGAGATTATCATCTGCCTTAAAGGATGCTGTTCCAAGCTGAGGAATCTCACCTTTTGCATATCCGAAAACAGTAGCGTCCACATCGTGATAAATTGCATCTGTTGAAAGAACTATATCACCGATGTTGATACGAGCATCAAGTGAACCGGCAACTCCAGTATTTATCACATGTGTAACACCAAAGGTGTCTACGAGAATCTGGACACAGATGCCTGCATTTACCTTGCAGATACCGCTTCTGACTACAACAACTTCCGTATTTCCGATAGTTCCTTCAAAAAATTCCATGGAAGCCTTTTTTATAGTGTTCTTAACAGACATATTTTTCTTGAGGGTTTCAACCTCAACTTCCATAGCTCCGATAATTCCAATTTTCATATCTTTTTCCTACTCTCTTAAATTCTCGTTAAATACCTCATAAGAGTCCATAAGGTATCTACGGATATTCATATAATCGCGGTTGCAGATAGATGTGTACAGGGTATCCACCATAAACAGCTGCGCAAATCTGGAACTGGTGATGCCACTCTTTTTATCAAGCTCAGGAGAAGTTGTAAAAAGAATATTGTCACAGCCCGTAGTTAACAGATTGTTGCCAAGCTTGGTGATAGCTATAAGCTGCGCTTCTTTTCTTTTGGCAATGTTGAATAACTGCATGATTTCTTTATTCTTGGCATTGTCGGCAAAAAAGATCGCCACATCCTCAGGGCCTATCTGTGAAACAGTCATCATGTTCATGTGATGATCCTGATTAAATATAGCGTTGTAGTGAATTCGAAGGAGCTTACAATACAGATCATATGCAGCTACGCTGGCAGTACCAACGCCGAATATCTGTATCTGCTTGGCATTTACCATTCTGGTAACCACTTCATTAAGGGTACCTGTATCAAATAAACGATATGTGGTCTGGATTGCCTGGACACTGGTTGCACAGATGTTATCTGCAATCGACTGTAATGAAGTATACTCGTTAACGTCCTTGACTGCAATCTTGGGAGCTCCCTTGTCAGCCTGTTTAAGGGAAACATTAGCTTCTGAATAATAAGCATTCTTTAGCTCTTTTAAGCCGCTGTAACCGATTGCCTGTGCAAATCTGGTCCATGCTGCCTGCGTCGTTCCTGATAATCTGGCTAGTTCCTTGATGGGATACTGGAAAAGATCATCCTTCCTCTCCAGAACGAAGTCCGCAACCATTCTTTCGGCGGTAGGAAGAACATCATAATTGCTTTTGATTTTTTCACTAACAATGTTCATAAAGGCGCTCCTGACTTAATTGTCGGTATAACGCATATTATTATATGTGTATACGAATCAAAAAATAATCAACAGTGTCCAAAACCTCACATAATTAGTATACCTTAAAAATTATTTCATTAACGAAATTAATTTTCAAAGTTTTGAGAAGTAAGTATTAAATATTTATAAATTATTGTTTGTTTTTTTATGCATATGTATGCTATATTTTATTATTAAGAGACAAGGGTGTTTCATGGTAACATGGAGCACCTGTTTTTGTATAAAAAAGTATTGTGTGGTAGGAGGAGCGATGGAAAACGTATTTGAAACTATTGAAAATGTAAATGGCGCCATAAACGGTTTTGTTTGGGGACTTCCGATGTTGATTTTACTGGTGGGAACCGGAATTTTGATGACAATTCTGACCCGCTTTTTTCAGATTAGTCACTTTAGACATTGGGTAAAGAATACAATCGGTGGAATCGTAAAAGATAAGCATGTTACTGCGCACACCGGGAGTGAAGATACTCAGATTTCACAGTTTCAGAGTCTGTGTACTGCTTTGGCTGCAACTATTGGAACAGGAAATATTGCCGGAGTTGCTGCAGCAATAGTAGTTGGCGGCCCGGGAGCTATTTTCTGGATGTGGATTGTGGCTTTCTTTGGAATGATGACTAACTTTTCCGAGAATGTTCTTGGTATTTACTATCGCCGCAGAAATTCCAGAAATGAGTGGTGCGGTGGCGCAATGTACTACCTCAAGGATGGTCTTGGAGCAAAAAGAGGATGTAAGACGCTTGGCGGTGTTTTAGCAGTTCTTTTCAGTGTCTTTTGCATGTTTGCTTCCTTTGGAATTGGAAATATGAGTCAGATTAACTCAATTGCAGTAAATATGAACACTGCATTTGGAATTCCATCAATTATATCAGGTGTAATTCTTATGGTTCTTGCCGGACTTGTTATTGTAGGCGGTCTTAAGAGAATTGCAGCGGTAACAGAAAAACTTGTTCCTTTTATGGCTGTAATATATGTGGTTGGAGCACTTATCATCTGCATTGTAAATATTCAGAACTTCGGCGCTGTTTTTTCTGCTATATTTAAAGGCGCATTTGGACTCAAGGCTGCAGGCGGCGGAATTGTCGGAAGCGGCGTTGCCATGGCAGTCCAGATGGGAATGAAGAGAGGCGTCTTTTCTAATGAAGCAGGTCTTGGTTCATCTGTAATGGTTCATTCAAGCTCTAATGTGAGAGAGCCCGTTGTACAGGGAATGTGGGGAATTTTCGAGGTATTTGCTGATACAATTATTGTTTGCTCTTTGACTGCCTTTGCTGTTCTTTCCAGCGGAATAGTTGATCTTGAGACAGGAGAGGTTTTATCCGATCAGGTTTCTACAGCTCTTGTTGCAGAAGCTTTTTCAACAGTTTACGGTAAATTTGGAGCAGCTTTTATAGCTATCGCAATTCTCTTTTTCGCATTCTCAACAGTTCTTGGATGGAGCCAGTATGGAAGCAAGGGCTTTGAATATCTTTTTGGAACAAAGAGTATTAAGTTTTATCAGATTCTATTTGTATTATTTATACTTGTAGGTGCAACCATGGATCTTACTCTTGCCTGGGATCTTTCAGATACCTTTAACGGCCTGATGGCGATTCCAAACCTTATAGGTGTTGTGACATTAAGCGGCACAGTAGTTAAGATTACCAAAAACTATGTAGATAGAAAAATCCGCTGCAAGGATGTTAAGCCTATGCTTTCAGCTATAGATGAGATTCAGAAGATTCATGAAGAAGAGATTGCGTGATTGACGATTTGCTTCGTACTAACGATTTGTTTTTTGATGAATAATCATTACTGTTCACTCGCTTGCAGCTCCCTCCAGTAACTGATTCGCGCATTCATTCCAATTCGACTTCGTCGAAGGAATGCGCTCACTCCTGAATCACTTTCTCACGAAATGCGCAGCACAGTGCGCATTTCTGTCTGAACAGAAACGAATAATCATTTATAAAAACTTTATAAATAGCGCACAATTTAAATGGAATTATGCTATGCTTTATAGGTAGGTATTTCTTAAAAATATTGCATATGGCACTTGGCGTAAGAACGCAGGAAAGGAGACTATTTATGAAGTGGGTATGTCAGGTATGTGGTTACGTTCATGAGGGTGATCAGCCGCCGGAGGCTTGTCCTGTTTGTAAGGCACCTGCATCAAAATTCACAAAGCAGGAAGGTGACAAGGTATGGGCTTGCGAACATGTAGTAGGAGTGGCTTCTACTGCTCCTGATGAGATTAAGGATGGACTTCGTGAGATGTTCAACGGTGAATGCTCAGAAGTAGGTATGTATCTTGCTATGTCAAGAGTAGCTATCCGTGAAGGATATCCGGAAATTGGCGCATTCTTTGAGAAGGCTGCCTGGGAAGAAGCTGAGCATGCAGCTCATTTTGCTGAACTCCTTGGAGAGGTTATTACAGATTCCACCAAGAAGAATCTTGAGCTTCGTGCTGACGCTGAATATGGCGCTACTCAGGGCCGTGCTGACCTGGCTAAGAAGGCAAAAGCTCTTGATCTTGACGCTATTCATGACGCTGTTCATGAAATTGGACGCGACGAGGCTAGACACGGCAAGGCATTTGCAGGTCTCCTTAAGAGATATTTTGGATAATTTTGGATAATAGAAATTGCAGATAAAATCTAAGGTTTAAGATTATTGAGAGAATCAATGACTATGGTTGTTGGTTCTCTTTTTTTGCCACAATAATTATTTGATTCGTATAAGTAATAGGAACAAGCAAAAATACTATTATCTCTTAAGAACGAGGAAAAAAATTATGAAAAAGAAAATGATGGCAAAAACAATTTCAAGTTTCACAGTAGCAGTTCTTATTATGGGAACCATTGCAGGTTGTGGCAAAGCAGCAGAAGAAGTATATTCTTCTGGCGTTTTAGAAACAATAGCTGAAGAAGAGGTTGCCAAGGCAGATTCATTTGACGAAGCGGTATTATCAGATCAGAGTTATGGTGTAGATTATCAGCAGTATGAAAATCCTAATGGATGGTCTGTTCAATATGATGATGCGTATATAAATGTCATGCAGCAGGACGACGAGGTATTCTTTGTATATTCTGGTGAAGGCGTAGGTAGTAATTTAATCGATGCTTATTATGAGCCGGCAGTTAGTGCTAAGGACGTAGTAGATGGTACGGCTATGAAATGGGCTAATGATAACACTATACAGAATGAATGTATATTCCCTGGCACAGAAGATGTGACAGGATATTGGGCAGTACTTCCTCCGGCAGAAGAGGGATCAGGCTATTACGAAAACATTATTGCAAGAGATTATAAGGGAGGATGTCTTGTTTTTAAAACAATAGGACATGTTACCGGTGACGATGAGCTTGATATGATGGTAAGTGATAATCTTGCTATGGTCATTGATTCAGTTAAATTCGGATAATTTATGCTTCCAATCTCTTTTGTTTTTTACTTTGCCGTACTTGTGGTAGAATGTATTTACATAATTGTAGTTTTTAGATAACAAAAGAGAGGAATAAAGATGGATTTAATACCGAGTTTTTCAGTAGACCACACTAAAATTATCCCTGGTATTTTTGTCAGCAGACAGGATGAGCTTGGGGACAAGATTATTACAACCTATGATATAAGAGTTACAAGACCTAACAGGGAGCCCGCAGTAGATGTGGCTGCAATGCATACACTTGAGCATCTTATTGCAACATTCCTTCGTAATGACCCTGATTGGAAGAATGAAGTTATTTACTGGGGACCGATGGGATGCCTTACAGGTTTTTATCTTATCTTAAAGGGAAATCGTGCTCCTAAGGAGATACATGATCTTCTTCTTAGAGCATTCAGATCTGTAGCTGATGCAGACAGCGTTCCTGGTTCTAATGAAGAGAACTGCGGAAATTATCTTATGCACAACCTTTGTCTTGCTAAGTGGCATGCTGAAAAGTTTGCAGATTACCTTGAGAAGAACGCAGATAACCAGGCTATTTTTGAGTATCCTCAGTCAGAGAGACTTGTTACAGATGATGGCCGTCAGTTCTTTGATTCATAAAACAGTTTAATAATCAAGTATATGAAAAGCTCGGTTCCTTATATATGTAGAAAGGAATCGAGCTTTTTTATTCTTTAGAAATGATGATTATTTAGCAACTCTTTTTTCTGCTATGTCATAGTCATTGTGATGAAGATATAAACGGTTTAAAGGGGTTGAAAATATGATATAATACGGATAAATAATGGGCAAAGTAATTAAATTCGGTTGCTTTTCGGAGGGATATTATGACAATAGAAGAAATGAAGCAAAGGAAGAAAGAACTAGGTTATAGTTTCAAGCAGATTGCTGCACTTTCTGGTGTACCTCTAGGAACTGTGCAAAAAATATTTAATGGAGAGACAAAAGCTCCTCGTTTTGAAACGCTTGAGAAGCTTTCTGCTCTTTTTTTGCCTAAGGATAGTAGTAGCAGACAAAATGATTACATTCCAGATTACTCAAGTAGCATGTTAATGGATGAACCTGCCGTATATGGGGGGAATAGTAAGACTATTGACTTAAATCATTTTAATGGGAAGGTTCAGGGGCAATATACGATAGATGATTATCGTTTGCTTCCTAATGATATAAGAGTTGAACTGATTGATGGACATTTCTTTTATATGGAAGCGCCTACTCCGAGGCATCAATTATATATTGGTGAGCTTTTTAGAGTTATCAGCAATTATATTCGTGATAATAAAGGTAAGTGCATTCCTTTCATGGCACCAACTGATGTTCAGCTAGACTGCGATGATAAAACCATGGTACAACCGGATGTGTTCGTGGTTTGTGATCCTAAGAAACTAACTGAGAAAAATCTTTTTGGAAGCCCTGATTTTGTGGCAGAGGTATTGTCTCCATCTACTTCACGAAAAGACAGATATATCAAGGCAGGTAAATACAAGGATGCAGGGGTAAGAGAATATTGGATGGTGGATCCGTCTCATAGAAATGTTGTTATTTATAGGTATGACATGGAAGGTAATGATGATACTATCTCAATTTATGGTTTTGATCAGATGATTCCTGTTGGAATATACAACGGTAATCTCATGATAGATTTCACAGAAATCAGCGAATATATTGAGGGTATATTTGGAGGAGTGGATTCAAGTATTTAAGAAAGCGAATTATACTAGTAATAGTGAAGCTCTGCCTTAAGTTTATTTTGCGCTCTTGCTATCCACATAGGCTTCATATTTAGCATTTATCCATATAGTGAAATCCTTATAGATTTCCGAAAATTCTTTTCCGTAAACCGAACTTGACATCGTCATAAGATTTTTGCCAAGGTTTGCCATGACAGTATCCATGCCATAAGTCTCTGCAAGATACTCTGTTATGCAGCCTGCTTCAATGTAGGAATTCTGCATAATATGTACCCTCCAACAAACGTATTTTATGATAACACAAAAATCAAGAAAATAAGGTGAATATTGTCTAATTGTGCAAAAAATACTGAAACTTATAATTGTTGGCATTATATTTGTGGCTTTGGATTGATATATCGTGAAATGACTATCTGAATACAGTAAAATTATTAAGACTTTTTAAAGATTTGCTCAAACATATTTACAAAGATATGTTTTGTATGCATAATGAAATCTGCTCCGGCCGGAGTGAAGTCTCATGCTAAAGCGTGTCTAATGCGCTTGTTTGAAACAATCTGCATGAGATTATTACCACTTAAAGTAATAAATTACAAAGCATTAGATAAGATAAAGTAATAGAAAGAGAGAATTTGAATGTTAGAAAATAATTCTATTGGTATGGAGCCAGTCTCTTTGGATACAGCTACTGGGCCAATCAAGTATACACTAAAGAGTGATTTACTATTTCATTATGTTATGCAGAAATCTACGAAGGCGCTTATGGGGCTTGTTGGTGCTTTAAAGGGGATAAAGCCTGAAGATATTAAAAGTATTGAAATACTTAATCCCATTGAGCTAAATGCAAATCTTAAAGAAACGGTTATGGATCTAAAGCTGATGATGAACTCAGGTGAAATCCTTAATATCGAAATTCAAACCTATTTTGATAAGAACTGGGAAAAAAGGTCGATTCTGTATTTATGTCGGGCTTTTGACAGTATAAAACAGGGTGAAGATTACACCAAGCTAAAACCAACAACTCATTTCTGTATCACAGATAAGGATCTTCTTTCTGGAGAACCGGAATTCTATTCACAGCATATGCTTCTCAACGTTAAAACCCATGTACCATACACTAAACTTATTGGGCTAAACATGTTACAATTAAACCACATAGAACTGGCAACAGATGAAGATGAAGAGAACAATCTCGTTTATTGGGCAAAGTTATTTAATGCTACTACCTGGGAAGAATTCAAGGCATTAGCGGAGAATAGACCGGAAGTCAGAGAGGTGGGAGATATGGTTTTAACACTTAATACTGATAATCAGGCCGCAGAAATCTTAGAAGGACAGCGTAGATACAGGGAGATGCTTGCAACCGCACGTGCTGAAGGTGTGCAGGAAACAGAAGAGAAGTACGAGAAGATTATTGCTGATAAGGATGCCACTATTGCAGCTGAAGTTGCCCAGAAAGAGGCTGCTTTAAATACCGTTGCTAGGTTGCAGGCTGAAATTGAAAGGCTTAAGAGTAATAGTTCTGAAACATGATACCTTATTTGAAATTGAAAAGTGAATTCATGTCACAAGATAATATTGAACATAGTCTAAATAGGAGGGATACAGTAGGGTTCTGTGTCCCTTTTTCTATTCTATTATAAGAAAAAGTTGAAATATCATATCCTGACAATTGAAGTAATTTCACCACTTCTGTCTGTTTATAGCCACTTTTCTTTCGAAGAGTGGCTATATTTTTTCCGATATTTACATCTTGAACTTGAATAATACGATTCTCATTTACCATCAGTGATTGCGCCTTTCCGCAATCATTCTAGTGAAAAAGTGACTTCAAAAGATTGCGCGAGAGCGCAATAAAATATATAATCGTTTACAGCATTTTTGCCATGATAATAGGCTAGCGATTTTTATAGCAAAGGACGTGAATGGGAAATGTTAAAAATCAATTGGTTGATAGATAGGCGGTTGGAAAAACTATTATGATTAAATATGTAGAGAAATATAAATGGCTGTTGGGGTGCACTATTTTGCTGTGGAATCGTTGTTCTGACTAAATTTACTGTTTGCAAATGGTAAACATAGTCTAAACAGGAGTGATACGGTAAGATTCTGTGGCCCCCTTTTTTCTTTTTTATTATATGAAGCTGAATTATCATACTCTGACTATTGAAGAAGTTTACGACTTCTGTCTGTTGATAACATCGTTTCTTTCTGAGCGTGAATAAGTTTTTCCAATCTTTATATCTTGAATTTGAATAATACAATTCTCGTTTATATTCAGTGGTTGCACCTTTCTGCAATCAATATGGAAAAATGCTTCGAATATTGCGCGAAAGCGCAATAAAAATATTTAATTGTTTTATTTGGCATTGAGATGTGTAAATAAAGTTTTTGGGCAGATAAGTAGAAAAATGATCAATAAGAAGGTAAAAGATGAATAAAAAAGTTAGAGTGATAATTATCGTTGAATTCATAATTATTTTATTAATGGGAATAGTTTGTTTTGAGAGTAGACAAAATATTAAAAAGATGGAAGTTGGCCTAGATCAATGGAAATCTCAGTATATTACATTAGATGAAAATGGTTGGTATTTGCCAGCAGACCAATTAGTGTTTGAAGGATATAAAATAGACTTACTATATGGACCATATATAGAACTGAATAAAGGATATTATACTGTACAAATTGAGTATGAATGTGAAAGCTCACAGAGTATGGTTCTTTCTGCGCTCAACGGAAATGATAAATATATAAAGGCGAATGAGTTTTGGTTAGAAAAAAATATTAACTCTGTTACTTACGATTTTAATATTGCGAGTAAGATAGATAATTTTGAGGCTATCGTCAGGTATAACGGACAAGGTGAAGTTAGAATAAATAGTATATCAATATATAAGAATAATAATGGAGAAAAATTATTCTGGTTATTAATAGTTTCCTTAATTTGCTTGGGGGATGCTTTATTATATTTTTGTGATGTGGATAATTCAAAGAAAAGAGAAATAGCTTCAGTTATAGGGATAACTATAATTGCATCTTTACCATTGTTTTGTAAGGGGCTAAATGGACATGATTTGATGTTTCATTTAATGCGAATTGAAGGACTAGCGGTAGAATTAAAAAATGGCCATTTTCCAATTGGAGTAGCGTCACTCTGGCATGGAGGGTATGGTTATCCAACATCATTTTTTTATGGAGATGTATTGCTATATTTTCCTGCATTCTTGAGAATTTGTGGACTTGATGTCAATATGGCATACAAAGTATTCGTGTTTTTTGTTAATTTGATTTCTACGACAATAGCAATGGTTTGCTTTAATAAAATTTGGGAAAATAAAAAGATTGGTGCAATTACTACGCTTGTTTATATGACTGCTTCATATAAACTAGTAGATATTTATATTAGGGCTGCAATTGGGGAATACTGTGCATTCATGTTTTTCCCTATTGTTGCCTATGCAATATGGAGTATATATCAAGATAGTGAAGAAAAAAGTGATTGGAAAAATATATTGCTACTAGCAGTGGGTATGGGGGGAATTGTAACTACACATATTTTATCCACTGAAATGATGGTAACAGCAATAATTCTTACTTGTATTATAAATATAAAAAGAACAATAAGACAAAAGGTGCTTTTGGATTTCTTTTTGGCGGCTATAATAACTTGTCTATTAGCTGCTTATTTCATAATTCCCTTTATGGATTATTATTTCAATGTTCCAGTTATAGTATCAACACATGCATCAAGAGGTCTCTCAGCTGAAATACAAAGTGAGGGAATTAGATTTGCAGATTTCTTTGATTTCTTTAGAAATCCATTTGGTGGATCTGGAAGTATGCTGTGCACTTCTGGAGTCATTTTGATTGGTACATATGTAATAGCAATTATTGTGTGTATAAAAGGAAGAGATTCAGATAAAGTTAAATTGCTTACGATTATGAGTACAATCATGATGATTATATCTACAAGACTTTTTCCTTGGGATATGTTGGCTAAGAATTATAGGATATTTAATGTGTTAGCTCAGGTTCAGTTTCCTTGGAGATTTGTTGGATTTGTTATTCTCTTTCAGGCTTTATTATTTGGATCCATGTTAAGCGATGGCTGTTTAGATAAATGGTTTAATATGAAATATCATGTGCTATATATTGGTATCATAATGATAGTTGTATTTATGACAGGTCTGTTTATGAATTATTATAGCAAGGATTCAAACTCCGAAATGTACTATGATACGTACAATTTGGATATATATGGAAATTCTAGTGGTGATTATCTTAGGACAAATGGTGATGTTTCCAACTTGGTCTATATAGATGATAGTAAGCTGACAGGAGAATTAGTTGGGGAAAATGTTGTTGAATTGGAGATGGTTTCTAGGCGTGGAACAGATATGGATATAAAATGTAAGACATCTGAAAACGCGGCCAGAATTGAATTACCACTCATAAATTATAAGGGATATCAAGTTGTGGACGATAATGGTAGTCACTATACTGTTTTCGATTCTGAAAGACTATATGTATCTTTTGAATTACCGGCTGAATTTGATGGAATTATTCATGTAAAATTCATTAGAACATGGTATTGGAATCTTGCTCTTATTATTTCATTGATTTCATGGTGTATAGTTATTGTTTATTTAGCAAAAAGAAGGTACGTGTGTGAAAATGGAGCATTGAAATAAATTAAATGTAGAGGGAAGTAAAAATCTATAAAATGAGTCCATTTCTTCTAGTTAGCAAGGAGGGAATGAGGCTCATTTTATGTGTGTGTATAGCAAATAATTAATTGTCTTAATAAAGTATAATTCTTAAGACTTTTTAAAGATTTGCTCAAACATATTTACAAAGAGATGTTTTGTATGCATAATGAAATCTGCTCCGGCCGGAGTGAAGTCTCATGCTAAAGCGTGTCTAATGCGCTTGTTTGAAACAATCTGCATGAGATTATTACCACTTAAAGTAATAAATTACAAAGCATTAGATAAGATAAAGTAATAGAAAGAGAGAATTTGAATGTTAGAAAATAATTCTATTGGTATGGAGCCAGTCTCTTTGGATACAGCTACTGGGCCAATCAAGTATACACTAAAGAGTGATTTACTATTTCATTATGTTATGCAGAAATCTACGAAGGCGCTTATGGGGCTTGTTGGTGCTTTAAAGGGGATAAAGCCTGAAGATATTAAAAGTATTGAAATACTTAATCCCATTGAGCTAAATGCAAATCTTAAAGAAACGGTTATGGATCTAAAGCTGATGATGAACTCAGGTGAAATCCTTAATATCGAAATTCAAACCTATTTTGATAAGAACTGGGAAAAAAGGTCGATTCTGTATTTATGTCGGGCTTTTGACAGTATAAAACAGGGTGAAGATTACACCAAGCTAAAACCAACAACTCATTTCTGTATCACAGATAAGGATCTTCTTTCTGGAGAACCGGAATTCTACTCACAGCATATGCTTCTCAATGTTAAAACCCATGCTCCATACACTAAACTTATTGGGCTAAACATGTTACAATTAAACCACATAGAACTCGCAACAGGCGAAGATGAAGCGAATAATCTCGTTTATTGGGCAAAGTTATTCAATGCTACTACCTGGGAAGAGTTTAAGGCGTTAGCGGAGAATAATCCGGAAGTCAGAGAGGTGGGAGATATGGTTTTAACACTTAATACTGATAATCAAGCCGCAGAAATCTTAGAAGGACAGCGTAGATATAGGGAGATGCTTGCGACCGCACGTGCTGAAGGTGTGCAGGAAACAGAAGAGAAGTATGAGAAGATTATAGCGGATAAGGATGCTGAATTAGCAGAAAAGGATGCCACTATAGCAGCTGAAGTTGCTAAGAATGCTGCTCTTCAGGCTGAAATTGAAAGGCTTAAAGGCAAGAGTTCTGAAACTTGATATTTTTTTGGGGATTATAATAAAACAGGCCTGTGGTGAGCGGAGATATCCGTCTCGCCACAGGCCGTTCGCGTAGTCGATAAAGTAAACTTAGATTCCCAAAAGCTTACTATACTCAGCAAGAGCTCCATCTGTCTCGTGTGCAAGCACCTTCTTTGCAAGCACCTTACCAAGCTGAACACCTTCCTGATCGAAACTATTGATATTCCAAACAAATCCCTGGAACATAACCTTATTCTCAAAGTGAGCAAGAAGTGCACCAAGTGACTTAGGATTAAGCTCATCACCAATGATGATGCTGGAAGGACGTCCACCCTTGAAGTTCTTGTTCAGATTCTCATCCTTTTTACCGCAGGCAAAAGCAACAATCTGAGCTGCTACGTTAGCGCAAAGCTTCTGCTGGCTGGTGCTGTCCTGAATGTTAACATCTTTCTGAAGCTGACTGTTCTTGAAACCAATGAACTGAAGAGGAATAATGTCAGTTCCCTGGTGAAGAAGCTGATAGAATGAATGCTGTCCGTTTGTACCGGGCTCACCGAAGATAACAGGACCTGTAACGTAGTTGATAGGTTCACCAAAGCGGTTAACACTCTTACCATTTGATTCCATATCAAGCTGCTGAAGATGAGCTGGGAAACGGCTAAGTCCCTGTGAGTAAGGAAGAACAGCTGTGCTGTCATAGCCGAGGATATTTCTTTCATAAACTCCGATCATAGCATCAAGCATTGCAGGATTCTTCATCATATCCTTGTTAGCTGCAAGCTTGTCTTCTTCTGCTGCACCATCAAGGAACTGAGCAAATACCTCAGGACCAAATGCAAGTGAAAGAACTGCTCCGCCAACACCTGATGTTGAAGAGTAACGGCCTCCGATATAGTCATCCATAAAGAAGGCTTCAAGATAATTGTCACTCTTAGCAAGAGGAGAAGTCTCTGAAGTAACTGCGATCATGTGCTTGGAAGCATCAAGACCAGCCTTCTTAAGAGCATCTGTAACGAAAGATTCGTTTGTAAGAGTTTCAAGTGTTGTACCTGATTTAGATACAAGGATAAAGATTGAATGAGCAACATCTACAGAATTAAGAACTGCTGAAGCATCATCAGGATCTACATTGCTGATGAATTTTGCTTCCATCTTGAAGTTGCCTGTTCTGTGAGCCCAGTTCTCAAGTGCGAGATACATAGCTCTGGGACCAAGATCGGATCCACCGATACCAATCTGAACAACTGTTGTGAACTTCTCGCCCTTGGCATTTGCGATTTCACCTGAGTGAACCTTGTTTGCAAATTCAGCGATTCTCTTCTGCTCATTCTCATAGAATTCACGCTTGTTAACACCATCAGCCATAACATTCTCGCCAAGCTGACCTCTTGTGAGCTGGTGAAGAACCATTCTCTTCTCACCAGTATTTATAACTTCGCCGTTGAAAAGAGCTTCGTACTTTTCTGACAGCTGAGCCTCTTTTGCAAGAGCATCCAAAGCTGAAAGAATGTTGTCATCAACCTCTTTTGCAGCGTAGTTGAAGTCAAGTCCTGCAGCCATAGGTACTGAGTACTTCTTAACTCTCTCAGCGCCATTTGCTCCGGACATAGAGTCTACCAGATTAACACGAGCTACTTTCTTCAGCTCGTCAAAAGATTTAAGAGTGTCAAGATTATTCCAATTGATCATTATCTAATCCTCCTGTTTGCCATAAACGGAAAACGTATTCCGCATTCCGTCTAAAAGTGTATCAAAGATAAATACCCATATCAAGAAGCGAGATGTTAAAAATTGCTGAACTTTTCCTTACTTTTATTATGGAAAATAATCTAGATGTATTTTTTGTTTACTACATAGTATAATATTTTATATTATTCAAAAGCATTTATAGGAGGGTTACATGAGCGCATATTTATTTGCACATTTCAAGGAGAAATTCACACCTGACGGGGAACAGGTGTATTTTGGTATTTCAAAAGACGGATTCAACTGGGAACAGGTAAACAACGGAAATCCTGTCCTGGAGAGCAAGATTGGTGAAAAGGGAGTAAGAGATTTTACTATTACCAGAAAAAAAGATAACACCTTCGTCATCCTTGCTACAGATCTTTCCCTGGCCAATAACTTTGCTACCAAATATAAAGGAAGCTGGGACTGCGTAAACAGACAGGGAAGTAAGTACCTTTCAAAATGGGAATCTAATGACCTGGTGAACTGGTCTGAGCAGGAACTGGTAAAAGTAGTTGATGAAAACTACGGCTGTGCCTGGGCTCCGGACATAATCTATGATGAAGAAAACCAGGATTATATGGTTCACTGGTCTTCAAGATATCCGGCAGATTCCGATAATTTCATGGCAATTTTTTACGCCAAGACCAAGGATTTCAAGAACTATTCGGCACCAACCATGCTTTGCAAAAAAGATGACACCCAGATCATCGATTCTAACATAGTTTATGAAAACGGCTACTACTACAGATTTGTAAAAAGCGATTACAACCCGGCCCACATCATTCTTGAAAGAGGAAAAACTCTTACAGGTTCCTACGAGAGAATGCCTGCATTTGATGTAGAGATGAATAAACTTGAAGATGGCCAGTACGAGGCTCCGACCTGCTACAAACTTCCTGACGGAAGCTGGTGTCTGATGCTGGATTTTTATGGTTGTGAAAAAGAGAAGCAGGGCTATGTTCCTTTTGTGGCAAAAGATATCTCAACAGGAAGCTTTGTTCGTTCTGACAAGGCCTTCAGTTTTCCATACGGCTTTAAGCATGGCACAGTTATGGAAATTACTGATGAAGAGTATGAGAGAATAAAGAAAGCTTATCCAAATTCATAACAATAAAAACACAAATTATCACAATATCACACACGACAAAATATAAACAAACCCAGTAAAGCAGGTGGTAGGGAGATTTGAGAAAAAAGATTAATCTTTCGTTGACGTTTTTATGATATAATTTTCTTAGGTATACAGATATAGGATGCCGGGGGTATAAGATGCGTTTTCGTACTAAACTCTTAATTACGTCATTGGCGATAGTCTTTATTCCTATTATCCTGGCAATCGGAACATTTTTTGCAGTAGGCAGATATCTGATATATCAGCAGAGGCTCAATGAAATATCCAGCGGATTTGATTACACCATGGTTTCTGATCCCAGCGAAGCTTTTGCAGATATGGCGGATGAAGTTACCCATGATATAGCTCTGGCTCTTTTGGTAAATCCTTTTGTTCTTGAGGACGAGACTTTCTTGGAGGAAATTGACAGTAAGATTGCTTCCAAGTATTCATACATTATTGTATTAAGAGACGGCAAAGTCTACTATGCAGCAAATATGGATCGAGCAGAGGCTGTGGTTGAGCAGCTTCCCGGATATGGAACAGATTTAAAAGGAATTTATTATACTGCTTCCAAGTACCTCGTTAAGCAGCTTGACTTTCGCTTTTCTACCGGAGATGAGGGAAGTTTATATATTATTTCAGGCATACGAACAGCTCTTACAGAGTCGCTGTTCATTTACATGTCTATTGCTATTGTCCTGATTCTTTTGATAACAAGTATTTTGCTGACGACTTGGATTGGAAACAGCTTTTTTAAACCAATAGATGAGCTGAATGTGGCGATGCAGCATATTCAGGATGGTAATTTTGATTACATGCTCCCTACCGACATCAAGGAAAAAGGCGAGATAGGAGCCATGTACCGCAATTACGAGGATATGAGGCTTAGGCTTAAGGAATCCGCAGAGGAGAAGATAGAGCGTGAGAAGCAGAATAAAGAGCTTATAAGCAACATCTCACACGATCTGAAGACTCCTATTACAGCCATCAAAGGATATTCTCAGGGGCTTCTTGAGGGAGTTGCTGATAATCCCGAGAAGCAGATGAAGTACATTAAGATCATTAACAATAAGGCCAATGATATGAACAACCTTATTAATGAGCTTACTTTGTACTCGAGTATTGATAACAACAGAATTCCCTATAACTTTATAAGACTGAACGTCGGGGATTATTTCGGAGACTGTATTGAGGAAATCGGAGCGGACCTTGAGAGTAAGTCCATTAAGCTCAATTATTCCAACCTGACAGCTCCCGATACTCAGATAGTTGCAGATCCTGAGCAGCTAAAGAGAGTTGTTAATAATGTGGTCAGTAACAGTGTTAAATATCTTGATAGAGATGACGGAACAGGCCAGATCGATATCAGGATTTTGGATGAGATAGATTCAATAAGAGTGGAGCTTGAAGATAACGGAAAAGGAATCGCGCAATCAGATATTCCTAATATCTTCGACAGATTCTACAGAACAGATGCTTCCCGAAATTCCAGACAGGGAGGAAGCGGAATTGGATTATCCATCGTTAAAAAGATAATTGAAGATCATGGCGGATACATATGGGCTACGAGCCATGAGGGAGAAGGAACCTGCATGCACTTTGTTTTGAGGAAATTTGTTGAGTATGCAGACAACGAGGAAACAGTTACAGTAGACCATGAAGCAAAATAAACTAAAGAAAGGCGAAAGACGTGTATGAGTAGAATTCTTATTGTTGAGGATGAAGAGGCTATTGCTGATCTTGAGAAGGATTATCTTGAACTTAGTGATTTTGAAGTAAAAATTGAGAACACCGGAGATGCGGGACTTGAGACTGCTCTTGCAGAGGAATTCGATCTGGTTATCCTTGATCTCATGCTTCCCGGAATGGATGGATTTGAGGTTTGTAAACACATCAGGGAAAAGAAAGACGTGCCGATCCTGATGGTATCAGCTAAAAAGGATGATATCGATAAGATCAGAGGTCTTGGTCTTGGTGCAGATGATTATATAACCAAGCCTTTCAGCCCATCAGAGCTTGTAGCCAGAGTAAAGGCTCATATGGCCAGATATTCAAGACTTGTGGGTTCAGGTCATGAGAACAACGATTTTGTTGAGATCCGTGGACTGAAGATCGATAAGACTGCAAGACGTGTATATGTTGATGATGAGGAAAAGAGCTTTACCACCAAGGAGTTTGATCTTCTTACCTTCCTGGCAGAGAACCCTAACCATGTGTTTACGAAAGAGGAACTCTTCAGAAAGATCTGGAATATGGATTCCATTGGAGATATTGCTACAGTTACTGTGCATATCAAGAAAATCCGTGAGAAGATTGAATATGACACATCAAACCCTCAGTATATTGAGACAATCTGGGGCGTCGGTTATCGCTTCAAGGTTTGATTACTTATTGGATTTTTGAATAGAAAATCAGGAACTTGTATTTACTGCGGGTTTCGAGAGAATATGATTTAAAGCATGCTCCTGTCTGGCTATATTTCCGGATAGGAGCATATTTTTGTAAAAGGTATATATATGAAAGAAATTGAATTTATTTATGAAGACAACGATTTACTGGTCTGCCACAAGCCTGCAGGAGTAGCAACAGAGGGTGCCAGAGCCTACAGTATGGACGTTGTAAGTGCAGCAAGAAATTATCTTGGAAGGAAGAACAGGGCAGATTCAAAAGGCGCAAAAAATGTCTATGTTGCGACGGTTCACAGGCTTGATCAGCCGGTAGAGGGCGTCATAATCCTGGCCAAGAATAAAAAAACCGCAACGGACTTATCTGCTCAGATAAAGAAACGTACTACAGACAAATACTACTATGCCCTGTGCTTTGGAAATGTTGAAGAAGACAAGGGCGTGCTTTCTAATCTCATTGTAAAAAGAGAAGACGGCTTTGCACAGATCATAACAGAGGAAGAAAGCAAATCCTGTAAGAACAATAGCGTCACTCTGGAAAACGGTGAAAAAATACGAATTGCAAACGGAGAGATCAAGGAAGCAAGGCTTGAATACGAGGTAATTTCAAGAAAAGAAAATATAACACTTCTTAGGGTCAAACTTCTCACAGGACGCTTCCATCAGATAAGAGTGCAGTTGTCTTATTTGGAACATCCTATTTTAGGGGATCAGAAATATGGTTCACAAAAGTCGATGGACTATTCAGTGGAAAATGGAATAAAGAATGTGTGTCTTGTAAGCTATAAATTTGTATTGGACCACCCTTCCACCAAAAAGCGCATGACATTTGAGATAACTCCGGATAATCCACAGATAGGAGAACTTCTAAGGAAAAAAGATTAACCAGGAAAAACTAGGAACTGCAAAAAATGAATGTACTATTTTTAATATACCTAGGGCTTTTGTGCAGCATTTTGCCCCTTTATATGAAAACAGGATATTACGAACTGGGTGAAGCCAAGGCTATCTGTTATCTTGCTTTAAGCATACCGTTTGTTGTAATGGTCGTGGTGAATTACGTGATCAAGCGCAAAAAGATACTGGGAGAAAAAGGCAGCACTGAAAAAACATCGCTGCCCCAGCTTTTTTTGTATGGCACAATCTATTCCCATATCCTTTCGCTAATATTCTCGGTAGATATAAAGACAGCCTTCCTGGGATACGAGGGCTGGAGAAACGGCTTTTTATCCGCTATTGTGGCACTGGTCATAGCTATATATGTTTCCAGAGAAAAGAATCTTAAGTATAAGCTGATATTTGTCATTGCTTTATTTCTTGTACCATTTTTTGAGTTCGTATTATCAATAATAAACAGGTTCGGAATCTATCCGTTTGTAATAAAAGGACAGAACGCTTCATTTGTAGCGACACTTGGAAATATAAACTGGCTTTCCGGATTTCTTTCAATATGGGTATCCCTTGGCCTGGAGCTCATGTACTGCTTAAAGCGCTTTTCGGGCTGGTGGTGGATCAGCTTTGTGTACGCCCTTACAGGAATTCTTGCACTTTTGCTTCAGGGTAGCGATGGCGGAATTCTGATACTGGCAGCATGTTTTCTTTTTATGTTATGGATCTCACTTGATAGCTGGGAGAGCTTTAAGTCTTTTTTGCTGGTGCTTATGGTCATGGGATTTGGAATGACTATCGTAGATATTGTAATAGGAATATTTGATGCCTACAGCTATGATAGCAATATTCTGATCAGCATCTGTCAGAGCCATGCAGGAATCATCATCTTGGCGGCAGCATTTTTCTTATACAGAATCGTAAGGCTCCTTGAAGAGATAAAGGTTGTTTTTATAGAAAAAGTATTCAGAAGAATATACCTTGTGGCACTTGCTGTCATAGCTATAGCAGCAGTGGCACTTTTTGCTATGAACTTTAGTGACAGTTTTGGAAATGGAAGAGGGATTATCTGGAGGATATGCGCAGACATGTATGTAAATCTCCCGTCCTGGCAGAAGGTAGTAGGCATAGGACAGGATTGCCTCTATCCATTTGCTATGAAGGACGCCTTCTGGAGCGATTCTTTTCGCAATATATTTGGAACAGATATTCTGACGAATGCTCATTGTGAGATACTTACTATCTTATTGGAAAGAGGCCTCATTGGTGCCATTTGCTATGTGGGACTATTTGTAAGCATTCTATATGAGCTTGTCAGGGCAAAAGAAAAGGAGCCCATAGCGGTAATCTACGGACTCCCAATAATTTCCTATTTTCTGTACAATCAGGTCTCTTTTTCTCAGGTGACCTCTATGCCTTACTGCATGATACTTGTAGGCCTCTCAATTGGTCTCATCTCAAGGCCAAAGGAGAAAACAAAGACCGATGATCTCTTAATCAAAGGAAGGAATAGCAATTGAATCATCCAGCTCGTGGAAGAAGGTTCTGGTCTCAACTATTCCATAGAGCGCTTCCTTATATTCGAAAAGAAATCTGTCATTAATATTCTCTTTTCCATACATCATAACGCGGCCCATATAGGCATTGATCACTGATACATAGCGTTTATCCATATCGAACTGTTTGATGATCTCGTCTTTTCTGCGCTTTGGATGTTTGGATGCAAACTTTCTGATATCAATCTGTAAATCTACAGGAAGCTCTTTTTCCCTTTCGTGAACAGCATGAAGATATTTGTCATAAGTTTCTTCATCTATCTTTTCAAATTGATCTGTGAACTCAAGGCAGCAGGCACCATCCGGTAAAAGAAGCCTCACTCTGTCCTGCCCATAGACATCTTCAATTTCTGCAACTACCTGAGGAACAAGCGGCTTTCCGTTGTAGTCTAAAATAATTACTTTGTCCCCTTTTTTGTACATATTCCCACCTCCGAAAATTCTGTTTATCTGATAAATAATCAATAAACAGGAAACCATGAATTATCATGTATGAAATATTATATCATGAAAAGGTGCATGGTTGTCGCATTTTGTGACACATAATCCTAAAGAAAAAATAAACTTTTTCGTTTTTAAGTATTTTTTAGGTTTGCTATTTAGAATGGCATCAACAAGAAACGAAGTGCTTTGAAATAAAAGTGAGGAAAAAAGATGGCAGGCTTTAAAGATGTATTTGAAAGAATAGAAACTAAATTTCTGTTGGATGATGTGCAATACAACGAGCTTATGAAGAGGCTGGAACCCATGGCAGCTATCGACAGCTACGGAAAAACATCCATCTTAAACATATATTTTGACACACCTGATTACAAACTTATCGAAAGGTCTTTGGAGAAACCGGTATATAAGGAAAAGCTAAGGCTTAGAACATACGGAATACCGGAAGATAGCACGAATGCTTTTATCGAGATCAAGAAAAAGTATAAGGGTATAGTTTATAAAAGAAGGATTTCGATGCCTTACAGTGAAGCGCTGGAGTACCTGGTTGAAGGCAAAAGACCCAAGAAGACATCGCAGATTTCAAACGAGATTGATTATTTTGTTAAGTACTACAAAGGCCTTCGTCCGGCAATGGCAATATCCTATGACAGAATAGCGATGGCCGGAATTGAGGATCCAGAGCTCAGGATCACATTTGATAATAATATCAGATGGAGAACAGAGAATCTGACACTTAAGGCTGGTAACACGGGAAAAGATATCCTTTTACCCGGACAGCACCTTATGGAGCTGAAAATTGCAGGGGCGATGTCGATGGAACTTGCAAGAATCCTTGATGAACTGAATATAAGACAGACATCTTTTTCCAAGTATGGCAAAGGATATCAGGATTTTATGTATGGAAAAAATATGGAGGCTATGGAGGAAAACTCCAAGATTGCCTTGTTTCGCAAAGCAGTATGATGCGTTTGATAAAGTAAATGAAAATGAGAAGGAGATAATATTATGACAACAGATTTAATTTTTGGTTCAATTATGACAGGCGGCTCAATTACAGGAGCAGCGTTTGTGATAGCAACACTTTGCTCGTTGGCAATCGGTATTTTCATTGCCTTTATGTACACCATTAAAAACAATTACTCCAAGAGCTATATTGTTACACTTGCTCTTTTACCGGCAATCGTTCAGGTAGTAATTATGCTGGTTAACGGCAATATCGGAGCCGGAGTAGCAGTTGCAGGAGCGTTTTCACTTGTAAGGTTCAGATCTGCTCCTGGAACAGGAAAAGAGATCACAAGCATTTTCCTGGCAATGGCAGTAGGACTTGCCACAGGAATGGGATATATTGGTATTGCAGCAACTTTCGCAGTAATAATCACACTTGCTAACCTTATTCTTTCAAATTGTGGATTTGGTGATTCACTTACAGAAGAAAAGACACTTAAGATAACAGTTCCGGAGAGCCTTGATTATGAAGGCATCTTCGATGATATATTCGAGAGATTTACAACCAAGGCAGAGCTTGAAGAAGTTAAGACAACAGGAATGGGAAGTCTTTATAAGCTGACATACAAGATTGTCCTTAGACAGAAGGCTTCAACAAAGGGAATGATTGACGAGATGAGACAAAGGAATGGCAATCTTGAGATCACCTGCTCCAGACCTGTAACTGTAAAGAGCGAGGAACTGTAAAAATCATAATATGATGAAAAAACCGCTATCAGATCCGAATTGTTGTCTGATAGCGGTTTTGTTTTTGGCTATTGCTTGGAGTTTTGATTGTTATCTGATTATCTCGGTATTACTTGGCAGTTTGCATCTTGCTTTTAGGAAGCTGCTTGGGGAGCTTTACTATAAATCTTATAATATGATCCCCATCCCGAACGGCTTCAATGTTACCGCCATGGGAGATAGCAATTGCCCGTGCCACAGAAAGACCGATACCATAGCCTCCAGTATCGCGGCTTCGTGAAGAATCCGCTCTGTAGAATCTGTCAAAGAGCCTGTCCAGATTGCCATCAGGAATGCAGTCACAGGTATTTGAAACTTCAAACAGAATATTCTTATCTTTTGACAAGATCAGGTGGATGCTGCCGTTCTCAGATGAGTATTTAAGGGCATTATCCAAAAGAAGCGAGGCCAGCTGATTTATGGAGTTCTTGTCGCCGGTGATATGAATTCCATCCTCTATATCAAGCTGATACTTCTTATTTTTGGACTCGGCCACTGCCTGAAATGACATAGCAGTTTCTCTGATGGTGGCGCTTAAGTCAAAATCTGAAAAAACAACATGCATTCTTTCTTCATCCATTCTGGATAAGGTAAGAAGATTTTTTACCAGACTGTTCATTCGTTTAATCTGATTGCGTATACTGCCTGTCCATTCGTTTTTTCCTGATTCAAGTTCAAGAACATCGATGTTGGCAGATATTACAGCAAGAGGAGTCTTGAGCTCGTGACCGGCATCAGTGATGAAGCGCTTTTGCTTTTCAAGTGACTCAACAACAGGAGCAACGGCCTGACTTGAAAAAATAAAGACCAGAATGAACATTGCTATCAGGGCAAAGGCGCCTATCAAAAGTGACTGTCCAAGAAGTTTATAAGCACTTACGATAGAAGCACTAAGATCGACAAATACTATTAGAGAGCTGCCGTCGTCTTTTTCTACCTTGCTGTAACGATAAGAGTGTGACATGCCTTTTTTCTTGCCGGAACTATAGGCCGCTTGGGCATATTGGTTGGCATCATCTTCTGATATAGCAGCAATATGCGAAATATCGGTCTCTGTGATATTCCCCTCAGAGTTGAACCTTACAAAAAAATATCTGGACTGATAGGGCATTTCGACAGATCGGATATTGTTTAGTCTGTCAAAGGTAAAAGGATCTCCCGGGAAAAAATTATCATTGCCTCGTTTGGGGTTATCGGGAAAAGAACCAAATTGACCATTTTCATCATTAAGCTTTATCTCAGGAAGCATTCCGGGAAAGAATCCATCATTGGTAGTCAGGATACTAAGCAGATTATCAGCATCCTGATACATGCTGTGAATGTTTACCACATTGATGATTCCAATCATTACCACCAAAATAACTAATAGCGAAAGCATGGCGGTAATGACAAATTTTTTTCTGAGCTTTTTTACCATATCTTACCTCGTTTAATAAGAAGAATTGGTTACTGGAGGGAGCTGCAAGCGAGTGAACAGTAACAAGATTATAGCTCATTAATTGAATATCCAAGGCCTCTTGAAGCCTTGATCTCGCAGGTGGCTTCAAGGGAGACAAGCTTTTTACGAAGGTTTGAAATATAAACCCATACAACATTGACGTCAGCTTCGCCGTCAGACCAAATACGGTCCATGAAATTGTCTACAGAGATAATTCTTCCAGGGGAAGTCATCAACATCTCAAGCATCTGGAACTCTTTTCCTGAAAGACGTATTTTATCGTGACCCGGGGTTGAAAGATCATAACCTGAGCGGTCAAGGGTCAGATTTCCGCAGCAAAGGTTAGGCTGTGAAAAGTTGGACTTTCTTCTGAGCATTGCACGGACTCTTGCAAGGAGTTCACCCATGTCGAAGGGCTTTGGAATATAATCGTCTGCGCCGAGATCAAGCCCCTTTATTCTGTCATCAACCTCGGTTTTGGCAGTCAGGAAAAGAACTGGAGTTGAGATTCCCTTATCTCTCAGTTTTTTTAGTACTTCTGTACCGTCAAGTCCTGGCATCATAATATCCAGAATAATGCCGTCGTAGTCTCCGGTAAGAGCATAGTCAAGTGCATCGGTGCCGTTGTATACTGCATCTACGGAATAATTGCTGTGCTTTAATATTGCAACAAGCGCATTTACAAGTTCAGTTTCGTCATCTGCTACAAGTAATCTCATAATTACCTTCCATTCTTATTGAAAAAATAAAATCAAAAAAATTATAGTTGTTAAATAATTGTATCATATGCATAAACTTATGTATAAATTATGAACATTTTTTCACCTTTTTAGACATTTCCAGTACATATTTGGATAGTAGAATATCCATATCTTAGTACAATGGAGGAGAGGAAAAGATGAAGAAACGGGGTGGGGCTTTTTGGCGCACTATTGGCGTTATTCTTGGCTTGTGCGCAGTCTTTAATATTCTTTCCTGGGTGAGCTCTGATTTTTCGGATTTTTATGTCACTAATATTTTTCCTGTGATTTCAGGTTTATATGGCAGACTGACCAGCCTTGTGGGATTTTCTGTTGGTGAAGTTATGCTGGTGTTTATTGTGGCGTACATAATTTTCGCCATTGTATTTGTGCTGTTTCATTCCATGTTTATGGCCTATGGACGTTTTAGCAGCTCTTTGGGAAAAAGATATTATTCTCTGGACAGGATCTTTTCCTGGATTTCCGATTCCCTTTACAGGGTTACACCTGTTCTTTTGACGGTCACAGTTGTGATCATGTCCCTTAACTGTTTTGGCCTCTACCATACTTCTAAATTAGAAATAGCCCAGAGTGCCAGTGCTAAAGAGTATAATCTTCAGGAGCTTACATTACTTAGAGATTATGTGGTGAGAAAGTGTAATGATCTTTCCACAAAGGTTCCACACGATGAAAACGGCAACGTTTTATACGAAGGAAATATGAAGGAAACGGCTATCAAATCCATGAAAAAGATTTCAGGCGAATTTCCAAGGCTTGGAGGATACTATGTGACACCTAAAGCACTTTTTTTCTCGGATTTCATGTGCCAGCAGTACATGCAGGGGTATTACTTTCCTTTTTCCATGGAGGCCAATTACAATGATACTATGAATCTTACTCACAAGCCCTTTACCATGTGCCATGAACTGGCCCATACCCACGGATATATTTTTGAGGATGAGGCAAATTTCTTTGGCTTTCTGGCCTGCATTAATTCTGATGATATAGTTTTTCAGTATAGTGGGTATCTTGGCGTCCTCAACTACATTAACAACGATTTTTACAGAGCTGTAAGTAAAGAAGAATACAATTCTCATGTGAAAATATCCGAAAGGGTAAAATATGACAATCAGTTTTTGTCACAGGAAGGCTGGGAAGAAGTAGAAGAAAAGGCGGTTTTCAAGACGGAAACAGTTAAGAAGGCAGCAGATGTCTTTATCGATACCAATCTTAAGGTCAATGGTGTTTCCTCTGGAAAAGTCAGTTATTCGCATGTAGTAGGACTTATCATGGAATATTATTATGAGAATTGCATATTGGTAGATGTGCGCTAAATGATTATAATAGGACTATCTGGAAAAGGAGATATAAAATGAGACAAAAGAAAATAGTCCTTATAACATCAATGCTTATGGCGGTTCTTTTAATGGGGTGCAAGCCATCTGCTGAAAAAATAAGCCAGGCGCAAGGGGTAAGAGATCAGCTGGTAGAAGTCAGATCCAAAGCAGAAGAGACTTACCTTGATATAGCGGATACGTCACTTAGGCCGGAACTTGATTCATTGGGGGTACAGGTTGCCGAGTTTGCAGATACTGATTTTTCTGAAGTCAGTAGTAAGAAGATTGATGAAGAGATCACTAAAATGACTGAACTTGTTGGACAGTATGAGGAAGTTCAGAGTAAGCTCGACGGAACATATTCGGAGGAGGCGTCAGTAAAACAGGAAGAGGCAAGGCACCTTAAGATCAATACCTACATAATTAATAAGATGGGTTTTGATTTAAGTAGCATCAAGCTATATGACATGAACACTGATACATATTCTGAAAATTACCTGGTAAATGGCGAAATCTTATCCAACGGATATACACTGATGGGAATAGTAATGGAAGTAAACGCTGACAGTACGGATTGGGTGTTTGTCGTTAAGAGTACTACTGACACAGAGTACACAATTCCCCTTGGAGATTTAAGAGAACTTACAGATGGGGCATCTCTTACATTTGAATATGATAATGAGTCATCAATTGCCAGTGTCAGTACCGGAGGCTATTTTTCTGAATGATTTTTGTTAAAAGTGCATAAAACTTTCACAGATTTTTGATATAATATGCATAAGTTAATTCATGACATTCTATTTTTTGAAGTATATAATCTTATTTCGTACTGAAGCAATTGGCTTGCAATAAAATTGCAAAGTATAGGTGAAAAGAGGAGATTATATATTATGAAAAAGAATATCGTAACATTACTTTCAGCATTAACACTTTCTGTAGCAGTTCTTGCAGGTTGTGGCGAGGCAGCTGCTGAGACATCAGTTGAGGAGACAGCTGTAGAGGCTACTGTTGAGGAGTCTGTAGAGGCTGCAACAGAAGAAGTTGTAGAAGAGGCAGTTGAGGCTGCAACAGAGGAAGTTTCTGTAGAGGAAGCTACTGAGGCTACATCTGAGGAAGCTGTAGAGGCTACTGAGGATGCATCAGCTGAGGAAGCATCTGTAGAAGAGGCAGCTGAGGCTGCAACAGAAGCTACAACAGAAGCAGCAAACAACTAATTTATATATACTAATTCAATTAGATTTTTTATCAGTTTAATTTTACTAGTTAATAATCAATTGCTTTAGTCAGTACATGAATAAAAAAGGTCGACACTATCTAAGAAAATGATGGTGTCGACCCTTTTTTCATACTAATATTTTTTATCTGCAATCACTGCAGTAGCCATATACTTCAAGATTATGACCTGTTATTTCAAAGCCGGGGATAGACTGTTCAATTTCGCGGCTTATTTCGTTTAAAGGACAGGTTGGAAGTGGCATCTTTCTATGGCACTTAAGACAGACAACATAGTGTTTGTGCTTGCCGCTTTTTAGTTCGTACATGGCGGTTTCTTCGGTTGATAAAACGGTTTTTTCAACTATGCCGGATTTTTCAAAGGCAATGAGGTTTCTGTAAATGGTAGAAAAAGCATACATTTCAGAAGAATGTTCCTGATTAAGTCTTGAATAAATCTCTGCGGCAGAAATTGGTTCGTGAGATGAATATAGTATTTTAAAAATATCTACACGCTGCTTGGTCTTTTTAACTCCTTCAGGCCAGTTGCGCTCTATTACTTCATCGTAGGATTCAGGATGTATTTTACAACTCATGACTTCTCCTTGTGGATTAAATAGTGATACCTATCGCATCAATCAAAAGACCTACTATTGTACCGATGGCGAAAAGAAGAATAGCAATGTTGATGTTCTCTTTTTTATCATCATTAACCCTAAACAGAACTAAGAGTCCTATTCCGGCGCTTACTAAAAGACCGGACATCATTGTTCCAAGAGTTATCATCTGATCAAGGTAAAGCTCTGTGATGATGACTGAGGCTGCGCAGTTAGGGATAAGTCCTACGATTCCAGCCAAAATGTGGCTTATAACAGGGCTGGTCTTAAGAAGCTGCGCCAGGGTATTCTCACCTATAAGTTCAATGATGAGATTAAGAGCCAGTGACAACACAAGTACAAATATGAAAATGTGTATAGTGTGGACCAGTGCTGACTTTATAATGCCTAAAAGACCACTTTCTTCTTCCTCATCGCAGTGACAATGCTCTTTTTCACAGAGGGCATCTATTCTCACAGGATCATTGGCAGATTTGTTGTGTGCCTTGTGGTAGGCATGAACTACAAAGTCGATGATAAAGCCAATAAGTATGCCGATAAGTGCCTTGATCGCCAGGATCTTTATCAGGATTGGAAGCGGAACCTGCTCCGAGATAAAAAGAGGAACCATTTCATCTGAAGTTGAAAGATAGATGGCAATAAGTGTACCAAGGGTGATAACACGTCCTGCATATAGATTGGATGCTGCTGCGGAAAAACCGCACTGGGGAAATACACCGATAAGGCCGCCCCATAATGGTCCGAAGTATTCTGTTCTCTCTACAATCTTGGAGGTTACATCCTGAGTCTTGTGCTCAAGATACTCCATAATAAGGTAAGTAATGAATAAAAATGGCAGTATCTTAAGGGAATCAATTACTGCATCAATTACTACATCTAAAATTAGTTCCATTTTGTGCTCCTTTGTGAATGTGATGTTAAATGCAAATGCAAATCATTTGCATTTAGAAAAGCTGTAAAAAAATGCACTGGCTATAACCAGTGTAAAAAAAGAAGCGGGTGATGGGAATCGAACCCACGTATCCAGCTTGGAAGGCTGGTGTTCTAC
>NZ_CAMVPU010000001.1 GCF_947169445.1 uncultured Butyrivibrio sp. | reverse complement strand
CTCAATCCCAGATGTGCTCTAGGATTGAGCCTATTTTACTTCTGAACTTGAGATTTTTACACACTTTGTCCTATATTTCAATGGTTTTTGATATTTTTTTAACATCAAAATTTAGTTGATTTCTTCTCCAAAAAAGCCTATTTTCCGCATAATAAAAGCAGGAACTGCTACCATGTCAAACGCAGTTCCTGCCCTTGTTTATAGTTTTTTAATCAGTTCTTGACTATCATCTTTCCGCCGCGCTTTGAAACAACATCAAAGATAACAGCTGCCAAAAGAACTACACCCTTTACCACTTTCTGCATGTTGGCATCAACACCCATAAGTGACATACCAAGGTTAATAACACCCATAAGTACAGCTCCTACGATAACACCGGGAACTGTTCCGATTCCACCATAGGCAGAAGCACCACCTATAAAGCAGGAACCAATTGCATCCATTTCATAGTTCTGGCCATAAGTAGGCTGAGCAGATGTAAGTCTTGCAATTGTAACCATTGCTGCCAGAGCTGCAAGGAAGCCCATGTTTGTATATGCAAGGAAGTAAACCTTGTTTGTGTTAATACCGGAAAGCTTTGTTGCCTTCTCATTGCCACCAACTGCATAGAAATGTCTGCCGATTGTTGTGTTCTGTGTAATGTAACCGTAAACAAGTACAACTAAGATTACCCAAATGAGTACTGTAGGTAGTCCTTTGTGCTGAGCAAGCTTATATGCAAAAAGCATTACTACAGCAACTACAGCTGCTGTTTTTGTAAGGAACGCCCAGAAGGCCTCTGTCTCGTAACCATGTTTATTCTTGTTGATACGTGTTATAACCTGAAGAGCCACAAAGATCACTACTGCAAGAAGTCCTCCAAAAAGACAAGTCAGGTTAAGCTCGCCATTTCCAAATACATCATGGATATAGCAGTCAGCTCCGCCGCCAAAAAGGTTAACGAATGTTGTCTGATCTTTGATTGAAACTGTAAGACCATTAAGCACAACGTTTGAAAGTCCTCTAAAAGCAAGCATTCCGGCAAGAGTAACAATGAAAGGTGGAATTCTTACAAAAGCAATCCAGAATCCCTGAAAAGCACCGATAGCTGTTCCGATAAGAATCATTGTAATGATAGCAAGCCATGTAGGAACATTGAGATTAACCATAAGAATTGCACCTATAGCACCTACAAAGCAAACTACTGAACCAACTGAAAGATCAATATTACCACCTGTCAAAATACAAAGGAGCATACCGGTTGCAAGAATGAACACATATGCATTCTGTGAAATCAGGTTACTTACATTCATAGGCAGAAGAATTGCGCCCCCTGTCTGCCATGCAAAAAATGCAAGTACTATGATCAATACAAAGATCATAGTATTTTTTTTCAAAAAACCTAAAACTCTATCCATTATTAACTAACCTCCCTTTTTCCGGATGACTGTAAGATATAAGTCATAATCTTTTCCTGGGTAGCATCTTTGCCATCCAGTTCACCAACCATTTTTCCTTCATTCATGACATAAATTCTGTCGCACATTCCCAGAATTTCCGGAAGTTCTGAAGAAATCATGATAACTGATTTACCCTCAGCTACCAACTGATTGATAATACAATAAATCTCGTACTTGGCACCTACATCTATACCTCTTGTGGGTTCATCAAGTATCAGGATATCAGGATCTGCAAACATCCACTTAGCCAAAAGAACCTTCTGCTGGTTACCACCACTTAGATTTCCAACATTTTGTTCAACAGTCGGGCACTTGGTCTTTAGCTTTTCTTTGTAATCAACAGCGACCTTGTATTCTTTATCCTTATCAATGACAGTTCTTGTGCTGACTGCATCAAGGTTAGCCAGCGTTGTGTTTATCTTTATAGGATTTGATAGAATTAGTCCGTTTCCTTTTCTGTCCTCAGTAACATAGGCCAGTTTATGCTTGATAGCTTCCTGTACCGAATTCAGATGTACTTCTTTTCCATTGATAAAGAGCTGACCAGATATGTTTTCTCCATAGCTCTTTCCGAATATACTCATGGCAAGCTCGGTTCTTCCGGCTCCCATAAGTCCTGAAATACCGAGAACTTCGCCTTTTTTTACATAGAAATTTACATTATCTACAATTTTTCTCTCACTATATAATGGATGGTAAACATTCCAGTTCTTTACCTCCATCATTACTTCTCCAATGTGTGGCTTTCTTTTTGGGAATCTGTCGGAAAGCTCACGGCCAACCATACCTTTGATGATTCTGCTCTCTGAAAAATCATCTACTCCCTTTGTCAAAGTCTCTATTGTAGAACCATCACGGATAACTGTGATTTTATCTGCTACATAAGAAACTTCATTGAGCTTATGAGAAATAATGATTGAAGTCAGATTCTGCTCTTTTTTAAGTTTGAGCAAAAGATCCAGTAGCGCCTTTGAATCAGTCTCATTAAGAGATGATGTAGGCTCATCAAGGATAAGAAGTCTTGCATGCTTAGAAAGAGCCTTAGCAATCTCAACCAGCTGCTGTTTACCAACACCAATATCCTTTATCAATGTCTGGGTACTTTCCTTGAGGCCAACAGTATCAAGATACTGTCTTGCCAAAGTACCCGTCTCATTCCAGTTGATCTTAAATCTTGATCCTCTCTCATTTCCAAGGAACATATTTTCAGCTATTGTCATATAAGGAATAAGCGCCAGCTCCTGATGGATAATAACTATACCCAGTGCTTCGCTATCCTTGATCTCATTAAATTTACATTCTTTTGAATCGTATATAATATCGCCGCTGTAGGAACCAAATGGATATATTCCACTTAAAACATTCATAAGCGTGGATTTACCTGCCCCATTTTCACCAACTAGTGCGTGAATTTCTCCCTCTTCTACCTGTAAATTGACATTATCTAAGGCCTTAACACCGGGGAATTCCTTGGTGATATTTTTCATTTCAAGTAATATCTTTGCCAATTTAACCCCTCCTTATCTCTTAAATTTATACTTGTAGTTTTCTTTAATTGAGGCGGGTTAAAAAGCCCGCCTCAAAATAGCAATTATTTTTCAATATTACTTAAGCTGATCCTCTGTATAGTATCCGGAGTCGATAAGAAGCTGCTTATAGTTGTTTACATCTGCAAATACAGGTTCGCAAAGGTATGAAGGAATGATACCTGTTCCGTTATCGTATGTCTTTGTATCGTTAACAGGAGCTTCTGTGCCCTTCATGATTGCATCAACCATCTTTACTGTCTGAGCTGCAAGGTCACGAGTATCTTTAAAGATAGACATTGACTGCTTTCCAGCAATCATGTTCTTAACATTAGCAACGTCACAGTCCTGACCTGTGATGATTGGCCAGTCACCAGTGTAGTTAGCTTCAAGAGAGTTTGTTACGCCAAGTGCTGTTGAATCGTTTGAGCAAAGAACTGCATCAAGCTTTGTTCCATCAGCATAGTTAGCAGAAATAATAGCATCCATTCTTGACTGAGCATTCTCTGTTGACCAGTTAGCTGTAGCAACGTTATCGAAATCAACCTGACCTGACTTAACAACCAGCTTACCGGAATCGATATATGGCTTAAGAACATCTACAGCACCGCCATAGAAGAATCTTGCATTGTTGTCACCAGGGTCACCTGTAAAGATCTCAAGATTGAAAGGACCTGCTGCATTATCAAGATCAAGCTGCTGCTTAATATATTCCCCCTGCTTTGTTCCTACCATGTAGTTATCAAATGTAGCATAATATGAAACAGCATCTGAATTCATGATAAGACGGTCATAAGCTATAACCTTAACGCCCTGCTCCTTAGCCTGAGCAAGAACTGTTCCAAGAGAATCACCATCAATAGATGCAATAACCAGAACCTTTGATCCTGAACTGATCATATTCTCAATCTGAGAAACTTGAGTTGCGATATCATTTGAAGCATACTGAAGATCTACCTCATAACCAGCTTCCTTAAGCTGTTTCTCCATGTTTGCTCCATCCTGGTTCCATCTCTGAAGGTCCTTAGTAGGCATTGCTACTCCAACCTTACCATTGCTACTGCCAGATGATGTCTGGGTTGATGCTGCGCTTCCACATCCTGCTAGGAGAGAAGCTGCCATTGCAGTTGCAAGAACTGCGCTAAGTAACTTTTTCTTCATTTCTTTTTCCTCCAACACAAAATATTTAATTGATGTTCATCAGTTGTACCTGACAATGACAATTTACCATGGATAAAGCCGTAATAAATTGTGAAAGGCAGCACATTTTTATGCTAATAAAAGGGTAAAAGAAAGCTGTGCTAGCATTTTTTTGCCAGCACAGCTTTCTTTCTCAATATATTGCTATTCCATTTGTGATGGGACATTTAAGTATACATCTTCCTTTAGATGGAATCCGCTTTTTATGATGACATCATCCATGTTATCAGCAGTCACGCTAAGTGGTTCAATCTTTATATAAGGAACAATCCTATTCCCATCATCATATTCGGAAATTTCCTCTTCACTAAAATTCTCACCTCTAGCCAGCATGATTGCTGCTTCTGCAGCTCTGCCAGCAAGTTTTTCTATAGGCTTATACACAGTCATAAGCTGCGTGCCTTCTACAATTCTCTGACAAGCCTCAAGATCAGCATCCTGTCCTGCCACCATTTTCTTACCGGCAAGTCGCTGCTCAGAAAGAGCAAAGACAACTCTGCTGGCCAGATCATCATTACCGCACATAATAGCATCAGCCTCGCTGACCAGGTCAGGATAGTTATAAATATAATTTCCGGCGGCCTCAGCCTTCCAGCCTTCCGCGTAAAAGACATCGAGTACTTCGTTACCACTTTCTTCCATGGTTTTCATAAAGCCTTCTTCTACCATTGGGACATTATAATCTGTAAGAGATCCGCATATCATCAAGACTTTCCCATTTTCCAGGCCATTTTGAACAAAGGCTTCTCCCATCATCTGACCTACCATCTCATTATCAAAAGATATATATAGATCAACTCCGGCATTGGCAATCGGTCTGTCATAAGCAATCACCTTTATTCCCTCGTCCTGAGCTTTTTTTACTAAATCGGATATAGCGACCGGATCAATGCTTATGATTACAATGACATCCATATCCTTTTTTATAAAATACTCAATCTGACTTCGCTGCTGGTTGACATCCCCATTGGCATTCTGAACATTTACTTCCGCTCCAAGTTCCTTAGCAGTTGATACAAAGACATCCCTGTCCCTCTGCCATCTCTCGATAACAAAGGAATCAAAACACATACCAATCTGGATTTTATCATCACTTTTTTTGGCATTACCTGCATTTTCGATTTTACCGCTGCTACAGCCGCATATGCACACACAAAAAAGTGAAACTAAGATTAACGACGCTAAAAATCTTTTTTTCCCCATATTGTTCTTCCCCAAATATATGTTAAAAAGACAAACTGAATTTGTTTATATCAAATATTTATCCTTATATTCTGTAGGTGTAACACCAACATTCTTCTTAAAGCTTCTACTAAAATAATTAGGATCTGAATAGCCACAGGAAACACAGATTTCTTTAATGGATAAATCCGAATCTTCCAATAGCTCTTTGGCATGGTCTATTCTAACGTTGGTAAGGTATTCTATAAAATTCAGTCCGCTCTCTTCCTTAAAAATCTTACTGAAATAATAAGAAGAAATATTAACTACTCTTGAAACATCGTCCAGCGAAATATCCTTATCAAAATGCGTCTCTATATACTCCTTCGCAGTCCTTATGATATTGCCGGAACGCTCCTGTTTCTTACTGATAACATCCCTGCAGGCTCTTGTCACTTTATCCATGAACCAGCCTCTTATAGAATCTGCATCTGACAGAGCCATTATCTCAGGAAGATATTCTGATCTGCTGGAGTATCTATAGGTCTGTCCACCGCTTTGGTAGGCAAGATGCTCAGCATAAAGAGCAAACTCAAGGCACTTAAGTCTCATGGACATCAGATCACCATCGGATGCCTTCTGAGTCATCCAGTCCGCATATTTTGAGGCAATTACCTGCGTCTCGTTAAGTTCACCTTTAGACACGGCGTCAAAAAGAGGCTTCTCCAAAGCCTTGGGATATCCATCTTCATAATCGCATTCTGTACTGAGATCATCTGCGTGGGCAACACTTCCTGTGGTAGCTATAAGAGCATTTAGGGCCTCCTTATAGGAGTCCATGAGTTCTTTTAACGGTTTAACTCCTCCAATACCTACTCTGAAGCTGATATCAGTTCTTTTCCTAAGGAACCTGGCCATCTCCCTTGCTCTGTCAATGTGTTCAGACCTTTCAGAATAATCCATTTGTGATGATTCCTGCGGAACAAGAACAGCAATCTTGTTGGCCATGACATTTCCAATTTTGCAGTCAAAAAAGGTTTTAACACCTTCCCGAATTTCCTGATATTTGCCGGAAAGCTTTACTGAACTTCCAATGGCATTTGTCATGTGATTTCCCTCCTGGGAATCTCCGCATACAATAGCCATCATATACCCATAGTTTTCAGTTATTCCAAGAAGAGCCTTATAATTATCGATATCCTCTTCAAAATGCTCCTGTAAAAGAATATCGTAAATAAGGCCATTTTCAATGATAGGTTCAACGGTCTCAAGCTTTTCTTTTATCAACAGCTCATTGCTTCTTTTTTCCCTGTCTCTTTCTATCTGCTCCATGGCTTTTTTAAGAACGTTTATGATTTTGGTCTTATCCATGGGCTTTGTAATAAATTCAAGAACACCAAGTTTAATGGCTTCCTTGGCATAGTCAAATTTATCATAAGCAGACATAATAATAAAAACTGTGTTGGTGCAAAAACGCTGCATTTCTCTGATGGCATCTATACCGTTAATTCCAGGCATATGAATATCCACTATGGCAATGTCAGGTCTGAAAGCTTCTGCAAGTTCTATAACCTTTCTGCCGGTCTTGGCAAATTTCACCTCGCAGCTTCCACCAAATTCTTTTTCAATAATATATTTAGTTGAGTCGATGACAATTCCCTCATCATCAGCCAGCATTATCCTATACATTTATTAACTCTCCCCAAGAGGAAGGGAAATCTTTACTTCACATCCCTTCCCCTCACCCTCACTAAAAATCTGAAGTGCTTTTCTACTGCCCGAAAAAAGACTTAGCCTTGATATAACGTTATCCATTCCGATTCCGTTATTGTTAAAATCATCCTCCACATGATTTAAAGTTCCGGACAATATTTCATCTATTGTCTCCTTACTCATTCCCTTGCCATTATCAATAATACTTATGCAAAGAATATTATCTTCTCTGAATATTTTCAGAAGTATTTTGCCGTCACCAGCCATCTCTCTTATTCCATGGTTAACGGCATTTTCAACTACAGGCTGCAAAATCATACTTGGCATTCTGTAATCAAGGAGTCTTTCATCCACCTGTTTTTCATATCCAATATCGCCGGAAAAACGCACGTTCAAAATCTGAATATAATTGTCAACCAGAGTCACTTCTTCTCTTAAAGTAACGGTCCCTTTATTATTTTTGACATTGTATCTAAAGAAATCTGCTACAGTCTGAACATATTCATAGGTTCTGTCAGCACCTTCCATCATCGCCAGCTGTGCTCCGGCATTAAGAGTGTTAAAAAGAAAGTGCGGATTAATCTGAGCCTGAAGATACTTAAGCTGTGCATCTTTTAGGTGAGCCTCCATAGTAAGCTCTTTTTGCTGAAGCTGTGCTTCTTTTTCAAGGCTTTCTTTTAACCTTTCGATATAATCCTTAATGCTGACAACCATCTTGCCAAAGGCCCTGATTACTATTCCAATCTCATCATCATAAATAGCACCAGGAAGCTCCACATCAAAATTGCCACCTGAAACCTCATCAGCAGACTTTGCCAGTTTTTTAAGGGGCATGATAGCCGCACTCACAAAGCTTGTAACAATTATTACATTTCCGATCATAACAAAGGTCAGAATTGCTATTGCTATTATCTCAAAAGATCGAAAAGCTATCATAAGCGCATAGAAATTCTCAGAATTACCGGCAAAAAGCTCCAGATTAAGGCTCGTGATATATGCCTTTATATCCCCATAAAGCTCTGTTGATCTCTCATAATAAGCTCTGTACTTCTCAACATTTCGTCCACGCTTTGATTCAATTGTCTGCTCAACAAGACCAAGATAGGTGCCTGACATCATCTTGATATTTCTCTCAATCCTGTTATAGGACAGATCAGTTATCTTATCATCCAGTTCATCGACATTTTCCTGAAATTTCTGGGCGCTGATGTAATAGTTCTCAAGGGACTCACTGGTTTTGGAACTAAGATAAAGAGTCATTGAGTCCTGTACTCCGCTTAGGGAATTGGACAGTTCGTTAAGAGATCTGTTATCTTCATAAACAAGCCCCATGTCTTTTCCCATACTATTAATTCCAAGAATCAGGAAAATATTAACAACAAATATAAGGACATTGGCAAACACGCAGACATTTATGACTTTGGCCTGCAAAGAACTATTGAGGAATCTCTTCATTTTCTTCCTCCTTTTTAATAAAGTTCTCTACATTATCACCATCTATAAGCATAATATCCGCCAGGTAGTATTCACTTGTATTGCCGGAATCTATGTAATCATATAACGCCTCTATACAGTACTGTCCGAGCTGCGTAGTATCGACAGCGATAGTAGCATAGATGCCGCCTCTTTCTATAGCCTTTACTATATCCTCGGAAGCATAGTAACCAAGGATATTAACATCTCCCACCATATTGAAATCTACTACAGCCTGATAAGCGCAGACAGTAGTAAGCTCATTAAGGCAAACTATTACATCCGGCACCTCTTCATGCAAAAATATATCCCTGATTGATTCCTCAACCGAGAAATTATTGGTATTATCTATTGCCACTATAGATACTGAAAACTCTGAATCCGTAGCATTCTCTGCCCGAATCGTATCCTGCATGGAAGCAATGATAATGTTCTGTCCTGCATCTGTTGCATCAGCATTTGCAAGGACAGCTATCTGGATCTGCTTCCTATCATCTATTTTTTCAAGATCACTTAATTCTTGTCTTCTCTTTTCCTTGATAATGTTGACTATCTGCTTGCCATAGAGTTTACCTACGCTATATCCCCCCACGCCAACAAAACTCACCCTTTCTGAGTGAGTGCTGTCATTATAAAGTGTAACAACAGGAATATTCTTGTGAGTTGCTTCATCTATGAGGGCTGTCATCTCATCAGATTCACCGGCATCGACTATAATGCCATCAACCTTTGAATCGATGGCAATTCTCATAAGTTCTTTAGTAGTATAGCCGCCTTGAAGATTCTCGCCCAAAAGATCAAGATATATATTCTCATCCTTTGCTGCCTGCAACGCACCTTTATATACTGACTGCAAAAAATCCGACTTATAATTGTCAGCAATCATCACGAAATACTTGCCATATTCTCTGGCATCTCCCTGTTTTACAAGAGCGTTTTTATAGAACTTAAAATATAAAGAACCCCCAAGTAGGGTCAGTACCATAAAAATCAAAGTAAAAAGTAAAACTATGTATTGTCTGGTTATTTTCTTTTGAAATATCTCATCATTTTGTGTATTCATAAGGAAGATTTTATCAGATGGTATCGGCAAGAAAAAGTGGATTTTCTTGTCATTTTTGTAGTGATGACAAAAAAATCCACATTGCAAAAAAGAAAGCTATCCTATATTAGACTATTAGGTAAAGTCATATACAGGATAGCTTTAAATTATTGCTTATAAATTTCAAATTTTTATATTCCAAAGGTTATTTAACTATTAGAATCATTTTGTGGTTCTAATCATAGAGTATCTTCCTGAGGAATTATCGTAAGCTTCTACTTATAGAGTGTTTGCTCCAAGAATTGCAGCCAATCTAAGGAATCCGCAGTATCCATTCTCATCAAGAAGCTTTGTGATGTCATATCCGGCAGGGATTACAACACGAAGTTTCTGTCCGTTATATGTAAAGATAACTTCCATATCTACTGTAGCCTTCTTAGCAAATGCGTTGAGCATATTTCTATCGAAGCATGCTGGCTTATTGGTCTCTACACGAAGTGATGTTCCGGCTGGAGTTGCATCAATGTTGTTGATGATTGCGCCCTGGAACTGAACTGGTGTGAGCTGCTCGATATTAAGTGTAACTGCTCTTGATGGAGCCTTTGCGCCTTCAACTGCTACTGCAGCTGCTGCAACACCTGAAGAATTTGCTGGTGCTACATAAAGAGCTGTTGCAGGTGGCTGTGATGGATTCTCCATTCCTGCTTCAGGAACCGGCTGAGCATTAGGATTAACCTGAACTTCTACTTCCTGTCCTGTAGCCTGTTCAATTGCTCTCTTGATTGCATTAAGGTTAATTCCGCCCTGAACATTGTTAAGAGTTACGATATATTTACCATTCTCCTGCTTAACGCTAAGAATACTTGAATCTAAAGAAATATCATAGCCATCCGATACAGTGAAAGAAAATTCCTGATTAAGTTTTGTTGTATAAAGATCATCTTTCTTGGTTGCTTCAATGTTTGAAACACCTTCTGTGTACTTGATTATGTAGTTGATAGTTTCAGCTACTGCCTTCTCGTATTCTGCGGATTTTTCATCAGAATAACCAAGTACCTTTATAGGTGTTGTTCCAGTAAGAGCATGAACTGTTATTTCTGGCAGACTCTTTTGAAACTCTTCAGCATCAGAATACTGCTTGGATTGTCCTGTGCGGTGTCCCTGATCATCATAAGGACTCCATATTATTTCTGGAGTTACAGAAAGTGCTACTCCATCTTCTGAAGAAGCAATAACATCTCCCTTGACAGTTATTTCAGTCTTATTGTCAGCGGCCATTTGAATAGAAGTACCAGTGCTATATCCTGTTACATTTCCGCCTACTGTAGCCTTAGTGTCATCTCCACTGACTGCTAATCCGGTTCCACTTTTAGTTTCATTGCCATCTCTTACTGTAGTTCCACCACTTGCAGTAACATTTCCTTCAACAGTGACATTTGATCCACTTCCGGCAACAACACCGGTAGAAAGAGCTGAAACATTTCCGCCAACTTCTACTTTTGTGCCTTCGTTATATGCAGATACGCCAGAACTACCATTTGACTTATAGTTTTCTGCTTCATAAATACTTCCTGTTGCAGTAACATTTCCTTCAACTTTTGCCTCACTACCTCCACCTGCAGATATACCTGAAGTTAATGAATTAACATCACCATTTACCGTAACTTTGGATTTTTCATTCACGCTGATACCGCTTCCAGATGTAGAAGTATATTCTTTGCCATCTGATGTATACTTAGACTCTTTCCCTTCAACATTTACACTACCTTTAACTTCAACAGTTGACTCTTTTGCTGATTCAACACCATTACTCTTAGCATCAACATTGCCTTCAACTGTTACTTCACCTTTATCATAAGCATAAACACCCCTATTATCAGAACTTACATTTCCATTAATAGTTACTTCTCCACCAGTCTGCGCATTAGCACCAGTCACATAACCATTTTCTTTTTCCGATATAGCAGAAACATCACCGGTAATTGTAACTTCACCGCCATTTTTAGCTTCTGCACCATTACCAGCGTATATTTCTTTTATGTTTTCAACAACATTACCTTCAACAGCCGCTTTAGCGCCTTCTCCATTTGCCTCTACAGCTGCGCCATAGTCAACGACAGATACATTTCCTTCAAACGATTTAGTCTCTCCTGCATTTGCATGTACTGGTTGAGTAGTTTCGCCCTCCGTGGCGCTTACACTAATTGATGGATAAGCAAATGCAATCGGAACTGCAAGTGCTACTGCTGATAATCTCTCTAACAGATTTTTACTCATAAACTATTTCCTCCTGAAATATATGTTTTACAGTAACTGTGCAACCATGTTAACGCTATATCGGTAATAATTCAACCACGCAAAAAGGCCTGCATAGCACCAAATAGCAGTGCTAGCAAGCCTTTGAAGTCACTTATTAAATCTTGGCTAAATGATTATGAATCAATTATAAAACCCGTAAATATTTTATGCCTTGAATCCCCGCTCATCCAAAACTAGTGGAAGCTCAGAGACACTCATTTTCTCTATAGCTACATAGGTGCCTTGTTCTACCATCAAAAGCACCTTATCAATTTGAGCTTCCGTTCCCTGAATTTCCATGGATACTGAACCATCGGGGTTATTCCTGACCCATCCGGTTGCTCCCACAAGATTTGCAGCATGGATTGTCCTATATCTAAATCCCACACCCTGAACTAAGCCAAATACCGTTATAGCTTTTCTAATTACCTTCTCATCATAGTCAGACATTGTTATATTAGATTTCCCTTCCTAACCCGCAGAGATATTCCTTGCCATTTAGGTAGATCATTTTTTACTTTTCAAACACATATACATTCCATGAAAGCGGCTTTACATAGAGCTTAAACTCACCATTCTCAAATGTATAACCTTCCTCTTTTTCCGGAACAAGAGCTGATTCATTCTCAAATGTATTTTTCACTTCAAGATCATCTGTGCAAAGCTTGTATGCTGCAGATGGTTTATATCCCTCAAAGCCTTTAAGGTCGATTGTCAGTGGATACTCAGCATCTTCATTTCTATTAATGACAAATATAGCTAGGCGCTTATTGTCTTTATCCCATGCGCTGGCAGAGTCGATGAAGTTCACACCCTCTTTTCCCGTATACTGTGATGTATCCTCTATAGCATAGCCCGGCATATCATAAGTCTCACATTCCACCTTCGTATCAAGAGACACACCCTTAGCATACTGAAGAAGTTGCATGAACACATGATGTGAGGCGCTTTTCCAGATATGATCATGATTAGAAGTAGCCAGTGCCGAAAGGCCACCAGTCATGCATCCAATTTTAACTCTGTCAGCATGACGAAGAAGCGCCAGCTGAATAGAAGCCATTGAAAGAGCATGGATCATATCTCCGCCTGGGAACTGACGATCAGGCATGATATCGGGATCATGACGAATATATCCTCTTTCAGGATCAAAGCGGTAATGATTGCGAGCCATATTGTAACGACCAAATCCAGGGTGTAACTCCTGCAGCGGCCTTACCATTGCACCATACTCATCAAAAGAAATATTAACCTTCTTAGGTGACCTGTGCTTCGAAGCAATATAATCTATCATAGCTATTTCGGTGTTAATAAAATCTTCATAGTAAAGAGCACCGCCTAAAAGAGCCTTAATATCTCCGGGAGGTGCAACGTGATAATGATGAACAGAAACATAATCCACCACGTCATAACACTTATCAAGTACTGCTGCATCCCAGGCAGGAAATCCTTCCATAAAAGGAGCAGATGATCCGCAGACTCCGGTTTCTATGGTTTCGTCAATCCACTTAACTGCTTTGGAAGTCTCAAGAACTTTAGTTCCGTAACCTTCAGGATTTTTATCCCATGCCCCAAGCTGCCATGGTCCATCCATCTCATTTCCCAAATACCACATTTTTACATTATATGGATCCTCATGACCGTATTTTTTTCTAAGATCAGACCAGTAAGTACCACCTTTATGGTTAGTATATTCCACAAGATCCATCGCATCCTGTATAGTTCCTGTTCCCATATTCACGGTATAAAGAGGTTCTGTTCCAACTTTTGCTGCCCACTGCAAATATTCATCATGTCCAACTTCATTGGTATAATACTGATGCCATGCAGGATCAAGAACCGTCCTCCTCCGATCCTTAGGACCTATTGAATTCTTCCACTGCCATGCTGATACAAAGTTTCCTCCCGGCATTCTGACAGCAGGAAGATGAGTTTCTTTTATAGCATCTATAAAGTCCCTCCTAAATCCCTGTTCATCCGCTGTAGGATGCTTAGGATTAAACATCGTTCCGTTTACCATTGTTCCAATAGGTTCCAAAAAAGCTGAAAAGAGCCTGTTTGAAATCTCCCCAATTTCATATAACGGATGAACCGTTATCTTAGCATTTTGTGCCATTATACACTTCCTCCAATTTCCCCAATCTTCTTGCTAAGCTTTTCGAATCCATTGCTCATTCAAAAAGCCCGGCACACTACATATACTGTAGCATATCGGGCTTTTTATCTCTAAAGCATTATTGTTTTATTAATGTCAATTCTTGCTAAATAAAACAGCTATCACCTTTTCTTTAAAGCATCATTTTCTGCTTGAAGCCTGGATATAAGCTCTCTCTGATCAGAAATCTTTGATTTAGCAACTTCTAACTCAGTCTTTGCTGTATCCAGCTCTGTCTTTGCTGTATCCAGCTCTGTCTTTGTTGTATCCAGCTCTGTCTTTGTTGTATCCAGCTCTGTCTTGGCAGAATCAAGTTCCTCCTTCGTTGACTCTAATTCTGCTTTCTTAGTATCCAGTTCTTCCTGCATTTCATCAATCATATATTTGACTGTATTACGATCAAGAATCCTAAGTTCCTCTGAAAACATACCAAGCACCCTCTCTACATTAAGACACATGTTATACAAATCGTTATACAGAGACAAAAAGTACGGATATTCCTTAATCAGCTTGATGATATATTCAGGCTCATCGCATCCAAGGAATGTAAGCCATGCTTCAAAATCTCCGTCGATACTATTTTTATTATGTAGCTTTTGAAGGAAAATATCAATTGGAATAAAAATAATATTTTGCAGCATATTCAGCTTCATACCTGTATCTGATTTGGCTGAAAAAGTATGCATATTTTCATCCATATAGTTCTTAAAATCAGCCGGACTGTTTTCCATAAATACAATAGTATATACAGGGCAGATATCCTTATAACTGAATTGTTCTTTTCTCTCATCCCGAACACGCTTATATTGGCGGAGTAAAAGATCTGCTGAGTAGCATGAAGCTCTTTCTCCGGTAAATGCATATCCTATTTTCTGTACCTCCACATTAGCTATTGTTCCATCTTCAAGCTCCACAACAATATCTGTTATTACCAAAGACATTTCATCTCCCAAACGAGAACTGTCATTTGATAACACTCCCTTAACAATTACTTTTCTTTTCAGAATCAAACTCAGCATTCTGGAAAGCCTCTCTGGTGCAACCTCGGGATTTAATACTTCCTTAAAATAACTGTCATACAATAATTTACAACCTCTTACACCAGAACATATGTCAAGAAATGCCTCCTGCTGATCCTGCCTCCAACTATAAAATATGGAACTAAGTTCTTGACTTGCATCAATCCTTCTTATAACCTCCTCTCTGGTTCTTATCATTGGAAAATAATCTGATAGTTTGTTTTTGTGCATAATAATCCTTCCTAGTTTTTATTCACAATTTCTTAAAAGCTCTCTAAAATGGAAAACTTTTGGGCGATAGCCCCATGAAAAATAGATTTTTGTCAGGAGAAACCTGACGACGAAAGCTACTATAGCACAAATTCATTTCGAACAGCAATCGAACAAAAGATTAATTTACAAGGCTGATTTCTTAATAATTTGACGGTTTCACGTATATTCTTTCAAATGAAATATAAAACAATAACTACCAGTATAAAATTTCAAAAATAAATCTTATACTGGTAGTTTTTATAATCGACAGTATTCATTCCTTGCACTTGGTCAGAGCCACAGTTCCGGTCCTTGCAATTTCTACGATGCTGACACTGCGAAGCATCTCAATAAACAATTCAATACGTTCAGAAGTATCGCAGATCTGGATCATCATAAGATTCTTGGACATGTCAACGATCTGGGCATGCATGATCTCGCAATTTTCCATGATGTCACGGCGATTCTCTTTATTGTATTTAACCTTGATAAGCATAAGCTCACGATTAATACTCATGCTCTCCTTGAAGGTCTTAACCTTGATAACATCAATCTTTTTATTGAGTTGCTTCTCAATCTGTTCTATGGTGCGCTCATCTCCGCTTGAAACAATGGTCATGGCAGAGATGCCGTGATCTGCTGTCTCACCTACAACAAGCGAATCAATATTGAAGTTGCGCCTTGCAAAAAGACCTGCAACCTTGGAAAGAACGCCCGCTCTATTTTCTACAAGAACTGAATATATTCGTCTCATGTTTCCATTACTCCATATCCAAATACTAGTTTTACCAACAATAATATATACTCTTCTGTTAGCTTTACATTATCAAATGTCTAATCACTATGCCTAGTATCATTAGCCCCTTAGTACTTCACCAGTTCCATCGGATCTACTCTTACTTCCATAATTCCCGCATCTTCATCTGCAAAGAACACCTTAAGGCTGGCAGCAAGATCACTTTGACCATTTACCTTCATGTACTCCATGCCATATGCTTCAGCAATAAGCTCAAGATCAGGATCACCCTTAAGCTCAACCATGGAATACTTATCATCATAGGCATAGTGCTGATGCTCTCGAACCATGCCAAGGAATCCATTTTTCATAACTATTATCTTGATATTGATTCCGTATTGTCTCATAGTAGCAAGTTCCATCATGGACATCTGGAAGGCACCATCGCCGATAACAGCAAGAACCTGCTTTGATGGATCTGCAAGCTTTGCTCCCATAGCGGCTGGAATAGAATAGCCCATGGTTCCCATACCGCCCGAAGTTAAAAATCTTCCATTTTTAACCTTAAAATACGCACAGGACCACATCTGATTCTGACCAACATCCGCAACATATACGCAGTCATCCTTAACAGCATCTGAAAGTTTTGTCATAAAATCCTTGGGTTCTACATACTCATCATCCTTTGGAACTCTTGTAGAAGCCATATCTTTTTTGTACCCATTTAAAGTCTCAATCCAGGCGCTGTGATCATCTGCATGATCATCCTGTTCAAGGAAATCCTGGAAAATATGCTTGATATCACCAACAAGAGGAATTGTAGGTCCAACATTTTTGCCAATCTCAGCAGGATCAACATCAATATGCACCATGACCTTATTCTCGGTAATCAGATCAGGTCTGTTGACAGCTCTGTCCGCAACTCTTGCCCCCACCATCAGCAAAAGATCTGACTCATTCATAGCTCTGTTAGCAAAGGGCTGTCCGTTATTTCCCACCATTCCAAAGTATAATGGATGGTCAGAAGGCATAACACCAATTCCCATCATGGTAGAAACCACCGGAACACTGTTAAGCTCAGCAAACTTTCTGATTTCAGAAGTTGCCTGACTAAGGTGTACTCCGCCACCCACACAGATGATAGGTCTCTTAGCTTTTTCAACTTCCTTAATAACCTTTTTTATCTGAGCCATATTGCCCTTTACAGTTGGCTTATAGCTTCTCATTGAAATAGATTCAGGGTAAAAGAACTTTCCGGTAAATTCAGCATTCTGAACATCGAAAGGAATATCGATAAGAACAGGTCCTCTTCTTCCTGTGCTGGCAATATAAAATGCCTCTTTGATTATCTGTGGAAGGTCCTCCACATTTCTGACAAGGTAGCTGTATTTTACAAAAGACTCCACAGCTCCGGTAATATCAGCCTCCTGAAAAACATCACTTCCGATCATGTCACTGTTGACCTGACCTGTGATAGCCACAAGAGGAATACTATCAGCATAAGCTGTTGCGATTCCGGTTATTAGATTCGTTGCACCTGGGCCTGATGTTACAGCACAAACTCCAACGCCGCCGCTTATTCTGGCATAGCCACTTGCAAGATGTGCTGCATTCTGCTCAGTCCGGACAAGAATCCTTTTAATATCAGTATCCAGAATTTTATTCCAAAAAGGATCTATCGCAACGCCGGAATAACCAAAAATAACTTTGGTATTCTCTTTTTCAAGACATTTTACTATTACCTCTGCACCTGTCATAAAAGGCATCCTCCATCAGTAATTCATTCTAAAAAACATCTAATTATTCCTAATTGTAATTCTTATTATCACCAATCTATTACTCAATTCCAAGAATGTTCTTAACAACTCTTACAGCATCCGCAGCATCGGAAGAATAACCATCAGCTCCGATTTCATCAGCATAGTCCTGAGTCACAACTGCTCCGCCGATTATTATCTTGGCATCAAGATTTTCAGCGTGTGCAAGCTCCACCACATTTTTCATTTCCTTCATTGTAGTCGTCATAAGCGCAGAAAGAGCTATGATTTTTGCATCATTCTCTTTGGCAGCCTTAATGATTTCTTCCCTTGGAACGTCCTTTCCAAGGTCAATTACATTAAAGCCATAGTTCTTAAGCATAAGAGCCACAAGATTCTTACCAATGTCATGAATATCTCCATGAACTGTGGCTATAACTATAGAAGGCAGTTGCTTTCCGGAATCTGTATCCTCCTTAAGCAAAGGCTCTAAAAATCCGATGGAAAGCTTCATAGCTTCTGCTCCGGCAATCAGCTGAGGCAGGAAGTATTTCCCCTTATCAAAAAGATCTCCAACCTCGTTGATGGCAGGCATCAGCACTTCATCCAAAATCGTTCTTGGGGCAATTCCCTCTTTTACTGCTTTCTCTGTATCCTTAACAATAGTTCTCTTCGAACCATTAAGTACATCTTTTTTAATTATATCAAGAATATTGCCACTTTCCAAAGGTGCCGACTTAACTTCAGCACTTAATACCGCATCTTTCCCCTGGTCCGCGTAGCGCTCCATTCTCTGTATATATCTTACATCCGCCCCCTCTTTCTTTTTCAAAAGATCTGACGCAAAGGCAGCATTTACGAGCATTTCTTGAGAAGGATTTGCAATGGCCATTGTAAGACCCTTCTCGATAGCCATAGTAAGAAATGCCGTATTCACGTTACTTCTCTGAGGAAGGCCAAAAGAAATATTGGACAAGCCACAGATTGTAGCATAATCATTATCATGGCAGTAGTCTATTGTTTCAAGAGTATTAAGAGCTGCACTTGGATCCGCACCAACTGTAGCCACCAGACCATCAACAACTATGTCTTCCTTAGTAAGGCCAAGCTCAAAAGCCATTTCAGATAGTTTTGAAATATTGTCTATCTTCTCCCTTGAATCCTTAGGAAGAGCCTCAGCCAGCGGCAAAAGAATAAACATCGCGCCATATTTCCGTGCAAGCGGAAGGAACTTTTCTGCCTTCCCCTTCTCAAGAGAAATTGAATTCATAAGCGCTCTTCCGGGGTAAAGGCGAAGCGCTGCTTCCATTACCTCTGCACTGCTGGTATCAATACAAAGCGGCAGGTCAGTAATTGACATGACCTCCTCTAACACCTTGAGCATCATATCTTTTTCATCTATTCCGCTCATACCCACATTGATATCAAGAATAGATGCGCCCTCTTCCTCCTGATTTCTGGCAAAATCAGAAACCATATCAAGATTGCCTTCACGAAGCTGTACCTGCAATTTCTTTTTTCCCGTAGGATTGATTCTCTCACCTACGATCATGAAATTATCATCCATGCCAAAAGAAATACTTCTTCTCTCAGATGCAAGATACCTTCTTCCGACTATTTTTCTCGGAATAGGATTTCCATCTTCATCCCTAATGGTCTTTGGATTAAGCTCTCCATATTTCTCTTTTAATCCCCTGATATAATCAGGCGTAGTTCCACAACAACCACCAATTATAGATGCACCGGCCTTTACCAAAAGATCCATCTCTTTGACAAAGATTTCAGCATCCATATCATATTCTGTATTACCATTTTCATCCACAGAAGGAAGTCCTGCATTGGGCTTGGCAATTATAGGAATACTGGTAACACTGGCCATACTACGAATAATCTCAACCATCTTATCAGGGCCTGTGGAACAATTGGCACCTATTGCACAGGCTCCCAAAGCCTCAAGCGTAATCGCACTTGATGCAGCATCAGAGCCATAAAGTGTTCTTCCATCAGCTTCAAAAGTTAAAGTTACCATTACTGCAAGATCTGATACTTCTCTAGCCGCTATAAGCGCAGCTCTACATTCCTGCAGACTCATCATAGTCTCAACTACCAGAAGGTCACAGCCGGCAGCTTCCAATATCTTCACCTGCTCTTTATATACTTCCACAAGCTCTTCAAAAGACAAATCTCCAATAGGTAAAAGCTGCCTGCCGGTCATAGTAATATCTCCGGCAACAAGCGCCCCGGGAGCAGCCTCTTTGGAAAGCTTTACAAGCTCAGTATTAATCTCATTTATTCTGTCACCAAGATCATAATCAGCCAGCTTAATCCTATTGCCCGTAAAGGTAGGCGCATAAATAATGTCAGAGCCGGCCTGTGAATAAGCACTCTGAAGTTTAAGCATTACATCCTTATGATCTAAAATCCACTTCTCAGGGCACACGCCGGCAGGCATTCCTGCTTTCATAAGATTGGTTCCCGTAGCCCCATCAAGAAACAAAATTTTATTTGTACTATATTCGATAAATTCTCTTCTATTCATTATTCTTCATCCTTTTAACATATAAATATAGCGATAAATATAGTCAAACACTAGATAGCATAATTAATCTTTTAAATATATAGCTATCATCCATGTATGTTAAAATCGCTCTATTACCCTTATTCTAAAAAAAATCCCTATATAAAATAGGGATTTCATATATGTCTTATTCCTCTGTTTCAGTCTCTGCCTCAGTCTCGTTTTCCCCAATAGGAGTAAATTCACCGGGTTCCTGAGTTGTAACTGTAATGCCTTCCCCTTCAGGAACCTGTCCGTGAAGAACCTGAAGCATTACCATAGCTCTTGAGTTAGCTCTTCCATAGTACTGATAAGCCAAAAACTCATTTTCTTCATCATAGTCACCATCATATGCGAAATGATAACATTCATTGGCCATCTGCATATAATCAGATGCCTCAACGGCAATATCTGATATTCCGGAAAACTCTTCCGGAATAGATGTAGCTGCCATTGTCTTATAAGTCTCGTTCATCTCGTCAAGATATCCTAAAAGCTGCTGTTTGGCATTATCTGAACTTGCATCTATGCCATTGATAGCCCTGTCATAATAGGACAATTTGTCATAAAACTCAGTCATACTGCTCTTATATTCTTCAAGCTCTGATGAACTCCTACTGCCACATCCAACTAAAAGCATAGCTACTGACATACAAACAGCTACACCTGTAAAAAATTTCTTTCTATAACCAAATACCAACAATTACTTTTTCTCCTCTAACAATCTCATTTATCACCATATTTAGCAGCAGCACTAAGTCTGGTAAGTGCTCTCGCAAGTCCGGCCTGAGACTTCTTAAACTCCTTAATGGACTGCTTCTGAACAAGATGCTCCATAGCAAATTCATAAGCTTCCTGAGCTCTTCTCTTATCAATATCTTCAGGTCTTTCTACCGTGTTAACAATAACTATACACCTGTTATTGGCAACCTGAACAGAACCAAGACTCACGACACCGTAGATCCACTCTCCCTTAGGAGTCTTTATCTTGATAACTCCATCAGAAAGAGCCAGGATCATTTCCTCATGACCAGCAAGCACAGCCTGCTCACCATCTTCACATGGAAGTATGATCTCCTGGGCCCTATCATCATAGAATATACCATTTACAGAAATTACCTGAAGCCCAAATGTAGGCAGTTTTTCCTCACTCATAATTTAAGCCTCTATCTGTCTGGCTTTTTCAATAACTTCATCAATAGTTCCAACGTTAAAGAAAGCAGACTCAGGATAAATATCCATATCGCCATCTATAATAGCCTTAAAGCCCTTTATCGTCTCCTGCAAAGGCACAAACTTACCGGGAATACCGGTAAACTGCTCAGCTACATGGAATGGCTGAGATAAGAACCTTTGAATCTTACGGGCTCTGTAAACCGTAGTCTTATCCTCATCACTAAGTTCTTCCATACCAAGAATAGCAATGATATCCTGAAGCTCTTTGTACTTCTGAAGTATCTCCTGAACACGCATAGCAGTCTCGTAATGCTCTTTTCCTACAACTGATTCCTCAAGAATTCTACTGGAGGACTCAAGAGGATCTACTGCCGGGTAAATACCCTGTTCCACAATCTTTCTTGAAAGAACCGTGGTAGCATCCAAATGTGCAAAGGTCGTAGCAGGAGCAGGATCAGTAAGGTCATCGGCAGGTACATAAACAGCCTGTACAGAAGTAACTGAACCAAGTCTTGTTGAAGTAATTCTCTCCTGCAAAGAACCAAGGTCAGTTGAAAGTGTAGGCTGATAGCCAACAGCTGAAGGCATTCTTCCAAGAAGTGAAGAAACTTCAGAACCAGCCTGAACGAATCTGAAAATATTGTCTATAAACAAAAGAACGTCCTGATGCTTAACATCTCTAAAGTACTCAGCCATGGTAAGTCCCGTCTCAGCAACTCTCATACGGGCTCCCGGAGGCTCATTCATCTGTCCAAATACAAGGGCAGTCTTACTGATAACTCCGGACTCAGACATTTCAGACCAAAGATCGTTACCCTCTCTGGAACGTTCTCCAACGCCGGTAAAAATTGAATATCCACCATGCTCTGTAGCAATATTCTGAATGAGTTCCTGAATAAGTACTGTTTTTCCTACGCCGGCACCACCGAAAAGCCCAATCTTTCCACCCTTGGCATAAGGTGCAAGAAGATCGATAACCTTAATACCTGTTTCCAATACCTCAACAACAGGACTCTGATCAACCAGCTTAGGCGGTTCTCTGTGAATCTGCCACTTTTCAGGAGTCGACAAATCTCCCTTTTTATCTATTGTATCTCCAAGGACATTGAAAAGTCTTCCAAGTACTTCTTCACCAACAGGTACTGAAATAGGTCCTCCTGTAGGATAAACGATCATATCCTTACTAAGTCCCTCACTTGGAGAAAGCATAATGCAGCGTACAACATCGCTGCCTATATGCTGGGCTACTTCCATCACTCTCTTTTTATCCTCGACATAGACTTCTAAAGCGTCGCTGATAAAGGGAAGATCACTATCATCAAATTTTACGTCTACGACAGGTCCCATAACCTGTACTATTTTTCCGTTATTCAACTTGTCTCCTCGTTTCATCTATTAGCTTAGCATCCTGACCATGTAATGCATTAGCTTTAGCAATCTTTTGTGCTTTCGCACGCTTAAGTGCTTTGGCACCGCTGACAACCTCTGTTATCTCCTGCGTGATCATGGCCTGTCTTTGCCTGTTATAAGATTTCTGCAACTCATCAAGCATCTTACCGGCATTCTTGTTGGCAGAATCCATAGCCATCATTCGTGAACTCTGAACACTGCAAAATGCCTCTACAAGCGCACCATAAATAAATCCGGTAATATAATTAGGAACAATATTATCCAAAATTGCTGATGGACTAGGCTCCATCAAAAACTCTTCCAGAATAATTCCGGACTGAGGTCTCTCTCTTTGAATATCAGTGATAATTTCCAGCGGAAGAAGCTTTTCAAATCTGGTCTCACATACATTACCATGGACAGTGGTATATATGCAGTAAAACTCATCAATTTCTCTTCTGTAATAGTAATCCAGAATCTCAGCAGCTATCTTCCTGGCTCTGTGAAGAGTTGGGTTCTGAGAAGTAAACATGAAGGACTCTTCAATATCCATGTTCTTGGACAAAAAATGAAATCTTCCTACCTCTCCGATAACAAAGAGCTTCCATTTATCACCGTCACTGTGGATATGTTCCTCAGCAAGCTTAAGCACATTGTGATTGTAAGCACCTGCCAGGCCCTTATCATCAGTAAAGATGATGTATCCTTTTCTCCTCTCACTTTCCGGAATATCCAGCCTTGATTCCAAAAAGATATTCTCGACACCGCCCGGAAGATGCCTTACAACCCTGAAAATCATTGCCTGGGTAGCAAAGAAAAATGGCTCCGTATCAAGAAGCATCTTTCTGGCCTTACGCAGCTTAGTGGAGGAAATCAAATACATGGCGTTTGTAATTTTCCTTGTGTCATTTACGCTATTTATGCGGTCACGAATCTCTTTTATGTTAGCCAACTATCTGACCTTCCTGATATCACATCAAATCTGATGCTCTTTTTGCAATTCTTCAACTTCTTCTTTTAATCTCTTATTCTCAAGATCATTAAATACATCTACAGCTTCCACAATCCTGCGCCTCAGCTGATCATCCATATCTCCACTCTTCTCAAGCTCTTCGCAGATTGCTCCCTGTTCAGTATTAAAATATGCCAAAAGCCTTTGCTTATAGTCCTTAACCTGCTTAACCGGAATCATATCCAGGCGCTTAGCTCCAACTGCCACCAGGATGATTACCTGCTCATGCATAGCAAGAGGATGTTCAAGAGGCTGCTTTAAAAGCTCCATAAGGACACTTCCGTGGGCAAGCTGATTCTTGGTAGTCTCATCAAGGTCTGAGCTGAACTGTGTAAAGACTGCCATCTCACGATACTGGGCAAGATCAACTCTGATACTGCCTGCAGCCTTTTTCATAGCCTTAGTCTGAGCGGCACTACCTACACGTGAAACTGAAAGCCCTACATTAACAGCTGGTCTCATACCCTCGAAGAAAAGGTCACTTTCAAGGAAAATCTGGCCGTCAGTAATAGAAATAACATTAGTAGGAATATATGCAGAAACGTCACCTGCAAGTGTCTCAATAATAGGAAGTGCAGTAATTGAACCGCCTCCAAGCTCTGAAGAGAGCTTACTTGATCTCTCCAAAAGTCTTGAATGCAGATAGAATACGTCTCCGGGATATGCCTCTCTTCCGGGAGATCTCTCAAGCAAAAGAGAAAGCGCTCTGTAAGCAACAGCATGTTTGGAAAGATCATCATATACTATGAGAACATCTTTTCCCTGATACATAAAGTACTCAGCCATAGCTGTTCCGGAATATGGAGCTATATACTGCAGCGGCGCTGTATCGGCAGCTGTAGAGCTGACAACTATTGTATAGTCCATGGCCCCTGTATTCTTAAGTGTCTGTACTATCTTGGCAACAGTAGATGCCTTCTGTCCTATAGCAACATAGATACAGATAACATCCTTGCCCTTCTGATTGATGATAGTATCAAGAGCGATAGATGTCTTACCTGTCTGCCTGTCACCAATAATAAGTTCTCTCTGGCCACGACCAATAGGGAACATAGTATCAATAGAAAGAATTCCTGTCTCCATTGGCTCATTGACAGACTGTCTGTCGATGATACCAGGAGCAGAGTTTTCTACAGGTCTGTAGGCAGACTCCTTAATATCACCCTTGCCATCCACAGGTGCTCCAAGGGCATCAATAACTCTTCCTATAAATGCCTCTCCTACAGGGATTCCAGCTTCCTTGTATGTTCTGACAGCTCTGGTTCCCTGCCTGATTCCTGTATCATTACCAAAAAGAATGCACCCAATATGATCATCTCTGATATCCTGAGCCATCCCCTTAGTTCCGTCATCAAATTCAATTATTTCGCCATAAAAAGCATGATCAATTCCATCAACGTTGGCAATACCATCACCTACCCAGGTAACAGTTCCCACTTCTCTGTCTTCAATGGAAAGATCAAAGTTCTCAACCTTAGAGCTAAGCATGGTGATAATTCTGCCTGCGTCAGTATCGCCTGCTCCTCTACCGAGATTATTAAGTTCTGCGCGAAGCTGCCTCGCTCTTCCTGCATCACTCCAGTCATATTCAAAATTTCTGCAGGATACAATAAAGCCACCGCCAATCGAATTATCCTCGCTCACATCAAGTTCGATATCGAGAACATCAAACTTTTTGCAAAGCATGGATTTTATCTTGGTGATCTGCTCTTTTGTAGGAGCAGTGTTGGCATAGCGCAATTTAGCTATTACTTTTTCACTCATTATCTGCTCCGGCTTCGTTTATAAATTTGTCATAGAGTTCAATGTCACCTTCAGTACTATGCTTGGATGCGGCAATTTTTGTAGCAGCACCAATGACCATGTCTGTAAGCTGAGCCGCATAGATTTCCTTAGCTCTCTCATTCTCAACCTCAGCATTATGCTTGGCCTCAATGATGATCTGCTCGCCCTTCTTCTTGGCATCATTTACAATGCGCTCGTACTCGTCATAGCCCTGTTTCTTGATATCAGAAAGAATCTGCTCTTTTTCCTCATCCGCAAGAGCAATTCTATCCTCATATTCCTTCTTGGTCTCAAGAGCCTTCTGCGTAGCAATATCTGCAGCCTTGGTAGCCTCATCAACTTCCTCTTTGCGCTGCATGATAACCTTATCTACTCTCTTAAAAAGGAATATCCTGAATATCAGGTAAAGAATAAGCAGATTAGCTATAGTACATATTATATTAATAATGCTAAAATCTAACACTGTAATTACCTTCCTTTATGCCGGCTATTTTAAGTAAACAGAATCATGATAGCTACTACGAAGCCGTAAATAGCTGTTGCCTCTGCAAGGGCACATCCAAGAAGTAAGAGTTTCATGATCTTACCATCTGCTTCAGGCTGTCTTGCTACAGCATCTGTTGCCTTAGATGTGGCAACACCGATACCAATACCTGCTCCTAAACCTGTGAAAACTGCGATTGCTGCTCCAATTGATGTTAAATTCATTGCTTTTCCTCCAATATTTTTTATTCAACTGCTTCTTTTATATAAAGTGATGTCAGGAACACAAAAACGTATGCCTGAATAAGACCATCAAAAATATCGAAATAAAGACAGAACGGAACCGGAAGCACAACAGGAAGAAGATGCTTGATCAGCTCCATAATAACCGTAGCTCCGATAATGTTACCAAAAAGTCGCATGCAAAGAGAAAGCGGTCTGATAGCAAGTTCCATAATATTCATAGGAAGAACTACCGCCATAGGCTGTGCAAAGCTCTTAAGCCATCCTCGGGTTCCTTTCTTCCTGATTCCGGCAGCTTCCACCAAAATTATGCTCATAAGAGAAAGCGACGCGGTAACATTTATATCCATGGTCGGAGGAATAAAGCCAAACAGTCCTACCATATTAGAAAAGGCTATGTAAAAAAGAACAGTAAAGATATAATCAGCATATCTTTCTCCCTCATCCCCAAGCATTCCTCCAACGATTCCACGAAGCCATCCCACAAAGGTCTCAACTGCAGCCTGCCTCTTGGAAATATTATGAACTTTAAAATCACGGGTAAGAACTAGTAGAGCAACTAAAATAACTGCCATAATGATCCAGGTGACCACTACAGACTCATAGATATCGTATTTGCCATCCCCAAATGGTAAATGAATAAACGCCTTATCTTTGAGAAGAATCTCGTTAAGCAATTCCTTTATACTCATTTTTTAACCCCCAATACAATCATCTTCTATTATAAAAAAAGGCTTAACAATTTACAATATAAAAGAGAAGCCGGTCAAAAAAATCCAACTTCTCTTTGAGCATACTTATAATATGATAACTTTTTCCTTTTTTGCATCGGTCCTGAATACAATCTTATCGATAGTTTTTCTATCCTCAGTAACCTTATAAGCAAGTCCGTCAATAATAAAAGTTGTTCCGGCATAGACCATCTCCGTAACAGTTGCCTTTGCCTGACTTCCCTTTTCAATTTCTCCATCCATTTTGGATTTCTGTTCCAAAAGACGTTTAATAATTATTTCTTTTGATGCTACCGCAGCATTTATCTTAATCTTCCACTGCATAGTCTGCCGGTCTACGGAACCGCCAAATTCCTGAAGTCTTTCCTTTTCTTTTGCAAGAGTCTTAAGTTCCTCAGCCTCACGGCTTATCTGTTTTTGAAGGGTGTTGTACTCCGCAAGGATTGCCCCGCTAACACCAAGTGTAATAAGAGTCTTAGCGCCGCTCTTATTGCCTATCGAAGCAGAAATAATACCTTCAAGACTCTGAGCAGAACCTCCATAGATCATACCCTGCCTTCCATAGGTCGTAATAAAACCTCTGGCCCTTATTGTGCAATTTATAAAATAATTGGAAGAAATATTCTTTCCTTCTATCTCAACACCATCGAAAAACTTGGCTGTAACATTGCCGCCTGCAAGAATTTTCCCTCTTATAGGACAAGTTGCACCACCTGCAATGATAACGTTGCAGTTACTCTCAACATGTGAGCTTTCCATGTGGCCACCTATAATAATATCACCGGTTGCCTTTATCTCACTTCCTGAATTAACATCCCCTTTAACATAAACTACGCCATCATAAACAATCTTTTTATCTGTAATCCTGACCTCAGGGACAATCATTATCTTCTTAATATTAACCGCTCCATCATCCATGCTAATGGCACCTGTGTATTTGGCTACATAGGTCACTCTGTCATTCATTATCATGAATCCCTCTCCTTTGAGAATCGGGATTTCCTTACCATTCGTAGCTTTCGAAATTTCGCCAAAAATATTAAAACCGTCAGTTCCTCTTGTAGCCTTGTGGTAAAGCGCAATCTTATCTCCCACGTGGATCTGTTGCATCAAATCCACATTGCTAAAATCAATGCCTCCGTCCTTGTCAATAGAAAATGCAGTTTCTCTTTCAGTATCAAAAAAATACTCGTAATATCCATCGTTCCCATTAACAGGCTCTTTTCCGGATGCAACCAAAAACTTCAGCTCATGTTCTGCGCTGGCAATCATCTTTTTGATCTGTTCTTTATCTAAACCATATCTGACTTTGATTTTAAACAGAAATGTCAGGACTATATCCTCAGTATATGCGATTCCATCGCTTCTTGCCGGCAACTTCATCCAGCATTTCATCTTATTATCAGAAATTGAAACATAATCATCCCTGTTAGATAACATAGATGATAAAAGAACTGTCTGATCCGATATACCACCTGTTCTGTCAAGAACAGAGCCTTCAATGCCGCTTTCAACTGAAGCCTTCTGGATATCGCCACTTAATAGTCTTTCTCTTATGCGGCGCATATCCCTGGCAGTATACATCATAGAGGAATACTTTGAGATATCTAGTCCGGCCTCTAAGCCAAGTCTGATCTCACGCATCTGATCGGCTCTGTATAACACCTTACAATATGGCGAAATATCTATCTGATGCTCAAGTCCGGTACGCATTTCATACATCTGTTGCCATCCATAGGCAGCATCTGCATAACGTCCTACGTCAAGGCCCTCCTCAAGGCCCAATCGTATTTCCTTTATGGCATCGCCTCTCATCTCAATAGAAATATAGCGCTGAATATCAATATTTTCTTTTAAACTAAGTCTTATCTGTTCAATCTGATCTGCATCGTAGCGTCTTTTAACATAACTACTTATCTCCACCTTATCGAGATATGCCTGATGCAGCTCATTTAAGATTGCAGCTGTATATCTTGTAATCTCTGCTTCATCGAAGAAAAGTCCATCCTCAGCACTTTCTCTTATAGCACGCATTTTCATATGAGAAATATCTATCTTGGCATAACCGGAAATATCGATTCCGGCCTGCAGGCCTTTTCTGATTTCCCTCATCTGCAGCGCATCAAAAGCAGGATCCTGGAAAAAGATAATCGGAACATCATTACCTTTTTCGAGACCTTTTCTGAGCTCTCTCATTTGACCGGAAAGATACACTTTTTTGGCGTATATTGAAACGTCTATTCCCTCAGAGATACCTTTTCGTATCTGGAAAAGCTGCTGACTGTCAAAGCCCTGCTGGCGATACATGGACATATCAATTCCCTGAGTCATCTCAAGGCGCATTTCCTCCATATCTACCCATGATAGCTTTGGATTAAGGTATTTATTTACATCAACTTTTTCATCTTCCAGGCCTTTTCTTATCTCAGTCAGCTGAAGCGCATTAAAGCCAAGGGCCTTTATTTTTTCAACATTGGCCCCTAGTTCGCCGCAACGGTTTAACTCTTTTTCCAGAACGCTACTATTAAAAGAATCAAGACCTGTATATACATTTAATTCGTTGATTAGATCAATATCTTGACCTGTCATTCATAAGCTCCTTAGGAATATCAGAGTATACAAATTAATTTTATCACTATAGTATTCATTTCTCAACGAAATATAACTCTATAAAAAGTCAAAAACGGGACGATTTTGTGACTACCTTAAAGTCATAAATCGTCCCGACAAATTATATCTTTACTAACAATATGTTTATTCGAATTTACAGGCTGAACCTTGCTACAAAGTTCTGCAATTCCTGGGCATTATCTGCCAGCTTATCGGAAGCTTCTGCAACTTCATGAGTTGAAGCTGTCTGCTGCTGTGATGCAGCAGATACATTCTGCGTCTCATCCGCAACACTTATACTCATGTTTTCAATCTTCTGGATATTCTCAGCAATCGTCTCGGTTCCGTTAGATAGCTGTTTTACAATCTCGCTCATTCTTTCTGACTGCTCAGAAATAGAGTAAACCATATCCACGATATTGCTGAAGGTATTTCCCGCTTCGTTAACAGTCTCTGTTCCTTCCACAACGTTCTGAGCACCGCTTCTCATAGCCTCGACAGCCTCATCCGAATTCTTCATGATTTCAGCTATAAGGCTTGTAATATTCGCTGCCGCCTCATTAGACTGATCAGCAAGCTTACTGATCTCACTGGCAACTACTGCAAAGCCCTTTCCCATCTCACCGGCTCTTGCAGCTTCAATGCTGGCATTAAGTGAAAGAAGGTTTGTCTGGCTGGCGATTTCAGCAATTGTATCAACAAATGTATCTATGTTCTTTAACTGTTCACCAAGAGCTTCTACAACAGATGCTGTATTCTCAACAGATTCCTTGATAGATCTCATCATATTTGTCGCATTTGTCATATCAGAAGCGCCCTTTTTAGCAGCTTCATTTGTATTATTGATCATCTCAGTAGTTCTGCTTATTGCATCCTGGAACTCCTGCATATTATTTACAAATGCTTTAGTCTCCTCACTGGCGCCTTCAACAGCCCTTATCTGTCCATTGCAGGAACCTGCAACATTAGTACAGGAGTTTGCAACCATCTCACTGGCCTCAGCAGACTGAGATGCGCTCGCTGAAAGCTCTTCTGAAGCAGATGCAACATAAGCTGTAGTATCTGAAATCTTCACCATAAGATCTCTGATGTTTTCATGCATCAGATTAAGAGCCTGTGAAATCTGCCCAATCTCATTTTTTTCTCTCTCAGGAAGTTTTCTGACTTTTTCCATATCTTCATTGTCAGAGAAATCATTATTGGACATACGAACCATCTGGTTAGTTGCAAGAATAAGCGGGTTTGTAATTCTTTTTCCCATATAGATAGCAATTGCAACACCAATTACAACCAAAACTACAAATAGTATGATTGATTGCAGCACAGTTTTGTTAAGTGAAGCATATGCATTTGTTTTATATACCGCAGCAAGTCCGTCTATATGATCAACCCATACACCGGTTCCCATAACCCAGTCAAACGGCTCAAAATATGCTGTGTAATTAATCTTAGGAAGCGGTTCTGTCTCCCCCGGCTTAGCAAACATAAGCTCTGTGTATCCACCTCCGTCCTGCATACCATTTTTGATCATTTCCTGAATGAAATATGTGCCATTAGGATCTACAGAATCCCATCTCGACTGTCCTTCTGTATCACGCCCAAGCAAAACAACATTAATACCCTTTGATGTGTCAACCCAAAAATATCCGCTTCCATCATTATATTTCATATCTCTAATGATATCAGCAGCTGCTTTCTGAGCTTCTTCCATAGTCATCTCCCCAGCTTCGTACTTACCATACATAAACTGGCATACGCTCATTGCAACCTGAGTCTCATTTTTAAGCTCTGTCTTAATATCTTCTAAAAGTCTCAGTGTATAAGCCTCAGTCTGCTCAGTGTTATTGGATACATTGTTAACAATATTGAACGTAGCAATACATACAGCAGTTATAAACACTGCAAGAAAAATAGACCCTACGATAGGAGCCATAAGAGAACCACGCTTTTTTTCCATATTTCATCCTTTCCACGTCAACTAATTGTCGCTATACCGACAGTCCTCTTTGACTATAACATAAAAAAACGTATCCAAAAATAAATAAAGTATTAAAAGATTATTTAATCATAATTAGATGTTTTTAGCTTTATTTTCTTTCATAACAAAAAAGGAGAACTACCCCCTTAGGAATAGTTCCCCTTTAATAATCCTATTTCAGAAATTATTTATTTCTGCTCTCTTTGTAAGCCTTAACAGCTGCATCTACACCAGCCTTAAGACCTTCAAATCCAGCCTTAGCTACATCAGCAGACTGCTCAGCAAGCTCTTTAGCTACTTCTTCAGCCTTCTTTGCAACTTCCTCAAGCTTAGCCTTTGTCTCATCGTCTACGAAAGACTTCTTTGCATCACCTTCGCAGTTGCAGTTCTTCTTAGCAGCCTTCTCAGCGATAGCAGCCTGAGCAGCAGCAAGTCTAGCAACAGGAACACGGAATGGTGAGCATGATACATAATCAAGACCAATCTTGTGGCAGAACTCAACAGATGAAGGATCTCCACCGTGCTCACCACAGATACCAACATGAAGCTTAGGATTTACTGGCTTACCAAGCTTAAGTGACATCTCCATAAGCTTACCAACACCAGTCTGGTCAAGCTTAGCAAATGGATCGTTCTCGAAGATCTTTGTATCATAGTAGGCGTTAAGGAACTTACCAGCATCATCACGTGAGAAACCAAATGTCATCTGTGTAAGGTCGTTTGTACCGAAGCAGAAGAAGTCAGCTTCCTTAGCGATCTCATCAGCTGTAAGAGCAGCTCTTGGGATCTCGATCATTGTACCAACTTCATACTCAAGCTTAGCGCCTGCAGCAGCGATCTCAGCATCAGCTGTCTCTACTACTACCTTCTTAACGTACTTAAGCTCCTTAACCTCACATACAAGAGGAATCATGATTTCAGGCTTAACGTTCCAGTCAGCATGTGCCTTCTGAACTTCAAGAGCTGCACGGATAACAGCCTTTGTCTGCATCTTAGCAATTTCAGGATATGTAACTGCAAGACGGCATCCTCTGTGACCCATCATAGGGTTGAACTCATGAAGTGAGTTGATGATAGCCTTGATCTCTTCTACGCTCTTATTCTTTGCATCAGCAAGCTTCTTGATCTCATCCTCAGTTGTAGGAACAAACTCGTGAAGTGGTGGATCAAGGAATCTGATTGTAACAGGGCATCCCTCAAGAGCCTCATAAAGAGCCTTGAAGTCGTTCTGCTGATAAGGAAGGATCTTCTCAAGAGCAGCTTCTCTCTCTTCTACTGTATCTGAGCAGATCATCTCACGGAATGCAGCAATTCTGTCTTCCTCGAAGAACATGTGCTCTGTACGGCAAAGACCAATACCCTCAGCACCAAGCTCTCTAGCCTTCTTAGCATCAGCAGGTGTATCAGCGTTTGTACGAACCTTAAGTCTTCTGAACTCATCAGCCCAAGCCATGATACGTCCGAACTCGCCGGCGATCTGAGCGTCAACTGTTGCGATCTGACCATCATAGATGTTACCTGTTGTACCATCGATTGAAATGAAGTCTCCCTCGTGGAACTCTTTTCCAGCAAGTGTGAACTTCTTGTTCTCTTCGTCCATGTTGATGTCGCCACAACCTGATACGCAGCACTCACCCATACCACGAGCAACAACGGCAGCGTGTGATGTCATACCACCACGAACTGTAAGGATACCCTGAGCAGCCTTCATACCTGTGATATCCTCAGGAGATGTCTCAAGACGAACAAGTACAACCTTCTCGCCTCTCTCAGCCCAAGCTACAGCGTCATCAGCTGTGAATACAACCTTACCGCAAGCAGCTCCAGGAGAAGCACCAAGACCCTTACCGATAGGTGTTGCAGCCTTAAGAGCAGCAGCATCAAACTGAGGGTGAAGAAGTGTATCAAGGTTTCTAGGATCGATCATTGCTACAGCTTCTTCTGGAGTCTTGTGTCCCTCATCAACGAGGTCGCAAGCAATCTTAAGAGCAGCAGGAGCTGTTCTCTTACCATTACGGCACTGAAGCATATAGAGCTTCTTGTTCTCAACAGTGAACTCCATATCCTGCATGTCATGATAGTGGTTCTCAAGAGTCTCACAAACCTTGATGAACTCTGCGTATGCTTCTGGGAATTCCTTCTCCATCTGAGCGATTGGCATAGGTGTACGAACACCGGCAACTACGTCCTCACCCTGAGCGTTGATAAGGAACTCACCCATAAGCTTATTCTCACCTGTTGCAGGGTCACGTGTGAATGCAACACCTGTACCAGACTCATTGTTAAGGTTACCGAATACCATAGGCATTACGTTAACAGCTGTTCCCCATGAATATGGGATATCGTTATCACGACGATATACGTTAGCACGAGGATTATCCCATGAACGGAATACAGCCTCGATAGCGAGCTTAAGCTGCTCAACAGGATCTGAAGGGAAATCCTTACCAAGCTGATTCTTGTACTCAGCCTTGAACTGTTCAGCAAGTTCCTTAAGATCAGCTGCTGTAAGGTCAACGTCAAACTTAACACCCTTCTTCTCTTTCATTGCATCGATAAGCTGCTCGAAGTACTTCTTACCAACTTCCATAACAACGTCTGAGAACATCTGGATGAAACGACGATATGAATCATATACGAAACGCTCGAATGCAGGATCAGGATTGCCCTTGATCATTGCAGCAACAACGTCGTCATTAAGACCAAGGTTAAGAATTGTATCCATCATACCAGGCATAGATGCACGAGCACCTGAACGAACTGATACAAGAAGAGGATTCTGAAGATCACCAAACTTCTTACCGTTGAGCTCCTCCATCTTCTTAACGCCTTCCATAGCCTGAGCCATGATTTCGTCATTGATCTTACGACCATCTTCGTAATACTGTGTGCAGGCTTCTGTTGTGATTGTGAAGCCCTGTGGTACTGGAAGGCCAATACTTGTCATCTCAGCAAGGTTAGCACCCTTACCACCGAGAAGGTTACGCATTGTCATGTTACCTTCGCTAAACATATAAACCCACTTGTTCGCCATGTTTTTACCTTTCCTGTCGCTCCTCTATATAAGCGACACCTTTCATATTGTGCATTTATTATAATCACTGCATCCTACCGTATGCTTCCGCAACGATACATATATCCACAACCTGTAGTCATGACCATATGTATCATCACAGAAGCTTATTGTGGCATGTCTGCATGTAATTACCATATATTACGCTTTAGGCCCACTGCTTGGGATAAAGCTGTCAAAAATGAAAATATCGAAACGCTTACGGGCACGCTCTAAATCCGCTTCACTCTTAATAGTCCAGGCAGCGGCAACGTTGCCATATAAGTTTCTGCAAAGCCTTCTTGACAGACACTCTGAATACTTGTGATTGAATGCCACAAAATCAGGCCTTGTCAAAAAGTTTAATAACAAATTAGTCAGTACAAAGTACAGTGGTCCTTTAAATTCTTCGGGCTTATCTCTATGGAACGCATCAGAAAGCTGCCCTCTGAAGACTAATGGACGATTCTTTTTGTACCAGTAAACTCCTAAAGGATTAAAGGATTCGATACAGTAAACACCTTTATAATTAGAAAGAAGTTCATCAACCTTGGGACAAACTGATATATCCTTATACTCTATCTTAAGTTCCACAATAAGAGGTATTTTACCATTTACCATTGCAAGAAACTCCTCAAATTTAGGGATTTTCTCATCAGAACCAAGTAAATGGAAATTTAAAAGTTCCTCATATGTGTAGTCGATAACCTTGCCCTTTACACCTAAACTGCCATCAGGATTAACTATTGCGTCAGCCGGTATCTCGTTCTCAGGATATCTGGCAATTCTTGCCAATGTAAAATCATGGAAAATAACTGGAACCCCATCCTTAGTAAGCTGGACATCACATTCGATTCCGTATCCAGCATCAACAGCCTTTCTAAAAGCGGCCATTGAATTCTCAGGTGCATCGCTTTCATTATCATGAAGTCCCCTATGCGCATATAAAACACCTGTGTATGGTTCTCTGGATGGTTTGTTCACTACTCTTGGCATTATCATCAAAAAATACAGAATGATAATCAATATTAAAACTATGCCAATAGCTTTTAATGCTAACATCTAAACCACTTCCTAAACCCAATATGACAAACCCTAAAGCTAGTAAAAAGCTTACATTTCAAGAAAACAAAATGCGTTAAATTTCTAACAGAGCTTGTCCGCTAAATATTTTACAGCCTTATTATGTATTACGCAACAAAAAAAATTATAAATTAACTATTTCCCATCTCAATAGTGTTCACATTCTGATAAATACGCCATCAGCTATCATTTAGAAGTTATAAGCCCAAACAATTCCTCATCGGATAGATGTCTTTTTATTCTCAAAATAAGATGAACCCTGTCACCGCCTGCATCCTGCTGGAACATACGTTGCCATTTATAGAAATGCGGACCATCACCATGGAATCTTAGAAACGCCATAAGTCCTTTTGCCACGTAACAAGACTGTCTTATATCTGCTTCGCAGTCGTTATAAAAAAACCCTTCAAACACTCCACGCTCATGACTTCTCATGGAATCATAACCTTCTTTGAAAGCCTTTGCTGCATTTCCCGCTTCTATAAAAGCTGCCAGATAATCCGGCTCTCCTTGCCTGTTCATTCCCTGAGAAATACAATCAACAACCTCTTCATTTTCACTGTCTGCACCTTTTCCTAATTCATTATCAGATACGTCACCCCCATCAGTTTCGGATGTAGTTTTTCCTGTTCCAAGAACTTTTTCTAAAGCCCTGCATATACAAAGAGCGCCAAGATACCCGTAATAATGATATTCCACCTGCCAGATAAGCGTATTCTGCAGTATAGTAGATGTTTCCTTATCTCCCTCTTTAAAAAGACTGCCTGCTACCTTCCTGCACTTTTCAAGATATTCCTCATAGCCCTTAACAGCAGGCTCAATAATCTTTTTGTAATCATTAACCTGCTCCAAAAGAGTCTTTTTATTTGAAAACCAGAGCCATTCAGGAGCATATTTAGTCTGTGCCGGATCATTACTGTCAAAATTAGTTATTAGTGCACCTGTTAAAACTCTCGCTCCATGCTGAGCAAACTGCTCACCGGCGTGATCATCTTCGTTTAGTCCATACTTAGGGCAATACTCCGGCCACATTCTGTATAAATCTGCAATCTGTTCAACTGGCCTTTCCCCACAGCCACCATAATAATTCCTGCAATAATCCCTTGTATGTTCATCTGTATATCTTTTTATAACATCAGGTGCAATCGCAGATATTTCAGCATGATCATTCACAAAGGCAGGGCCATCTCTCCACAGCTTCGAGATCAAATCCAACATAAAAGCATGTGGTTTAATATTGGAGCAGTTAATTATCCAGAATTCATCAGCTTTATGGTCAAAGACATCCAATAGTTCCTTTACAACAAATTCAGATGAATTAGGAAGCATTGTCATCTGCGCTGCAGCCTGAAGATCATAAAAAGAAGCATGATAATAGATTCCGTGCCTGCCCTCATCTAGAGTCATTGGAAGCGCATAGGTTCTCGGATTATGATTTCCCTGACGTCTTGAAACCATCTTTCCAAAGCCGTTATCAGCCCAGATAAAAATCACGTCTTCCGGAAGATTGATAAAGCCCTTTTTATACAATTCCATTATCTCGCCATAAAGATTGGTACAGCATATAGCATCCTTATCCACTTCTCTGATGAGGTCATACTGTTTTCTTATAAGAGTGCTGATCAGCTCTCCCCTCTTCTCATCAGTATCATAGGTCGGATCATCAGCCCAAAATGGTCTGTCCCCCTGTCCTCTAAAGCCCAGATTCCATATAACCTTGTAGTCTTTTTGTGCGTCAATGGCTTTTTTCCATAATCCCTCAAAAAGATCAGGGTACTTGTCATAAGAGGCATCCAGATCAGGATAAGCCCTTGCGAACATCTGAGCTCCGAGAGGCTCAGCATGATGATGAGTCACCATAAGTCCCATCTGCGAAGCAAGTTTATTGTAAATATGCGCATTCAGATCAGTCCCCGGAATCGTCATGTTTCCACCGCAGCGAAGCAGTGTTTCAAAAGCCATTTCCCAGGGCTTGTCATTATCTCCGTCAATCTTCCAGTCATCAAGTAGCACTTCATCATTTATAAACCAGCCACGGAATCTGACTTTAGATGGCTTTGATCTATAGTAGTAGCCCTCCAAAACCTCATAACCTTCTTTCTTGGTAAAAAAACTTTCATTCCAAAAAAAGAACTCATTAACACCAAGAAAGTTTTTACTGATGTGATAAATGCCATAGATAAAGCCAAGTTCATCACTTGCTGCTATTTCCAAATTTGAAGACGCTGCCAAAACAACAAAGCATTCTTTTTCTATTGAATCATCTTTTCTAAAAGTGATATTGCAGCCTTCGATATCAGTATTTTTACAGGTATTTACAATATCTCTTTTCAGTGAATTAATCGCATATTCTATAGCCTTTGATTCTGGAACATTCTGAAACCTAGTGTTATATGTAATCATATTCTCACCTTATCTTTAGACAAATTAATTTCCGAAAAAATCTTCTTGCAGAAGTAATTTTATCATAAAAAAATGTGGCAAGACGATTACTTATCCTGCCACATCTGAGCATTTTCAACTACAATTTGGTCCTATTTTAGATCAGTCGTCGACATCAAAGTTTTCCAAAATACTATCCTTCTTAGGTGGCTTAACATCTCCGTGCTTAACCATCAGCATTGTTACAAACGCAAGAGCTGAAAAGATAAATGCATATGGGAAAAGAGTCTTATAGGAAACATGTTCCAGCAAAAAGCCTGAGAAAATAGGTGTAAATACCTGCGCTGCCATAGAGAAGGTATAATAGGTTCCTGTAAACTTACCTATATCTCCGGCCTTACTCATCTCCACCACCATAGGATAAGAATTAACATTAATGGCTGCCCAGCCTATTCCAACCAGGGCGAAAAAGATATTGATGGAAGTTGAAAAATGCGGATACAGACCGGTTATGATATAGCTTGCTCCCATGAGGGCTATTCCTATAAGAATAGTTCTTTTTCTTCCAATCTTATTTGATATAAAAGCAATTGGAACGTAGCTTAAAGTTGCGGCAATAGTTGCAACCAAAAGGCAGGTTGCATAGGCATTATCATGTAAATTCCAAACTACTCCTACGAATCTGGAAAAAGCTGTAGTTACAGCATTGTAAGCGGTGAACCACAAAAATACTGAAACGAGAAGGAAAATGAGACTTCTCTTTACTTCTTTTGGCATAACTTTTGTAACCGTGCCTTCATCAAAGCTTTCAGTCTGGCTGGATCTGTCAGGTTCAGAATCATTATCAAAGGTATCGCCCAGTGAATGAAGTCCGCCTTCCTGATGAATTTCCTCTTTTATCTTTTTTTCGTTAATAACACAAAAAACAACTACGATAGAAAGAATCATGAATAAAACCAGACTTAGCATAAGAGGAATATAATTGGTCTTTGCCGGATCATCAGCCTCTTTAAGCAGAACCTTTATCATGACGAGGATATAAATTCCGCCAAGAGTTCCCATAAGATTGATTATTGCATTGGCTGAGCTTCTAAAAGGAGCCGGTGTAAGGTCGGGCATAAGTGATACTGCCGGAGACCTGTAGATTCCCATTGCAATCAGAAGCAAAAGTAAAACAACAATAAAGAAAGGAAGGCTCCCACTTGGTCTGGCAAAAATAATAAGGATTGTCAGAAGGGTTGTAGATAAACAGGTTCCTATAACAATGTAAGGCATTCTTTTTCCAAATCTCGAATCTGTCTTATCTGATAGTGAGCCAAAAAACGGCAACATGAAAAGTGCAAGAACATTGTCCAGTGCCATTACGACTCCTGTAAGTGTCTCACCAAGATTAAATGTGTACTTGAGAATCTTGGGAATTTCATTGTCATAGAACTGCCAGAACGCGCAGATAGACATAAATGCAAAACCGATTAGAATTGTTCTCTTCTTGTTAAAAACCATATGCTGTCCCCCATGTAGCAAAAATGATAGAATCCCCGCGACGTATATTTCCCCATGACGCCGCATGTATTAAGTTAAAAGTACTAGATATAGTATATGTTACTACAAAATGAAGTATGATATAATAAATTTCGTTATGTTTAGTAAAAAATTATATTGTGCGAGGTTTACAACATGTCTTTTACCGTGTTTGCAGATGGATGTGCCAATCTGCCACAGAGCAAAGCTAAAGAGATAGTAATATTACCCTGTGACTATCTTGTTAATGATACTTCTGTTACCTATAGTGGTGACATTGATAATTTTGACGGTCATACCTATTATGATAGTCTTCGTGCCGGAGCCAACATCAAAACAAGTCTTTTAAATACTCAGCTTTTTTTGAATCACTTTACTCCTTATGTAAGCAAGGGTAAGGATATTATCTATATTTCCATGAGCTCAGGGATCAGTGGAACTTATAATGCTGCTATAGCAGCAGCAAATGAACTTATGGAAGAATATCCGGATTGTTTTATTCATATAGTAGATTCTCATGGATGCGGATTTGGAAATGGCATTCTGGCCTTAAAGGCTGCGCAGCTAAATGCTGAGGATGTTGATTCCAGAGAGGCTGCAAAAATTTTGGATGAGGCTGTGCCACATGCGTGTCAGTATTTTACTGTTGATGACCTTAATTTCCTAAAGAGAACAGGCCGTGTAAGTGGCGTTACAGCGAACATCGGAACTATTCTGAACATCAAGCCTATTCTTTTTGGTGACAGCACAGGTCATATCATCTCCTGCAATAAGGTGAGAGGCCGTAAGAATGCGATTAATGGGTTGATTGCGAAGTATTCGGAAAAGAGAATGGAAAATGAGAATGATGTATTCATTTCTCATGGTGACTGTCTTGAGGATGCTAATGCACTGGCAGAGCTTGTGAAGGGTGTAAATCCAGATGCAAATATCACGATCTGCATGCATGAACCATTTTCAGGATCACACGTGGGGCCCGGAATGCTGGGGCTGTTCTTCTGGGGCATCGAGAGGTAGAGATTAGACCACTACATTGTGAAATATTGGGGATGAGGCGAGGGCCAGGATACCTGGCCCTTTGCCTCCTTGAATACCACTACAGCTGTATCAATGAACCGGATGAACTTCAGCATCTGTCGGAAGTGACTGATTAGCGTTATTTACGATGTCCATATAGTTTGCTAAAGCGGTGTACACTTCTGCCCTGTTTATTGGTACTGATGAATCCGGAATGTCTGATTTGAACAAGCCTAGTCGTATTGATGTTTCTACATTAGAACCAGATGTTAGTGAATTATCTTTTGAATCGTCATTAACGTCAAACTCTTCACTCTTTTTGGTTTCTTTTGCATTTTCAAGGGCAGAAAGTTTACCATCTTTTCTAATCTTACTAATAAGAAAATCTGCAAATTCGACGTAGTTTAAGGGATCGTCGGGGCGAAAAAGGTCTGCGTGTCCCGGATCTGTACCATTTCCATTTTGATCAGAGTTTTCATCAGAAGTTTCATCACTTAGGAGGCCTTCATTTATCAAAGCCTGAACATAGCCGGAAATCCATTCGTCGACTTTAATGTCGGAGTATTTCTTTTTGTAGGGACGTACGCCTGCCATTCTGAAGGCATTAAACATGACCATAAGGAGTTGTCCTCTGGGCATGACGTCATATGGATGAAGGTACATGACGCAAGGGTCCAAAAGTCCATATCTGAAGGCTTTTCTGATTCCCTCCTGCTCTGCCATAGATATATCTTTAATGTCCACATAAGGTGGTTCAATGCTAAATATGTCAGGAGCAGCTTTTTCTGCAGGCAGGATCTTGGTATCCATATCTGGAGAAACGCATGTAAGCTCTGCTCCATTATCAAATTCGAAACTGCCTTTTTTACGAAGTTCACACATGAAGAAATTGGCAGTTAAAAGAGCTCCGTACTCATTGGTATGGGTAATGTCCGCGGGCATAAAGTAATCTTTGGCTTTATCGCCAAGTTCAACCCACTTTCTTAAGGTCTTTTTATGAAGGTCTATAAAGCACACATCATGTTCAGTACAGACTTCCTTGCAGGCACAAGCATATTCATATAAAAGAGAATAACGTCTTGACATAGAGAGTTCTTTGGCTTCAGTTTCAGAAAGAGCAAGTGGAATACGGCTCATGGGTGAACATATTATAGGGGTTGCTCCATAGGTTCTTGCCTCATCGACATACTTTTTAAGATTGTCCTTATAGCCGCCAAATGCACTTAAGTTTCTTCTCTTCTGATCATTGTGTCCAAACTGCATTATAAAGTAATCTCCGCGTCTTACGAAATTGCGGAAAATATCATAATGCCCGTCATCTCTAAAGCAGTTGGTAGTAAGTCCCGAATGGGAAAGATTGCAGACAGCCGCTCTATCCACATATCTTTGAAGAGTCTGAGCCCAGCCCGTGCAGCTTCCATATGGATAATATGGGACACCTGCATTCTGGTCCGTAAGCGTTGAATCTCCCGCCACCCAGATCACAGGCACATCCTCTCTGTAGATGTTAATCTCAATATTGTTTTCATCAAAATCCGGAGTAAGGCCAGAAATGCTGATATATACAGACATATCATTTCGCCTTTTTGAAGAAAGCGCCGGAATGTATGGAAATACTGCCTGATAAAAAAGTTTGTAAAAAAGCTCCCCTTTTCGAACATAGACAGACTTAGCCACCATATTTCTTCTGCCAGCAAAAAGAGTCATGTTCTCGATATCTTTTTGCCCTGCCCTGATGGCAAATTCCACTCTATAGGTTCCAAACTCAGGAACCGTAGCCTTAAAAACCTTCACATCACGCTTCCCCAGCTCAGAAATATCTAAGTCATCGACAAGTCTTCTTTTGTTCCATCCTCCGTTTAACAGAGCCAGCTCTGAATCTGTCATATTGTCATCAACGGATAAAGTAATAAATTCCCCCATAGGTCCCCCGCACCCAATAATAATTTTAAGTAAATCAGCTATATTCAAAAAAGACACTATGCCTAAAGAATTGCTAATCTCCACTTAAGATTACAGCATATATATTCTTCACGGAAACCTATTTTAGCGCTATTTCTTGCCATTTTCGTCCATTTTATTAATGCAATGAAAGCCTTCCGGCGGGAACAGTAATTATCTTGGCCTGATTCTTGATTGAATAAGCATCATATACATTTTTTTCCATTAACTATTTCCTCCTGAAATGACTTTTATATAAAAAGTGAGCGAATTATTGCTAAGAAAAATGCTATATATAAACATTTTATCTCTTCATGGATAATAAAAAAGGCTGTTCTCTACTTACTTATTAATATTTATTGCATTTTATGGAAGATTCCCATATAATACGAACTGTTGCAAAGGATAAGTTTTAGAAAAATATGTGAGGTTATTTTTTAATGATTAGTGCAAATAACGTAACCTTAAGAGTTGGTAAAAAAGCTCTTTTTGAAGAAGTAAACATTAAATTCACACCTGGTAACTGCTACGGTATCATCGGAGCAAACGGTGCAGGTAAGTCTACATTTCTTAAGATCTTATCAGGTCAGATTGAAACTACTAACGGTGATGTAGTAATCTCAGACGGCGAACGTCTTTCTTTCCTGGAGCAGGATCACTTTAAATATGATGAGAACGTTGTTCTCGATACAGTAATTGCTGGTAATGCACGTCTTTTCGAGATCAAAAATGAAAAGGATGCTATTTATGCCAAGGAAGATTTCACTGATGAAGATGGAATCAGAGCCAGTGAGCTTGAGGCTGAATTTGCCGAGATGAACGGCTGGGAAGCTGAGTCAGATGCAGAGTCACTTCTTAACGGCCTTGGAATCGATACAGAATACCACTACAAACTCATGAAAGAGCTGGATGGTGCTCAGAAGGTTAAGGTTCTTCTTGCAAGAGCTCTTTTTGGTAATCCGGATATTCTTCTCCTGGACGAGCCAACCAACCATCTTGATCTTGATGCTATCGCATGGCTTGAAGAGTTCCTTATTAACTTTGAGAACACAGTCATTGTAGTATCTCATGACCGTTATTTCCTTAATAAGGTTTGTACTTATATCGCTGATATAGATTATGGCAAGATTCAGCTCTATGCCGGCAACTATGATTTCTGGTATGAATCAAGCCAGCTGATGATTCGTCAAATGAAGGAAGCCAACAAGAAGAAGGAAGAACAGATCAAAGAGTTAAAAGAGTTCATCGCCCGTTTCTCTGCTAACGCAAGTAAGTCCAAGCAGGCTACTTCCAGAAAGAAAGCTCTTGAAAAGATCGAGCTTGATACAATCAAGCCTTCCAGCAGAAAATATCCATATATTGACTTCAGACCTGACAGAGAAATCGGTAACGAAGTTCTTACCGTTGATGGTCTTACCAAAACAATAAATGGCGAGAAGGTTCTTGATAACGTATCTTTTGTTGTTCAGCGTGATGATAAGATTGCTTTTGTAGGTGGTAATGAGCTTGCAAAGACTACTCTCTTCCAGATTCTTACAGGTGAACTTGAGCCTGATGCAGGAACATACAAATGGGGAGTTACAACATCTCAGGCCTACTTCCCTAAGGACAACACAAAAGAATTCGACAACGATTATACAATCACCGAATGGCTAACAGGTTATTCAGAGATCAAGGATGCTACTTATGTAAGAGGCTTCCTTGGACGTATGCTCTTTGCCGGTGAAGACGGAGTTAAAAAGGTTAAGGTTCTCTCCGGTGGCGAGAAGGTTCGTTGCCTTCTTTCCAAGATGATGATAAGCGGTGCAAACTGCCTTATCTTCGATGAGCCTACCAACCACCTTGATATGGAATCCATCTCTGCTCTTAACGATGGAATGATCAAGTTCCCAGGTGTTGAATTATTCGCCTGCCGTGACCACCAGGTTGTTCAGACAACAGCTAACAGAATCATGGAGATTCTCCCTGATGGTTCACTTATAGATAAGCGTTCTACTTATGATGAGTACCTTGAAAATGATGAAATGGCAAGAAAACGTACAGTTTATAACACTGCCGCTGATGAGGAAGAGGATGATTAATCATTCAAGTGAATTACAGTCCGAATCATTTACTGATGAGGACGTAAGAAAATGATACAGGAGTGAGCATGTCCTCTTGCCATAGGCAACTTTAAATGGACATGCGAATTCCATGAATGAAATGAATGGAGGAGTATGAGCATGCAGGAATTTAAGCCAGTAAAAGAAGGAAAAGTAAGAGAAATCTACGATATCGGTGAGAACCTTATCATGGTTGCTACCGACAGAATTTCAGCCTTTGATGTTATTCTGAAAAACAAGGTAACAAAAAAAGGCGCCGTATTAACACAGATGTCAAGATTTTGGTTTGATTACACAAAAGATGTTGTTAAGAACCACATGGTAAGCGTTGATAACGCTGATATGCCTGAATATTTCAGAACTCCTGATTTTACAGGTAACAGCATGCTTTGCAAAAAGCTTAGAATGATCCCTGTTGAGTGTATCGTTCGCGGCTATATAACAGGAAGTGGTTGGAAGAGCTATCAGGAAAATGGTACCGTTTGTGGTATCAAGCTTCCTGAAGGATTAAAAGAATGCGACAAGCTTCCGCAGCCTATCTACACTCCTAGCACTAAGGCAGAAATTGGTGATCACGATGAGAACATCAATTTCGAGCGTAGCGTCGAAGTTCTTGAAAAAGAGTTCCCTGGCCACGGCGCAGACTATGCTACCAAGATCAGAGATTATACAATAGCTCTTTACAAAAAATGCGCTGACTACGCTCTCACTCGCGGAATCATCATAGCAGATACCAAATTTGAATACGGTGTTGATAAAAATGGTGAGGTTATCCTTGCAGACGAGATGCTGACACCTGACAGCTCACGTTTCTGGCCTGTTGAAGGCTATGAAGCCGGCCATGACCAACCATCCTTTGATAAGCAGTTCGTACGTAACTACCTCAAGGCTCATCCTGAATGTGACTATAATCTTCCTCAGGAAGTCATTGACAAGACAATCGATAAATACCTCGAAGCATACAAGCTCCTTACAGGATGCGAGCTTCAGGCGTAAAACCATCAAAAAAACGCTCCGCAGAGCTTTTAAACTCGCGGAGCGTTTTCTTATTCTTATTTGAAGAAAGCCATATCAGAACTGAGTTTCTCAGCAATATCCTTAAGGGTGTTAGCGGAGGTTGCAAGTGTTGTAACGGTTGCGGAAAGTTCCTGCATTGATGCACCGGTTTCTTCTGAGGATGCTGCATTCTCTTCGGAAATAGCGGAAAGTGAACTCATAGCATCTGTAACCACATTCTTAGCATTTACGCAGGTTCCTGCATCAGTCTCAATACTCTTAACACTTACAACAGTAGAGGAAATATCTCCGATCATAGCATTTACGCTCTGAACTGTATTTCCAAGTACCTGCTGCTGCTCATCGTTACCCTTTTGTACTTCGGCTGCCATTTCAACAGCTGACTGTGACTGTGTAAGAAGCTCATCCATCTCTTTTCTGATCTCATCGGCCATCTGTCTGGAATCTTCCGCAAGCTTACCGATTTCTCCTGCAACAACTGCAAAGCCCTTACCTGCTTCACCTGCTCTTGCAGCCTCGATGCTGGCATTAAGTGAAAGAAGGTTGGTCTGAGTTGCAATTGATGTAATGCCCTCAACCTTTTCATTGATATTCTCAACAGCTTTGCTGGTTGCGCCAATCTTCTCGGAAATCTGGGTGATTCTGTCACTCATATTCTGGCTGGACTGCTGAAGGTCTGCCAGAGACTGAGCGGATTCCGTACTAACCTCCTGCATTCTTCCTGCAAGAGAAGCAAGCTCTCCAGTGCTATCCTGAACATTACCGGTGGCAACATCAATCTCGCCAACACTCTCTGTAACACTCTGAATCTCATCAGCCTGCTGAGTAGCTCCGGATGCAATTTCCTGTACAGCATTCGATACATCATCTGCAGTCTGTGAAATCTGATTAGCAGCATCTGCCAGTTCCTCCGACGAGGTATTAACGGCCACAGCAGATTCCTTAATATTCTTTACAATGCCGCTAAGGATTCCAAATACAGAATTTGTATTTGTGATCATCTCACCAAACTCATCTGTTCTATCTGTAAATTTCTTGATAGTGACAAATTCGCCTTCCGACAAGTGACTAAGTGCATTATTAACTTCACTAAGAGGTCCGATAAAGGATTTAGCCATCATAAATGATATGACTACTGCTATAGCAATCATAACGATTCCGATAATAATAGTCATCAGCGCACTTCTTTGTGCAGAAGCCATAGTAGTATTATAGTTCGATGATACTATAACTATCCATCCGGTATTAGGTTCCTGTCTATAGGATACTATCTGTTTGTCATTTCCTTTTCCTGACAGATAAGTTCCTGCTGTAGTTCCGGCACTAACCTTCTGGAAGAATTCACGATCACTTCTGTTATCTTCTTCATCATCTGCTTTAATTTCATAATCTGAATGTGCAATTACAACACCGGTTTTATCAACAACGAAGGTTCTCTGGTTAGATCCTACATTTTCTTTTAACAGGTCATGCATAACAGAAAGGTCATAACTTCTCTGGGCAATACCAATTACTGTTTTATAATCATAATCAAAAACAGGAACTGCAGGAATAATGATTCTTGTTCCGGTAGCCTTAGAAATAAGCACGCTTGAAAGATAAATATTGCCCTTCATTGCACCCTGGAAATAATCTCTGTCAGCTGTATTTGAAAGATTACCACCACCGGTTCTTACCAGCTGCTGTCCTGTTGAATCCGTAATAACAATGGCATTTCCATCATCATAGGGCACATTAACCATATCGAGATAGGCTATCATCTCAGTATCGTTTCTTGAGCTTTCATTTTTAATAAACTCAATAGTATAAGGGCTCTCCGCAATTGCCTGCAAAGACCTGATCTGCTGATCAATCACCTTCATGAAATTATCTTCAATAATTTCAGCCTGTTTAGCATTAATAGACTCAGCATCCTCAAGAGCTTTATTCAAGGAACTGCGATAACTGATTATCAGTGAAACCAAAAGAGGGATGATAACCAGTACAAGCATCGTAAAGATTAGCTTAGTCTTTACGCTTTTAAGTCCCAGCCCTTTCGAGCCATTTCCTGAACCACCTGCTTCTTTACCCATAACAACCTCCTACTATTATTCGAATATTATGAAGTAGTCAAAAAACCACTTTCATTATATATTTTATCGACATATAATGTACTGAATAATAATAAAAATATCATTAAAAAAATATAACAAAAAGACTCGAAACAATGACAAATAGTCTGTTTCGAGTCTCTTAAATAATAAACAATGATTTAATTATCACTCTTCATCTTCATAATACCGCACAGAACCTTCTTCATTCTGAATCTGTTCGAGAAGTTGTATTATGAACCTTATAAATCCGACGATGATCAAATAGCTTCCTAAAGTAACTGACTTGGTATAATCAAACCTGTTAGGCATAACAATCGAAACTATACCAATATACATATTCACTACCGCAAGAAGCATCATCCAAAATTTGGCTTTACCTGATATAGTGCTTTTAAACTTAACAATGTATCTGATACTGGCACCTGCCAGTGAGAAGAATACAATAGCCATCAAAAAATTAGTCCAGGCAGGTATTCTCTCAAGATTAGACATAATAAATACCATGAAGCACAATATGATGATATGAAAAATCATACGCCCCCGTTTGATAATTGGGTTCTCATCTCTAAGTCCTGCTTTGACAAGCATAATTGCACTCCAACCTGCACAAAAAAGAGCAATGATACCGCCAAGCAAGCTTGTTACAGCTTCAGGGATCGTCAGAAAAACAATTCCAAGGAATATCAGGAACATGTCAATTATACCATGTACGGATTTGACCGCTTCAACAAACTTTATCTTTTCAAAAGATCTCCATAGTGAACCAAAAAACTTACCAACAACTATCTTGGTCTTGGATTCAGAATTAACAGCTGACAAAAGGATGGTTCCAAAATCATGAAAACCGCCCTTTGAAATATCAATAACCGTAACCGCACCACCTGCTTTCATGGAATCAAAGATATCCTTGGTAAAAGACTTTCTTTGCTCCATAGTTGCATTTCCGATCCAGTCATCAATAGCTCTGTTATAAGTGGAACTCTCTTCGGTAAGAAATCTCTTATGAACGAAGTGATTTCCCTCAATTTTCCAGGTCATGCCCGAATGCTGAACAAACTTTTCTGCACTTGAATTTACAATTTCGTGAGTTACATTAAGTTCAAACAGCATTCCTACTATGCAGAATGTAGGCACTACATGAACAATCCGGTCTTTTATTTCATTAAAGGCCCTTTCGTCCAAAAGTTCATGGCAAAAGCCTGGACCGTCAAAACTATAAATCTTTTTTATCCTGCTTCTGACAATATCAGTGGCATGCATTGAAGCATACACAGCCAGATTACCACCCTTGGAATGTCCTCCAACATAGATATCTCCGGCATACTTCTGCATTATATACATAAGATATCTGGCTGAGGCGCGCTGAGCTTCAATTTCTTCAAAAGAAATCTGAAAATCCATTCTCCAGTCATCGATATCCATAGTAGTTCCACGATAAGCTACAAAGTGACTTCCATCCGGGAGGTGAACAATAAATGCGGTAAACACCATATTCCTGTCAGAATCATTTATGTCAACATAGTCTGAAAGATATAAACTTCCAAAGCGCTCGTATTTCCCCATATAATAGAGAACCCAGTCATACTCATATTTACCCAGATTCTCAATGCTATGGGTCATAAAATACTTATCAGCAGCTTCTTTGATAGTTATTCTTTTATTCTCATCTCTACCCGGAACAATGCCGCCAAAGTCATTGTAAATAAGAAGTGCAAGTCCCAGATAATCAACCTTATTGAAGGGTGCCTGCTGAAAACTCAGATCACCTCTCCATTTAATGTAATTAACTATGTTGGCCATGACCTAACCTCCTGATGAGATAGTCGTTACAGGCAAGCTTTGATTTTCTCAATCATTTCGTTATATTCTTCATCTGATAAGAACTTCTTTTGAGGATTCATCTCAAAAACTCCGCCCCACTCAAACTCATCCTTATACTTAGGCACAAGATGCATGTGAAGATGGCAACCTGTGTCACCGTAAGCACCGTAATTAACCTTATCAGGGTTAAATGCCTTGTGAATTGCCTTAGCTGCTCTGTTTACATCTGCAAAAAATGCATTTCTGTCAGCATCAGAAATATCTACTATTTCACTTACATGATCCTTGTAAGCAACTATGCATCTGCCTGGATGGCTCTGCTCTTTAAAAAGAATAAGCTGGCTCACATCCAGATCACATATCTTAATACCAAATTTAGCAAGTGGCTCTCCCCCTACGCAATATCCACAGTTATTATCTTTCATATCCTATTTCCTCCTACAAATACGTCAGCTTAACTGACAAAGATACACATTAATTGTAGTACCTATAGGATCACAAATACTAGTTTTTTTTGCACAATAATATGCAAATAGGTGCCGTTTACACCGGCACCTATTTGCGCTAAAATCCAGTTACTAGAAAATCATGATGCTTAAAGAGCTTTCTTAATTGCCTCAAGTAACTCATCATAATCTTCAAATGCAGGAAGCTCAGGGTAGTCAGCCTTTATCTTCTCTGTGGATCTGAACAAAAAGCCTGCTTTTGAAGCCTGAATCATTGCAAGATCATTGTAGCTGTCGCCACTTGCTATTGTCTCATATCCAATAGACTGAAGTGCTTTTACAGTTGTAAGCTTGGAGTTTTCGATTCTCATCTTAAAGCCTGTAATCTCTCCGTTTTCCGCAACTTCCAGCGAATTACAGAATATGGTAGGCCAGCCAAGCTTCTCCATAAGAGGAGTTGCAAACTGTGTAAAGGTATCGCTTATAATGATCACCTGAGTAGTTTTCCTAAGCTCATCCAAAAACTCTTTTGCTCCCGAAAGTGGATCAATCTTAGCAATTGTATCCTGAATTTCCTTAAGTCCAAGACCGTGTTCCTTAAGAATACCAATTCTCCATCTCATGAGCTTATCATAATCGGGCTCATCCCTTGTGGTCTTCTTAAGTTCCGGAATCCCGCTTGCCTCTGAGAATGCAATCCATATTTCAGGAACAAGAACTCCCTCAAGGTCCAAACATACTATATTCATTAGTCTTATTCTCCTGACAAATTATTCTTATATAACTAACACCGAAGGAAAATCCATTTAATTATCTGACTGCAATCACAGATTAACCTTAGGAAGTGTCTCAAAGCTCTTTTCCAGCTCAGCATCAGTAGGAATGTAATCCATCATGACACCATCATTGAACTTCTGATAAGCGACCATATCGAAATAACCTGTTCCTGTAAGACCAAAGAGAATTGTCTTCTCCTCTCCTGTCTCCTTGCACTTAAGAGCCTCATCAATAGCAGCCCTGATTGCATGGCTACTCTCTGGGGCAGGAAGGATACCTTCAACTCTTGCAAACTGCTGAGCAGCTTCAAATACAGAAGTCTGTTCAACACTTCTTGCCTCCATAAGACCGTCATCGTAAAGCTGTGAAAGAATTGGGCTCATGCCGTGATAACGAAGTCCGCCTGCATGGTTAGCAGAAGGAATAAAATTGCTGCCAAGTGTGTACATCTTGGCAAGAGGGCAAACCATTCCGGTATCGCAGAAGTCATAAGCAAACTTTCCTCTTGTAAAGCTCGGACAGCTTGCAGGCTCAACAGCGATTATTCTGTAATCCTTCTCACCTCTTATCTTTTCACCCATGAATGGAGAAATAAGACCGCCAAGGTTAGAACCGCCGCCGGCACAACCAATGATAATGTCAGGAGTTACACCATATTTTTCAAGTGCAGCCTTTGCCTCAAGTCCGATAACAGTTTGATGTAAAAGAACCTGATTAAGTACGCTTCCAAGAACATATCTGTAGCCTTCTGTCTTGGTAGCAACTTCTACAGCCTCTGAAATAGCACAACCAAGGCTACCTGTTGTTCCGGGATGCTCTGCATTGATCTTGCGTCCAATCTCTGTTTCCATAGATGGAGATGGAGTAACACTTGCTCCATAAGTACGCATAACTTCACGTCTGAAAGGCTTCTGTTCATAGGAAACCTTTACCATGTAAACTTTACAGTCAATTCCAAAATAGGCTGAAGCCATGGAAAGAGCTGTTCCCCACTGTCCTGCACCGGTCTCTGTTGTAACACCCTTAAGTCCCTGCTTCTTGGCATAATAAGCCTGAACTATTGCTGAATTAAGCTTGTGGCTTCCGCTGGTATTATTACCTTCGAATTTGTAATAAATCTTTGCGGGAGTTCCAAGAGCCTTCTCAAGAAAATATGCTCTTACAAGGGGTGATGGTCGATACATTTTATAAAAATCCATAACCTCATCTGGAATATCTATATATGGAGTAGTATCATCAAGCTCCTGTTTAATAAGCTCATCGCAAAAAACAGGTCTTAAATCGTCAAAGGTCATTGGTTTTAATGTAGCCGGATTAAGAAGTGGTGCCGGTTTATTCTTCATGTCAGCTCTAACGTTGTACCACTGCCTTGGTATCTCATCTTCACTCAGATAGATCTTGTATGGAATGTTTGTCTCTTTGTTCATACCCTCATAGCCTTCCTTTTACTTCCTTATTAATATATTTCTTCAATACTTTAAATAATTAAAGCATAAATTCAACCATAATGTCAATGCAAGATCACACAAAAATATTAAATCAACACTTGATAAATACTGAGTTTTTAGCCTATTAAAAAAATATAAAGTCTATTATTTTATTGTGAACAATGTTTTTTTATTTACAAAATATATTATTATTGTTGATATGACGATAATTATTGCTTGTTAAATTATTGCAAACAATTGCAGTTCATCTATAATTATTTTTATAATTTGGAGGCGAAATATGGCAAAGAATGGCAATTCTAAAAAAGCAAAAGAAACCGGAGGTATTCCTTTTTCAAAGAGCATAAAAACAAAAATCATTGCAATTATGCTCGCCGTAACTATTATTCCAATGATAATAGCTATTGCAGTCAGCTATAACACCTCAACCAGTAAAGCAATGGACGATGCGATCAATTCGCTTGAGTGGCAGGCCTGGTATATTCAGTCAGAATTTGAAGGAATAGTTCAAAACAACATAAAAACGCTTCAGACCATGGCTGCATCTCCTTCTACTGTTGCCTATCTTCTTCATCCTGATGATCCTACAAGTCACGGTAAGCAGCTTCTTTATCTAAGAAATATGGATTCATTTCTTGATGATGGAAATGTAACAGCAATTTCCAACAAAGACGGTATGCAAATACTTCGAACCAGCGGATCCTGCGTTGATATTACAGGCAGGGAATACTTTCAGGAGGCAATTGCAGGAAATGTATATGTTTCAAATGTATTAGTATCAAAGTCTACCGGTCTTAGGCAGATGACAATTGCCGTTCCGGTAAAAGGTGACGGTGATGTGATAATAGGTGTTCTCCAGAGGAACTATGACTTATCAGCCTTCCATAAATTTCTTGAAGACAATTCAGAAGATGCCTTTATAACAGACAGGAACGGACTTGTCGCAGCTCATTCACAGTATGAGATTACAGCTGAAAATGAAGATGACAGAAGTAAGTCAACCTTTATGACCAGCGGACTAAATAGCGGTCACTACTATGCCAATACAGGAAAGGGATATTCAGCAGTTGTCTGCTATGTCAAATCTCCCACCACAGGCTGGACAATCTGCACTGCCTCCGATACTAAAAAGATTTCTGCCGACTCCAGATCTTCAGCTGTTATCGTTACTATTATCGGCGTTGTCCTTATGATAATTGCAGCTGTCATTTCATTTATGATGGCAAGATCCTTTGTTGCTCCAATAGCAGATGTAAATGATTCAATAGCTGCCCTTGCTGATGGTCATTTCACCAAAATCAGCAAGCACGCGGGCAGAAAGGATGAATTTGGCAAGATGATTGGGAATACCAATACACTGGTGGACAAGCTTCAGGACATTGTTCAGAACATCAAGTCATCTGCCATGGATGTTGGTACTTCTTCCGAAGAGCTTTCCGATATGGCCAATCAGATTTCACAAACTGCTGAAGATGTATCAAATGCTGTTCAGGAAATAGCATCCGGTGCTACCCAGCAGGCAGATGAAATTCAGAGTGTATCAGAAAATGTCGGTCAGATAGGTGACGCGGTAAGTAACGTACAATCCTCCACAAATGATCTGTCCGACCTTGCTGCCAAGATGAAAGAAGCTTCAGAGATATCCAGCAAATCTCTATCTTCGCTTCAGGATTCTTCCAACGAGATGACTGAAAAGATTGATGAAATATCAAGGACTATCCAGTCCACCCAGGATGCTGTTAATAACATAAGTGAAAAGGTTGAAGGCATTACTTCCATCGCAACTCAGACCAACCTTTTGTCACTCAATGCCAGTATTGAAGCAGCAAGAGCAGGTGAAGCAGGAAAAGGCTTTGCGGTTGTTGCTGAAGAAATCGGCAAGCTTGCCGAAGATTCAAAGACTATGGCTGATGATATCAGAAAAGAAATGGATGCACTTCTTGAGCAGTCCAAAGCAGCAGTTAATGCCGCTGAGGATGTAAGACAGGGAAATCTTGATCAGCAGAGTGCTCTGGGTGAAACTCTTGATTCAGTTTCCGGTATGCTTGAAGATATCAGTAGCACTGTTGATGGCGTTAAGCTTATCTCAGAAGGAGCAGAAACCTGTGAAAGCTCCAAGAATGCTGTTGTTGATACTATGTCCGCTTTGTCAGCAATATCCGAAGAAAATGCTGCTTCTTCTGAAGAAACAGGTGCTTCTATGCAAGAGCTTTCAGCTACTGTTACAACTCTAGCCGGTTCTGCTAGTAGCCTTAAGAATATCGCAGAAAAGCTTAATCAGGAAATGGAATTCTTCAAAGCATAACCCAATAACAGGTCAATAGATAAAACAGAAGCGACCAATGCCTCTTAATGTAAGCATAAGAGACATTGGTCGTTTTTAGCCTGTATTCACTTACCAGCAGCATTCTCTAATACTATTTCGGCTGGCACTTTTAATAGGCGGAAGTATTTCTTCCGGCACAAAAAGCTTGCCATATCCTACTCCCAGATCAATCCCCTTTTTATTGCTTCCATGGAAATCTGAACCTCCGCTTATCAAAAGATCGTATTTCTCTGCAAGCTCTTTTATCTGGCGCTCTTCATAGGCTTCATAGGTCGTGTATATTGCTTCAATGCCCCTTAGTCCGGCATCTACAAGTCTTTTTACAAGTGCATCAAGCTTCTCATCACTTAAATGATACAAAACCGGATGCGCCAGAATCGGAACGCCTCCATTTTCCAATATAACCTCTATTGCCTGTTCAGGAAGGATGTTTTCTCGTGGAACGTAGTAGGGGCAATTATCTCCTATGTATCTGTCAAAGACCTCCTGACGACTTGTGACATAGCCTTTTTCAAGCATATAGGTGGCATAGTGGGCTCTGGTAATAACAGTTCCCGGAAAAGCCTTTGTCAGATCGTCATAGCTTATGGGAATTCCGGCTTCCATTGTAAGCTTTTTGCACATCTTAATATTTCGTTCAATACGGGAATTCATGAAGGAATAGAGCTTATCAAGAAACTTCTGATCCTTGTAATCCACATATAATCCAACAATATGAACATCCTTGCCCTCGTTGACAGTAGAAAATTCTATGCCTGGTATAAATTCCATGTCAGGATATTTTTCCTGCACATAGTTCATAGCCTCTTCATCACCCTTTACTGTGTCATGATCAGTAAGTGCAATTGCACAAAGTCCCTTTTCGTGGGCATAATCCATAAGTTCTTTGACAGAAAAAGAACCATCTGAACAGTTGGAATGTGTATGTAAATCTATAGCTCTCATAATAAATCCTTTCTCGAAATTTTGTCATGCAAAAGTTACTGCCTTGTAAAGCATAAAATCAACAAATATCACTCTATCGCATCTAAGATAAACTGCGCCAGGCCGTCGTGATTGTTATCCTCCCTGGTGATAACATCAGCACTCTTTTTTACCAGGTCAGTTCCGTTTATCATGGCGATACCGCAGCCTGCAGCCTCAATCATGGAAATGTCATTCTGCTCATCTCCTGCTGCGTAGGTATTAGAAATATCTATTCCAAGAATGTCTGCAAGTCTCTTTACAGCACTTCCCTTACCGGCCTCTGAAGGAAAAATCTCCATGTAATAAGGATTGGAATAAAGAAGTGTAAGCTTATCACCAACCATCTCAGAAAGCGCTTTTCTAAAGCGCTCCTGCTTTTCATGATCATGAAGTTCAATTGCGATCAGCTTGGATGGGGGATTCGTCAGATGAGCCATCACATCATCTGTTACTATAAGAGGCGTCTTTATTACTCTTCTGTAATAATCCATGCACTCACCGTTATGCCTTGATACGATATGATCCTCATTGTAAGTGTGACAATGAACGCCGTATTCATCAGCAAAATCCAGGATACGTGGTACCAGTGAAAGCTCTACTCCGGTTTTATAGATGTAGCGTTCTTCATCTACGCTGTAAATCTCAGTTCCATTTGAACCGCAAAGAAAGCTTCCTTTAAAATCAAGGCCCAGTCCATTATAAACGGACTTCGCACTATCAATTGCTCTTCCTGTGTTTATACAGAAATGATTACCGGCATCAGTAAATTTTCTTAATGCATCCATGGTCTTATCAGTGATCTTCTTTTCTTTATTCAAAAGAGTACCATCAAGATCAAAGAAAAATATTTTCTCTCCCAAACCAAAATCTCCTTGCTTAATTTCAAACAAACCACAAACTATTATAAAGCGTTTGCCAAATTATTTCATTAAATAAATACGTTGAAGGCATGTCTAAAAAGATTATAAAAAACTATTAAAAAACGCTGATTTTAGGTAAATAAACCTCTTTATATGGTAATGTTAGTGTACGGAATATTTGGTTCATAAGCACATTTTTACAAGGATATCAGGCACGTATTGTGGAGGTGAGTAATGCAGAAAAGAATGACCTCTGAAGAGTTTATAAGTCATTTTGATGAAGCCATAAAATCAGGCCACATCTATTCATATTTCCAGCCCCAGTTCAATCATTCCACAGGTCGTATGACTGGTGCAGAGGCTCTTATGAGATGGGTTGATCCGGAATTTGGAATGCAGTTTCCTTCTGATTTCATACCGGTTTTGGAGGATGAAGATCTACTCTATCTTGCAGACATTCAGATGATGGAAATGACCTGTAGGCTTCTTAGATACTGCATTGACAATCATTATCCCCTGGTGCCGATTTCCGTTAACATGTCCAGAAATGACATTTATAAGCACGAATATGTTGATGAAGTTGAAAAAATTCGCGTCAAATACGATATTCCGGTTCGCTATATAAGAGTTGAACTTACAGAAACTTCGGCAATAGGCGGTATGGAGCTTGTTTCCTCCGTGATCAAAAAGTTCCATAATTACGGCTACATAGTAGAAATGGATGATTTTGGAAGCGGCTATTCTTCCCTCAATATCTTAAAAGATCTTGATGTTGATGTTCTTAAACTGGATATGAAATTCCTTAGTGGAAATATTGGCGGCAGGGGCGGAATCATCATAAGATCAATTGTACAAATGGCTAAATGGCTTCAGCTGCCTATCATCGTCGAAGGCGTGGAAACCATCGAACAGGCTGACTTCATGAAGAGCATCGGCTGTAATTATATCCAGGGCTATCTTTACTCTAAGCCCCTTCCACAGGATGAATTTCTTGAAAAGATGAAACAGACAGATCACGAACCTCTTAATGCTTCTCTTTTCCTGATAGATACCTTTGATGCTGAAAAATTCTGGGATCCACGATCCATTGAGACTCTGATCTTTAGTAATTTTGTTGGCGGCGCTGCTATTTTTTCATATAAGGCAGGAAGACTCAACGTAATAAGGGTTAACAAAAAATATGTCCAGGAAATAGGAATGAATCTATCTGAAAAAGATTTTATAGACTCAGATCCCTGGAAGTGTTTTGATGAAAACAATAAAGAAATATACCTGTCAACATTAGAAAAAGTAATCACCTCCATGGGTGAGGAACAATGTGACACCTGGAGAACCTTTAATTCAAAATGCTGTGGTGAAGACAGAATCTGCATCCGCACCAACATGCAGATAATAGGCAAATCCGAAGATGAATATCTGATCTACGCAATGATCAGAAATATCACTGCTGAAAAGAAATACTGTAACCAGATTTCAGAAAATGAAAGACGCTTTAGATATGCCAGTGAACATGCAGGGCTCTATGCGTGGGAATATACCATCTCCACAAAGGAAATGCGTCCATGCTTTAGATGTATGAGAGATTTGGGACTTCCTGCTCTTGTGGAAAATTATCCGGAGCCGGTAATTGCATCAGGAATCTTCCCGTCAGATTATGCGGATATGTATAGAGACTGGCATAGGCAGCTGGCTGAAGGTGTAGAACATCTTGAAGCAGTTATTCCTCTTACAACTGCCAGGATTCCATTCACAGTAAAATACACCACTGAATTCGATGAAAACGGAAGGCCACTAAAAGCCTACGGAAGCGCAACACCAGTGTGACAAAAATTCTTATCCCCAAAACAAGGATTACAAAAAGGGGACATATAAATCGTCTCATAGAAAATGAAACGGTTTATATGTCCCCTTAATTATGTCTGAATTAAACTAAATCTTATCCTTCAACTATAAGATAACGTCCATCGCCAATATCAAAAACTTCGTCGGCATCAAGTGGGTTACCTTCTATATCGACTCCGCTTTCTTCAAAATACTCTTCTACCTCATCAGGGCCATCCACAACAACAGCCATGCAATCTTCAAGGAAAGCCTCAGCTTCCTCCATATTCTCAGCTACATCCTCCGGAAAAAGTTGTCCCTGATTCTCCAAAAAGCATCTTAAAACAGCATCATCGTATTCATGCATATAAAAAACCTCCAATAAATCTTTTTCTAATCTCAAAATAAAAATTACAAAAGTTTGTGAGCTTTCATTTCCTTGTAAAGTCTTGCTATCGGAAGACCAACCACGTTGTAATAGTCACCCTTTATGCCGCTTATATAAATTGCGAACAGTCCCTGAACTCCATATGCTCCTGCCTTGTCATCAGGCTCTCCTGTTGCAACATAGGATTCAATCTCTTCATCTGTCATGGGAGCAACATCCACAAGCGTCTCTTCGTGGAAAGTGAAGTTTCTGACCTCTCCCTTTTCATCCGTGTAAAAAACTGTAACACCGGTATATACGGCATGTGTATCACCGGCGAAGCTCTTTATCATAGCTGCAGCATCACTACGACTTACAGGCTTTCCAAGCACCTTACGATTATATGATACAACGGTGTCTGCGCCGATTACAACTAGTCTTTCTGTATCATTCGTAAAAACTTTGTGAAAAATCTCGGAAGCTTTTTGAAAAGAAAGCTCCTCTACCAGCTCATCAGGCTCAGTAGCCTTCGCATTTTCCTCCCCTACAGCCGGAATCACTTCATAATCAGGTATCACCTTTGAAAGAAGCTCCTTTCTTCTAGGTGATCCTGATGCTAATACATAACGCATAAAAACATAATCCTTTCTGTTATACCTTCATTTCAGGAATGAAAACCCTTGTATTCCTGGAATCCATCCCGCTAAAAATTCTGGAAGCTTCATCTCCGAATATTTTCTGAGAATTAACTCTATCGGAAGAATCCAACTTCTTGGCATCACACTTAATGTAGACTCCCTTTTCATTCATCACATGAGCCTTGTCAGTATCCTTAAGCTCCATATCTAGAATGTGCCACAACTTTGCACGAAGCTTATCATTTTCAACCGGGAAAAGAATCTCAACTCTTCTCTCCAGATTACGCGGCATCCAGTCAGCACTACTGCAGTAAAATTCCGGATTACCACCATTCTCGAAATAAAAGATTCTGCTGTGCTCCAAGTAATTTCCTACTATCGATCTTACTGTAATATTCTCACTAAGTCCGGGAACTCCTGCTCTAAGACAGCATATACCACGAACTATTAAGTCAATCTTAACCCCCATGGAGCTTGCCTTATAAAGCTCTGCTATTACTTCCTTATGGCAGATAGAATTCATCTTAGCCACAATCCTTGCAGGCTCCCCCTCTGCAGCATGCTCCTCTTCTCTCTTTATAAGATCAAGGATTCTGTCCTTGAGCCATAGAGGTGCCAGTGAAAGCTTATTCCAGCCAAGAGGCTCCGAATAACCTGAGAGCATGTTAAACACAGCTGTAGCGTCTTCACCAAATGCCGGAGCACAGGTAAACAGACCCACATCAGTGTACTGTTTGGCAGTAGAATCATTATAGTTACCTGTTGCCAGATGAACATAGCGCTTAATTCCATCCTCTTCTCTTCTGACAACCAGCGTGATCTTACAATGTGTCTTAAGTCCAACAAGTCCGTAGATAACGTGACATCCCGCTTTTTCAAGCATCTTCGCCCAGACGATATTGTTCTCCTCATCAAACCTGGCCTTAAGCTCAACAAGAACCGTTACCTGTTTGCCATTATCAGCAGCCTTGGCAAGAGCTGCGATAATGGGTGAGTTACCACTTACACGATAAAGAGTCTGCTTGATGGCAAGAACGTCCGGATCCACAGCCGCACTTTCAACAAACTTAACAACATTTTCAAAGGTCTCATAGGGATGATGCATCAGAATATCGCCTCTTCCGATCACATCAAACATATTATCATCACCGGCAAACTCAGGCACCGGCTGAGGCGTCTTATATCTGTGTTCCTTGAGATGATCAAAGCCCTCAAGCTTATACATCTTCATAAGGAAAGTAAGATCAAGAGGTCCATCGATATTATAGATCTCGTTGTCTTCTACTTTAAGCTCATCAGCAATCAGCTTAAGAAGCTTTTTATTGATGCCGGCAGCAACCTCAAGCCTGATTGCCTGGCCCCACTGCCTTCTCTTGATCTGCTTCTCAATCTCCTTTAAAAGATCTTCAGCCTCATCCTCGTCAATGGAAAGATCGGCATTTCTACCTACTCTGTAGGGTGCACTTGTAAGGACATCATAATTCAAAAAGAGCTTAGATACATTTTTCTGGATTATCTCTTCAAGGAAAATAACCTTGCGAACTTCGCCCACCTTATCACTTCCGGGAATCTCTATAATTCTGGGAAGCACATCAGGAACCTGCACTGTGGCGAAATCCACATCATCTTTTCCCTCTTTCTTCTTCAAAAGAGCTGCAATATTCAGCGTCTTATTTCTGATAAGCGGGAAAGGTCTTGAAGAATCCACAGCCATAGGAGTAAGAACAGGATAAACAAACTCATCAAAGTATCTGTCCACATACTCTGCGTCTTTTCCCGAAATCTCATTCCTGTCACAGATCATGACACCATTAGCCAAAAGATCCTGCACCAGCTCTTTGTTATATATTTCATACTGTTTGTCCACAAAATCATGAACCGCCAAAAGAACTGCACTTAATTGCTCCTTGGCAGTCATTCCGGCTATATCCAGCTTTTTATAGTCAGCATTTATCATGTCTATAAGGGATGCAACTCTGACCATAAAAAACTCATCCAGATTGCTGGCAGAAATACTAAGGAATTTAAGCCTCTCAAACAAAGGATTATCTTTATCCTCTGCCTCCGATAAAACTCTTTCGTTAAACGCAAGCCAGCTAAGTTCTCTGTTTATATAGTACTTGGAATCTTCGAAATCAATCTTGTTTTTAACTTTATTCTTAGCCATATCAACCTCTCATGAAACCAAAGTTTCGTTCAAACAACGTGCAAAGTTATATCATCTTCTTTTGCCTGATCACAGGTCTTATACCAAATACCTCTGCAAAAAATGACGCTCTATTATTAAACAGTCCCTTTTCAAGCGTTATGTCAGCTTTGGTATCAACATTGATGACCAATTCACCATCCTTAATAAACACTTTGACATCTTTAAACTTCTGTTTATGAGTTCTGTCAAGACCATTGGCTACTCTCAAAATAGCTGTCAGCTTGGCAATTCTCAGATAATCCTCTCTGGAAAGTCCTTCAAGTCGCCTTGAATCTGATTCATAATAGTCAAATTCTTCATGATTGTATCTGACAACATTGGCTACAATAAGTCTCTCCATATGGGAAAGACCGATGATCTCGGTGGACATGATAATGTTATAAGAACAATCTCCCAAATAAACCACGCTTATATATTTGCCGCAGTCATGAAGAATAGTCGCAATCTGTAAAAGAAGCCTGTCTCTTCCTGAAAGGCCGTGTAGCTCCTTAGTATTGTCAAAAATTGTAAGAGCAATCTTCTGCAGGGTCTCTCTTCTTGATTTACTCCCCATGAATCTCTTGGAAATATTCTGGGCGCAGGCGATAATATCCTGTTCGAAATCGTGTGGTGATTTGATAAAGTTCTTTTTCTCAGCGTATTCATATGCGATTCCGTCGCAGAGAGTAATGCCGGGAGCCCAGATGCTGCTTGCATTTGTAACATCCAAAATACATTTTATCAAAACACCTGAGACATACAGTAACGGCACATTGTCCTCAGGAATGTTAAGTCTTTTGGCAACCACAATATCACTTACCTGATTGGCCTGTTCCAAAAAGCCCAGGTATTCATTTCTCGTTACATACCCTTCCTTCTCAGAACTCATCTTGTACTTCTGAACAAGCGGCGATACGTAATCATCAATAATTATGATATTGTCGATTGACTTGTCCTTAAGATACATCTTGGAAAAGACAGAAAGCTGAGAATTCACAAGCTCTGACACAAGTTCCATGTACTTAAGTCTCGTAGCATGGACCTGTTCCATTGTAGTGTGGATTCTAAGCACTCCGGTACGAAGATTCTGCGTGGCAACCAGAGTATCTTTTTCGAAAAGAGAAAGCTGAATACTTCCTCCTCCGATGTCAACGATGGCTGTAGGCTTTGCGATTATCTCCTTGAACTGCTCGTGCTTAAGAGCAATAGACTTATAATCCAAAAAGCGCTGCTCGGAATTACTCAGAATATCAATACGTATCCCGGTTCTTTGTTCAATAAGATCCTGAACAACAACAATATCCTTGGTCTCCCTGATGGCACTGGTTCCATAAGCCTGATAATGAGTTACTCCGTAGCTCTTCATTATCTGCTTAAAGTCAGAAAGAATCCTTATCATCTCATCCACATGTCTGCGGGAGATCCTGCCGGAAGCATAGGTCTCACTTCCAATGTCCATCCTGTGCCTGACATAATCCAGTTCTTTTACACCATTTCTAGATGAGAGTTCAAAAACCTTGAGAGCCATTTCATAAGAACCCACATCAATTGCAGCAAATACTTCTCCAGTCATAAATAACCCCTCAGAAAATTAAATTAATAGCTGCCCAGTATTCTAAGCATCTTAGCTTCTTCTCTAAGACCTCTAAGTGCATTCCTAACCGCACTGTCCGAAAGATTTCCTTCAAAATCTATAAAGAATCTGTATTCCCAATTCCTATCCTCGATAGGTCTTGATTCGATTTTAGTCATATTCAGATTATTGTAAATAAAATGGGACATCATATGATAAAGACTTCCGGCCTCATGCGGAATCTCCATACATATACTGATCTTGCCTGCCCCTTTTAAGAACACCTTCTGATTAGTAACAATAATAAATCTGGTGGAATTGGACTGTGCCTGATTTATTCCCTCTTCTATTATTTCAAGTCCGTAAATCTCAGCAGCCAGTGCACTTGCTATTGCAGCCTGAGTTTTATCTTTGTCCTCAGCAACCTTCTTGGCAGCAAAGGCATTATTTTTCATACTGATCTGCCTTATATCACTGTGCTCGGATAAAAATTTAGCGCTCTGCATAAGTGACTGAGGATGGGAATAAACAGTCTTAATATCAGAAAGGCCAGCCCCCGGAACTCCCATAAGACAGTGCCTTATCGGGATAATCTCCTCTCCGATTATATAATTCTCATAATCAGTCAAAAGATCATATGTCTCACTTACTATCCCGGCAGTTGAATTCTCAATAGGAAGTACACAGTAATCAGCGCTGCCATCCTCTAAAACCGCCATAGCATCTCTGAAAGTATCCACATGAAATGCATTAACCTTTTCACCAAAATACTTCTTGGTAGCAGCCTCAGAATATGAGCCTTCTGCCCCCTGATAGCACACCCTTGATTTTTCCTTATCGATTGAATCAATTGCTATGAACGGGAGCTTCCCTGAAGCACCTGCCTGCGCAAGCTTCTGATACTGCAGCTTCCTGCTCATGGACATCAGATGTGAAAAGAGCTCCTCCACACCTATCTTGTTAAAATCATTATGAGCCAGTTCCTTAACGCTGTTGATCTTCAGAACTTCTCTCTCTTTATCAAAAACCTTTTTCCCATTCGCAATCTTATAATCTGCAACCTGAGATGCTATATCCATTCTCTTTTCAAACAGTTCTACTATCTGTCTGTCTACAACATCTATTTCATCACGTAGCTCAAGTAAGTCCATGCTTTATGCTCCAATTCTTCGCTTTATTTATAATAAAGTGTATTATTTTTTTCCCTTGATAGCAAGAAGTCCTACGCATATAATTATTTTAAGATAATAATGTAATAATATATCGTTTCCATGCACAAAGAGGTGTAATTATGAACAAGAGGATAATCATAGGTTTTCTTATTGTTTTTGTAATAATTGCCGGTATTATGACTTTCTATGTTATTGATTCAAGGATTCCCATGGATCCAGCAGATTATGGAAATTCCGCCGGTAATCTTCACAATGGCGGACTCTTCTTTGAAATGGACGGTAAGGTTTATTTTTCAAATCCTTACGATTATGACTGTCTTTATTCTATGAATGTCGATGAAACCCATCCCAAGAGACTTACAAGCATGCGTACCAAATATATAAGCGGCGCAAATGGTTTTCTTTATTTCTACATGGATTCCACAAAAACAGCAGGAAAAGTATCAGGTCTTGGTACAGCCACCAATCAGTATGGTATCTACAGATGCAAGGTAAACGGCAGGGATCAGGTGTGCCTGGTACGTGACTTTTGCGGCGAATTGCAGCTTTGCGGCGAATACATCTATTATCAGACCAAGCTTGATGGCGGCGCACTAAATAAAATGCGCGTTGATAAAACCAATAAATCAGTTGTTGCACCGGAAATGATATCTCCTGTCTGCTACAGCAACGGTTATATCTACTACACAGGAGTAGCAAATGACCATCATCTTCACGCCATCAATACCAAAGCCGGTGACTCTGTTAGTGATGTCGTTGGTGGAAACTGCTTTTTCCCTGTAGTTCATAACAACTACATCTATTACATGAACGGCGATTACAATTACAGCCTGTGGCGCTATGACATGTATAACGGCACAAATGAGCAGATAGTTGCTGAGCGCCTTGATAACTTCACCATGGATGATAACTACATTTACTACACATACTCCAACAATCTTAATTCAGCACTCAAAAGATGTGATCTGGATGGGGATGATCAGATACTTTTGTACCCTGCTGTAACCAACAGTTTATGCCTAACTTCAAAATATCTTTATTTTAAGGTTTACGGAGTTGATGATGTGGTGTATCATATGCCATTGGATGGTTCGAATCAGATTTCTGTTCTTACCTTTGATTAAAAGAAACTGTTTCGTGCCACACAAATATTGATCCATGGTAGTAACAAATTTTTTTATATGAGGAGAAGGTATGAATAATTTGCGACACATGATGAATCCTCTTGATTTCACAACCCAGGAACTTGAGGACCTGTTCGATGTAGCAGCTGACATCGAGAAAAATATGGCTGCCTATTCGCACAAATGCGATGGCAAGATTTTAGCCACCTGTTTCTATGAACCCAGCACCAGAACAAGACTTAGTTTTGAAACTGCAATGCTACGCCTCGGAGGCAAGACTCTCGGCTTTGCAGACGCCGGCTCATCTTCTGCAGCTAAGGGAGAAAGCGTAGCCGACACTATACGTGTTATTTCCTGTTTTGCAGATATCTGTGCAATGCGCCACCCCAAGGAAGGTGCTCCAATGGTAGCAGCTTCTAAATCACTTATTCCTGTTATCAATGCAGGTGACGGTGGTCATCAACATCCCACTCAGACACTTACAGATCTTTTAACCATCAGATCTTTATATGGGAAATTATCAGATTTCACTATTGGCCTTTGCGGCGATCTTAAATTCGGACGAACAGTCCACTCTCTCATTAATGCCCTTACAAGATATACCGGCATTCACTTCATTTTTATTTCACCTAAGGAACTTCGCGTTCCCGATTATATAACTGAAATGCTTGATTCAAAGGGTCTTACCTACGAAGAGGTAATTAAGCTTGAAGATGTAATGCCACGTCTTGATTTCCTGTACATGACAAGAGTACAGAAAGAACGTTTCTTCAACGAAGAAGACTACATCCGTTTGAAGAACTTCTATATTTTGGACAAGGCAAAGATGGAACTGGCCAAAGAAAAAATGTTCATCCTCCATCCCCTTCCACGTGTAAACGAAATATCCGTGGAAATAGATAATGATCCGAGAGCAGCATATTTCAAGCAGGTTCAGTATGGTCTGTACGTCAGAATGGCTCTCATACTAACACTTCTAAATATGACTGATGCTCATATGAACGAAGGCCTTTTAAGGGAATTCTGACGATTAGATCCGTATTGTATAGTCAGGTAGATACAAACCTGACGCATATTTGGGAAAGGAAATTTATTCATGCTTAACATTGGAAAAATAGAAGAAGGTTTTGTTCTTGATCATATCCAGGCCGGCAAGAGCATGCAGATATACCGTCACCTTGGCCTCGATAAGCTTGACTCAACAGTAGCTATTATCAAGAATGCCAAGAGTAAGGCCATGGGCAAAAAAGACATCTTAAAGGTTGAATGTGATATCAACTCTCTTGACCTTGATGTCCTTGCATTTATCGATCACAACATCACAGTTAACGTAATCAAAAATGGGAAAATAATTGAAAAAAGAGCTCTTGTTCTTCCAAAAGAGATCACCGGAGTTATCAAGTGTCATAACCCAAGATGCATCTCTTCCATCGAACAGGAACTCCCTCAGATTTTCTACCTTGCTGATGAAGCAAAAGAAATTTATCGTTGCAGATACTGCGATGAAAAATATAGTGATGGTGATGCTGCTTCGCATTAAAAAACTCGGAACCTTGCATGCAAGGTTCCGAGTTTTTTCTTGATTAGTAGCCGAACTCCTGCGCCCAATACCAGCTGCCATCATCAGTCTGATAAACTGCGATACCCACTGTCTTGTAGCCACCGTCCATAATATTGGCTGCGTGTGTCGGAGAATTCATCCATGCTGTATAAACTGCGTCAGCTGACTGATACAGCTTGGCAAGATTCTCACCATACATCACGTTACTGTCAACTGTCCAGAAATCAGTTCCATTTGGCCTTGTATGTGAGAAGAATGAAACTATCTCACCTGCTCTAACCTGCGCCGCATTTGTAAGTGCGTTACTCCAAACAAGTGCAGGAAGACCTCTGGCAACTCTCTCCTGATTCATGATATTGAAAACTGCTGTACAGGCATCAAGCGCAGCCTGAGTAGAAGCTGCTGAACCGGCAAGAGCAATGGCCTCATCATCAATCCAGATCTCGCCTTCGCCCTCATGCTCACCTCTCATAGCAGCCTGATCATCGATCACAGCATCAGCGTTGTTCGTAGCTCCACAGGCCGTGAAACAAAACGCCATTACTAGTGCCAAAGAAACCGCAAATACTCTTTTTAATCTTCTCATATGTTACTCTCCCCTGTCCCTGACAATACTTACATACTACAAAAATTAACACCGTATATATAATTATGTTATCGCATACACGATAATCTAACAATTGGAAAACATTATTTTTTTGTAAAGTTTTTAATAAAATTTCATTTTTTTTCATCTGAGTGAAATTTTATTCTATCGCTTAACAGTATATATTTCATCGTTTAAAAACACGCAAATATTTATTCTTTTTTATGCCACATGGCAGCCTTTTTATAATATAATAATCATTGATTTATGCTTATTCACAATATCATTCAAAGAAATAAACTGTAAGCGGGACATAAATGATCAGCAATTACTCTCATTATGAAAACATTATATTTCACATAGATGTCAATTCTGCTTTTTTGTCCTGGTCAGCAGTAAAAAAACTTCAGGAAGAACCCGGCAGTATCGATCTTAGGACCGTTCCTTCCGCAGTCGGTGGCGATGTAAAAAGCCGCCATGGCATAATCACAGCCAAATCTATCCCAGCCAAAAAGTACGGAATAGTAACCGGCGAACCTGTAGTCAAGGCTCTTGCGAAATGTCCCAAACTCATCCTGGTAAAATCAGATTTTAATACCTATAGAGAGTACTCACACGCATTTATCGAGATCATCAGTAAATACTCTCCTATCGTTGAGCAGGTTTCAATAGATGAAGCCTACATTGACATGTCCGGAACAAGAAATCTTTTTATGGATTCAGAAAGTGATGAATATCCCTTTCCTCTTAATGTAGCCAAAATGATAAGAGACGAAGTTCGTGATACTCTTGGTTTTACAGTTAATGTTGGCATTTCCTGTAACAAGCTTCTTGCCAAGATGGCCAGTGATTTTACCAAGCCTGATAAGACTCACACTCTTTTTCCTGAAGAAATACGGGAAAAAATGTGGCCACTTCCTATAGGTGACCTCTATGGCTGCGGCTCATCAACTGCAGCTAAACTCACTTCTGTCGGGATAAAAACCATAGGTGATGCTGCCAGATCTGATATAACCTTTTTAACTTCTTTTCTTGGAGAAAATGGTGGAAATTACATATACAACAGCGCAAACGGATATGGGAACAGTCAGCTGTCAGGACATTACGAGGATGCAAAGAGTTATTCCAATGAAACAACTTTATCCTCTGATCTTACTGCTGATAGCTATGATAAAGATATAGTTCCTATCTTAAAATACTTATCCAGTAAGGTTTCCGGAAGATTGAAAAAAGATCACGTGTATGGAAAGACTGTAACTGTCAGTGTTAAAACCGGCAATTTCAAAAGGCACTCCTGCCAGATGCAGCTGGACAATTCAACAGATGACGATAACAGAATATACGAATATGCAAGACTTCTATCCGATAAGCTTCTTCTTGGTGAAAATGGTCTTTTTATAAAAGGAGAAGTCGTCCGCCTTGTGGGTGTTGGAGTTTCCAAATTGGATGATGGAAGCTTTCGTCAGCTAAGTCTCTTTGATGTAATGAAAACAGCTTCTAATGCCAATGCAAAAGCTGATGGTGATCTCGCTTTTGAAAAGCAAAAGAAGCTGGATAAAATGTCAGAAGAATTAAATAACCGCTATGGAAAAGGCGCTATCTTCAAGGGAAACACCTTGAAATAATGCCATTTACTTACTATTGGATAAGCCTCCAAGCTCAACCTGGAGCCATTTTAATAAACTAACAAGATTTCTATCCTCATCAAAAAGATATACATATCCCTGAAGGGACTCTGCTTTTTGCTTCAATGCCTTACAGTGACTCCAGACACAGATTGCTGACTGGCCTTTTCCATTCTTTGCTTCCTGTATCAGATTAGTGGCTGCACTGTTGCCATCGAAGCCCACAAGAAGTGATGGCCTTCTTTCGAATATCTCATAGTTAAAGCTCTTATAGATTCCCATGCCCATAGCCTCTGTTGAGACTCTTATATGGACACCGGCTTTCTTTAACTTATATACTTCCTTTTGGGAAAGCAGCGCCGGAACCATAGCATAAATTCTAAACTTCTTGGTATTATGCTCTATCAGATATTTCTCATATCCACTAAGCTTATGTCCTATTACAAAGCATACCTCTTCAGGACTTAGATACTCTAATAGCTCGTCAAGCTGCTTTAGTGCCATATCAGAAACTCTTGTTGTACGGTTCTCGGTATTAAAGCTTCCTCCCAGCAAAACAACCGGCAGCCTGTCCCAGGTAATTTCCTCAATCTCATTTTTTAATTCTTTATTGGCATCAAGCTTTCCTTCGGATTTCTTTTTTCCGGATGAAATCTTTACCGCCTGCATTTTCTCAAGAAGCACTTCTTCCATGTCTCTGTCAGCAAGAAGCTTTTTGAAGTTTTCCTTTTTCTCTGAATATGCTTTCTTACTAAGTTCGATTATTCTGCTCTCGGTATCCTTCATAAGCTGAAGCTCTGAAGCAGACAGCTCAAGCATTTTTTCCAAAGACAGCTGTTCATCAATAGAATTAGACCCATAAAGCGCAGCTCCATCTGTCCCCTGTACGCACTTGATTCCATGCTTAAGATATTCCTTAAGCGGGTGCTTATCCAGAGAATTAAGGTTATTAAGCCTCACATTACTGGTCAGCTGAAATTCCAGTACCACGTTGTTTTCCTTTAAGGTTTTAAGTACTTCTCTTCCCTTTTGAGATTTAAGGCTATAGGTATAAAGTCCGTGGCCAAGGCGCATTATAGGCATGGGCTGTCCTTTTGAAAGACTTTCTTTAACACATTGGATACTGTGAGCTATATTATCCTTCTGGCTGTCATTTTCTCCCGCATGGACTCTGATCACAAAAGAAGGATCCTTTGCAGCTATCTTGGCTATTTCTTTAAATACAGGCTTTAATGTAATAATATCGTTGATCTCCTCACCGACAAAATCGCAGCCAGCCACATATGGATCAAGTGAGGTAGCCTTTAAGACCTCAAGATTTTGCTCCAGATAATTCTCCGGGGTAACAGCATCCTTAATGATAGTAAGAGGGATTCTTCGCATTGCAGCAAGAAATCTTATCATCACTCCGGTTTCTCTGTAAATATGAGGCATGACCTCATGAATCTGACGCAACATCTCGATAGATTCATATTTTTTTACCAGAGTAGTATCACTGATCTCCGCATACTCAACTCCCTGCCTCTTATAATTTCTGGCAATCCAAAGAAGCTTATCCTGAAACATAGTATTATTGCAGTAATCAGGATTTTCTTTATCTGCCAGCATTTGGATCAGGGCATTCTTAACATCTCTGTCCGGGATCTGATTAACATTGGAAATGGCTATTTTATCTTCGCTCTCTTTTCCCTTGGTAAAAACATAGCGATAGATATACACCTTCTCAAGGTTAGTAAAAACAGCCTGTCCATCCCTTATGATTCCAAGAGACCCACGGATCTTCACTATATTAAGCTCAGCATTATCCAAATTCCCAAGAATGAGGTCAGCAAAATTAATAAAGGTATTATCATCAATCTTTCTATCGAGATATTTTCCCTTTAAACCCGAAGTAATAAACTGCCTTGCTACCTTCTCTCTGTAGGCATAAACCTTCTCTTTTTGAGCATTTGAAAGCTCAAGTCCCAGTTTTTTTACATAGTAAAGAGGATATCTAATCTGATGATAGATACCAAGTGCGATCAATATATCCGCAGGGAGATTTCCATTCATATGTGTGTGGAGATCCGCCCTGAATTTAAGCTGTTTGGGAATATAGGTTTTGAAAATAGTCTTGGAAATATCCAGCTGATAATCCTTGGTCTGGCTCATAAGGGTCTTGGCAATAGCCGGAACTGCGGCCTTCATCTCGACTCTTCCGTCTGGATATATGGAAGCCACCTTGGTATTACCAAGTCTGAATATATAGATTTCTTCGCAATTTGCGTCAATATAACAAGGAACCTCTCCCTTTATGATAAACTTGCCCTCCTCATCCTGGGAAAGAGGCAGATCACAGGTTTTGGCAAGGTTCCTTATTAGATTTCCTGTAAGATGATTTGGAGTAGACAGCACGTAAAAGAGCCTGTCCTTATCCTTGTACAGATTAACAACAACATCCTTCTCATTATCCAAAAAGAAAAAAGTAAAATATGTCATTAAATACCTCTTTTTATCAGTATTGTCTGTTCAGACTAGCTTCTTCATGTCTTCAGGTAATTCCGCGTCTATAACTATTTTTTCTCCGGTTATTGGCTGTAATAACTCCATATGTCCCGCGTGCAGAGCAGCTCTATCAAGCCCATGATTATCCGTTATCTCTTTTCCATAGAAATTGTCACCCAAAAGCGGATGCCCAATATAAGACATATGCACCCTTATCTGATGAGTTCTTCCTGTATCAAGAAGGAGTCTTACCAGTGCATAATCCTCAAACTGCTTCTCAACCTTATAGTGAGTTATTGCTTCCTTCCCCTCAGGGTGCACCTGCCGTATCATTCGCTCATCAGGCATTCTTCTTATTGGAGCATTAATGGTTCCACTATTATCCTCAAACACGCCAGAGCATAAAGCCAGATATTCCTTGCGTCTTGACATATTCTCTTTTTGCTTGGATAAAAGAGCTGCACTATGCCTGTTCTTGGCAAAAATAACAAGTCCGGAGGTCTCCCTGTCAAGCCTTCCGACAGTTCGAACCACATGCTTCTGCCCGGTCTTTTCATAATATCCGGCAAGATAATTACTAAGAGAATCCATATAATGGGCATAGGACGGGTGAACCACCATGTCCCCCGGCTTATTGATTATGATTAGATCTTCATCCTCATATGAAATATCAAGGAGCCCATCTGCAGGAACTATATCCCCTGCATTATCATTATCCTCATAAATCCTGACTATAAGCTCATCTCCGGGATTTAACACATCAATTAGTCTTACCGGGTATAACAGTTTTCCATTTATCAGGTTGTTCTCATTAGTGGCAGCCAAGGCAGGCCCGTCGAAATCCTTCACACCAGGTTTGCACATCACTCCATCTTCAAACTGCTTGCATCTGCTCATCTCACGGCTTGATAAAAAGAGCTTCTCGCGCATTATTTCTCCAGCAGTAATGTTGCCGTCATCTATATTCACAATATAATGTAATTCTCTATAAACATCTTCTTTCATAAATACTATTATAGCATAGTGACTAATGAAAAAAGGCTTATTCCTTTTTAACCATAGATAGGAATAAGCCTTTTGATCTCAAATCTAATTTTTTAATTGTAGCGTACAGCCACTTTGCGTTCCTGCTTGGAGCAGAAATTCTCCAAAAGAGCTGTGTGATAGAACAGAATGTAGAACACGATTGCCATAATAAATGCAGTTATAACATCATAGAATGAATGCTGTTTAACAAAAACTGTCGACAGAATAATAAGCCATCCGATCAAATCCATGATGATAACGCCTTTTTTGTTAAAGCGCTTACTGTGATGAACTGAGATCATGGTACCAATCGAATTATACACATGAATACTCGGCCACAGATTAGATGGTGTATCAGTGTTGTAAATAAACTGCACCAAATGTGTAAATACATTATCCCTTGGCATCACTGCAGGCCTAAGCTGATGCATGTTAGGAAACAGTGATGACACAATGAGGAAAACTGTCATTCCCGTTGCCAGGAAGAAGAAATTCTTGTAGTAATCCTCAACATCAAAGGTAAACATATAAAACAGCAATGTAAAGGACACATAAGCAAACCACATGAAATATGGAATAATGAATACTTCCAAAAATGGAATGTAATCATCAATTGCTGTATGTATCACAGCATAATGCGAGAACTTGTGATTCTCAATATAAATGAACCAGTACAAATAGATAGGCGCATATATAAAGATCGGAATCGCCAGTTTCAGCAAATCGCGCAGAGTTTCTTTGCCCAGACTCCTTCCTGTCCATTCCTCATATATTCTTTTCATAATATCCCCTCTTGCTGCATAGAATTAACAGCTATAAATCCAAAACAATTATAAACTACTCTAACACAATAAAAGAATTAATTAAAGTGGAAAATCTTCTGCAAAAGTTTGTAGCCTGCCAGAGTAATCTTTCTACCGCCCTTTCCGGGAAGGTAAATATATGTACCTTCAATACTGTATCTGATCTTGAGGTACAGAAGATAATTCTTGTCCTTAATGTACTCCAGAAGCTCTTTTCTCTTAGCAAGATTCTCCGGTGTATCCTCTGTGATCAGAAGGATTGAAGAAATAGCTGTGATGATTTCCAGATAATTAAACATATAATTATGTCTTTCTCTCTGGGAACGGATCATTCCGTAGTTCTCGACATAGTAATCAACCATCAGCTTGTTAACTCTTATCTGCTGATCAATTCTGGATAACATGATCTTCTGGTTAACCGACTGGTCCTCTCTTCCTATGTAGTAATAATAAAAATTCACATCCAGGTAATACATTGTTTTTACAAATGGAAGCGGATTGAATACATAAATATTATCCACATAGAAAGTATGCTCAGGAAGCTTAAGACCACACTGCTGAAGCATCTTAGTCCTGAAAATAACAGAATGCATCAAAAGATAATGTCCCTTAGGAGTTCTCTTGATATCCTTCCAGGTAAAGAGCTGTTCGATAGGAAACATGGTATTATAACGCATTACCTTATGTCTCTTCTCACCCACCTTGTTGTATACGAAGTTGCTGATAAGAAGATCAAGCTGCGTATCTCCTCCTGCAAGCTCTGATAAAGTAGAAAGAATCTTTCTGTAAGCAATCTCTTTTACCCAGTCATCTGAATCAACGACCTTGAAGAAAAGACCTGTAGCATTCTCAATACCTGCATTAACAGCACTTCCATGTCCACCATTTGGCTTGTGAATAGCTCTGCATATAGTAGGATATTTAGCTTCATACTCATCTGCAATTTCAGCTGTCCTGTCCTTGGAGCCGTCATCGACGATCAAAATCTCAACATCTTCTCCACCAACAAGCAGTGAATCGATACATTTGGACATATAATCCTGTGAATTATAGCATGGTACTGCAATTGACAATAGTTTCATAAAAAAATACTTAACTCCTTAAATCTATTAATTATCTTAATCTGGTACTCTCAAATTTCTCCATAGTGGTCAGACATGTACGAAGATCATTGAATCTGTCATAGACATCACCTTCATTGACCACTACGCCAAGAGACATAGCCATAATATCTATCATCTCGTTGGTAATTGTAGGACGTAGTTTGGACAAAATATCATTTTTGTCAGCAGCAAGATCAGCATCCATAAACTCTATAACAAGAGGATCAAGATTAAACTCCTTGGCCTCCTCATTCACACTCTTCTCCATGACCTTGGATGGCCTGTAGGGTTCATTCCTGAACTTCTTACGTTCCTGTTCAAGACCTACGCTTGGATCACTACTACCATATGTCTCACGGCTCTCTGAATGAGAAGCCTCTTTGCTACCAGCTGATTCTACCTTCTCAAACCTGTATTCCTGCTTGACATCCGGATATTTAGCCCTGTCAACCTTGGACATAAACATATCAAGCGGACGAACATAAACCTTATAATCCCCATAAAGGGCCTGATATACAACCATTTCCTCCATGGTCTCGGAATGAATAGCAATGGTCAATACCTGATAGAGATTCCCCTTAAAATGTCTGTATAATTCCTGTGGTCTTGGCTTGTTCAAAATTAATCCTCCCGCCTACAATATATGCCCTGATTAAAAAAATCCATAACCTTATATAGTATAATCTAATAATCCCATTATTTCAAATTTTAAAAATGAACATAGATTCACTTACTCATGAAAATACCAGAAAATGAGTGTTTCTATAATCACATATTAGAATACATACTTTACTTACTGGTGCACTTTATTATGACCATCTCAACGCTGATAACATAATCCAGTTTACCCGTTTTAACCGCCTCATCATTGGATGCGCACATTTCAAGAACTGATCGTAACTCTTCAAAAGAATACCCTTTTGCCCAGTTTATATATTTCCCAACAAGGAAAGGTGCAAGTTTCACTGCACCGGCAATGGAACCGTTATCTTTATGATTATCATGCATCTCTTTAACCTGAATCATAAGATTAAACTGCCTTGTAATAAGAGCCAGAATCTTAGCCGGTGGCTCTTTTAACGCAAGCAGATCATAGTAAAGATCAATAGCTCGCTTCTGATTCTTTTCAACAATGGCGTCAGTCATTGCAAAAATACGATTAGTCAGCCAGTTCGCACAAACAGCCTCTATATCCTCTTCCGTAATCTCACTCTTATCAAGGCAATAACATATGAGCTTTTCTATCTCCGTACTGATATTGGACATGTCAGTACCAACTCTGTCTATAAAAAATGCCAGTGCCCTGGGAGAAATGACTTTTCCTTCACTTTTAACTTTCCCGGCAATCCACGATTTTAATGTGGACTCATCCTGCTCGTCGCAGCTTATCTCAAAGCCGGTCTTGGAAACCGCCTTATAAATATCTTTTCTCTTATCAACTTCTTTTTCCGCAAAAATAAAAAAAGTTGTTTCCGAAGGAGCCTTCAAATAATCCGCCAGCTCCGGACATCCCCCTTTAAAAAAGCCACTGTTCTCAACCAGAATAACCCTTTTATCCGATAAAAAAGGCATTGTCTCCGCCATATCTATGACTTCTCCGGGATTTATGCCATCCCCTTCATACCTCGTAAAGTTCATGGAGGACGCATCCCCTGCAAGAGCCTTTATAAGCTTGTCCCTATTCTGATTGCGAAGATACGCCTCTTCCCCATAAACCAGATAGGCCTGCTTAAAGGTTCCATTTTTTATATCTTCATTAAGCTGTCTTTGTTTTGCCGGAAAATCCGATGTCTTTGCTGCCATTTACTTTCTCTGCCACCCACTTTTTCAATATACAATATACCTAATATGTTATCACAAGGTCAGGGTATTGTCTTGGAATATTGTCCATTCGTAGTAACGCAGATGTATCCGGATATGTCAGTTCTGTAGACTGTTGTTCCGATCTGATTCAGTCTATCCAGCAGTTCCTGGTGGGGATGGCCGTATGAATTATCTATTCCACAGCTAATTAGTGCCACTTTAGGATTTACAAGATTCAGGAACTCCTCATCTGTGGTGTACTTTGAGCCATGGTGGGCCACTTTAAGAATAGATACATTTGCATATTTCTCTGGATTATTCCTTATCAGACGCTTAATATACTCCTGCCCCGCTCCTTCAACATCTCCAGTAAAAAGAGCTGTGAATCGCAATTCTTTTTTTCTGTTATCAAATGGATACTCCATAAAAAGAACTGTAGAATATTCATTGGCTCCATCAGAAACCATATTGATTTCAGGGTTTAAACAAGTAAAAGATACTTCACCGGCATTAAACTTCTCGCCTGAATTAATATAAGCTATCGGAACACCCAAACTGCGAGCTCTATTCTCAATTTCATGATAATTATCTCCCCTGGATTCCTCAGCAACTTCAGGAAGAATGAGTTGTTTTATTCTTATTCCACCCTTTTCCATATCATCCATTATTTCAAGAATCCCGCTGATATGATCCTCATCTTCGTGAGTGATAATTACCTTATCCAGTGAGCCAATTCCTTCATATTTCAGATACGGAATTATCGAGTATTTTCCAACCTCTTTTCTATCTGTACTGCCGCCATCAATCATTATGTGCTCTCCTCTGGTGCTCAGCACCAAACAATCTCCTTGCCCAATGTCAATCATGCTTATCTTAAGGTCTACTGATGGTCTGAAAAGAATTATTATGATTCCCATCACAGGGAAAAGATACCTTGTTGTCTTTATTTTTTTCAAATCAAAAACAGGAATTTTTATTTCTTTAGAGTAAACAAAAAACATCAGTATCAGATAATAAATAACAATCTGTATCTTTGTTGTATGTCCAAGGTATATATTTCTTCCCGGAAGCATTGATACTATGCTGCATATTTCTGAATACCAGGATAAAATAACATGTATTAGCGTCCCTGGAAGAATCAGATTACCTGCATAAAGATTTCCTATTAAAAGACATATAATTCCGACTATCATCAGAATTGGCATCAGAGGCAATACCAGAAGATTTAGAAATATAGAATAGATTGGATAGGTATAAAAAAAACTCATATACACAGGAAGAGTCACCAGTAAAATGGAGATACTTACCTTGATTCCAGAGATCACATACATCTTAATCTTCTCCAAAACTGAAGGCTCCGGATCATCTGCAAAGTGCATCTTAGCCAATTCTTCTTTTTCAAACGAAAAGCCAAGTGCCGGCATAACAAATGCTATTCCAACAATAGCTCCAAAAGAAAATAGAAAGCCACTGTTATACAAATATAATGGCTGCTCCAGAATCATCATAATCTCAATCACAGCCAGACTTGATAAAATATCATAAGTTCTTTCTATAATCGGAGCCATCATCCTAATGGCAAACATAGCAATTGCTCTCGCCGATGAAGCCCCCATTCCGCACATCATGCCATATAAGATCATAAATGCTACCGCTATCACCGATGCCGGTGCAGACTTTAGTCTCAACTTTCGAAGAAGCTTATATATACCCATACCAAGAATTGAAATATGCAGCCCACTAACTGCAAGAATATGAATGATCCCGGCACTCTGATATAGCTCTTTTACCTCATCATCCATAAAGGCTTTATCTCCTAGCAAAACAGCTTTCATTATAGCCGCGTCATCTTCATTCAAATTCCTATCAAGAACTTCCTCCAAGTGATATCTTATCCTGTACAAGTTTTCTTTTAGGAAGTCAGTTCTCCCTGCCGTTGCGATAATACTTGCATTCTTTATACGATATGAAATTTTTAAAGTTGAATAATAAAGACGAGAGTCAAACTCACCAGGATTCCTAGCAGACGAAAAACATTTATATTTTCCTGATACCTTTACATACTGTCCAATACAAGGCTCAACAGCATCCTCTTTAGACATGTAGCACTGGATATATTTATTTTTCCCAAAATTTCCATTCACAGGAGATAAATAAATCACAAGCGCTTTATCTCCCTCAAAGTCTTTGCGGAATTCTTTTCGCTCCACAATACCTATTACTTGAACCTGGTTATCATTGGTAAATTCAGACGGATTCTTTAAATAATCCGAAACAAAAAACTCTAGATAAACATAGACTATCGCCGTTAAAAGAATTGCCATCAGGCATAACGGCCGTTTCATGTATTTATTTGAAAACTCCTTATTCGATAATATCAAGATTTCTCTCGTAGAGACCTGAAATGGTGTGCTCCATAAAGGTAAAGGATGATTCACCATTTACCGAGAAAGCCACCTTGTTGACCTCTGAAAAAAATCATTATTTTTTGCGAACATAGAATTGCTACCAGATCTCTATTTATTTCAGCTTCACTTCATGACAATCATTGTATTCTTTAAACAAAGCCTCCATAACACTTGGACTTTTCGCTGCTTTCCGTACATCCTCATCCCTGCCAAGGTCAAAAAGCCAGGTATACAAAGTGTTAATATTATCAGCCTCTTCTTTTCTTCCTTCTTTTCTTCCTTCTTTTCTACCATCTTCCTTAAATAGCTCCATTACTTCGGCTTCATTGTATTCTGTCAGTAACATTCCTAACACCTCCGATCTGTGTGCTACAAGAAAACTCTTAAGTTCAAAATCACCTCATCTTCAACATCTGTAAGGCCATTATAGAACACCACAAGTTTAGGAACCGGCAATTCCAAAAGAGCTGATCCAAACTTATTAAGTTTATTCCTAATGATGTATCCCTCATACAAATGGCCCAAATACTGCAGCATACGTACAGGCATGTTAGGATTGTAGGAAGCCTGGTGTTCAAAAATGCTGATGATATCTGAAATTAGGAACGATGTATCGTTGTGCATTCCAAGATAGAGCGCTTCTTTGATGGTGTTAAACTCTATCTTATCCTCATCTTTATAATCAGAACTATTTACAGCATTATACAGACTTAAAGTCCATTTACGATTTTCAGGACTGCCATATATAAAATTAAACAGACGGTCCTTGTATTTTAGATTAACATTTACTTTTTCTTCTGACACATCGTGCCCTCCTTGAATATATTATTTCATCTATATCCATACAGGGCATGAAGTTCTAGAAAAAAGAGACTTTGCGTAAGAAAATTATAACTCTTTTCAAAATCAAAAAAAACAATTACATGGAAATCTTAGGAGAATCCCCGGACACCTTGTATGGTTATATGACAAGATATGATGTTACTGTATTTATTTCTGCCTGTCAAGATTTTAGGGGACATTATACTACGTATATTTTTATCAGAAGAAAGCATCAATAGAACGTCATTAGTGGAAGCCAAAGTCTAGCATGGCGCGGCATAACCAGAGCAATCTCCCTGTTATGCCGCGCCATGCTGATTTCCTCACAACAAGTAGTGAAGGTGATATCCATTATTCTAATGTACTCAGCTTTTCTGCCTGATCAGCGGCAATAAGTGAGTCAATGATCTCATCGAGATCACCGTCCATTATTTGGTCGATTTTGTAAAGCGTCAGTCCAATTCTGTGGTCTGTCACTCTGCCCTGGTGGAAATTGTAAGTTCTGATCTTCTCTGATCTGTCACCACTTCCTACCTGGCTACGACGAAGCTCCACCTCATTATTGTGCTGCTTCTCACGCTCAAGCTCATATAATTTCGCCCTAAGTACGCGAAGAGCCTTGTTCTTGTTCTGAAGCTGGCTCTTTTCATCCTGACATGAAATAACGATTCCTGTAGGGAAGTGAGTCAGACGAACCGCAGAGTCTGTGGTATTAACGCACTGACCACCATTTCCTGATGCTCTGAACACATCAAACTTGCAGTCATTCATGTCAATCTCGACTTCAACGTCCTCAACTTCCGGCATAATTGCAACAGTTATAGCTGACGTATGGATTCTTCCGCCGGATTCAGTAGCAGGAATTCTCTGAACTCTGTGGACACCACTCTCAAACTTAAGCCTTGAGTAGGCTCCATTTCCCTTTATCATAAAGCTGACAGTCTTGATACCGCCAATGCCAATATCCTCGACGCTCATAGTCTCAACACGCCAATTCTGTCTCTCAGCATATCTGGTGTATACCCTGTACATATCAGCAGCAAATAAAGCTGCCTCATCGCCGCCAACACCTGCTCTTATCTCAACGATAACATTCTTCTCATCGTTAGGATCCTTAGGCAAAAGAAGAATCTTAAGCTGATTTTCAAGTTCCGGAATCCTGTCCTTGGCTGCCTGAAGCTCTTCCCTAAGCATTTCCTTCATCTCAGGATCAGATTCCTCATCCAGCATCATAAGACTTTCATCAATAGTTTCTTTGCACTTCTTATACTGATTGTAGCATTCTACAAGCGGTTCTAAGTTCTTCTGTTCCTTCATAAGTTTGCGGAATCTCTCCTGATCCGCAGCTACAGAAGGCTCATTTAATTCCATTGTTATATCTTCAAATTTGCGAAGAATATCCTCTATCTTATCAAACATATATTTTTACCTCGATATACAGAATTGTTAGTATAAAAAACTCTCATCCCAGGAACAAATGCATTTATGCAACATATTCCTTTCTTGCTCCGCTAATAAAAGCAGGCACTAATAACTCTGTCATTACCACCAAGGTCCTTGATTACCTGAATATCATGATAGACATTTTTCTCCTGCATAAGAGCAGTAACAGCCTCTGCCTGATCATATCCTATTTCCAGCAAGAGATAGCCGCTTGAATTCAGAAACTTATGAGCATTTTCTACAATTCTCCTGTAAAAGACAAGTCCGTCCTCAGCACCATCAAGGGCAAGCCTCGGTTCAAAATCTCTAACCTCCGGAGCAAGCTCTTCAATTACTTTACTTGCAATATATGGCGGATTGGAAACAATAACATCAAATTTACCGGCCGCTTCATCAGGGAAAAGATCTGTCTCCATAAACTCGGCCCTGTCACCAAGTCCAAGCTTCGAAGCATTCCCCTTTGCCACATTTAAAGCCTTAGAGGAAATATCCGTACAAAGAGCATGGGTATCGTTGGAATAATGCAAAAGACTAAGTGCAATGCATCCGGAACCCGTGCAAAGATCCAAAAGCCTCATTCCATCCTGAAGATATCTCATAGTTTCTTCCACCAGGATTTCTGTATCCTGCTCAGGAATAAGAACATCGCTGCAGACATCAAAATTAAGCCCCATAAAATCCCAATTTCCTATAATATAGGCCACAGGCTCTCTCTTAGATCTTCTATCAATAAATTCCAGGAATCTCCCCTCTTCCTCTCCCGAAACCTCTTTTTCAGGGTGAGTTAAAAGAGTATTGTGATCAGTGCCACATACATATTCCAAAAGGAGCCGGGCATCAAGCTTAGCTTCTGTGATTCCGGCTCTTTCTAAAGTTTCATATCCAGTTGTATAAATATCTACGTATTTACTCATTCTTTTTCAAAAAAATTATAATATGTATTCTTATATGAGATTACAGAACCGCGCAACTACTGCGGTTTTCGTGAGCAAGCGAATTTACTCCACAACTTCCTCCTCATCATTAAGCCAGCTGTCATCAATCTCATAGCCAAAAGAATCCTTAAGGTATTCCTTCCAATCAAATACAGACTCAACTGATTTGATAGCTACTTCGATCATATCATCATCAGGTTCCTTGGTTGTAAGCCTCTGAAGCCACAGACCAGGTGCTGACAATATCTTTATCAAAAAGAAATTAGATCTTCCGGCAAACCTTATAAGCTCATAGGAAATACCTGAAATAACAGGAATAAGCAATATTCTAAGAGCAACTCTAAGGAAATATGAGTCAACTCTTATGAAGAAAAAGAGAATAATACTTACAAGCATTACGAAGAGGATAAAGCTGCTTCCACATCTCTTGTGAAGTCTGGAACTCTTCCTCACATTCTTGACTGTAAGAGGTCTTCCTTTTTCTATACAGTTGATGCACTTATGCTCAGCGCCATGATATTGAAACAGTCTTCTGATATCCTTCATAAGCGAAATAAGAAGAATATACAGAATGAAGATTACAATCCTAATTACGCCCTCAACAATAGCTATTATCGAATCATTTCTGATGTACTTGCCCAAATACTCTGAAATAGCATAAGGAAGCACCATAAAAATGCCGATTGCAAACAGGAAGGATACAACAGTTGTAAGCACCATAAGGAAAGTATCCTCATGTCCCCCTGAAACATTATCAATTCCTTCATCCAGCTTAGTAGGCTTCTCTTTTGTCTCTTCGTAAAAAGTTGAAGAGTAATTCAAAGATTTCATTCCAAGAACCAAAGAATCAATAAACACAAATATACCGCGAATAAATGGGATATTCAAAAGTTTGCTGCCATAGGCAATACCATGATATTCATCAACTTCCACTGCTATTTCGCCGTCAGGCTTTCTAACTGCAACAGCATACATATCCTTGTTGCGCATCATAACGCCTTCAAGTACTGCCTGCCCACCAATACCGGAATAATGTCTGATCTTACGTTTTCTCATACCGCACCTCGAATAAATACATTAAAAACGTCCATAACGGAGCGCATTATTTCACATAAATCCCGAGTAATTACTACAAAAAACAAAGAGGCTGAGGCGAAAGCCTCAACCTCTCAATTGTTTCAAAACTAAATTACTGGTTGTTCATGCCGTATTTCTTGTTGAACTTATCAATACGTCCACGAGCACTTGTAGCCTTCTGCTGGCCAGTATAGAATGGATGGCACTTTGAGCAAATTTCTACGTGAATCTCGCTCTTTGTTGATCCAACTGTGAATGTGTTACCGCAGTTGCAAGTAACAGTGGCCTGATGGAATTCTGGCTGAATGTCCTGTCTCATCTCTTCTCACCTCTCTATATACAAAAAATCTTCTAATTAACTATAGTTACCGCTGTCTACAACAGCTATATAAATATAACACACATATTTTTTATACGCAAGTGTTTTTTTCTGAAATTTCAAATAGAACTATTTCTGTTTGCCAGCCAAAAAAACGTCCCCATTGGCTGCCCATTGGCTGTTATCAGATTTTACCAAGGGCTCTGTTTAAAAACTGTCTGGTTCTTTCTTCCCTTGGGTTTTCAAAAATGTCAGAAGGCTTTCCTTCCTCCACCACTACGCCCTTGTCCATAAAGACAACCCTGGATGCCACATCCTTGGCAAAAGACATCTCATGGGTCACAACAACCATCGTAGTTCCTTCCATAGCAAGCTTCTTCATTACTGAAAGCACTTCTCCTGTAAGTTCAGGATCCAGCGCACTTGTAGGCTCATCGAACAAGATTACCTTAGGCTGCGGTGCTATCGCCCTTGCAATGGCAACTCTCTGCTGCTGACCACCGGAAAGCTCACCAGGATAGAATCCTGCACGGTCAAGCATTCCAACCTTAGCCAGCATTTCATACGCTATTTCCTTTGCCTTGTCCTTAGGCATCTTACGAGCTGTAACAAGACCTTCCATAACGTTTCCAAGAGCAGTCATGTTGTTGAAAAGATTAAAGCTCTGAAAGACAAATCCCATCTCCATCCTGAGCTTTTTAATATCAGCAGGAGACATTTTTACCATATCTCCCCTGTAATCATCAAAAATAATCTCTCCTACATCCGCTTTTTCCAAAAAGCTCATACATCTAAGCAGCGTTGTTTTACCGGAACCGGACTGACCTATTATAGCAATAACTTCGCCTTTATCCACTTTAAAATCCATTCCCGAAAGTACTCCTGTACCGGAAAAGGATTTATGAAGATTATGTATCTCAAGCATTCTTTTCTACTTTCTCCTTATCACCACTCTTCCACACCAGCTTCTTTTCCAGATAATTCTGAAGCCATGTAAGCAATGTGGAGAAAATCAGATAAATAAAGGCAGCTTCCAGATAAAGTGCAAAGGGCTCATAGGTCCTTGCCGCTATCTGCTGAGCTGTTGTAAACAGGTCGATTACAGTAATACTGGATGCCAGCGCCGTATCCTTCAAAAGACTTATCAGGTTATTAAAAAGATTCGGAAAAGCAACCGGAAACGACTGTGGTAATATTACCCGGACCATGGCCTGAGGATAGCTTAAGCCTATCATATATGAGGCTTCAAGCTGCCCCTTAGGAATAGCTAAAATGGCGGATCGGAAAACTTCTGCATTATAGGCACCAAGATTTAGTCCAAAAGCAAGAACCGCCGAAGGAAAAGCCTCTAGCGTAATCCCAATATTAGGCAGTCCAAAGAAAATGATAAAAAGCTGGACTATAAGCGGTGTTCCGCGGAAAACCCAAATATAAAACCTTGCTATCTCTTTTAACACCTTCAGATTGGCTACCTGAATAAGTGCAAGCAAAAGTCCAATTGCCAGGCTCAGTAAAAAAGAAAGAGCCGTCAGGGGAATAGTTACCTTAATTCCCGGAATCAGTATCTTAAAAAATGAACTTGTTATAATGCCAATAAGTCTTTCACTCATAAATTACTTAGAAATATCCTGTCCAAAATATTTATTGGAAAGCTCTGAAAGAGTGCCATCTGCAGCAAGCTCTGCAATAGCCTTATCCATAGCTTCCCTAAGAGTCTTAGTCTCATCTCCTTTTCTTAAAGGAACTGAAACCTCTGAAGCCTCGTCGGTTAAAGCAACTATCTTAATAGGTGCATCCGGATGCTCTGAAAGATAATCATAAAAAGATACTTCAGCATTCAAAGTAGCATCTACTCTGCCGGAAAGTACCATGTCGATTGTCTCTGAAAGAGTATCAACATTCTGAACATCAGCTCCATACTCAGCTGCAAGATCTGCGTATGTAGAACCAAGAGAATTACTTGTCTTCTTGCCCTTAAGATCTTCAAAAGTAGTTATATCACTATTATCATCCTTAACAACAAGAGCTGTTCTGATATATGCGTAAGGAGTTGTAAAATCATACTTTTCTTTTCTTAGATCAGTGATCTCAACACCGTTTATGATTGCGTCATATCTTCCACCGTCAAGTCCGGCAAAAAGGCCATCCCACTCGCCTTCAATAAACTGAGCTTCAACACCAAGCTTCTCCGCTATAGCCTTACCAACTTCAGTATCATAGCCAACAAGGTTTCCTGACTCATCATGATAAGTCCATGGTGCCCACTGCCCCTCCATGGCAAAGATGATTGTTCCTCTTTCCTTGATAGTTGCCAAAAGCTCTGCATTTTCAGAATTATTTTTGGCCGCATCAGTGTTTCCACAGCCTGCCAAAGTACTGATAAGCATTGCCGCTGCAGCTACTAACCCGGTAACTTTCTTAACATTAACTATTTTCATAATCATTCTCCTTGTAATTTTGCGCAATTGAATTGTATATCTAATCATTATCGCATACAATTTAATCAATGTCAAAAACGCAGGAACTCACATATTCTTGGATAAAAATACTAAGAATATATGAAAATTATCAAGTTATACCTGCTTGTCCTTATCCTTTAGATATTTCCTTAATTTTGTGCGAATTCTCTGCATCGCATTATCAGTGGATTTCTCATCTCTCGCAAGAACCGCGGAAATCTGTTTAATGCTCATACCCGTTATATAAAGGTCAAGCACCTGACTCTCTAAGGGACTAAGTTCCCTTTCTATTGCTTCCTCAAGAGCCTTTAGATTTTCCTGATCAATAATGTGCTGTTCTGGAATAAGACTGGAATCAGACTCAAGAACCTCTTCAAGAGGGACCGATGATTCTTCTCCCAGATCCTCTCTTTTTTCATAGATAGAAATATAGCTGTTTAGTGGAGCATGTTTTTTCCTTGCAAGTGCCTTGATAGCTGAATACATCTGCCTGGAAATACATAAATCCGCAAACGTAGAAAAGCTGGCATCTCTTCCACAGTCATAATCCCTTACAGCCTTAAAAAGACCAATCATGCCCTCCTGTATAAGATCATCCTTGTCAGCCCCAAGAACGAACATGGAGGCAGCCTTTTTTCTGACAAGATTCTTATACTTGTTCATGATATGGTCTATGGCACCGGGTTCTTCCCCGTCTCTGATAGCCAGTATCAACTCTTCATCAGTTTTTTCCTTATATCTGATTTCGCTCATCTACACTCTCAAAAAAACAAATAAGAAATCAAGACATTCTCTGTCTTACTACTTCAAAAGCAAGTACGCCGCAGGCAACAGATGCATTAAGAGAATCAATATCACCCTTCATCGGAATCGATGCGATCATATCACATTTTTCCCTGACGAGTCTGCTGACACCGCTTCCCTCGTTACCTATAACAAGACCGATAGGTCCCTTTAAATTGAGCTGGTACATGGTTGTTCCGCCCATATCAGCACAGGCAAACCATAATCCCTTATCCTTAAGTTCCTCAATAGTGCTAGCTATATTGGTAACCTTTGCAACAGGAGTATAGTTGATAGCACCTGCAGATGCTTTGGCAACAGTAGCTGTAAGAGAAGCCGCTCTGTGCTTTGGAATGATAACTCCGTGAGCACCTGCCAGATTTGCAGTACGGATAATAGCTCCAAGATTATGAGGGTCCTCAATATTATCAAGGATGATCACAAAAGGATCCTCTCCCTTTGTCTTTGCTCTTTCAAGAATATCATCAACCTCAGCATAATTATATGAAGCGCCATAGGCAAGAACTCCCTGATGCTTACCGGTTTCTGAAAGCTGATCAAGACGCTCTTTCTTTACAAAGGTAATAACAGTATCCTTGTGCTTTTTTGCTTCACGCAAAATTGTCTGAACCGGGCCGTCCTTGCAGCCATCAAGAATAAAAAGTCTGTCGATGGTCTTACCGGAACGAAATGCCTCCAATACAGCGTTTCTTCCTTCTATTATCCTGCTCTCAAAATTTTCTTCCATAATTACCTCTTAAATCCAATGTCAAAAGACAAAAAACATTTCCAAATCAATAAACTCTAAGCACGTCACTCCAGAATATCGAGTCCCAATTTCTCTATTCCTTTTTTTACCAGTTCACAGGCCCTGTCCATATTACCTGTCAGATAAAGAAAGCCCATTACCGCCTCAAAGCCGGTTGCCTCCAAATATTCGATTGTAGAAGCATTCTTGGCCTTTGTATGCGGCTTGGAATTGCGGCCTCTTCGATAGTAATCAGACTCTTCCTCGGTAAACTCATCCTTTAACACCTTAACAAATTCAGCCTGAGTCTTAGCCTTAACAATGCTGCTGGCTCTTGTGTGAAGCTTATTAACCGCGGTATTTCCCTTATTCACCAGAATGGATCTGATGATAACATCAAAAATCGCATCGCCGATATAAGCAAGCGTAAGTGGTGAATAAGTTCTTATATCCTGGGGCGAAATGCCAAATTGTTCATTTAAATATGCATTTAGATCAGCTGCCATTTAACTCCCTCACGAGTATCCTTGATCTCAACACCCTTTTCCAAAAGCTCTGCTCTTATTGCATCAGCAGTAGCAAAATCCTTGGCCTTCTTGGCATCAGTTCTTCTCTGAATTGCATCAAGAATATATTTCTCAAGCTCAGGATCTACCTCAGTTCCTTCCAAAAGACTCTTTGCATGTGCAACAAGATCAAGAGAAAGAACCTTATCAAAGCTTTCTACAAGGGCAAGCTTTGTAGCATCGTTAGTATCAGCCTTAAGTGCGTCATAAAGGACTGTAACTGCCATTGAAGTATTAAGGTCATTAGAAACAGCGTCTGTAAATTTCTCTTCAAACTCAGTCTTCACAGCTTCATCGACAGCACCATCGTTCTTAAGCTCAGATACTCTTCTAACCAGCTTATTATAAGCCTGTACAGACTGATCAAGAGCCTCATAGGAGAACTCAAGAGGCTTCCTGTAATGAGACTGAAGGCAGAAAAATCTGTACACAAGCGGATCATAGCCTTTTTCTTTTAACAAAGAAACTGTTAGAATCGCACCCTTTGATTTACTCATCTTGCCTGACTTATCATTCAGGTGATTGGAATGGAACCAGTATTTGCACCACTCGTGTCCAAGATAGCTTTCAGACTGAGCAATCTCATTGGTATGATGTGGGAAAATATTGTCCACACCGCCGCAGTGAATGTCGATAAACTCACCCAAATGCTTCATGGAAATGCATGAGCACTCGATGTGCCAGCCCGGGTATCCTACTCCCCATGGGCTATCCCACTTAAGAGCCTGGTCCTCGAACTTGGACTTGGTAAACCAAAGTACAAAATCTGTCTTATTCTTCTTATTAGTATCCTCTTCTACATCATCTCTGACGCCAACCTGAAGCTGCTCTTTTTCAACTTCAGAGGAAAATACATAGTAATCATTAAGCTTGCTGGTATCAAAATATACGTTACCGCCGGCAACATAGGCAAAGCCCTTCTCAAGAAGAGTTTCAACCATATGAATGAACTCAGGAATGCAGTTTGTAGCAGGTTCTACAACGTCAGGGCGCATATTGCCAACTGCATCAAAATCATTAAAGAAAGCGTCTGTATAGAACTTGGCAATCTCCATTACAGTCTTGTGCTCTCTCTTAGCTCCTGCAAGCATCTTGTCTTCACCGGTATCAGCATCGGAAGAAAGATGTCCAACATCAGTAATATTCATAACTCTCTTTACATCAAAGCCAGCGTATTTCAAGGACTTGATCAGAGCATCCTGCATGATATAAGTTCTGATGTTTCCAATATGTGCGTAATGATAAACGGTAGGACCGCAGGTATACATTGATACCTTGCCTTCCTCCCTTGGAATAAACTCTTCAACTTTTCTTGTAAGTGTATTATAAAAAGTAAACTTATGTGCCATTATTACTATTTCTCCTAAATTATTATTTTTGTATAGATGCAACGTTATTTTCTTCAAGTAATATTATTCGCGTCTACACCCCGGGCACCCTCCACAGCTATTTCCTTCGCTGTCAAAAACTCCGCCGGTCCTTTCAAAAAAGCTCACCAACATACAGACTGCCTGTGAGGAAATACCTTCGCCGGTTCCTGTAAAACCAAGTCCTTCCTCAGTTGTAGCCTTAACATTGACCTGAGAAACATCTATTCCCAAGGCATCTGCAATATTTGATCTCATAGTATCAATATGCGGTCTCATCTTGGGCGCCTGAGCGATAATGGTGGCGTCTATATTCTCAACCAGGAATCTATTTTCCTCTAGCATCTTACCCACTTCACGTAAAAGAGACATAGAATCAGCTCCCTTATATTTAGGATCGGTATCAGGGAAGTGTTTGCCAATATCTCCAAGCGCTGCTGCTCCCAAAAGAGCATCCATTATAGCATGTAAAAGAACATCCGCATCAGAATGTCCCAAAAGTCCCTTTTCATATGGAATCTTGACACCGCCGATGATAAGGTCACGTCCCTCTACAAGCCGGTGCACATCATATCCCATTCCAACTCTCATGTCAAATTCCTCACAACATCATAATATATTCCTAAAGCATTGCAGATTATTTTACAAATAATTCTACTACAAAAGCCGCCGCACATGCAAAGCCCGCCACAGTAAGAAGACTCTTTTTGTTAAAAGCCAGTAAAAGAGCTACTCCAAAGCCAACAATCGAAGCAATCATATAATCAGTAGCATACAAAATTGCCGGAAAAGTCATGGCTGCCAGAGTTGCATAGGGCACATAATGTAAAAAAGATTTGATAAACCTGCTCTTTATCTCTTTTCTGATAAGAGTAAGCGGCAAAGCTCTAATAAGATAAGTAACAAAAGCCATCAGGAGAATATATGCGTATACTTTGCTCATGCCCTATTCTCCTTTCCTTCTTCCATATTATCTTTTACCGGAGCGATTATTGCTGCTATAGCTGCTACCAGTACAGTTATAATTATAATCCTAAAGCCTGCGGAAATCAGTTTCAAAACAGGTGCATAGTAGAACACTGTACTAAGAACCATTGCTGTGATCACAACGCATGCAATAGCCTTATTTGTTTTGGTATCAGGAATGATAATAGCAATAAACATGCCGTAAATAGCAAGTCCCAGACAACTTATAAGTCTCTGGGGAAGAATCTGACCTGCCACGGCCCCCATCACTGTACCAAGAACCCATCCAAATACACTTACAGAAATCAGTCCATAGGAAAAAAGTGGATAAAGTGAGCCCTTTTTAAGAACACTCACAGCGAAAATCTCATCCGTTACGCCATAAGAAATACCAAGCCTGTGAACAGTACTTACAGCCGGATCGAGTTTCTGTGAAAGTGCAGTGGACATAAGCATGTACCTAAGATTAATAATAAGCTGCAAAACCGCCAGTTCCACAAAGCTTCCATTTCTGGCAATCACTTCAAGTGCCGAGAACTGTCCAGCACTGGTGACATTTAAAAGAGATGTCATGGCTGCCTGAAAGGTCGTCATTCCTATCTTAGACGCCTCTATTCCAAAGGCAAAAGATACTGCCATGTATCCAAGGCAAATGGGGATTGCAGCTGCAGCCCCCTCCTTGAAATCCTTAAAACTCCCAACTTTCATAATCTACTCCTCAAATAATTCCTATATTCCAAAATCTTCATTCAAGATTATACATATTCTTGATTATAGCATTCGTCACTTCATTTATATCCTTACAAGAAAGGCTCCCCTGCACCATTGCAGGTGTTCCACCGCCCTTAGCTCCAAACTTCTGCCTAAGTTCATCACATAACACCTTGCAGTCCTTGCCGGCAGTTCCGGAAGCTATTATAAATCTATAGCCTTTTTCTGAGCTTCCGGCATAAACACCGCAGTACCCAGAAAATCGCAGGGCAAGAGCGTTGACGAATTTTCTCATCATATTCGAATCAAAGCTATCGTCTTTAACTACAAAGATATCTTCTTTTCCTTCATTTTCTATATCTTTGCAAAGCTCTTCTACTTCATATTCGATCAAAGCTTCTTTTGCCTTGGAAACTTCTACCTTCAAACCACTAATATCATCAAAAGCTCTTTTTACAGATGATACAACATTATCAGCAGAGGTTGTAAGCATTCCAGAAAGCTGCGAAACGATTTTATGCTCAGCAGATATATATTCAAGAGCCCTCTTTCCGCATAGTATATTTACTCTGACTCCGCCTTTGTAATTCTGAAGTCCTACAACTTTAAGGATACCGATTTCCCCTGTCTTATTCACATGAGGCGCGCAGCAGGCGCAAATATCGACGCCTGGGATTGTAACTATCCTAACATCCCCTTCAAGTTCCTTTTTACTTCTATATGGAATATTAGCCAGTTCTTTTTCTTCCGGAAACTCGCAGATAACTTCAAGGTTATCCCAAATAGCCTGATTAGCCATCATTTCCAGCTTGCTTATATCATCCTGATCAAGCACACCATTGTAATCCATGGTCACTTCAGAGTCACTTAAATGAAAGCCCACATTATCATATCCAAATGTAGAATGCACAAGTCCGGAAAAAATATGTTCTCCTGTATGCTGCTGCATATTGCTGAACCTGTGCTTCCAGTCAATAACTCCATGCACCCTTGTTCCTACAGGAATCTCTCTATCAGCTACATGAAAGATCTGCACACCCTTTTCATTCTCAATACGAGTATGTAAGACATTCGCCTTTACACCACCGTCTTCATACTCAAGTATTCCTATATCACTACTTTGTCCACCCTGCTCAGGGAAAAAAGCTGTTCTGTCAAGGACAACCTCATACAAACAAGCGTTAGTCTTATCATCTCCCGTTTTACTTATAAAGCCCTTGTCCCCACGACTGTCATCTATCTTCCGACATTCAAGAACCTCAGCCAAAAACTCTGTAAAATAAGCACTTGTATAATACAATTCCTCAGTCATTTCACATATCCTAACAAATAAGTATTTAGCATTACTGCAATACTGCAACGCAACACTACGGCATATTTTACCACATATTTATAAGTAATAATATCACTGATAACGAAAAAAAGAGACCGCATCACGCAGTCTCTAAAGGTAATTCAGAAAGTTCTTCCAGAACTCTACTCTTGATAAAATCCTTCTCAGTCTCAAGAGAATATGCAAGTTCAGTGTAAAGTAACTTCTCAGCCATATTCAGGTATTTTTCATTAAGTGTCGCAAATCTCTTGCCTTCGGCTTCTCTGATAGCTTTGATCCTGCGCAGGGACTTCACAAGACCCATCATCTCTTCTGCCATATTTCTCTTAATGATCTCTAGTATTGCGGGCTCAGCCTTCTTACCCTCCGGAAGAAAAATCTCTTCTACTTCCTCGATATCATCTATTAATCCTTCAGCGTCGTCAGCGCCAATGACTTCACGCACCTTATCCTCTGCGCCCTCTACAGGAACGTAGAGAATACTTCCCGTGTCGATAGCGGAAATCATCTCGTAATACTGTTTCTCTTTTCCCCTCTCAAGAAACGACGGAACGAGAATATCTCGTACCTTACATAAACCATGACTACCGTAAATAACGCACTCTCCAATATTTAACATTGAGTTCCTCCTTTGCGAACCTGTGACAACTGTTAACTGAAAGCGCTTTCATGGCTGAAGGATAAAAAGACATGGTAATAGTAGGTAATGTCCCTGGTTTCCCCACTAACCATGTCCTCACTCGCATATCGCTATTATATCACATTATTACATTTTTTGTAATACTTTGTCTCGTAAAAAAATGAATTTTTTCCCATTTTTATTCAGTATTTTAGCTGTTTTCCGAGACTTTTGCATAGTCAGCCTTAGTGATGACATTTATGTGCTCTACTCTCGTTTCTCCGAGCATTATAACCTTACACGCAGGGTTGGTATAAAGTGGCTTAAAACCACATTTTTCCTGAACTTTCTTAGACCTGTTGTTCTCGTGAAAATACCCGCATAGGACTCTTTCAAGCCCCAGATCCTCAAATCCGTGTCGTAACATTTCCGTAACAGCTTCCGGAACAAGTCCTCGCCCCCAGAACGGATAGCCAATCCAATAGCCAAGTTCAGCTTCTCCATTCATAAGAGGTCTTTCCGGGCTTCCTTCCAGCGTAAGCCCTATGCTTCCCACAGGTTCCCCATCCCTTTCCTTAAGGCATATGGCATAAACTTCCTCTTTTGCAAAGACAGTCCTTATTACCGCCCTGCTATAGCCTTCATTAGGATGTGGAAGCCATCCTGCAGCAGGACCTATCCTATCATCACTTGCATATTTAAAGAGGCTGGGAGCATCTTCATCCTTCCAGCCTCTTAGAATTAGTCTTTTGGTCTCCAAAATTCTACTCATATTTTAAAACTCATGTATTGGAATCCGGTTTTGGCAGTAAAGGCATCAAAAGATTTTTTGAATAAGGTAAAATATGCTTCTTCCTTGTGCATGGCTTCATGTGAAAGGAAGAAAATAACCTTGCCGCTCTTTATATCCCACTCAATGTCATGCTGAGGATCAAGAGCGTCAATGTCCTTGAAGGAAAGGCCATATTTCTCCCTGCAGTGATCATCTCTGTTTTCAAGATTCATTGTAGCTTCAATGATTCTTCCCTTAATTTTCAAAAGAGCATCTAACTGCTCCAGCATTATCTGATGCACGATATTAAGTGAATTGATATCATATCCCACCAGCCTCATGTCAGAAATAATCCTGTCAAAATCAACTGCGGTCTGTTCAAAAGGATCAACCATATTCTCACCATAACAAAACACAGCATTATAAAGCCCTTCGTTCATAATTATCTCCTTTCACTGGAAAACAATCCCTTTTGTGTTTTCAAAAAATCAAGATAATCAGCCTCTGAGACTGGTCTCGAATAATAAAATCCCTGCAAGTACTCTACACCCTTATCAATGAGGAGTTTGGCCTGATCAAGAGTTTCCACACCCTCTGCCAGAATATGAAGCCCATAGTCCTTAAGGAAATTAATAGTGTATTCCAACATTCTCATATTTTCCGGTTTGTCCGGATCAAGACAATTCCAAACAAATTCTTTATCCAGCTTAACAAGCGCATAGTCCATTTTAAGGATTTCCAAAAGATTGGAATATCCTGAACCAAAGTCATCCATCGAGAATGTACTTCCCATCGCCTTTAGCTTTTCAACATTTTCCTTAAACACCTCATCATTACTGATGTAAGAAGTTTCTGTAACCTCGAAATTAATGAATTTAGGTGGAATGTGATACTTTTTCATCTTGTTGATAAGGCGCAAATGTGTCTGCTCATCAACAACCTCATTGCCTGACAAATTAACCTCGATCATCCTGATTCCGTAAGAGGAAAGATTTTCTCTCGCAATAAAGGAACATACCTTTTCAAATACAAGATCATCTATCTCAAGAATAAGTCCACATTTTTCTGCTATAGGAATGAAATCTTCAGGAGAAATGTACTTTTCATTATCAGGTCTTTTAAGTCTTACTAGCGCCTCAGCAGATGAGAAGGTGCCATCCTCTACCCTTAAGATTGGCTGATAATAAACTTCAAAAGCCTTCTCCTTGACAGCCTTTCTGACCACATCCTCAATAGTGTTCCTAAACATCATCTTATCAACAACACTATCGTCAATAACAAGATTAGGTGAAGACTGCATATAGGCATATTCTCCAGACACATAGCTTAGTATCTGCATTGCCTCATCGGCACTCTTTGCATATTTGGGTATTTCAAGTACGCTAAAGACCGTCCTGTAATTTTTCCTCTCGCCATCCTTAAAATTGTTGATGACGCTCATGAAGTTCTCAACCTTCGAAGGTTCTTTTACGATACAACAAAGTGCATTCCAGTTATAAAGATAAGCAGGAGACCCCATGTTTTTTTCCGAAAGCTCACCAACCGTCTTCATAAGAAGCGTCAGATCACTTCTGTCATCACCAGACAGGATTCCGGTCTTGCCCAAAAAGATAACTGAAACAACGAAAAAATCTTTTCTAAACCCAAAAGTTTCCTCAAGAGTCATTATGAAGGCATCCTTATTCCAGATACCATCTATAGACCTTTCGTAATACTCCTTGGGATTCTCCATTGCTATAAAGAGAATCATCTCCATAAGCATCATTGCAATGGCTGACATCTGCATACTTCTGTTAAAGAACTGATACAACACAAGTATCGACCAGGATAATAATCCTATGAGCATTGCCAAAAGGTTATCTTTGGTAATCCTGCTGCGAAGAACAAATATACGTAGCAGCGACAAAATAATGTAGGTAAGGCCCACTGCATAACATATGTCTACAGCCCGTCCATGATTGTAATAAAGGCCGTTTTCAGTTACTCCATACTCAAGTCCCAGTATGAACATTGAAAAAATAGCTATAACACCCGGAAAAGAAGCTATGACCACTGCCAGATTAAGGCCATTTTTGTTTCTGTTTGTCTTGGAATATACATATATACACATCAGATAATCTACAAAAACCAGACTTCCGATGTACATTGCCTGCACCGCAAATCTTAGTCCAGGCTTTGGATCACTAAAATAGTTAAAAACCGCACTCTCAAAGATCTCACTTAAATTATTAAAAAAGACCGCAATTAAGAAAACAAAGAAAATCCTCGCAGAAGCCAGCTGCGGAAGATTTTTCCTCAAGTAGATTACAATTAAAATAATCGATATCAAAATTGCAATTAAAGGTGTGCGTATTTCCATAAATACATTATATTATAAATTTATTATTTTATAAACTTCTTTTCCACGCGAAAAGCCAAAGGATAAACTCCGATTGTGCAAAATGAAACTATTATATATCTTATATATCTTACAATATTTGCAAGGAATACACCCGAATCAAGAAATTCCTTGCTAAACGGCAACTTTAATAGCGTATTAAGAACAAAGTAAAGAACAAATCCACCAAGAATCCTTGTCACACAAAAGACAGGATTTTTAGTATTTTCAAACTTTACTACTCTTTCATCAAACTCTACTGCCAGGAAAAAGCCTCCCATAAGTCCAAGGCCGCTAAAATAGTCACTTGTCTTACAATAAAATAGTCCTATACAGGAAATAGCGTAAATCACAACAAAGGCAATCCAACGCTTCTTCTCTCCAACTTTCTCCATTACAAAAGGCATCAGGAAAATAATAAGAACACCGGAAAGCCATCCAAATAAAACATCCGTAGGATAATGACAGCCAACTACTACTCTTGAAAAGCCAACACAAAATGGAAGAATAAAAGCAAGCACTGTAAACACCGGCTTTTTGAAGTACCTTGCAAGGGAACCATAGACTATAGAAGAATTTGTGGAATGTCCGCTGGGAAAAGAGAAACCCTGCGCGGCAATATCATAAATATCCGCATTCTTCTCCACAGGCCTAAGACACTTAATAGTCTCATGATCAAAATAAGGCCTTCTTCTCCAGAATATATTCTTGATAAGTGGATTAAATACCACTCCCACCATTACATTCAAGCCGGCATATATACCTGCCTTTTTATCGTAGCACCAAAACAGAAAACCTGTTACAAGAATCAGAATAGTCTCTTCGCCAAAGGTCGACAGAAACGAAATAAATGAAATTGCAGATGTACCCAGAACACTCTGCAAGAACTCCATAAGTCTAACTTCGAAATTATAATAAAAAGTATTTCCTACTACCGCACCCAATTTTTCCAATCTTCCTTCGTATTGTTTTTTATCCCAAACAAATCAGACTAATCCAAGTATCTATGGGACATACTCTTATTCTACCACATGTAGCCAAGACGTATTATTGATAATTAGAAAACGCATTAAAAATTTTTATAAAAAATCTCGAAATATGTGTTGACAATAAATGTTCCAAGCGGTATATTATACAAGTCGGCTGCGGCTGACGGAAACAAATAGAGATGGCGAGGTAGCTCAGCTGGCTAGAGCACGCGGTTCATACCCGCGGTGTCGAGGGTTCAAGTCCCCCTCTCGCTACTACGTATAGACACCTGAAGCCAAGATTTTATCGAGGTTTCAGGTGTTTTCTTTTTGTAAAAAACTTGGTTACTTTTATATATTTTTGATTCTCTTGGGTTACTTTTTAAGCTGTTGCTCCATTCTTCCTGTAAAGACTGCTCTGGTAGCTGCTTGTAGCCTCTTTCTTGTATTCCATAGTCTTTACATCTAAATCATAAAATCTTTTGCCTGTATCCTCACAATGTCCCATCATATTGGATACTACAGCATCAGGAAATATGGCTCTAAGATTAGATGATACTGTTCTTCTTATTGAATGAATGCTCTTTTGAGGAATTCCAGCATCATCGCATCTTCTGTAGGCAGCCTGTGAGATTGAGTGTTCAGTGAACCTTCCTTCTAAGCCAGCAAAAACAAATTCGCTAACAATCCCATTTGCAACCTGTACAGCCTTAATCCTTTCAAGCAATGCCTCAATCTCGACAGTCATTGGAAATACCCTGTGCTTTCTGTTCTTGGTATTTCCAATAACTATTACAGTCGCTTTATCTTTGTAGTCAAAGCGTCTTTCAGAATACCTGATAAGGATTCCATCTTCACTTATGCATTCCCATTTAAGAGCAGCCAGCTCTCCGACACGCATTCCTGTAAGAAGTGAGAGTTCAATAGCATAGTTTGGCATATACAGTTCTTTCTCACCTTGAGCCTTATGAAGCGAATCAAGGAGCTTAACCATTTCTTCAGTTGTCAATGTTCTATCTGAATCCTTTTGAACAGAAACCTCACAGAGGTTACGGATGGGTTTGATATCCACCTTATCATAAGGGTTCTTCTCAATGTCATCGTTCTTACAGGCATACTCTAAAGATGAACTGATATATCCTGCCACATTCCTTAGACATTGTCTCTTGGTATGATGGGTCTCGACCATACTTTTAAGAAAATGTTCTATAGCGATTGCTGTTATCTTTCCAATCTTCATTTCCTCAAAGTCTGTTCCCTTTATGAACTTTTCGTAATCCCTCTGATATCGCCTGTATGTGGTAGGGCTTAAGTTACCATCTTTTGTCCCTACATACTCGCTCTTATAATCGAGCCAGTTCTGAAACAATACCTTAAAGGTCATATCTGGTCCCTTGTCTACAATGGTCTTCTTATCTGTCTCATCATTCCCAGACTCCTCCAGATACTTGAGGTAAGCTTCCTTTATTTTTTCCTTTTCCTTACGGGCTACTATCTTGCCTTCCTTAGTCTTGAATTTCCAGCGTTTATCATTTTCTCCTTTCGCCTGCCATATTTGGTTATTATCAAGGGCAGTTTGGAATAAATTATCTTTTTTCACTATTTTAGCTATTTCCAGAAGCTGCCTCTCATCAAAGTCACTGTTCCTTATTAAGTTAAAAAGGTTCTCTACATTTACGCAATTTTCAGTATTCATTTAACCATCCTTTTCAGGATGGTAGTTCGTTACGTTGGGTTCATTAAGCTTTCAACTACCAGCCTATATGTATTTTATTTAGGGATTTAAGCCCTATGTTATGTATTATACCTGGTCAAATTTTAAATTTCATGATTTGTAAGAAACTTTTAGACTTGTATTTTGTGAAAAAAAATGATAGTGGATCCCGACACCTGTGTCACGTAATAAAATAGGAGAGGCAATTTCCTCTCCATTTCTTTTAATATGAATTTGTCATAAGTTAGCCGAAAAGCAGTTAAGCCATCAGTAATCCTTGACTTTTCGGTTTGTGGAAGACAATCTTTATGCGAGTTTTATATGACTGCTATGATTTTCTTTCGCAAAACTATTCATAAAGAATAATAACTGTCTTATTTTAAAATACTACCTGTGTTTATATACATTACGTTTGGTCTCCTATTCTTTTGAAAAACACAGTTAATAGTTACATATTTAGTTTTAAATTAATGTTACAAATTTTTTACTTTTCTTATTATTTAAAGTACCAAGTACTATGACCTGTGCCTTCGGTATTTACGCACATTACTTGGTTATCACCGTATGAATACCAATCATCGTAAGTAGGCATAATATCTTGTCTTCCAGTATAGAAATCTTCTTTAAATAATTGCCATAATGAAGCTCCGTTAGGTGTTAGATAATCAAAAACCTCAGCAATTCCACTTGCTTGATATTCTGCAGGATTCTGATAAATAGTAAAGCTCCAATAGTCTCCAACTCTTCTGAACTCCCAAAGAGCGACACCTTTCTTATCATACTCACCAACTCCATCTGTAAAGAAGAAAATAGAGTCATTAATTGTTCCTGCAGGACGAGGATAATAAGTTCCACCATCACAAGTGCTTCTCTTATAGTCATAAGCCTGTTTATAAGCTGCAACCTGAGAATCATTAGGGTCAATTGATGAACGCTTAAAAGAAGTGTTTGGAAGTGTTGCATTTACATTTGCAGAAAGGTCAGTAGCATTATAAACACCATTTTGGCCATATCTAGCTTCATTTACGGCTGTCATAAATGGTGATGAACTTTCAAGGTCTTTTCCTTCTCCATCGATAAGCGGACCAATTACTTTATTATCTCCATTATAAGCTACAACAACCTTGATAGTGATACCGTTTGATGCAGTAAAAGCTTCGATATCATCATAAGTTCCCATCATATCTGGGAATTTTTCAAGATAATTAATATCTGAACGCCAAGCAAGTCCTGGTCCATTTCCATCGCCCTTATAGCCACTAATTACAGGCCATCCATTCGCACCAGTTTTACCTGTAGGATTACCTTCAGACTTTATTGTAGTAGTATCGACAACTTCAGTTTCTTCTGCTTGAGCAGTGGTTAAGTCGATTACTTCAGTTGAACTTTCTGAAGAAGCAACTGTTTCTTCAATACTTGTCTCGATAGATGCTTCTGTTGTAACTTCTTCAGATGTATCTTTTGAAGAAGCTTCTGTTGCAGTCTCAACAACCTCTTCTTTACTAGAAGCCTCAGTAGATGCTGTAACAGCTTCTTCAGTAGAAGCAGTAGAAGCAATAGTAGAAGAAGTATCTTCAATAGTGTCACCCTTAGCAGCTTCAGAAACCTCGCTTGTAACCTCATCATCAGTAACTGTATTAACAGCCGTGTTAGCACAGGCTGTTAATACCAGTGCCAATCCCATAGCAATAATTATTGTTTTCTTATTCATGATATCTCTCCTTTTAAGCCTTGGAAATTACATAAATTATACTGCTAAGCAAAAGAGTGTTCAAGGCGACGAACTATTGCTGAAACTAGCATATCATTAGCACCTTGCTAGAACACTTTTTTGTAATAATCTAACGTTCTCCTAAATAGTATCTGATATGTTCACAAAAAGTGAGCAAATACTATAAAAAAGGAGATTTTTATATGCAAAATTATGTATATGATGGATTCCTTAAAGACTCCATCGTTCCAGATTTAATGTTTACAAAAATGATTTACTTCAAGAAAGGAACTGTCAGAGATGCTTTCGAGCAGGCAGTCGATGAAATACTATCCGATGAGCAGGAACTCATCTTCGACTATGCTTATAGCTTTGAGTACTACATCGATGACTATTTCAAGTCATCCCAGACATCTGGTAAGGTATCTGAAGCCTTAAACAACGGCATGCGAGAGTATCTGTTTGACTGCCTAAAAGCCAACCTCTACACGTTCCTGGAGAACCGTGTAGAAGCAGAACTCACAGCCTGTGGCTTTTCTGGAAAAGCCATTGAGTCTATTCGTTCCAGCCTTCTACGCTTCGTGGAGTATCAATCGCTGGAAACAAGGCTCGATGTCATCGCTGCAAATGTCGAGAGATTTGCCATAACATTGCAGCTCCCTTAACTATGTCTATACCAGGTACAGCAAAAGTGATTGTATTCCTAATCACAATACCTCTTTTCCCTTACGGAAGGGAGAATGGCTAAGGCAGATATAATCGCCCATTCCAATAAAGCCATATTTTACCGCATGAAGAATGGTCATTATATCACTGAATGCCCCAAAGGTAGCGGTAACTATAAAGCCACAGTAAAGCTCAAGAAGCTTACGATTAACAGCTATGATAAAGCCTATAACAATGGCTGTTCAAATAAACATAGCAAAATCCTACTTAAAGCCTCAGGCTGCATTCCACAATCTGTTATTGCGGAATGTCGTTTCAAGGGGCAAAACGAGATAAAATCTGATGCTGTCAAATATATGGCTACTGACAGCTATAAATCCAAAGTTAATGACATTAAACAAAGCTTGTCACAATCAGCAAATAGTTTACAAGACAGGCTAGACCACCCTTCATCATATCAGGACACCATGGATACCAGACATGAACTGGAAACTACCTTACTACGTGAAGAAATCATAAATAGCAGTGTTCCATTCTATACTCCAGACATCATGGTAACTGTCACAAGAGATGAAGCATATACCATGCAAAATTATTTTTCTGATGCCGCACAAAGCTCTTCTGGTAACGAATCTCAATATATGGAACAAAACAGTGCACGATTACAAGATTTGTTGAAATCAAACGCCTCAAACTCCCTTGTTCTCGGGATTGAGGCAGTTACCAACACTTACGGTGAACGTGAAATCATAATGCACGAAAACTACCAGGAGCTATTCGGCATCCCTACACTTTACATTTCATGAAAGGAATACATATGAATACATATATAAAAGAACTAATCACTGGCAAAGAAAAAGCCAGAGCTGTGGAGATAGCTGCACTTATGCACACAGATAACCTCCCAGTACTTAACAAATGTAATACTCACTTAAGCGAGATGAGCGAAACAATAGTAAAAGCCATTTATTCAGCTGGAGGCATGTACCTTACAGACATCAAAATGATGCTGAGCTTCAGTTATGAGGAGCAAACCATAGAAAAAGCTGTCAAGGAGCTTATAGCTGATGGCTACATCATCAAGACTTCCACACCTTATGGCATCCTTCTTGGGCTCAGTAAAGAAGGAGTGTCTCAGATAAAGATGCACCCTGACTATTATGACGGAAGCTTCCAAAGTAGCTAAGGACATTACTTCATTTCTTGAATATGATGAGAACAGACAAGTCTTTGTTAAAGATGTCAGAAAGAACAATGGGGTACTTTTAAAAGGACTAACGATTAAATCGGATTCAGAACAGATAGCTCCTACTATCTATTTAGAACAGTTTTATGAGCAGTACTCTCACACAGGTGATTACGACGAGGTACTAAGGACAATCGCCAAAGCCTACGAGAACAGTAAACTTGGCAGTATCCCAGGCTTTTCAGCTGATGACCTGTCAGAAAACAACATCTATGGAGTGCTGGTTAACACAGACAGTAACGAAGAGCTTCTTAGAGATATACCCAGTGTACGTGTCTTGGACGGAAGATTCTCTGTAGTCTTCAGGTATAGCCTTGATGAATTTGGTGATAAGGCAAGCGTCCTTATCACTGACAAAAGCTTATGTCCACCTTCCGAGGAGACATCGTGGTAATACCCTCATCAGTCCACGAACTAATCCTCATCGACAGCGAGCTGGTCTCAGAAGAAATCATAGAACATCTAAACGAGATAATCACATCAGTCAACAAAGAAGTTGTCAGTCAGGAAGATTTTTTGGATAACAGGTATTTCGTTATGGAGCGTAATGATGAGGGGTACGCATTTGCAAGTGAGCTTGCAAACGTTTCTTAAGCATAGTTCTTCCAAAGTCAGAATCTATGGCTTATGGATTATGACTCAAAGAGAAAAGTCAGGAAAATTCCTGGCTTTTTTCTTTTACCATCATTTCACTACAATACTTTTTTAGAGCATATTATATGTATTATTGAGTATATTAGCTTTAATCAAAAAGACATAAACCTAAAAGAAATGCTATAATAGGCTTGTAAGAATGTTTTTTCTTGTATGTAGATAAGAGGAGCTTAGGATGATTGTATTAGAAAAATATACAGTTGATGATATCAAAAAGCTTGTCAAACCCCTCCTAAAAAAATATTCAGCTAAAGGTGCTATCTTGTTTGGTTCTTATGCCAGAGGAGAGGCTACTGAAGAATCTGATATCGATATTATGGTTCTAGGAGGAAAGAACTTCGACCCTACAGATGTTTTCTGCATAGCTGATGAGCTATATGACTTATCAGGTAAAGATGTCGATGTCTATGAAGAGAGAGAAATTGATAAATCTTCTGAATTTTATAAAAACATTTTGAAGGATGGTATTAGATTATAATGCAATACACTGATGAACAACGAATCGAAAAGATAAAAATCACAGTAGATAAGCTTATTGCTTATGTTAATGATAGTAAGCTTACCAGAGAACAGGTTCTAGAAGATGAAACAATAAGATGGACTCTTACCACACCTTTGTACAACATTGGAGAACACGCTTATAACCTGTCAAAAGATTTCAAGGATGCACATAACGGCATTCCTTGGAGCAAGATATCAGGTCTACGTCACAGACTTGTTCACGATTATGACAACACAAGCTGGACAATCATATGTGACATTGTTTTCAATGTCATTCCTGAGTTCAAAAAACAACTTGAAGGAATAAAATAGTTTTTGGTTACTTTGTATTTTTTCATTGGTTACTTTGATGATTGGCAGTCCTGGAAGCCTCCTTTCTTGTGGGTTCTAGGACTTGTAGGATAGGGTTCGAATCCCCCTCTCGCTACTAAAAAGGAAAGCATATTTGCTTTCCTTTTTTGTTGCAAAAAGAGGCAATTAAGGCATCTACTTACAAATTCTTTTGCAAAATCATTTATTCAATCAAGTCCAGATTTCTCTCATAGGATCCGCTGATGATCATATCAGCAAAAGGAAAAGTTGAATCCCCATTAACAGAAAACGCTACCCTGTTAATATTGGAAAGCTCAGTAACTGTGTTGACTATTGAATAAATGGCAACCTCAGCACTGACATTGCTTGCCTGAGTAAGAAAGGCATTATCAAAATCAATGTAGCAGACTCCATCTTTTACATTAATACTCTTAACCTTCGCATCCTTAGAAACAGTCGCATAGGCTATATCGGTATTAGGTCCACTTATAACCTGCTCTACCGCCAGCTTTTCCATGGAAATATTACTGTTGTAAACTACAGATCTGTAAACAGGTACAAGCTTGTTCCCGTCAGAGTTCGCAAAATAGAGCTTTAATTCAACCTTCTCGTAGTTATTTATCTCATTACCGGCATTAAAAATAAAAGTATCTGCCGACATATTACCGATAACATTACCATTGTGATCAAGAAGCGGCGTACCCTCTATCTGAAAAGAAACATAATCTACATTTTCAAGCTGGGTAAAGGTTCTGACTATAGCAGCCCTGTCCAGAATTTCTATCGTTCTCCCCAAATTCATATAATTCACATCAAAATTCAGAGTCAGAAGCTTATCATGAAGAGAATAGCCGATAAGATCTATATCTCCGGCAATAGGAGCCTCATACTGCATTCTGTCAGGCATGGTCTTAAGCACTTCAATCAGCTCATCAATAGCCTCATTAGTATCACTCATCTGGGCCTTAAGTTCATAATCCTTGGAAACAATACCGGTTTCACTGGTGTTAACATAGAAGACGCTGATTGCATTATCAGAAACCACCTCTTTTTTCTGACAGGATACGCATGACAAAAAAAGTATCAATAAAGATACCAGAATGCTAAAACGCTTTATGAATTTATTTAGTCTTTGCCCCTTAAACATCATTTTTTACCTGCGTTACTAAGCGGAATCTTAACGGTAAAGGTTGTACCCTCACCAACAGTGCTCTTTACATCAATAGAACCTCTGTGCATGAGAATCGCATTTCTAACTATTGATAATCCAAGACCTGTTCCACCAATTTCTCTCGATCTCGACTTATCTACACGATAGAACCTCTCATAAATATGATCCAGAGATTCCTCAGGAATACCCATGCCAGAATCAACTACGATTACATAAAAGAACTGATGGTCCGCATCAAGCTCAACTCTTACAAAACCATTGTCCTCATTGTACTTAATAGCATTTTCAACCAGATTCATTATCACAAGGGAAATCTTAACTTCGTCTATTTCCGCAGTGATAGCTCTTTTACTGTCCAGAACCAGTTCAATATTGTGTTTTCTTGCAATAGGACGCATTCTTTTTAAAACGCTCTCAGTAAGGGCAACAACATCAACTGAAGTGATATTAAGCTCCGCAGAAGTCTTGTCCATTCGTACAAGCGAAAGAAGGTCATTGATGATCTTATCTTCTCTGTCTATTTCGCTCCCTATATCTGCCATAAATTCCCTGTAAACCTCATAAGGAACATCTTCCTGTGCCAAAAGAGAATCTGCAAGGATCTTCATGGAAGTAATAGGGGTTTTGAGCTCATGAGACACATTGGAAACAAATTCCTGTCTGGAATCATCCAGAACTTTCATCCTCCTAAGCAGAGCATTGAAAGCCTTGATGATCTGCTCGGTCTCGATATAATTTGGTCCAACTATTGGCTTATCGGTATAGCCTTCCTTGATATCGTTGATAGCTGCCGTAATCCTGTCAAAGGGACGAAGAAGCCCATAGGAAACCAGCGCTGCAAGCACAAAGATAATGAGAATAATGATAATCTCAATAGTTGTAGCTCTTCTATCAAGTATTTCCATTGTAGTAGTAATCGTATCTGTAGAAACACTGGTAAGTAGCACGCCTCTTACTACTTCATTAGGATCACCTCTGTCTGATACATCCTGTTCCTCGATCATAAGTGTTCCGACGATAGGCGTTACAAGCTCTATATAGCCATTACTTTCATCGAACCTTGATACACTGCCCTTTGTACCTGTTTTGAGACAGCGCACAACTTCTTCTGCGATAATTGTTTTGCCCTGACTGATATTGTAGGTGTCCTTTACAACCTTAAGATCATCATTTATGACCATTACACGGCCATCATAAAGATTGGCAAGCATATCCAGTTCAGCATTTATAACGTCTGAAGATGGACTCTGCAAATAGTTATATACAATTAGGTGATTAGCTAGAATTTTAAGCTGTGTCTGAACTTCTGTAGATTTAACACTGACCGCACGATCCTTATAACTGTCAAGGATTATCCAATGCACGCAAAGGCATGACAATAATCCGGTGACAGCCAACACTATAAAGAATCGTACCCGTAGACTTTTAAAAAGATCACTTATCTTTAGTTGTTTTATGAATGAAGCAATGCTGCTAACATATTTATTCATAATTACTCTTTAGGCCTGGAAATAATAGCCGCTTCCCCATTTAGTCCTTACATACCGTGGTTCACTGGGAGTCGACTCTAATTTCTCACGAAGCCTCCTTATATGAACATCAACAGTTCTGGCATCTCCAGGATATTCAGTCCCCCAAATGGTTGTAAGAAGCTCATCTCTTGAATACACCTTGCCCGGATTAGCAGCAAGAAGTTCCAAAAGCTCATACTCTCTACTCGTTACATTTATTTCCTTATTTCCTACAAATACTCTGCGATATTCCTCGTAAAGCTTAAGATCGCCATAAGTTATAACGCCCTTCTCCATAGAGTTCTTGGAAGCTCTTCGCATGATAGCTTTAATCCTAGCCTTAACTTCCAGAATATTAAAAGGCTTGGTGATATAATCATCAGCTCCGTATTCAAGTCCCAGGATCTTGTCCATATCATCGCCCTTGGCAGTAAGCATAATGATAGGCACATTAGAAAACTCTCTTATCTGCTGACATACTTCAAATCCTGACAAAACAGGCAGCATAACATCTAAAAGAATAATGTCATAATCTCCGCCTCTTGCCTTATCCAGAGCTTCCTGTCCATCGTAGGCACAGTCCACTTCAATTCCGTCCTGCTCGAGACTGAACTTGATTCCCTTTACTATAATCTTTTCATCATCAACAACAAGTGCCTTTTTTCCCATCTATATCACCATTTCTAAACTGTAATCAAATCCTTGATTTTGCCATAAAGCTTATCCTTGATTCCGGATATTCTCATGATATCTTCTATGCTCGAAAACTTTCCATTATCCGTCCGATACTTGATGATCCGATCTGCTATCCCATCACCAATTCCAGGCAAAGTCTTAAGTTCATCCTTAGAAGCTGTATTAATATTGACCAGCCTTGCTCCAAGGCTTTGTGAGTTATTAGATGAATCAACTTCAAGATCAAAAGACTCGATTACTTCAGAAGTATTTTCACTAAATGCATCAGTGATGGTCGGAATTTTAAGTTTCATACCATCAACAACTTCAGCAGCCAGATTCACATAGGTATCATCTGCATCTTCAGTAAAGCCACCGGCCGCATCGACTGCTTCCATAAGTCTGCTCCCATCCTCAAGATAATAAACCCCTGGATTTGTCACAGCACCGCATACAAAAACAGCTAGAAGCCTTTTGACTTCCTCATGTGCCTCTTCACAGACTAATGATTCTGTAGCCTTTATAGTCTCCTCTTTAGATGCTTCCAAAGAGCTATCAGAAAGCACAGGCTCCGATAAGCTTTTTCCATCATCCGAGAGCAAGAAAACATCAGAATCAGCTCTCCTGCATCCCACCAATGATAATAATAATACTAATAAAATAAAAACAAATCTTTTTCGCATGTTTCCTCCTTTTTCAAAAGAGAGGACCCCGCCATGCATTTTTTATTGTAACAACATTAATCACTTTCTTCAACCAGTCCTGCGGTGATTTCCTCATCATCAGGATCCGGGATGAATTCTTCGGTAAAGGCCTGTCCTGTTACCTGTGTCATGATGCTCTCAGACACGGCTTTTAACGTAGAATTACAATCTTCACCATTCCAGATTTTGGTAAAAGCAATCTCAAGCTCCATCCAAAGATTACTTGTCTCAATAGTCTTGGGCATTGGAACTGAATCGTTGTACACCGATACAAAGGTATTTATATTACTATCTGTATTCTTTACACCGTAATGGGCTGAAATCTTGCCGCTGTTAAGGTAAAGATCACCTGAATTATCATTACATATATAGCGTGCAACCGCATTGGCCACAGACACATTCTCTGTATAACCATTTACAACAATACAGTTGGTAACAGACATAGTCCTGGTTCCGAAATCTGCTGTAAGAGCCGGCATATCAGCAACTGCAAATTCGTAGGGACATTCGCCGCTTGCCTGAGCCTCTTTTATCTTGCTAAGCACATCAGTTGTAGCAACGGTAAAGACTATCTTGCCATCAATGAAATCACTTACCACCTTGTCATAATCAATTTCTGCTGCATCAATAGCAAAGAACTGATTAAGCTGCTGATAAATCTTCATACAGCTGATGGTATCCGTATTGTATATATCGATCTGACTAATGTCATCTCCGGCTTTCCCGCCGACATTCATATAATTTCCAACAAAGAAGTAGTTATAGAAAATATCTGTAACATCCCACTTAAATACCGCTTCTACCTGCTCAGGAGCATTGTAGCTCTCCGCAAACTTAAGAATATCAGAAATAGTAAGAGGAATATTAGAGCTAACCTCTTCTTCTATCATAGCCTTGGAAATCTCACTTGCACCCTCTGTATCCTCAGAAGCTTCAGTACTGCTCTCATCAGTGCCTTCTTCTGAACCTTCCTGGGGTGCGCTTTCTTCCTCGCCTTCGAGTGACTGCGCATCCATCTGTGACTGAATATTTTCAACAGCCATCTCTTCAAGATATGTCTTATTGTAAACAAGAGAGCTGGTCTCAAAGTACATAGGATAAGCTATATGTCTGTTCTTATAGGTAACAGAACTGATCGCAGCATCCGGGAACATCTCATCTGTGAGGTAATCCTCTCCATCAGCAATTTCCATGGCAAGACCTGCCAAATAAGCCTTCTCCAGTGAATCATTTGTAATTATGTAAAGATCCGGATAAGTTTCCTGAGTAAGTGACGCTTTATTGATAGCCTCGAGATATTCAAGGCCAGAAACAAGGACAGGCTCTATTCTGACACGCTGATTGACTTCTGAATAAGCCACAGCCTTAGCCTGTAGATAACTCGTAAGAGAATCATCCGTATACCACAGTCTCACTGTTGTCTTGTTCTGTGGGAACAACGCATGATTTTCGAAAATATTCTTGTCTGAGCGGGCGTAAACAAATGCGCCCGCTACAGTACAAGCTAATAATATAATAGAAAAAATTCTTGTTTTTATTTTCATATAGACTCCAGACATGACTTCAAAATATCGATCATGTCATCCACATTCTCTTTAGTAATTATGAGAGGTGGAACGAATCTGATAATCTCTGCTCCTGCATTAATAAGGATCAAACCATTTTCGAGTGCTTTATTTATCACCGGAGCAACAGGCCTGTCAAACACAAGCCCCTGCATGAATCCAACGCCTCGTCTGTCAACAATAAAATCATATTGTTCCTTAAGCTCATCAAGGCGTTTTTCTAAGTAAGGAGCCACCTCATTCACATTCTCTATTATATTGTCCTGCTTAAATAAATCAAGTACCTTACCTATCGCAGCACAGGCAAAAGGATTGCCTCCATAGGTGGTTCCATGATCCCCTGCAACAAGTGAATTGGCGCCTGCTTTTTCATTAAGTAAAAATGCTCCTACCGGAACGCCGCACCCAAGAGCTTTGGCTGTAGTCATGATATCCGGTTTAACTCCATATCTCTGCCATGCGTACATGAAGCCGGTTCTGCCCATTCCGCACTGAATCTCATCCAGTATCAGCAGAATATCTTTTTCATCGCATAACTTCCTGACACTTTCAAGGAATTCCTTAGTTGCCGGGTAGATTCCGCCTTCTCCCTGAACAGTCTCCATTATAATGGCGCAGGTCTTGTCGTTAACGAGTTTCAATACACTATCAAAATCGTTAAGGTCAGCAAAAGAGATATTGCCGATCATCGGTTCAAAGGCTTCCCTGTAATGAGGATTTCCTGTTACCGAAAGAGCTCCGAAGGTCCTTCCGTGGAAGGAATGATTCATTGCGATTATCTGTCCGTCATTTTTCCCGGTCTTATTAAAATAGTACTTCCTCGCAGCCTTGATAGCTCCCTCAATTGCTTCAGCACCGCTATTGGTAAAAAAGACTCTGTCCATTCCGGATACTTCTTTTATCTTCCTGGCAGCCTCTATAGCCGGAACATTGTAATAGTAGTTGGAAGTGTGCAGAAGCTTATCAATCTGAGCCTTGAGAGCGTCATTATACTCTTTGTTATTATAGCCAAAAGCAAATACTGCTATTCCCGACACAAAATCAAGATACTTCTTACCATCTATATCATAGAGATAAACACCATCTCCTCTATCAAGCACAATCTGGTACCTGTTATAGGTATGGAGCAGATCTTTTTCAGCTTCATCAATGTATTTTTGCATTTTCTCGCTCATTTTAGTCTCCTTTATACTGCCAGGTCATCATTATCCGCCATAAACATGGTTCCAACACCTTTATTGGTAAAGATTTCAAGAAGCAGACAATGAGGAATTCTTCCATCCAGTATATGCACCCTGTTTACACCTTCCCTGATGGCATTTGTACAGTTGTTGAGTTTAGGAAACATTCCGCCTCCGATATTTCCGCTAGCGATCAGATCATCAGCCTCGGAACATGTAAGTCTTGAAATAAAGGTTGAAGGATCCTTGATATCCCTGTAAACGCCCTCTATATCAGTTAAGAACGCCAGCTTATCGGCGCCTACAGCCTTGGCTATAGCGCAGGCAGCATCATCAGCATTAATATTGTAGGTATCGAAATTATCGTCAAAGCCCACAGGCGCTACGATAGGAAGATAATCATTATCCATCATGTCAAAAAGTACCTTTGGATCAACCTTATCTACTTCGCCGACAAAGCCTATATCTTTTCCATCAGAATATTTTTTCTGAACATGCAAAAGACCTGAATCCTTGCCGCTGATACCGATGGATTTTACTCCCAGCTCCTGCACCATGGTAACCAGCTGCTTATTGACACGGCTAAGGACCATCTCTGCAATTTCCATGGTTTCTTCATCTGTTACTCTAAGGCCATTTACAAACTCAGCCTCTTTTCCCACTTTAGAAACCCAGTTGCTGATTGCCTTTCCGCCACCGTGAACAATGATAGGCTTAAATCCAACCAGCTTAAGAAGAGTAACATCAGTTATTACGCTCTTTTGAAGCTCAGGATTGCTCATAGCGCTTCCGCCATACTTAACAACGATTACTTTCCTGTTGAACTTCTGAATATATGGTAGTGCCTCTACCAGAACCTCTGCCTTTTTAAGTACTTCCTGCATATCATTATCCATGTCTATCTCCTCCGAATATCAAACAAAAGTTAAATTTCCATCACCTCATCATGAACGGTAATCTGCATTTATCTTCACATAATCATAAGTCAGATCGCATCCCCATGCAGTAGCCTCTTCACTTCCTTCGTTCATATTTACAAAAACAGTAACCGCATCAGCCTGCATGATCTTAAGAGCCTCGTCTTCATCAAATTCAATAGGCGTTCCCTTGTCGAATACCTTGAGCTTTCCATTTGCACTTTCAAAGAAAAGCTCTACATTATTCTGGTCAAAATCTGCTCCGGAATATCCCATAGCACAAAGGAAACGTCCAAAGTTGGCATCACATCCATAGATTGCAGCCTTTGAAAGGTTTGAACCAACTATTGACCTTGATAACAATCTTGCATCGTCCTTAGTCTTGGCATTTATAACCTTTGCTTCAAAGAGCTTGCTTGCTCCTTCTCCGTCAGCTGCCATTTTCTTGGCAAGGAACTCACATACGTAGGAAAGTGCTTCCTTGAAGGTCTCATAATCGCCATCTTTAGTATCTATCTTTTTATTCTCAGCAAGTCCATTCGCCATCAGAAGCAATGTGTCATTAGTAGAAGTATCTCCATCTACAGTGATCATATTGAAGGTATCCTTAACCACGCTGCTAACAGCCTCCTGTAAAAGAGCTTTCTCGATAGCGACATCTGAAGTAAGGAACGCAAGCATTGTGCACATATTGGGATGGATCATTCCTGATCCCTTACTCATACCGCCAAGAGTTACAGTCTTTCCGCCAATTTCAAAAGAAACTGCTATTTCCTTATTAACAGTGTCAGTTGTCATGATGGCCTTAGATGCAGCTGTTCCGGCAGCAATGCTTCCATCAAGAGTCTTACTCATTTTCTCAACTCCGGCCACCAGCTTATCTACAGGAAGCTGCATTCCAATAACACCGGTGGATGCAACAGCAACACTTTTGAAAGGAACGCCAAGGCTCTTTTCTACTGCCTTAGCTGTAGCCTCACAGGCATCAAAGCCCTCTTTGCCGGTACATGCATTGGCTATACCTGAATTAACGATAACAGCCTGCATTGGATTTCCTGATTCCACGATTTCCTTATCCCACATTACACATGCTGCCTTAACAACATTTGATGTGAACGTGCCTGCGCAGACGCATGGTACCTGAGAATAAACAGCTGCCATATCTGTTCTGTCTTTATACTTGATATTTGCCTCGCAACTTGCTGCCTCAAAGCCCTTCGCTGCAGTTACTCCACCTTCTAAAACCTTCATACCTTTAGCCTTCCTTTCATATAAATTCCAGTCTTTTTAATCAGTTGATATTTAAGGAACAAAAACTGTCTTATTGTCTTCATTTAAAGCAAAATCGTAATAATTCATATCATCACGCAAAGTCCAGTTCATCTTCTGCCAGAACTTGTTTCCAACAGTATTGGTAACAAATGCATTCAGACACACCTTATTGATATGCTCTTTTTTCAGCTGCTCACAGCAGAAGTTCACCATTTTCTTACCAATTCCATGCATTCTGTACTGCTCGCTTACACACACATGGTAAAAGCAAGCTCGCCTTCCATCATGTCCACATAAAATTGCTCCAACTATCTTGCCATCCTCTATATCCACAGCGCTTGTAGTGGGATTTCTCTTAAGAAACATTTCAATTCCTTCTTTTGAATCATCCAGGGATCTGATACCAAAACCGTGGATGGAATTCCACAAAGCATAAACTTCATCGTAATCATCAAATGTCATTACCCGAACCATTGTATCTCCTTTTTTACCCAAACCTATGATGCCTATACCTTAAATTCCTCTTGGAACAATTCTTAGTCCGGCTGACTCCTCAAGTCCAAACATGATATTCATATTCTGAACAGCCTGTCCTGCTGCACCCTTCACCAGATTATCAATTGCTCCCATCATGATTATACGGCCTGTTCTTTCATCAATCTTAAAGCCAATATCTACGAAATTACTGCACTGAACCCATCTGGTCTCAGGGAAAACTCCGTCATCAAGAAGTCTTATAAACAGCTCATTTCCGTAATATTTCTCATATGCAGCTCTGATATCCTCTTTAGTAGGAAGAGCTCCGTCTTTTTTGACCAAAGTTGCATATTCAGTTGCAAGGATTCCTCTATTCATCGGAACCAGATGAGGTGTGAAATTGATCACCATCTCTTTTCCTGCTTCATATCCAAGCTGTTCCTCAATTTCAGGGGTGTGTCTGTGACTTGCTACTCCGTAGGGTTTGCAGCTCTCATTAACTTCACAGTAAAGATTTGCAACCTTGGCTCCGCGGCCTGCTCCGGTAACTCCGCTGAGAGCATCAACTATAAGAGTATCCGGATCAATAAGTCCTTCTTTAATAAGAGGATATGCGGTCAATATTGAACATGTGGTGTAGCATCCGGGATTAGCTACAAGTCTTGCATTCTTCACTTTATCTCTGTTTATCTCACAGAGTCCGTAAACAGCTTCTTCTATAAAAGAAGGCGCCTTATGCTCTATCTTGTACCACTTTTCATAAACTGATACGTCTTTTAGTCTGAAATCAGCAGAAAGATCAATAATCTTAACCTTACTAAGAATTTCCTCATTAACAAGGCTTGCACATAACCCCTGGGGTGTTGCCGTAAAGATAACATCAACCGCATCAGCAAGCTCTTCCATATTATCATCAAGACATTTGTCTTCTATTATCTTAAAGAAGCTTCCATATATCTTACTGAACTCTTCACCGATATATGATTTAGATCCGTACCAGACAACTTCCGCCTCCGGATGGCCTAAAAGAATTCTTGCAATCTCTGCCCCAGCATAACCGGTTGCACCTATGATTCCGACTTTTATCATTTTATGCATCCTCTCTTTTTATAGAATATTTTTCTTAAAACTAGTATAATCCGCAAAAACAGCATGTATAAATTTTTTTCAGTATAGTCCCACTTATAAAAATATGCAACAAAAATTTTATATTTATGCATATTTTAATTAGTTTTTTAATATTTATGCATTTTAGTGTTGCATTTTATACATTTTAGGTTTATATTGTGAAAGTAACAGCTATACAAACGTACGATTATTCGATAAGACAGTGTTGATGTCTGAATTTACCATATATAAAATATGAATAGTCGCACATTACTATAATAAACGATTAAATAATTAGAAGAAAGATGAGGTTTACGGTATGGCAAAAGAAAAAGTTATTCTCGCGTATTCTGGTGGACTTGACACAACAGCAATTATTCCATGGCTTAAAGAGAACTTTGATTATGAAGTTGTCTGCGTATGTATTGACTGCGGTCAGGAAGAAGAACTGGATGGTCTTGAAGAAAGAGCTATCAGCTGCGGTGCAAGCAAGCTTTATATTCTTGATGTTGTAGATGAGTTCTGTGACGAATATATTGTTCCATGTGTTCAGGCTCATGCAGTTTATGAAAACAAATATCTTCTTGGAACCTCTATGGCTCGTCCTCTTATTGCTAAAAAGCTTGTTGAAGTTGCAAGAAAAGAAGGCGCTGTTGCTATCTGCCACGGAGCTACAGGTAAGGGTAATGACCAAATCAGATTTGAGCTTGGAATCAAGGCTCTCGCTCCTGACATCAAGATCATCGCTGCCTGGAGAAATGATAAGTGGACAATGGATTCCCGTGAATCTGAAATTGAATACTGCAAGGCTCATGGCATCAATCTTCCATTCTCAGCAGATTCAAGCTATAGCCGTGATCGTAACCTTTGGCATATTTCTCATGAAGGTCTTGAGCTTGAAGATCCTTCACTCGAGCCAAATTACAAACATCTCTTAGTCCTGGGCAAGACACCTGAAGATGCACCTGACACACCAACTACTGTTACAATGACCTTTGAAGGCGGTGTTCCAAAGTCTGTAAACGGTAAGGAAATGAAGGTTTCTGATATTATCCGCACTCTTAACAAGCTTGGCGGCGAAAATGGAATCGGTATCGTTGATATCGTAGAGAACCGTGTAGTCGGCATGAAGTCCCGCGGTGTATATGAAACTCCTGGCGGAACAATTCTTTATGAGGCACATCAACAGCTTGAAGAGTTGATTTTGGACCGTGATACCTATACAATGAAGAAAGATATGGGCAACAAGTTTGCCGATATAGTATATGAAGGGAAATGGTTCACTCCTTTGCGTGAGGCCCAGCAGGCTTTCATCCAGTCAACTCAGAAGTATGTAACAGGTGAGGTTACCTTTAAGCTCTACAAGGGCAATATCATCAAGGCCGGCACCAAGTCACCATACTCTCTCTACAATGAGAGCATTGCATCTTTCAAGACCGGTGACCTCTACGACCATCACGACGCTGAAGGCTTCATCAATCTCTTTGGTCTTTCATGCAAGGTTCGTGCAATGAAAATGCAGAGTCTTAATTCAAATCAGGAAGTTGAATCAAACAAGTAATTAGTAAATGAATTCATTAACTCTTATAATTGCATATTTTATAATCACTAATGTAATAGGGTTTGCTTTAATGGGTATTGATAAGCGGAAGGCCAAAAAAGGTTCCTTCCGCATCCCTGAAGCAACCCTTTTTTCTATTGCTATAATTGGTGGAAGTATTGGATCAATACTGGGAATGTTTCTATTTAGACATAAGACCAAACACTGGTATTTTGTGATAGGGCTCCCGGTTATCTTTGCTTTGCAGCTGGGAATTCTGGCTCTGCTTTATTTTCTGCCGATTACTTTTAATTTTCTATGATTGAAATCTACTCCAAAAAATTAGGGCTGTCACTAGGTGATTGATCATCCTGGCGGCAGCCCTTTAAATTTAACTTAATTATTATTATTCTGGGAATTACTGATTATCTCCCTCGCCTGCGCTATGGAATTTCTATAGGTCAGCGAAATTCTGAAAGCTTCTCCATTATCCATCGTAACTTTTCCAAAGCTTGTACCTCTAATATGATTAACGTTGATAATAGCATTATCATTAATCGGGCATAGTTGTGGGAAAATAGCGCACTGGTCATAGAAATTATAGATATCTTCGATCAAAGTTATTATTCTTCCATCTTCTATATAGATGTGAATTTCAGACCCCTTTTTCTTGACGCATACTATGTCATCATTTTTGGCATAGAAAGTTCCGTCTTTTCCGCGAAGTTCAAGAGTCGGTATCGGGTCACCCTTGATTTCTTTTATCTTATCCATCATAGCGGTTAAATCAGCAACCCTGATGGGTTTATCTATAAACATCAAATTGGGAATATCCATTCCGGACTCCTCATACTGCTTGCGATAATCAATATCGGATACGCACAGTATTATGGGACGAACAACTCCTGCTTCAAGAAGGAGCTTAACAATTTCAAAGCCTGTCGGCTCTTCAAGTTTCATGTCGATAAAAAGGCCATCATACATCTGCGGATATCTCAGGAAAGCTTCCACATTCCCGTAAGAATCAATATATAATCTCTCCCCGGTTTCCTTGAAAAATCGATCAGACTGTCTCCCCAGAAGCCTTTCTGTCTGCTTTCTGTCCGCTATATTATCATCGCATACCGCAATATGCATTTATTTTCCCTCCCCGCAACAATTACCATGTTGTTGAATCCAGATATTATTGTAGCAGAAATATTCTAAATATGTGTACCTATTTCTATTTAAACTCTTTGACACTCTCCCCTTCTATCATGTGCCCCTCAAGGATCATGATTCCCTGACGGTAACGCTCGCCGCTAACCTTGCGGATCAGATTAAGTACTGCATTTCTCCCCATTTCATAACTGTCAACAGCATAGGTGGTCAGCTTTATATCACACATTCCCGGGAAAAGATAATTATCATATCCCACCACAGAAATATCATCCGGAACCCTATAACCTTTTTCATTCAACTTTCTGATAAGCATGCTGGCAGTAAGATCACAGTTACATACAAATGCCGTAGGCATTTCCTCAGGAAGTTCAAAGTATTTATTTACATCAATGACACCTTTTTCAAGATCTCTGTCGGGAATGATCCAATCAAGTCTGAAGGGCTCCCCATGTTCCATTAGAGACTTGTTGTATCCAAGGTATCTGTCTGTAATGGCTCCCGAATAAAGTATTGTTCCTACAAAAGCTATATTTCTATGACCCTTGTCAAAAAGATAATTTGTAAGACAGTAAGCCCCATTATAGCTATCAGATACAACGGCATCCTCATCCCCTGTGTGGTAGCAGAAGTCCAGAAATACCATCGGTATCCCGCTTTCCCTCTTAATGGTCTCAAGATACTCATGATCAAGCTTTCCAACCACTATTATTCCGTCAATTTTCTTATCCTCTACCAGCCTAGGAATCACTTTATTTTTTTCATTACTAACTGAGATTACCTCCAGCATGGTAAAGCATCCCTTGTCCATTGCAATCTGCGATACCTGCTGATGCATTCTTGTATAAAAAGAGCTATATGCCCCCATATAATTTTCTGAAATAAGGACTCCCAAAGTATAGCTCTTACTTACGTAATCCTGCTTTCTTGAAACTGATGGGACATACCCCATATCATTGGCAAGAGCATTTATCTTTTCCCTGAGCTCTTCGCTCATTCCCTTCTGGCCTGAAAGTGCCTTGGAAACCGTAACGGTACTAACACCTATTCTGTCTGCGATATCTTTAAGTCTGACTGCCTTGGCCATATTCTGCCTCCGAAAAAAATAAGTATTACTCCGATAAGAAAATAAACCGAAGTAATACTTATTATAAATTAATTTAAGCAGAATAACACTGACTAATTAATCCAAAAATTTTCTTTATGATTCTTTCACGAATAAAGCTCTATATTCCCTTGGTGTCATACCTTTTTCTTCGCGAAAAACTCTGTTAAAGCTTGGAATACTCTGAAATCCGGACAGCTTAGTGCGCATTTCTGTCTGAACAGTAACGCCATATCTTAAATTAGTATTAAACACCTTTCATGAAGTTGAAAGCTAATATATGATGGTTGTATAATTGGTATTAGATTTAATACTTTTACCAAATTTCGTGGAAGGCATGGTGCTTATGGACGCTGGATTCAAGAATGAACTAATTGAATGGGGTGTTGATTGGGACGAAATTCTAGACAGATTTATGGGAAATGAAGATCTGATTGCCAGATTTATGTTTAAGTTTCTTAAAGATCAGAGTATGAATGATCTTACCAAATATCTGTCTGAAGGAAACGTTTCAGAAGCCTTTAAAGCAGTTCATACCTTAAAAGGCGTAGGCGCCAATCTGGGACTTAAGGGATTTCTTACTCCAGTTTGTGAACTCACAGAGATTCTAAGAGCAGGTTCCATGGATGGATATGAAGAAAAATACAATGCCATAAAGCCAAAATACGATTCTCTTATCACAATATTAGAAAAGTACCAAGCATGATTGATACTTTTCATTTTTCTGATATTTACTATATTTCTAATGTAATTAATCGTAATCAACTAACTCTATACGGGCTTTGCTTAAGAAGCTTGGGATGAATGCATCCCAGGCTTTTTCTATGGATTTATCCAATGTAAAAGTCTTAAATGCTGTACCTGTAGTAAGGACTATTGTTCCGTTTGCATAGCGAATGTTGAGTCCAAGTAATACTTCTGATGGCGCAATTCCAGCATCAGCTTCAGCAATTATCTTATCCTTAGTCACATTATCAGGCTGAAAAACAAACTTAAAGCCAAGAGGTGTCCTCTTCCCTTTTATGAGTTCGAGGCAAATCGGACGAATACTTGACCATTTCGAATAATCCTCTATCTCACTGCTATCTGAATAATCGGCATCACTCTTATAAAAATCCTTATGAACGTGCCCATCAATATGAAACGTATTAAATGTATCAATCGTAGCCTCTTCAACAAAAAAGCTATCAAATATCTCTGAGGCAAGAAGCCTTGCCATAAAATCCTTTTGATTTTTCACCTTAAGTGCAATCATAGTTAATCCTTACGCATTTTGATTATTATATACAGCTTCATTAGTATAGCATGAATCCAAAGACTATGCATTCAAATCGAATTAGATGTATAAAGTAGAAAAAGGCTGGTTACTGTTCAGACAGAAATGCGCACTAAGCTGCGCATTTCGTAAGAACTTGATGCAGGAGTGAGCGCATTCCTTCGACGAAGTCGATATGGAATGAATGCGCGAATTTGTTACTGGAGCGAGCTGCATGCGAGTGAACAGTAACAAAAGGCTGCCAACGCTGGCAGCCTTTTTCTATTTCTTATGCAGTTTCTACGTTTCGTGTTGCAATAACATCGACGCCTGTGCCGGCAACATCTTTAATAAGTACATCACCGATGTGAGCCGGAGCAGCAACGCTTGCTGCATCGATATCCTTCATTACATCGAATATCTTACTCTTTGGAATATCGCTGGCGGTCTTAACGGATACTCTCTCTTTATCTCCACCTGTGATCTTAACAGTGCTTGTAACTATTCTTGTGGGATTAACCACTTCTTTTCTTGCGTATATATCACCCTTTGGGCAGGTATTTCCTGTAACTTCTGTAACTTCACCGTTCTCCATGCTGACAGTGAGCATACATCCCATAGGGCATCCTATACATGTGAGTTCTCGTTTCTCCATGTTCATTCTCCTCTAATAACACAAATTTATTAGCTAAGTTCCTATGCAACTTATTCCTTCTCAATCTTTACTGTAATCTTCTTAAGTCCTGCTCTCTCCTGAAGCTGACTCTTTCTAAGAACGATCTGCTCCATTTCGCCGGGAGCAAGAATTCTCTTCTGATTATGCATCACTCTCTCATCGTCGAAGAAAACGCTGACAAAAGAATTCTTATAAACATCACCAACACGGAATCTTATAGTTAAAAGATCATCCATTCTATCAACATTAATGGTGCTAGGTACAGTATATCTTGCGCCCTCGGTTGCAGTAACCTCGATAACCGCATCACTGCTTTCGTTCTTGCAGCCGTCGTTAATATATTTTACTGCATTCTGGCCTGCTCTCTTTGCTTCCTCAGAAACATAGTCCACAAGGTCATGTACGTGAAGAACGTTACCACAGGCAAATACACCCGGAATGTTAGTTTCAAGGGACTCGTTAACAACAGGGCCTGATGTTATAGGACTCATGGTTACACCGGCAGCTCTTGAAAGCTCGTTCTCAGGAATAAGACCACAGGAAAGAAGAAGTGTATCACAGGTATATCTCTCTTCTGTTCCCGGAATTGGCTTTCTGTCAGGACCAACTTCAGCTATTGTAACTGCTGTCACATGCTCTTTTCCCTCAATATCAACTACTGTGTGGGAAAGCTTAAGCGGAATTCCATAGTCATCAAGGCACTGAACGATGTTTCTCTTAAGACCGCCGGAATAAGGCATAAGCTCTGCAACAACCTTAACCTTAGCTCCCTCAAGTGTCATTCTGCGGGCCATGATAAGTCCGATATCTCCTGATCCCAGGATTACAACTTCTCTGCCCGGCATATAACCTTCGATGTTAACAAGGCGCTGTGCTGTACCTGCGGAAAAGATACCTGCTGGTCTGTAACCCGGAATATTCAGGGCTCCTCTTGGCCTCTCTCTACAGCCCATTGCAAGGATAACTGCCTTGGCAGGAATCTGGAACATTCCATCTTCTCTGTTCATGGCTGTTACGGTCTTGTCCTGAGCAATATCCATAACCATTGTATTTAACTTATATTCGATTCCAAGATCAAGCACCTGCTTGATAAATCTGTATGCGTATTCAGGACCGGTAAGTTCTTCCTTGAAAGTATGAAGACCAAAACCATTATGGATACACTGATTCAAGATTCCTCCAAGTTCATGATCTCTTTCAAGAATCAGGATGCTGTCATTTCCGGCTTCCTTAGCAGCTACTGCAGCAGCAAGGCCTGCAGGACCACCACCAACTATAACTATATCGTATGTCTTCATGATCCTTATACCTCCCCTTTGGTTCTCTCAATTACAAGATTTGATCTGCCGCCGCTCTTGGTTATTTCTTCATAGGAAAGTCCCAATTCTCTATTTAAGATTTCCATTGTTCTTGGTGAACAGAAACCTGCCTGACATCTTCCCATTCCGGCTCTTGTTCTACGCTTTACTCCGTCAAGACTTCTTGCGCCAAGAGGTCTGTGGATAGCGTCAAGGATTTCACCCTCTGTAATTGATTCGCATCTGCATACAATAGTTCCATATGCAGGATTTTCTTTTATAAGAGCATTCATCTCTTCGACAGAAAGTCCCTCTGTTCTGGTAATTCCCTTTCTTGTTCCGATCCAGTTCTCTTTTTCCTTAAGGTTCATCTTTTCCTTAAGCATATCGCCTACCATCTCGCCGATTGCAGGAGATGCAGAAAGACCGGGAGACTCAATTCCTGCCACATCTATAAAGCATGGCGCATCCTTAACTTCCTCAATGACAAATTCATGTTTCTCAAGATGTGCACGAAGGCCGGCAAAAGAAGTAATTACATTTCTCATAGGAAGATTTCTAACATTCTCTGATGCCTTTGCTGTAAGCTCATCGATTCCGGCAGCTGTTGTTGCTGTTCCCTCTTTATTCTCAATATCAATAGCGGTTGGTCCAACCAGGAGATTTCCATGAACAGTTGGAGTTACCAAAACGCCCTTACCATACTTGGTAGGCTGAGGGAAAATAGTGTGTGAAACATAGCCGCCAACCTGCTTATCAAGAAGGCAATAATCACCACGTCTCTCAATAATATGCATCTTATCTGCACTTACCATGTTGTGGATCTTGTCAGCATAAACGCCTGCTGCATTCACAACATATCTAGCTGTATATTCACCGTTATTGGTTCTAAGATGCCAAAGACCGTCCTCACCCTTTTTGATATCTTCTACTCTTGTATTAAATCTGAATTCTACACCGTTAACGTTGGCATTTTCAGCCATGGCAATAGTAAGCTCGAATGGGCAGATAATTCCGCCTGTTGGAGCAAAAAGAGCACCCTCAACATTTTCCGAAAGGTTAGGCTCCATTTCCAGTGCTTCTTCTCTACTTAAAAGCTTAAGCCCCTTAACCCCATTTTTAACGCCTCTCTCATAAAGAGTCTTAAGTCCGTCAAGCTCCTCTTTATGGATGCAGACAACCATTGAACCATTTCTCTTAAATGGAATATCAAGATCTCTGGAAAGGTCATCCATCATCTCATTTCCGCGAACATTAAGTTTTGCCATAAGAGAGCCTTCATCCGCATCAAAGCCGGCATGAACAATAGCTGAATTAGCCTTGGAGGTTCCTTCGCAGACATCTTCACACTTTTCAAGCACACATACGCTTAGCTCATAACGTGACAGCTGTCTTGCAATCGCACAACCGGAAACACCGGCACCTATTACAATTACATCTACCATAATAATCTCCTCTGTTTTATCTACTTATATTTGAATAATCCCAAAAATATTTCTAAACCTTTTAATTATCCTTAGCCCAGCCTCTGGTAGAAGCAACAGCCTGTTGCCAGCCCTTCAGCTCTTTTTCTCTCTTTTCAGCAGGCATTTCTGATCTGAATTCCCAATCAACTGACCAGTTCTTGATAACATCTTCCTTGTTCTTCCATACACCAACTGCAAGACCTGCAAGATAAGCTGCACCCATAGCAGTTGTCTCTACGCAGCTTGGTCTTACAACTTCTGTATCGATGATATCAGCCTGGAACTGCATCAGGAAATCATTCTTACTTGCACCGCCGTCTACTCGAAGACTAGTCAGCTTCTTACCTGTATCAAGCTCCATGGCATGAAGTACATCTGCTGTCTGGAATGCCAAAGACTCTAAAGTAGCTCTTATTATGTGATACTTATTAACACCACGGGTAAGTCCTACAATAGCTCCTCTTGCGTATGGATCCCAATATGGAGCGCCAAGTCCTGTGAATGCAGGAACCACGTAGCAGCCGTTCGTATCTTCAACTCTTGTCGCAAAATATTCTGAATCAGGAGCTGAATCAATTGCTCTAAGCTCATCCCTAAGCCACTGAATGGCAGCACCGGCCACATACACAGAACCTTCAATTGCATAGGTAACCTTACCGCCAATTCCCCAGGCAATTGTTGTAAGCAGATCGTTCTTGGAGTAAATAGGCTTATCTCCTGTGTTCATCAGCATAAAGCAACCTGTTCCATATGTATTCTTGGCATCCCCTTCTTCAAAACAGGTCTGTCCAAAGAGCGCTGCCTGCTGATCTCCTGCAGCTCCGGCAATCTTGATGGGGCCGCCAAAGAATTCTTCATCTGTCTCCCCATATACGCAACTTGAAGGTTTAACCTTAGGAAGCATATTCATAGGAATATCAAGGATTTCACAAAGCTCCTTATCCCATTCAAGTGTATTGATGTTAAAAAGAAGTGTTCTGGAAGCATTGGAATAATCTGTAACATGGACTCTTCCCTTTGTAAGCTTATAAATAAGCCATGAATCTACAGTTCCGAAGCAAAGCTCACCTTTTTCAGCTCTGGCTCTTGCTCCCTCAACATTATCAAGAATCCATCTTATCTTGGTTCCGGAAAAGTATGGATCAAATTTAAGTCCGGTCTTTTGCTGGAATTTCTCAACAATTCCAGGGTTCTCAGCCTTCATCTTCTCAGCGAAGTCCGATGTTCTGCGGCACTGCCATACGATTGCATGGGAAATCGGCTGTCCTGTCTTCCTGTCCCATACGATAACTGTTTCTCTCTGATTCGTAATACCAATAGCCGCAATATCTTCAAAACTAGCATCTATCTTATTCATAGCCTCACGAGCTACAGACAACTGTGTCTGCCAAATCTCGCTGGCATCATGCTCAACCCATCCAGGCTGCGGAAAAAACTGTGTAAACTCTTTCTGCGCAACGCTGATCATCTCACCCTTTTCATTAAACAGGATGCATCTGTTGCTGGTTGTTCCTGAATCCAATGCCATTACATATTTTGCCATTTTTAAAACTCCTTTTACTAATTCTTTACCCCAAATTCCATAATTTATAATAGGCTTTCGCGGCAAAAAACGCAATGCGTTCTAAAAAGTTTCCATTATTTTGAATCATTTTTGTACATATTACACAAATTCATTTTCTTATTTTTGTATAAATGATGAAACGCCCCTGAAACTATATGCCAGTAAATAAATTTTTAGTTTACAAAAAAAGGCCAAAACCTGCAGTATTTGCAAGTCCTAGCCTCTTTTTCAATTACATATCACTTACTTTCCATATATTTGTCTATGACTTCATAGATTGCCATGTTAGGATCATCCACCATTTCAACTACAGTATCAAACCTGATAAGCTTGTCCTGATCCTTAGTTCTCTTTTCCCAAACCGGGAGCGTAAGCCCACTTGACGTTCCATCATCTTCCAATATGTATCCATTAGGATTTCCATTATAGGCGAAGTTGATCCAGTAGCTCTGCATTATCTGTGAAAGCTTGTAATCCTCCTCGTCATAAAGCCCCGGATGTCTCCACAGGTTCCCGTAGGCATAGGGAAGCTCACCTGCATGATAGTTGGAAAGGATGTTATTGGTCTTGGTAAAGTAGTACTCATATGCAGGAATATCCTGCTTAATAAGATAATTATTCCACACATAATGAGAATAGCTAAACCACATAGCACTATAAGCCACGTTTAAAGCGCCCTTGGCTTCTCCCAATCCATCAATGATAAAATACTGATCTCTCTGCGGAGTATCGAAAGGTACCACCTTAGCCATTTCCGCAGCGTATTCTTCTATATCTTCTGCCAAAAGCTCCTCATAATTATCTTTGGTTGCCTTCGTTCCAAGCAAAAAGGCATCCGATTCTTTTACATTAAATCCATTTAAAAGAGCCTGTTCGTGATTCTGCCCCTTTTCATAGGTAAGGTACGGCTGCTCCACAATAGCATAACCATCAACCGTCATTGCTGAATTCTGAGTTTTGGTCTTCACCAGCTCTGAAGCAGGGATATTACGAAGCTCTGCAGAACTTGATACACCAAACTCTGCTCTTACCTCTTCTCCTGTTTTGATTGCATCCTCATAGCTTCTGAAGGTATGGAAAGGCTCTTTTGCCACAATACTGCTGGACTCGGCAATCGCATATCTAAAAAGACCTTCTGACAAAGGAGATACGCAAAGTGCATTTACGCTTGACGCGCCGGCAGATTCTCCCGCAATTGTGATCTTAGTCTTATCTCCGCCAAATGCCTCGATATTGTCATATACCCACTTAAGTGCTGCAACCTGGTCCAAAAGTCCATAGTTTCCAGTTGTGCCATTGGGTGATTCAGCCTTCAGATCATCTGCGGCATAGTAACCAAAAACTCCAAGTCTGTAGCCAAAGTTTACGAACACAACACCCTTCCCTGCAAGATTCTCGCCTCTATATTCCGTGTAGGATGGCTGACCTGTGGTAAGAGAACCTCCATGTATATAGAAAATTACAGGAAGCAGTTCATCGCTTTCTCTTTCAGGTGCAAAAACATTGAGGTACAGACAGTCCTCGCTTACCTCTTCAACATACTCATCTCCAAATTTTATCTTATAATCATGCCAGCCAAGGATATGAGAAAGAGAATCCATAAATACTGAGCCCCTGGTCTGCATAGCCATTGGTGCAAAGTGATCAAAAGCTCTTACCCCATCCCAGCCATCAGGAGCCTGCGGTTCTTTGTATCGCAAATCACCAACCGGTGCCTTAGCATAGGGAATTCCTGCATATACTTTGACAGAGTGGTCCTTATTATATACACCTGTCAGATCTCCCTGAGGAATAGATATAATACTTGTCACATCAGGATTTTTGTTATCTACAGCCGGTACTCTCTTTACAGGTGGCTTTGTTAAAAGACAATTCACAACCAAAACTACTGCATAAATAGCAAAGGCAATTAAAAGATTCTTAGCCCCGCTTTCCTTTTTGTAAAACCATGCCCTGTAGATAATCATGCCGGCAGTAACCAGTATTCCAACTATCCATCCTGCTATTATATTTTTGGACAGTTCCAAAAAGGCAATGTACAAAATTCCAATTAACAAAACGCAGATGTAATATACAACCATCAATTGTTACCTCCTTTTTTTACTCTCCAACAGCCTCGTAAGCCGTATAATATGTCTCGATCCGGTCAAATTTATAATATGCATCTCCCTTGATGGCAGCGCTGCTTCCAGGATCAATGCAGACTTCACCGGTATTTCTCGGAATCATCCATATACAGTCAACCAGCTCCGAGCCGTCAAAAAACAGCACATAGGCATCCACCTTTGCTCTTTTATCGCTGGTATTCTGAGCCGTTACAAAAGCTGAATTTCCTACAATTTCTCCAAACACAGCCACATCATCATACATATCCTTTTCATAAGGATCTCTTTTGGAAATCAAAAACTCGTACATGGATGGCATTTTTCCGCCAAGTTCACCCTTATCAAATCTGCCTTCGAATACAAACAGCATCCCATCCTTAACTGCTTCTACAGTTTTATTGGAGGTTGCAAGTTCATTTCCTTCCTCATCTCTTGCTGTAAAAACACACTCAAACCTGCAGGTCTTACCTGTTGAATTCTTAAGAACCAGCACCGGATTACAATTATGATCATCCTCCCTGAAATACTGTCCCAGGATAAGCGTTCCAATAGGAAGTCCTCCGTAAGAAGGCATGTCATCATCAGAAGCTGCCTTTTTGGCCAGCTCCTTATCCGATTTGGAAGCATCCCTGTTACTGTCTATACTTTCAAAAATACTATTCTCATCAAGCTCCTGCTTAATACCTGTGTAGGCAGCATCAAGCCCGGTATATTCCTTCTGTCCGTTTTCGTAAGCTTCATCTGAACCTTCACCATTTATAACTTCTGCCGGCTTTACACCTTCCTCGCTGACATCCACACCATCACTGACAAAATAAATCACTTCGCCATTCACGTCTTTCCCCAGAACAAGCTCCTCTTTATTAAGTCCCCCGCCCTGTACCATGAAGCTAAGGTCAAGTCCAAGCCCGGTGTAGTTGTCATACAGGATCTGGGATATTATAGGGAGCTTTTCTTCTTTTTCATAGGGCAAAGAAAAGCCATAACAATTCAGGTACATGATAATCGGAAGAAGTACGCCAACTACAGAAATTGACAGCATTCTGACATTATTGATCGACTTCTTTTTCATAAACACAGCAATATTCAGAATTAATAATGGAATTGACGGAATTATTCCCACAAAAAAGAAAGATAGCATTAATCCCAATATAGATAGCAAAAGAGCTATTGCTGTTATATGCATGAAATTTCCTCTCATTTTCTGTGCATTTTTTACAAATTTTGTTACATTTCCAATGTCAATACTTGTATCATAAAATTTTTGTACTACAATATATTGTAGTTAATAAATTATTAGTTTTTCGTTATGAGGAGGGTATGAATTATGAGTAATGTTGCCGATATTCCGGCTCTGGATTCTAGGGTTATTCGCAACATTCTTCGCTCAATGACCAATGAACACTGGTCAGTTGCCGAGGCGCTTGACGAGTACGATATTCCTGCTGAACTGCGTGAGGAATATGAGGCTCAGATTGAAGAATGTTTTGTTGACTGATATATTGTAGAGATTTTAGAGAGCGCCACTTAAGTGACGCTCTTTTTTGTCCTTTATTTTTCTTTAAGAAGATCCATTCCCACATCATAGACCTTTCCTTCACAGGCATCGATGAGCCACTTCGCCATCGTGATCCCATCCTGAGTAAAGATTAAAAAGTGAGGCTCCCGAACACTGGTATGAACTGTTCCCCCCATCGTAATAAGGGGAATTTTCCAATCATCTATGAACATTCCAAATTGGGGTGTTATCTCCTTGAGTTCTTTAACCATCTCCTGAAGTTGATGATAGAAAGCCACTTGAATATCAGCATCCGTCTTATATTTTCTGTTGACTATATCATTGTAATAAGCACTTAACAGATAATCGTAGATTGAACTCGAATAGAGATAACGGAACCTGTCGCCATATCTGCTATACAGATCCTTGTACCAGTCCAGGGTAATATTATCACTGTGAATCGGCTTCCAAATGGATTCCTTGGTCTGCCAGATACTTTTCGCCGTCTTTCTCCAGTGCTTGTAAAGGAGCTGTCCACTATCTGAAAAAAGAGTAATATTTCTGGCATTCGGATAATAATTGTCCACCACCTCTCCTGCAAGAGCAGGCACAGCAAAAGCACCGGCTGAATTACCGGCGATAAGAAGTGTCTTGGGATTAGGGAAAAGATCTTTCGAAACCTTCATGCTCTGAAGGAAATTTACGTACCCATGAAAATGAAGAACATGATTCTCTCCATCTTCACCGGTGTATGGATAGTCATTGATTCCAACATGGAAATCCCCTGTAGCATAGGTAATAACCACAAAGCTCCAATCCTTAAAGGGATTTTTGTCAGAGATAATATCAGTGATACCCACATTAATATTCATTATCTGGGTAAAAGGGCGCAGATTATTCCAATAGTAATTGGGAAGCCCCGCTGCTACCTTTCCGCCTGTAACAGGCCTTGCTGCAGTATATTCGTTATAGGCCACGCCCCCACCTGAGAAAAATATGCATAGTTTCGAGGGATCAGCTTTTTTCACATAGATATGATACTCAGAACCATCACCGGATAATCCCCTCTCTAAAGGCACCTTGTACCATTTCATATCCTCTGGATTCTCCGGAAGATTTTCAGCTTTGAAGCTGCTATCCTCTATTGCCTTGCCTATCCTGTTCTCAACAAAATCGCCAACCTTCGAAGCAAAGACAACACCGCGTTTGAAGTTGTTTTGATTAAGTCTGTCCTTTATGCTCATGCATTTCCTCGTTATAGGTTGAACATCTTATGCGCTGCATTTTTGAGGTCACTAAACCTGAATATTATGAGTCCTGAGATCAGGATCAAATACACCATAATGACCACAACTGCAGGCCATGTGAAATCATTAAGACCATTTTTGATAAAGATGATCTGACTAATGGCCATTAAAAGATCAAGGACCAGATAAAGAATATATTCATCAAGACGCAGCTTCAAGACCTTGGCTGTAATAATAGTCGCAATTGCCAAGCCAAAAAGAGTACTTGGAACCATCCACTCCACACTCCAGCCATGCCGACCTGTCTTGTAATCTACCACTATATCTACCGCAATGGCCACTATGACCTCAAAGGTTATAACTTTTATCAGATTATTTCTAAGGTAAAGCGTCGTAACCAAAGTTACCCAGGCCACCGCCAGACCCATCATGGTAATTCCGACAAAAGGATACTCCTTCCCTGTCTGAATATTGATGGTGGCAAAGATAATTTCCAGAGCTATAAACAAAAAAGTACACACCTTAAAAAGGGTTACGTTGGAGATTTTTTTCTTTTTCAATGTAGGGAAAGGGGCATTTGGCTCGCCATCTATAAGGCGCAGCTGCCCCTGACATAATGGGCAACATGACTTGCGACCTCTTATATTAACCTTACATTTAGGACAATACTGCATCAAAACTCACTCCTTATCATAGTCATTCGTTCCAAGCTCAACCTCAAGCCCCATTTCAGTCAGGCACCTGAAAAAATTGAGCATACTCTTATGTGTCTTGTAGGGTGAAGCCTCACCAAAGGTAAGCCTGTCCTTGTAGGAGCAGACAGTGATCTGCTGACTCGCAGCTGTCATAAAGGCACTAAAGCCCTCTATATAATCTGCAACCTCCTCAGGCATTTTAATCTGGCCAAGATTAGACATGGAGCTCGTCACACCCTTCTTGGCTGTTCTGTCAAAGTATCCGATTCCAAGATCCTTAAGCGGAAGCGGTATCATCTTGATTCCGATATTATGCTCCAAAGCCGCATAGGAATTCATTGTCTTCTCTATACTCTCAGGAGAAAGCTTCTCTTTAAAATCCTTGTCCACCTTCGTAATGATACTGCTTAGCTGTCCATCATAATCAGCCGGGTCATAATCCACGTTGATTACGCCAAAGAAATTCCTACTGGTGCCGGATTTAAAATACTGACGCAAATTAACCGGAACACTGATCACTATGTGCTTGCGCATCTGGGATCTGTTCATTCCCTGTATCACAGCCTTGATGTAAACCGCAACGCACATCACTCCCACAGTAGTATGATTCTCATGTGCTATGTCAAGAAACTTTCCGGCAGAAATCGTTCCCTCTATAAGATGGGGTAAAAGATTGTCATCAATCTCTCCGCTAAGCTGATAAGCCTTGACTGATCTCATCTCCTTGAGCTGCTTCAGCCCCTTTTGCTTACTGTAAAAATCAGTGAAGGCATCCACATTTTTTTCTTCAATTGAAAAATCATCAGTAGGCTTAATATCTGCTTCTATTCCATGCTTAATAACAAGATATCTTGTGATCACATTCTTAAAAAACATAAATGCGCCCGTTCCATCCGCAAGCACATGGAACATCTCAAGATTTATCCTGTTATTGTAATAATTCACCCTATACAAAAGATTCTTCTTGCCGGGAATATAAAGAGGCAGACATGCAGGCTGATTCTCCTCTTCAACAATTTCCCGAAGGTCACTTTCCTCCAGATAATACCAGAAAATACCTCTGTGAAGAACGCAGTTGAAAATCGGAAATTCTTCAATTATCTCGTCGAGTGCCCTCTGAAGAATATCTTCATCCACCTGCTCTTTTAATTGGCAGGTAAGTCTGAACACTCTTGTATTAGCCCCCTTAGCAGTCGAAGGAACTATCTTCGCAGCATTATCAAGTTCATACCAGTTGTTACGTTTCTCCATCCAATGTAAATCCTTTTTTCATTTATTCTATAAATTTTCCAGACGCTCAGTTACCACATCCATAGAGCCTCTGCTCATCCTGTAGATAACATCCTCCAAAGAAATAAACTTCTTATTTCTGATAAATTTAAGATACTTAGGAGTGAACCTCATCTTTATCCCCTTAGGCTCAATCCCGGCATTAACCTTACTCTGAATTGTATCGCAGGTATCTGCAGCATCATGAGTCATACTCTTATTAAGTATACATAAAAGAGTTCCTGCTGTCCTGCAAAGTCCCTCAATATTCGGATCATCTGAAACATCAAGTGACTGAAGTGCCCCCACAGACCACTTCCTAAGGTTGTGATAAATGCCATACTCAAGATCAAGCTCAACCAGCCTCTCACCAACATTGTCGTAGAGCCAGACCTCATTTCCTTTAACAAACATGTCACTTAACTGGAAAAGACCTCCGTCAAACGGGAACTTGATTCCACAGGCATCGCACCCAGTCAAAAGAACATTTGAATTTATCTCACTTACCTTATCCTGCTGTTCAAATTCATCCTCATCGATAGTAAAATTAGGCTCTTTTAACTCTTCAAGATCAGGAGCTTCATCTGTAGGCTCAACGAAGATTGTAGAGGCTTTCTCTTTTACCTCTTCCAGTATTTCATCGTCCTCGTCATTTTTCCTGGAAATCCGGGCATTCTCCTCATGCCTTATCATGTAAGAACCAAAGCCAGGCATCTGAACAGTGAATCTGTCCGTTCTGCACTCCTCAAAAGGCCCAACAACAGGGTGTATTCCTCTTTTCCTTCCAAAATAATCTCTGTCAAAAACAATCTCACTGCCATCAGGATTCTCAAATTTAGCCTCAGGTTCAAAAGCCACACCTAAAACAGTCGTATTTACTGTATCCGCCATATTCCTTGGCAGGAACTCATACAGATTCGTATGAAGCGTGTATCTTCCGTCCTCCTCATCGATGTAGAAACTGATCTTATGATCCTTGTCCACATGACAATTCTCATTATCACAAGGCCTGGCGCCATTGTAATAGGCATTTCCGGACAGGTACACCGGCAGATGCTCATAGTAATGATCCTTGGAGCCCTTGTCCATAACTGCTCCCTTGTAAAATCCCGAGAAATACTCAGCAGCTGAAGGATACCCATTATAGACGCAGGTTCCGCAGATAAAGTTATTCTTATCTATAGTATCCGTATTCCTTGATACACAGTACTCAAGAAGATCCTGTCTTACAGTCTTTTGCAGGAATATATTGTTAAAAAATCTGGCATCACCATGAAGAATCGTCATAAAGCCCGCAATCTTCGTGGAATGCGGCACGTGATAAGGTGTAAATCGCTCTGTGGAGAATCTCTTTCCACCGTTATCCGTTCCATTTCCTACATAGGTAAAAGAGCCTGCAATGAGATTATGCACAAAGGCTATACCCTGCGTGCTCAGTCTGCATGCAATATCAGACAAGATCAGATTGTGATCTATTAAAGTAGGGCCATGGGAAACCTCGATAAAAATATCCTCTCCAAGAGAAAGGCCATTATCGATGATCGTACCCTCCGGCGGAACATTGTCATGCAGGAAATTCTGCGTGATCCTGGAGCCCTGAGCCTCCCAGTCAAGCCAAATTCCCCTTGTGCAGTGATCTATATGATTTCGTCTTATGATCGTATCTATGGCTGCATGCAGCTTGATTCCGCCAATCTCTGCCCCTGACAGATTGTGCTTATTATTGATATGATGAATGTGGTTATCCTCGATAATCGAAAATGCACCACCCATGTGACCTACGATACCTGTCTGACCGCAGTCATGGATATCACAGCGTCTTATGATATGCGAGCCAACTCTCTCTTTGTCCCAGCCATCATTAACAGCCTGACATACACTGTCACGCTGAGTCTGCGTTCCATCCTTAACCCAGGTTGTAGTCCACTTGTTGTTATTACCCTTTTGATAGTATTTGCCTAAAGAAATTCCGCTGCACTTTGATTCACTGATCTCGCAGTCCTCAATTATCCATCCCTTAGCCCAGTGAGGTCCTATCATTCCCTCCTGAACAGCCGTTGGGGGTGCCCACTGCGTAGCAGCACATCTAATGCTAAAACCTGAAACAGTAATGTAATCCAGGCCCTCTTTTTCCGGATAAAAACAAGCCTTTCTCACGGACAATTCAACATTTTCAAGATTGGGATTTCTCCCCATAAAATTAGCGTATATTATAGTATGGTCATTTTCCTGAGCAGTAAACCACACATATTCGGTAAACTGCGGATCCCAGGATCTCTTATCCTTCATCGGATGCATACATGTACTTAGGTCAAAAACTTCATACATGGATTTACCATTCAGATAAACATCTCCTGTATGAGGCGCATTATCCTGCTGTGAAAACCAGTCCCCATGAACCACATCAACATAAGGATTGTAGCTTCCAAAAAAGCTATTGGGAATTCGTATTCTCCATACATTTTCAAACTGTTCCCATCCGCTAAGTTCCTCAGCACCTGTTATAATTGCTTCCTGCCTCGACGTGCTGACGAAAGTGATCCTCTTATCCTTGGTTCCCGAATTCACTGGGTGTACCCACTCTCTATAAATTCCAGGGCCAACAAATACTGTATCGCCTGCCACCGCAAGCTCAGCAGCTTCCTGAATGGTCTTGAACGGATGATTAACAGTGCCATCGCCGCTTCTAAGCACATTTCCTGCTACATATATCTGCATAACTACCCCCTTGAAGAAAATAAATACTGACTACCAGTACACATACAATATAATTATATCATGTTTAGTGTATAATGGTTATTGGAGGGTTTTAAAATGGCACGAATGAAATTCATATACGCAGTCGCAATTTTAGCCGGCTTCATCTTAACCGGACTTGTGCTGAACTTCATAGGGACGCTCTTTTAACTGCCGGTTGAGATATGATTGTGGGCGAGTTGAAAACAACTGTTTGCCGGCGCCAAAACATAGCTTAGCCTGCCGGAATTGCGATTGGTTAATGCATGATTTGTGAGTCATTTGCACAAGGACGATGATTTATGAGAATCAGAGAAAAAAGAAGTTTTCCCGTTTATGGTTCATTTTGGTTTGAACCATGGGAAAACTTCTTTTTTAAATGATTCCATAAATCACGACGCGGAAACGCGAACAAATCATGCATAACCAGAACAATTCCGGCAGGCTATAAAAGCTTAGATACCGGCAAACTGTTGTTTTCAACTCGCCCACATATTTCTAAACTCAGCCGGCGTTCAGTTTCTTCTGCTTGTAGAGGTCGGAGTCCGCCCGGGCTATGAAGGCCTGAAGTGATATCGGCTGATCATAGTCATACTGCGCAATTCCCACACTCACTGATATAGGATACTGCAGATTCTTCTCACTCGAAACCCTGCGTACATTCGTCTTGATCTGCTCCGCAAGCCAGGTTGCTTCTGCCCTGTAGGCCATCTCAGCTACAACTACAAATTCATCCCCACCATATCTCGAAACAAAGAACCTGCTCCTGGGTCCCTGACATGCATTCTTGATGGCACCGGCTATATTCACAAGCGCCTTGTCACCCTCAACATGTCCGTAATTATCGTTAATACTCTTAAACTTATCCGCATCAATTATCAAAAGAAACAGTGATAATCCCGGATCAGGATTTCTCATCTTATTAGCAAGATACTTGTACATCTGATTCCTGTTATTGATCTGCGTAAGCGGATCAAGTGAAATAAGATTATCCAGGATAGATGTATAAATGTAGAACACCGCTGCCACAGCGCCATAACACAGGAACGGAATTCTCCAGTAGATTGCCTGAAGTATGCCAAGTACTATTGGGGCTACCGGGAAAAATCCAATCATCAGATAAATATTTCGCTCTGCATATCTTTCTCTTGAAAAGGCTCTCATGAAAGCCTTAACTGAAGCTGCTATCATATATCCGAAAGGTACAATTATAAGAACAATATACAGCTTCCCACCGATAAGCTTATTATTCTCATCCACATAGTAAACAAGCCCTGTTCTAAAAGCTGTCACACAGAGAATTGCAGCAATCCACACCGGTATACTAAGAATCAGCTTGGTCGGATCATTATAATCCTTCTTGTCGTTCTGTATCGCTTCCGATAACAAAAACCACGTATACGACGCTATACTCAAAAGAACATACGTAAATATATTGGATAAATACAAGAGCGATTTAGTGGAGGCTATTATTCCGCTGTCCACAAGTGCCCAGAAAATCTCAGCGCAAAAATACAAAATCAAAACCATAATGAGATTTCCCAAATAGACCTGTGAAAGCTGTTTATTAACCCCGCGTTGTATCTTAAAAAGTATGATTCCAAGCAAAAATGAACATGCAATATATGCTTCTACGTAGTAAAAAACGTATTCCAAAGTCAAACCTCCAAATGTAAATGCGTAAGATTAATTCTAGCACGAATATCCTTGGTTTTGAGTGTTTTTATGCATTGTTTATACATTCTTTATAAATTTTCCTGCATAAAAAAGGAAGAACCGATAACGACGCATCAGTTCCTCCTCATGCTCCATTTGCTATAGCCTTTAACGCTTCAAATTCAGATTCATAAACTCCGCCCATGGCTTCCAGATCTTCCCAGGAATACCAGGCTCCACTAAGCTGAACTCCCTTGATTGAAATATCTGTAGCAATAACCATAAAAGGTTTATGATTAACCACAATATAACAGGTTCGATTCAGGCCAAAGGGCGTAACAAAAACATGACCTGTATCAATCAGGTGATTAAGCTGATCAATCGTTAAGTTTTTTGACAACGGCATCGTTTTTAGCATATTCCCCCATCCATTTTGGTTTACCTGCCAATAATCATTTCAAATAAACCAAAAGCCGAATAGTATATACTCAATTATACTATTCGGCATATTTAGTGTAAATTCGTTTATATTTATTTAAGATTTCACATTTTAAATTCACAATAATTTCGAATCCATTATGATGAATTTCATTTTTTCTTAGAATGGATAAGCTTAAAAATATAGTATCCGCCGCACAAAACAGCAAAACAAACCGAAACTGTCACCATACTCTTAACCTTCATATGCAGATATCCCAGGCTCACAAAGCTGATTATAAGAAGCATCAGCATCATCCAGCCAAAGCCCACACACAGATACAGCAAAAAAGTCAGTACAAACAATACTATATCTTTGATATCACGCTTATCATCATATTTTTCCTGCCGCATTTTCTCAGCAAGCTCTTTTAGCCTGTTTACAGAATCGTCATTCTTCATATTTGCTTCCCCAGATTGTCACCTGACTCTTTTGTCCAAGCGCTGTAAATACTGTAGTTTCTATGCTGCTGCCTTCAATGTTCATCTTAAGTGCAACACCCTTATAAGTATCGCCATTAATAGTCACATTGATATATGCAGTTCCACTTTTTACTTCCCAGCTTCCCTCATAATCACCGCTTATTGTTCCATCTTCATTAAGTGTGATTTTCTCTACATTGTTGGTCTCATACTTTGCAAAATTGATGTCAAGTTTATGGATTATGATCTCATAGTCACCCGCTATTTCCGATCTTTCAAGACCATTTTCATCAAGACTCTCCCCATCTGTATAGAAAGGAGCTGCCACCAGCCATCCATCTTCATTTACAAAGAGTTGATGTACCTTAACAAAATGTCCTTCGTTTCCGCTGGTGGTCCTGGTATGAAAAACAATATATGCCTTGCCATCATCATCAACAAACGCTGAATTATGTCCCTGTGCCACCTGCCCCACAGTCATGCTCTTCCACCTGTAACCGCCAAAGAGCCTTATTCCCACAGGCTGATTTATGTTAAGGGAATAGCTGTCATAATAAGGCGTATGTCCAAGTTCATCCACATAGTCTCCATCGGGTGTTTTTGATCTGAATACCCTTATGTTATAGCCGCCCTTTGCCTCCAGCGCTCCATAGGAAATAAACAGATAGTAATAATCGCCTATTTTCTGAATATAGGAGCCCTCTCCGGAAACATAGCAGCCGCCAGCAATCAGCTTACCAAAGTACGAATCAGAGTGTTTATCCGTCTCATATTTAACCGAATAATCCCTAAGTCCTGTCTCCTCATCCAGTTCCAGCATAAAGATTCCGCCAGACCATGAACCATAGCTCATCCACAGCTTGCCCTCATCATCGTAGAACACGCAAGGGTCTATGCAGTTAGGGAACTTATCTCCCCACTTCTTATTGGCTACACCATTTATGATATAACGCTCTGGCAAAGAATCCTCACCAAGTACCTGCGGCACATCGGTCTGCATAAAGTCATCTTCTCCAAAGCCGCCGTACACCACACTTCCTGCATATTCATAGGGCCCCATTACCTTATCCGCAGTTAAAAGAACTATATTGGACTTCCAGTTATCTCCGTTGGCACTAAGGTAAATGCAATATTTCCCCATTGCCTTATTGTAGATAATATCCGGTGCCCATAAATTCCCCCACCATTCGCCGTGGTCATCATTCCACTGACTGATCTTATCTCTGGTCTCCTGCGAAAGAGCTGCTTTGAAATCATCATTTCTTTCTGTCCAGTTAAAAAGATCCTCCGTTGAATCAGCACAGATATGGGTTCCAAAGATATAATATGTCCCATCAGTATCCTTAAATATTGATGGATCATGACAACAGGCATTCTTATTATTCTTGGCCTTATCGCCAAACTGTCTTACAACCATAATCTTTTTCAGGCTAAGTACACACCTGACCATAGCCTCCTCTCCGCCGTAGTTAAGCTGCACATAAGGTCTGAAGGTCACCACATCATCAGAAGAAGCGCTGACAAAATTTCCGGGATTTCCTGAATTTCCACCCACAAGGCTTCCCTCCAGGGTTTCGCTTTGTCCACTCCTTAATGTGTCAAAAAGATCCGGCATAGAGCCATCACTTGCTGCCACCAGTCCCTTGTTGGAATAGGGAAATTTCTTTCCTGAAACTGTATAGTCCGGATTGTCATTGGAAATCGTAAGAGTATAATGAACTGTCTCGCCTTCTGCATATTCCTGTTTATCTGTACTAAGAGTCACAGTTATGTCATCCTGCGTTTCCTGAAAATCCCACGAATTCAAGCCATTTTCACTTATGCCATCCTGCGCCGCCACATCTTTATCGTTGCTATAATCTCCGGCGCCACTTTCCTCTCCGCAGGCTGTAAGAACACACAAAGCTGCAACAAGTGCAAAAGCCCTGCGAAAAGATTTCTTCATATTGCACATTACTTTTTTCCTCTTCAACGCAGCATATTCTCGTAATCAAATACAGGTCTACCCTCACTCCACTTAACTTCCATCAACATGGTGTGCCTGTTTGGATCATAAAGTGGATCTCCCTCAATATCCCTGTAGGTTCTTGCATGGAACACGCAGATATCTCTTCCATCCTCTGCCTTAACGAAGCTGTTGTGTCCTGGTCCATAGAAGCCTTTTTCTGCATCAGACCTAAGCACAGGTTTCTTTTCTTTTACCCATGCTCTTGGATCAAGCAGGTCATCATCTTCGCCGATTGAAAGCATGCCCATGCAGTAGCATTCCCCTGTAGCAGAAGCTGAATAGGTGAGGAATATCTTTCCATCCTTTTTAAGTACAGCCGGGCCCTCGTTAACCCAGATATCAACTCTCTCCCAGTCATAATCAGGTGTTGTCAAAAGAACCTGCGCAGTAGAAAGCTTATTGGCAGACTTCATTTTGGCTATATAAAGATTGGAAATACCAACGCCGGCCGCAACCTTCTCAGCCCAGATATAATACATCTGCCCCTTATTTTCTAAGATGGTCGCATCCAGACTAAATGATTTAAAAGAATAAATGTCATCATCACTTCTCTGGATTTTACCAAGCTCTTTCCACTTATCCTTTAAGGGGTTCTGTCCCTCACACTCAAGAACATAGGGACGGATCCTCCACTTATCTTCCTCTCTGCCTGCCGCAAAATAAATATAGAATTTCCCATTAATGTAATGCATTTCAGGAGCCCAGATATGCTTACTCATTTTACCACTATCATGTTTTTTCCAGATGCAGGTTTCCTGCGCATCCTTAAGCCCCAAAAGAGTATCACTTTTTCTAAGTACAATCTTGTCATACTCCGGCACAGACGCAGTGAAATAATAGGAACCATCTGTATGTCTATACACATACGGATCTGCCCTCTGCTCAATAAAAGGTTCATTATATTGTGTAATTACTCCATTTCTTGGTCGTGCATCCATAAAAGCTTCTCCCCGCTATCATAAATTTCATTTGCTTTCGCATTGCTATGTATTGGATTATCTGCGTTTATATCCACTACATAGCAATGCGCTCCAGAATAGTATCTGAAGCGCATCTTCTAAAAACACTATTTCTTCTTATTTTTTAATGAAAGATTATGTTATGAAGTTTTGGTTTTATTATTTCTCTACTGAAATAATCTCTACAAGACACTCTTCACAGGTGATAAGCATATATATCTTATCTGAGCTTGTAAGAGAACTTGTCATCTTAGTTGTGCTTGTATAGGTCTGTCCGTCGCCGCCCTCGATATTAGCATCAATTGTAATATCTCCAGCTTTTCTTTCGATTGTAAGAGTAACTCTTGCATCCTTCATAGCATTAAGCCATGTTGCCCAGTCATCACCCCAGCTTGTCTCATACTCCTGAGTGAAGGTATCATCCCATCCATAAGCATCTGCTCTTACTGCTGCGTACTCAACGTGATCTGCACTTCCTGAGCCGTCAGCATTAGGATTTTCATGAGCAGGTGTCTCTTCATTTGTAAACATAAGAACGTAGTTATCCCAGTTGTTTACACCATCTGAGTAATTGTTGAAGGTAACAGTTGTCTTGCCATCAGCTATCTCGATAGGTGTACTCCAGTCTGTCCACCAGCCGTTGCTATAGTCAGCAGCGCCAACCTTTTCTACGAAATTATCAACTGAGAGAAGCTCAAGGTAGCACTCCTCACATGTGATAAGGAAGAAAATAGGGTCATCAGCCTTAAGGTCAGATGTAAGTGTTGTCTTGTTAGTAAATACATTGCCCTTTGCATCTACAATAGTTGCATCCATTACGATGTTGCCGCCATCACGAGTGATATACATATTAACTGTTGCATTTCTCATAGCATTAAGCCATGTTGCCCAGTCATCACCCCAGCTTGTCTCGTACTCCTGAGTAAATGTGTCATCCCATCCATAAGCATCTGCTCTTACAGCTGCATACTCAACGTGATCTGCACTTCCTGCGCCGTCAGAATTAGGATTCTCATGAGCAGGTGTGTACTCATTTGTGAACATGAATACGTAGTTATCCCAGTTGTTGATTCCATCTGAGTAGTTCTTAAATCTAAGAGCCTTTGTCTCGCCATCCTTGATCTCATAGCTCTCTGTCCAGTCTGTCCACCAGCCGTTTGTAAGTGAAACATCACCAATAGTTACAAGAGCATTAGCAGAAGGCTCGATTGAGAACGGATCCTCTACACTAAGGAGGTCAATGTAGCACTTCTGACCTGTAATATAGAAGAAGCAAGGATCCTCAGCTGCAAGACCTGAAGGAACAGTCATCTTCATCTGGTTCTCAGTTCCGTTGTAGTCAACCATAACAGCGTCAACAATAAGCTTGTCATCAATTCTTGTGATGTTCATGGTTACATCTGTTTCTTTCATAACCTGATTGAGCCATGTATTCCAGTTGCCCCAGCTGTAGTAGGTCTCGAACTTATCAGCATTATCGATTGAGTTGGCACCATCTACTTCTGCATAAGCATCAGCACGAACAAAAGCAATCTTCTTACTTGCCGTATCCATAGGATTAGCATGTGCTTCATTTGCTGCATCAACAAATCCGATAGCGAAGTTATCTGCTGCATCAGCTGCATCTGAGAAGTTTCTAAGTGTAACTACCTTAGTAGCACCATTTGGAAGCTCAAAGCCCTGTGACCAGTCACTGTCAGCAGCAAGTGACAAATCTGTCTTTCCGATAGAATCAATAGCTGCATCATCTGCATAAACAGTAAACTCATGAGCAGGCTCCTGATAAGCTACAGAAGTATCACCTGCTTCATACAGAGCCTTAACCTGACCAGCATCAAGAGCATAGTCATAAACATAAACCTCATCGAAGGCTCCCTTCATGATTGCATCCCAGTAGTTGATACCAAGAAGGAAATCAAAGTTGTCAGATGCATCCATAGCACCCTTAACTACATTTACAGGTCTAACATTACCCTCAGCATCTGTTCCAACAAGCTGCTCACCGTTTACATAGAGCTTGGCTTCAATCATAGTTCCATCAGCCGAAACATCTGCAGGGTCAACAGTCATAGTAACATTCAACCATTCTCTTGTATGAGCATTAACTTCATCTGCATACCAGTTAGGCCATGGTGAACCTTCTGCATTCTGGTCATATGCCCAGATACTTGGATATGAAAGTTCATCTGAAGAAGGATTCCAGCTAGCCCATGTGAAGTTTACATAGTGCTGTCCGCCTGTTGCATCACCGTGCATATCAGGTCCGAACTGAAGTGTTGGCATGTATTGTGCATTTCTTGCTGCATATACCCAGAAAGAAACTGTGTACTTATCGCCTACACCATTTACATCAAGCTTAAGTCCCTGATTACCATCTGTATAAGCAGCATTTCCTTTTACACCCGGAATATATACAACCTCTGCGTCAGTAGCCTGAACCATAGGTGTAGCATCTGTATCTCTGACAGCAGCCTTCACCCCTGCTTCACCGCCATCCATTGAGAAATAATACTTGTAGTCCTGTGGAATCTCAGAAGCTGCAACTGATTCTGCTGCAGGAGCTTCCTCTTTCTTTTCCTCTGTTGTAGCCTGTGTTTCTGAAGACGTATCTGAAGAAACATTCTGTCCGCAGCCCGCAAGAAGACCAGCCACCATTGCTCCACTTAACAATAAAGATAAAGCCTTTTTACTCTTCATTTTTTCCCTCCAATATTTTTAAGGTCTTTCGCCTTTAAGCTTTTTATCAGCGTGTTCCAACAGGCTTTTCTCCGATTCCTGTCATAACTCCGCCTGCATCTACAACGCTCTGATACCATGCGATTTCTTCATCTGTAAGAACGTCATAGCCATCCTTACCAAAGTAAGCAATCATATAAAGTGCGTGGTAGTAATTAGCCTGAAGGTTTGCTTCCTCAACATAGTCAGCAGCCTTTCCAAGGCCTTCATCGATAATGTTGTGGATACCTGCAGATGATACGCCAGGTGCTGTCTGTGAGTTAAAGTACTGATCGCAGAAGTTCCAGTAACCTGCGATGTTATACCAGCCGTAAGGAACCGGTCTCTTCATGTTTTCAAAGAATCTGTCCCAGTACTCCTTGTGCTCAGCATCCTGAGGGAACATTGCCTTGTAAGCTGTCCAAACTTCCTCATCTGTTGTAAGAGGCATTGGCATATTTGCAGCCTTGAGTGGTACACCTGATGAGTTAACATTGTTCTCATCTGAGTAGATCTCAATACGCTTCTTCCATCCATCGATACCCCAGTTCATGTACTTAAGAAGAAGGTATGATTCATAAGGATATTTAGTAGCATAGGATACACCGCCAAGGTACATGTTTCCAAGAACGTTATGCTCTTTTTCTCCTGTTACAGAAGGTGTTACGTATGGATAAATATCCATGTCATAAAGATCCTGATAATAAACCTTGCTGCCATCTTCCTGTGTTACATAGGTGTTCCAGATATTCTGGAATGTCCACCAGCCCTCTGAAAATACTGCAACGTGTCCGGTAGAGCCAAAGTACATACCATAGTCACCTGTCCAGTCTTCCATAGCCTGAGTGTTCTGCTGAGGAGCAACATAGCCTGCAAGCTTAAGGTCTGAGAACTGCTGCTCTCCAACTGCCCAGTACTGAAGATCAAAGTCTGTCCCATTATATCCAAACTCACCCTTAATGATTCTCTCTGAGCTTGTAGCTGCAGCAATTCCATAAAGTGAATCAAGACGGTTGTAATATCCAAGTCCGTAGTACTTCATTCCTGTTCTGTCATCTACGGTTGCATCCTGAATGAGCTTTATCATATCTTCCCAGGTCCAGTCAGGATCAGGCATCTGAAGATTAAGCTTATCCAATACATTTTTATCTACAAATATAGCACATGGCTGATACCAGGTTGGCATCGCGTATCTGTGATTAGTATCAAACTTACCGATTCCATATTCCTGGATAGTTCCCATAAGCTTGGCTGTTTCAGGGTCATTATCAACATACTCTGTGATATCAGCCCACCACTGATTTGCAAGAGATGTATCTGAATCAGTAGCAATAAATACATCAGGGAACTCATTGTTTGAAGCTGCAGCAGTAAGATCCGTACTCATATCTGTCATCTGCTTAACTTCAACAGTGATGTTGGGGTACTGTGTCATGAAAGACTCAGCAAGCTGATTCATAAGGTCAAGATCCTCATATCCCCAATAGCTTAATTTGATTTTGTCTGTGGTAACACCGTTTTCATCAACGCTTCCGGATGGTGCACCTGATGAGGATGATCCACAGGCCGTGAGCTGTGACAGCACTGTTACAGATGCCAGCAGCCCGGTTAGAATTCTTTTGTACTTTTTCATAGAGCCTCCTTTATTAAAAACTTTTTTTAATTCACTTTCTCTTTTCATTTCTACCTCCCCTTATTCTCCAGTAATACCGGTTCTGTCTATACTCTCAACAAAATGTCTTTGCATAAAGAAATACATGATAAGAAGCGGAAGTATTGTAATTGATGTAGCTGCCATTCTCACCGATTCGTTAAGGGATGTGGCAGTTCCCCCCGTTGTTGCTCTTGTGCTAAAGCTAGAGTCAAAGTCTTTAAGCTGAATCACCAGGTTATTCCAGAAAGAATTGGAATTGGCAATTCCCTTTACATAAAGCTCAGTAAGATATGACTCATTCCAGTACCACACAAAGCAGAAAAGAAATACCGTAAGTATCGCAGGTCCTGCTGAAGGGATCGCAATTCTGAAAAACGACTTCCAATAACCTGCACCGTCAATCTGAGCTGCTTCAATGAGCACCTTTGGAACCTGCTTAAAGAACTGATAAAAGATCAGGATAAATATCGGAGCGTTAAGTCCATTGGCAACGGCTGCCGGAAGAACGAAAGCCCAGATGGTACCTGTCAGTCTCATATTTGAATAAAGCACATAGGTTGGTATCATAGTAACCTGACTTGGAAGGATATAGCTGAAAATAAGAAGAGCCATCATCAGCTTCTTTCCCTTAAATTCAAAGGTAGCAAAGCCATATCCTGTTATCATGCAAGTCACAACACTTAATATTGTAGGAACTCCGGCGATTACAAAACCCTTTAACAGGCTTGCCCAGAAATCCATACTCTTTGCCGCATCTATATAATTATCAAGATAAAGAGTACTCGGAATCCACTTGACCGAAGCATCCAGAAGGTCGGCCTGATTCATAAAGCTTGTGCTGAACATATAAAAGACAGGATATAAGTACACAAAGCCGATAGCGATCAAAAGAGCATATATCACAAGCTGCTTTAAAAAGCCCTGCTTTTCCTTGGAACCAAAGAAAAACTTGTGGACTTTTTCTTTAGTAATCCCCTGAGCCATCATACGTTCTAAACTTTCCCTTATTCCTTTGCCTTTCAATTTTCCTGGCATTTCTCACAGACCTCCTTTCTACCTTTCTGGCAATTCTTGCTTCCTTCTTCTCCAGCCTCTTTCTCTTCTTTACCATTCTGTCGTACACATCCTTCTTTGAACCAAGAAGTGCAAAGAACAAAAGAACTATTGCTGTAACAAGAAGTGAATATATCCACGCCATTGCCGAAGCGTAGCCGTAACCTCTCTCAGCCGTTGCGGAGAACATTGATGTCTTTATCAGATTGATAAGCTGGTTCTGCTCGTTGCTCGATAAAAAGATTACGGTGTACACTGCATTTATCAGTATCATTGGCTTAATGGTTGGAAGTGTGATTTTCCAAAAGCACTCCCAGTCGGAGCCTCCATCCATCTTGGCTGCTTCATAAAGTCCAGGATCAATCTTTTGAAGTGCAGATAAGAATATAAGGATCTGAACTCCCGAATACCACAGCGTCATGATCATATTCCCGAATAACGTTCCAAGCTGATTCGCTATTGCAGTTGGCAGGAACATATCAAAGGCACTTACCACAGCCTGTGTATTAAGAGCCGGAATTGAGGCTGCTCCCTCGCTCACCAGCATGTTCATTACAGGTCCGGATACTATGATTACCGGAAGGAAGAATACCAGTCTAAAGAACCCTCTGAAATGAATCTTGCCGTTTAGCATTATGGCAATTATCAGAGCGAACACCACGATGATCGGTACCTGCAAAAGAGTCTGCCAAACATAGGATGCTATTCCCTGAATAAAGTCAGGATCTTCAATCCATATCTGCGTGATATTACTTGTTCCAACATAGGTAAACTGAAGACCATTCCTGGCTTTTATCTTAAACCACATATAATAAAAGGCCTGACACATTGGAATCAGTGTAAACACAAGCATTCCCACAACCCATATCATAACGAAGGAATAACCTGCCATTGCCTGCCTCTTCTCCAGCTTTCCAAGCTTTGCCAGAGGATTTTTCTTTTTTCTCTTAAGTCCCAAAATGCTCATTAGCTTTACTTTACCTTTACCCTATTACATATGACATGGCATCAACTGTAACTCCTAAAGCCGTCTGCACATCAGATGAATAGTTTATGTATACTACTGTTCCATTTGAGTAAGTAACTACTCTCACTGCGTTATCCAGAATCTGATGATTTACTATAAACGCATCCTTAGTCTTTTCTGACAGCTGTCTTAAAAGACTATCGTACTCAGTTATTGTATTTTTAAATACCTTGTACTGAGAGCTGTAAACGTCACTTGAATTTGTATTGATAAGCTCAGAAGCCTCTTTTCCGGTGATATAAAACGATGGATAAACTCCCGACTCCACCATCTTAAGAAGGAACTCCTGCTTATTGGCCTCGAAATTCACGTAGTCCCCATACATAGGCATAACCCCTTTTAATACCAGGGACAAAAACGGAATACTCTCATCTTCTATGATGTAATTCGAAGTGTACAAAGGCATATCCAGAAAAGCACTTGTATCCTTCCACAGATACTCGCAAGGCTTTTCCATAACCAGATTCGCACTCTGTGCCAGATTATTTGCTGTCTCTTTATAGCTTTCTGCCGTATCGAATCTAGTGTACTTCTCACCGCTATAGGTGTAAGTGAAAATGCTGCTGGTAATACCAGAAAGAGCAATATTCGAAACATTCTTTGCCGCAAGACTCTTTACTAGCTTTTCCAAAAGAGCTTTGCTCCTTTGCGGTGTGAGATACATGAATTTCTCATACACAAGCGCATGTGTTGTTTCCTCGTAGCGGCGTTTATTGACCTGCTTGATGGTATTAAAGGTGGCGTTTTGTTCCTCAGGATTTACTAAAAGTGCATTATCATAAAGGTAAACCAGATTGCCCTTTTCCTGTTCCTCCAGGACAAAATCCGTAAGAGCCTTATTACCGCCGATATTACTGTCAGTCTTGTACTTACTGATAGGAAGGTCGTACAATCCTCCATCCTGCCAACCCTTATATACTGTAAAAAGATCTGTCACTCCCTCTTTTTCAAGGTCAGAGACAATAGCCTTAGCTTCCTCAACCGTAGTCATAACTACCGGAGTTGTGGAAAGCAGCCAGTTCTCTCTTTCCGTACCAAGAAAATCAACTCTTGTCCTATAGGAAGTATCCGTAACTTCAATATCACCCTTATCAAGAAGATATTCTCTGTACGCATTGGCCATTCCGGCGTAGGTTGCTTCTTCTCCTGATAAAAAGATGAATCTCACCTGCAGATTGGAATGGCTTCTGTCATCTTCATAGACATGAAGAGAGCCCGTTGTAGAGTTCACACTGGTGGGCTGATTATACATTCTGCGAAGAGTAAATCTCGCATAAGCCCTGTTGTAATCTACGCTGACACCGTTGGGCATAACATCTATCGATGCTCTCTCCTGTCCCTCTTCAACTATCCCTAAAAATGCCATTTCATCGTCAGTATGAGCTATTCCGTATATTGGGGCAAAAACCTGCTCAGAATCAGTGATGGTATTGTACTTATCCCACAAAAGCGTCTCCGCCTTGGATTCTTCAAAACCGATGTCACTGCCGTAGATAGCTCCTGAATAACCACTGGAGTATCTGCCTTCCTTATCATCAAGATAGATAAGAGCTCCGTTTCCGTCGGGAACCAGCATATAGCCTTCCTTATTATCAAGATAGGAGCATCCCATAAAGGGATACATTCTTACTGTTCCGATGAAATACTGGCTTCCGTCTTCTCTTATGGACTCCTCCGGAATCCTTGCTACAATCCCGTTTTCAGTTAGGCTAACTTCAAGTGTCATTCCTATTTTTAACTTATTCCAGTAAATCTCTGCCTTGAAGCCGTCATCCGTATAAGTAATATTCTTGGTATTATCATCATTTATTAGATCAGCCTGTGTAGTATCCGAATTATTATTGATAAGAGACAACACAATAGCCGACTTCATTGCCCCCAGCCAGATATTATTGTTGTTTCCATCGTCATGGCTGATTGAGGACTCCATGATCATCCCGGTGTTCTTATCTTCTATAACCAGGGACAGATCCTCTTCATTAAGATAGAGCCTGTAATTGTTGTTTTCTGTCAGAAACTTATGACCGTTTATACTATCTGAGGCGTAGGCTGTTATGGTAGTACACAAACCTGCTCCCAAGCTTATATCTGGCACCATGAGTAGTCCCGCTGCCAGAGAAGCACTCGCCATGATAGCGATCATTCCTTTTGATAACTTCTTACGAACCAATTTTGTACACCACCTCTCTAGCAACTGACTGTACGAAGTCAAATACCTGAGCCCACAGAACATACAGGATAAATGCGATCAGGCAGACAATCAGGATAGTAAACACTGTCAGGAAGATAATCTTGGCTGTCTCTGATACTGTGTAGTTATTGATCTCTCTGATTGAAATAACTACCAAAACTGCAATCCACACTACCATACAGAATCTTCCGAAGCTTACAAAGAACTCCTCATTGTAGGTAACCACATGTGACAGGACGAAAATAAACGGCATCAGTATCACATATGGAGCAAAGCTGTAAATAAAGGATGAATAAATGTGCTTTAGCTTACCTTCACCGTCGTTAATGGTACACATAAGGTAGTTGCACCCAACAACCAGTCCCATAGCAATCAGGATCATTCCCACATCAGAAAACACATCAAAGCTGCCCTCTCTTACTGTCTTAAACATAAAGCCGCAGAAGTACTTGTTTATCACGTAAAATGCCATTACCAGCACGAGAATGATATTGCTTGATAAAAGAGATACTCTGTTCTCCCACTTTATCCCGTAGCATCCGTCAATCGGATGTCTCACAAAATAGAACATGTAGCCCAGTTCTTTTACCAGCTTTATGTTCTTGAAGCTCCTCCATAAAGCTCTTGGCTTATCAAGAATATTCTTTTTCTTATCAAGTCTTTTTATCGCAAACTTAAGGATCAAAAGAGCTATGATGATAAGAACAATTGCCGACAGATTGTGCCTTAGCCAGTTATTACGAATTTCCCAGAAGGCATCTGAGTATGTATCAAGATCCTTGGAGAGCTTGGCATACTTAAGAGCATTTGCATAGTCTTCCTCTTTGTACAGTGCCTTGCCCATGGCCTTATTGGCATAATCAAAAAGGTTGTTCATCTCAAGGACCTTGGAAAGCGGCTCCTTGGACTCTTCATATCTTCCCTTGGAGAAAAGATAAAGTGCACTGTGGAGGTAATTTGTAAACTCAGTAGGTTCATATATCTGGATCTGAGCCTTATCAGAATCAAGGACATATATCTTGTCATCAAGTCCCACTTGAATCGCCTCAGCCTTGGTTGAAAGACCTATACGAAGCTGTCCGTCATCCTTACCACCAAAGACAAAAAGAAGTTCTCCTTCGTTGTTATACTCGTAGATAAATCCCTGCTGTGAGACCACGAAGCAGTTGTCGTGATTGCCGACAGCTATAGCTGCTGGAACCGTATCGTAGTCGCTGGCTTCAAGCATATTCACGCCGGCGATGTTAAGTCTTTTTACTGTGCCATCACCCTCACCTCTTGTAACAGTGTAGATGATTCCTTTGTCATCGATAGCCATGTTATCCGGAGTTGATGGGATGTTGGATCTCATCTTGGCTCTCTGCTCATCCGTAAGGATTGCTCTCCAGATAATGTTTATAAGGCTGCTGTTGGTGGAGTTGGTTCCAAAGTATCCAAGGAAGGTTCCGTTATCTACAGGGCTTATCTCTACCACACCATTTGTATTGGATTCGCAGATAACATAGATTGTTCCTGCATCATTGACGATTACCTTAAGTGGAAGGAAATCCTGTGTCTCACCATACATCGGTACATTTGGTCTTGTGTAGGTGTGAATGAGATTACCTTCTTCATCAAATACGAAAATGGATTTGGCATCTCTGTCTGCGATATATGTGATGTGGTCTCTGGTTACATATATTCCTCTTGGAGAAACAAGTGTCCCTTCACCAAAGGTCTTTATCAGATTACCAGATAGATCAGAAACAACTACCCTTGCATTTCCGCTGTCTAGAATGTACATGGTTCCGTCGGGCATCAATTTAAAATCTGTCGGTCCATTCAGGGTCTCCTCGTCTATCTTGGTGATAGTCTCGTAAGGAAGATAAGCTGTCTGCGTTTCAGCTACAGCGCCATATCCATCAACTGTATAAGTCTTATAAGGAGCATCTGCCCTTGCTGTGATAGTAAATAAATCCGTCACAGTAAGCGTAAGAGCTGCTGCAAGTAACGCCGATGCTATAAGCTTACCAATATGTTTTTTTCCAAAAAACTCTAGTTTATTTCTCACGGTCTTACCCCTTATTTGATTCCCGAATGTGCCATGGTGTTCATGACGTTCTTCTGCAAAATGCAGAACAGTATAAGGTTTGGCATAAACATAATAAGTGACGCAGCTGCAGCCACACCCTGTCCGGCTACAGTATTGGTCGTAGTTGTAGAAGTCAATGTGTTCATATAAAAAGCAAGGCTCTTTAATGAATCATCATTGATGTAGTAATTGGAAGTTTCAAGGTTCGTCCACACCTGCTGGAAAACAAGTATTGCAGCTGTAGCGATAGCCGGTTTTATTAGAGGGATTATTACCTTAAGGTAAATCTGCCACTCTTTTGCCCCATCCATATATGCCGCTTCGATAAGGGAATCCGGCACCTGATCCACGAACTGCTTTACCAGGAAAAGACCTACAGGAAGCGCTATAAGCGGAAGTATCTCAGCCCAGTAGGTATCGATCATTCCAAGCTTATTGACGATAAGGTACCTTGGAATCATAACTGCTACCGATACAAACATAAGGGCAATCTGATTGATCTGCATCATGACATTTCTGCCCTTGAACTTAAGCTTGGAAAGTGCATAAGCTGCCATGGTAGAAAAAACCAGGGAACCGAATACCACTGTAGCTGTGATAAATACTGAGTTGAATACATATTTACTGATAGGTATTCCCGCACTTCTCGAAGCCTTCGCAAGCTTTCTGAAATTATCCAGTGTCGGATGTGTCGTAATAAACTTGGGAGGGAATGCGAACAGCTCCTCCATGGGTTTAAAGGCATGGAATATTATGAACACAATTGGTAATCCGCATAGAAGTACCATGGGTAATATCAAAAGATATATTTTTATCTGACTCTTTTCGAACTTGTCAGGGTTGGTTCTATGTCCTCTGTAAGCCGCCATTTTCTTCTCCCTTTATCAGTCGTTTTCACCAAAAAGCTTAGTAGATACCGATGAGAATATCTGAACTATCAAAAGCAGAACAACTGAAACCGCTGCTGCATAGCCCATCTCGTATCTGATGAAACCATAATCCTCTATGTGGTTAACAATGAGCTGACCTGCATATCCCGGTGTTGGATTTCCTGCCAGAAGTGTTGAGATCATACCATTTTGGAACGCACCAACAATCTGCATAACTGCTGCAAAGAGCATCTGTGGCTTCATACTGGGAATAGTCACATATATCATTTCCTGAAATCTGTTCTTGACTCCGTCAATGGCTGCTGCCTCATACAGCGCCTCATCCACATTTAAAAGTCCTGCCAGGATTGATAAAAAGCCCACACCCATGCTGCTCCACAGGCCTATGATGATAATGATCGGAAGCAGGTAATTAGTATTGGTCAGCCAGATGATCGGCTCATTTATCGCTCCGATATCCATCAGCCAGCTGTTGAGGTATCCTGTCTGATCTCCGGTAAAAACTATCTTCCACAGCACTGCCATGGCCACACCGGTTGTCATACTGGGCGAATAAAGGATAAGGGCAAATACTGTTCTGGGCCCCCTAGTGAGATTGGAAAGTCCCCAGGCCAGAAGAAATGCCAGCACATAGCCTCCGACACCAACGATAAGTGCATACTTTACAGTGTTGGGAAGGACGTATTTCATGAACACATCGTCCCCGGTTATCAGGTTAATGTAATTAAGAAAGCCCACAAAACTCGGCCACTGAATTGCATTAAAGTTGGTAAAAGACAGTATGACTGCCATGATTACCGGCGCTAATATGAAGATTATGAATAAAATCGCGTATGGAGCTACGAACACATATCCGTTCTTATTGGAGTGCATTCGCTTTCCAACTTTTGACCTTGTAATTGACATATTTTTTACCTACTCATGATTTCTCGTACCTGCTCAACTGAAGGTGTTACATACTCTGTAAGCACATTTCCTTCGGAGTCGATATAGCCGAATTCCTCCAGCTTTCTTTGCGTCTCACGCTTGACAGTTTTAACTGCTTCATCGATTCTGGAGCGAACCGTCTCACCATTTACCACAATGTCATTAAAGGCATTGGATGTCTCACGTTCCATCATGTAACCACCAAGAAGTCTTGGAGCTTCTAACATGTACTGAGCCTGCTCAATGATGATATCTTTGTGAGCCGTCGGGTAAGGAAGAGCTGCAAAAGCCTCAAGGTTCGCTGTTGGCCAGATATATTCATCACCGTACAGAATCTGAAGTCTTTGTCCAAACTCTGCCTGAACCTGTGCTGATGACCACCAGTCCATGAACTGCCAGGCCTTTTCTTCTCTTTCCCTTGTTGAGTGGAACATAACAGTACTCTCTGCTCCGCCTGCTGTATATCTGTTAATCTCTCCGGTACTCTCATCCAGGATACCCGGGATAAGTGCGATATCCCATGAGTTCGCAATCTCCGGAGCAGCATTTAATATCAGGTTGTAGGAGTTAAAGTCTGCTATTCCAATAGGAAGATCACCGTTTCTAAAATGCTGATAGAAATTAGGTACATCCACCGGAAGATTGTAAAGTGTGAACAGTTCTGTCAACTCCGTGAAGCCTTCAACAGTTGCCTCACTGTCCAGCTCAATATCAAGGGCTGTGTCTCCGTACAATTTGCCGCCATTTTGATAAATAAGAGGTGTTGTTCCGTGATAGTTACGCATCGCCAGCATGGCAGCTGTCGGATAATACACATTAAGTCCTCTCATCTGCAAATCTGTCAGCATTCCGATAAGTTCATCCATCGTATCCGGAGCTTCCAGGCCCAATTTATCCAGGATATCAGTCCTGTAAAAGAGAACGTAAAAGTTCATGGTCTCAGGAAGAGAATAAAGCCCATCTCCTATTACGGAAGGAACTAAGAGTCCCTCGTTATATCTGCCAAAAACTTCCTTGTAATTATCAAACTGTGACAGATCAACCAGTGCTCCTCTGATAGCCATATCAAAGGGAATCGAGTAGTTGATTCCTGTAGCAATATCAGGAGTATCACCCGAAGCATTGGACAGGATCAGCTTCTGTGCATCAGTCATAAGACACAGATCAACTTCAAGTCCGGTCTGCGGTGTAAACTGTTCGTCAATCATCTTCTGCATAATCTCAACGTACTGTCTTGGTCTGTTTACCCATACCTGAATGTGCTCTTCATTGACATTACTGCTAGAATACGACTGTCCAAAGAAGGAATTAACAAATCTTGAAACATTCATTCCGATTCCTTCAAAAAATCCAAGTCCCTTAGGAAGCTTAGCCCCATTCTGATAAATATAAATTCTGTCTATTGCCAGATTGTTGTTGCCAATAATATCTACGAAATTAGCAATCTGTGTATTGATGGAGTTAACGCTTGTAGAAAGCTCATCAACCCTGTAAACCAGCTCATCCGGTTCCTCTGCAAGGCTCTCAAGCTGATTCGCTGCAATTAGCAGATAAGAAAATGCCGCAACATCTTTTCCACTCTTTGCATCTACAAAAACAGTTGCTTCATCTGCCAGTTCCCTCAAATCCTCTATCCAGGAATAAAGCCTTGTTTCAAGGTCAGGAATATATCTCGTAAGCTTAAGATCTCTGTACTTATCCTTATTGGTTCCCGCAACCTTCGTTACCTCCAGAGACAGATCAGAGATACCGCTCATGATCTCATCAACCTTCTCTACCGCATATCTGATCTTGTCCTGAACCAGAGTAAAAGAAATAGTATGAACTCCGCTCTCCAGATATACGCTCAAAAGATTTCCATCATCATCAGTAAAACTCCCGGTAGTAAAATCTGTAGATGCCTCGATGCTATAGCCCTTAAATGCTGTACTTGGGATCTGTCCGTCAATGCTGATATCCGCAAACACCGGGAAATCATTTTTCTCTGACTGCCTGTAATTCATGGCAATGTTGTAATAGCCATCAACTGTAACCTCGAAGGAATAAGTAATCTTCTGTCCTGCTGTATCAAAGGATTCCTCATCTATGATATTCAGTACTTTCTCTTTTGCCGAAAGAGGACTAAGGGATCTGTCATATTCATAGGAAGCATGGATAGAAGAATTATTTCTCTCTGTAAAATCCTCTGCTTCTATTACTATCAGCTGATTTCCTTCTGCCTTCTGAGAGCCTGTGTATTCGGGGATTGAAGATGGTGCCTTAAGAGTTAGATTTCCAAGGAGAAGCGCCCCCTCTTTTACCCCTATACCAAACTCATGGTGGCCTGCAGAAAGCTCTAGCTTAAGAGGCTCCGAGTACCTGTAGCTGGAATCTCCAAGGCACTTACTCTCCCACCTGATAAGCTTATCCGGCAGAGCTACAATCTCATTACCATATCTGTCGATATCTGTATCCCCCTCCTGAATCCAGGTGGTCTCAAAAAGAGCGCTCCTGGCTTCATAGAACGGGTACTCACCATCAACAGTAAGAGACATTTCAATTGGAAGAATGGAATCATCCACAGAAAGATAATCAAATGAAAGCCAGTAAAGTCCATCCGATGGAACATTTACATCAAGGGTAAGGCTGTCACCGTGGGTAATGTCTGCCACCTTGCCACCCTGGTAATCATGATTATCACTTGTAAGAAATGAAGCACCTTCAGTTATAGCATCTTCAATACTGATAAGATAGTCTTCTCCGGAGTAATCAGACATTTTATAAAAAGAACTCACGTGAGAATAATTGCTGCTAAGCCTTTGAGTGCTGGTGACATTAGAATTTTCTGCAGAAGATGAAACCTTTTCATCGGGTTCCGTACTATCACTTATATTCTTGCTACTAGATGTATCAGCTGCCAGTACCGTTACACTTTCGCACACAGGCACTGTCAGCACACATACACTAAGGATCATTCCCCATATCTTCTGCATTATCTTTGTATTTCTTTTGATCATACCGATCTCCCAATAAATACTTTATTCATTGTCTGCCATCAAAAACTGATATGAAGACAACAAACTAGATATTTTATACAGTTAAAGCAAGATGTATTACACTACTACGTGGAATTGTAAGAACAAGTTCCCCATTTCCAAGATTCTTACAATCATCAAATTTTCTAACTACTACATTTTCCGGTTCCTCGAAGGTATTGTGCAGATGCATCTCACCACCTACGATTTCTCCGGAAATTTCTTTAACCTCGCTATCTGCAACCATTACCTTGATCTCGTAATCCTCGCTGCAGGAAAGGTTTGTAATTGTGGCATGGATCTTGCCATCGGTTCCAAGTGATACAGACTCTGTAAGGTTAGGAACCATATATTTATCAGAAAGTCCGATTTCTTTTGTCTCAATATAGCTATCAAGAAGCTCAGCATCCTGATGATATTTGTACATATTGAAAACGTGATAGGTTGGAGTCTTGATCATCCTCTTTCCATCTGTCAGGATCACAGACTGAAGCACATTGATCATCTGTGCGATATTGGCCATCTTGACTCTGTCGCAGTGTTTGTTGAAAATGTTGAGGTTGATACCTGCCACCAGCGCATCTCTTATGGTGTTCTGCTGATACAAAAAGCCCGGATTGGTTCCCGGCTCGCAATCGTACCAGGTTCCCCACTCATCAACTATGATTCCAACCTTGTGCTCTTTATCAAATCTGTCCATGATAGCCTGATGCTTACTGATAAGAGTCTCCATGAAAAGAGTCTTACTAAGTGTCTGATACCACATCTTGTCATCAAAGTCAGTGGCACTTCCCTTATTCTCCCATCCGCCCGGATGAGTGTAATAGTGAAGGGAAAGACCATCCATGAATCCGTGAAGGAAAGCCGGAGCTTTAAAGCAGGTCTCCATCACACCCTCTGTCCAATTGTAATCATCCACATTGGCACCGCATGCAATCTTCTGGATATGCTCGCCCTGTTTATAATCACGAACATAGGTCTGATATCTTCTATACATATTGCCGTAGCAATCAGGAAGCATGTTGCCGCCGCATCCCCAGTTCTCATTACCTACTCCGAAGTAATCAACCTTCCAGGGATCCTTGTGTCCATTCTTCTGCCTAAGGTCAGCCATTGGAGAAACACCATCAAAGGTCATGTACTCAACCCACTCTGACATCTCCTGAACTGTTCCGCTTCCAAGATTACCGTTTACGTATTTCTTACAGGAAAGCTGATCACAAAACTCCATAAACTCATGAGTTCCAAAGCTGTTATCCTCTACAACTCCGCCCCAGTGAGTATTGATCATCTTCTTACGATTCTCTTTAGGTCCGATGCCATCCTTCCAATGATATTCATCAGCAAAGCACCCACCAGGCCATCTAAGAACCGGAACCTTAAGTTCCTTAAGAGCCTCCACAACATCCTTCCTCATGCCATTGACGTTGTCTATTCCTGAATCTTCCTTAACATAAAGCCCTTCGTAAATACCTCTTCCCAAATGCTCTGAAAAATGTCCCTGAATCTCAGGATTTATGTGGCCTTTGTGTACTCTCGGATTGATGGATAATTTAAACACGGCTGTCTCCTTTATCTTTAGCAACTTTTAAAACTATGTTTATTATTTTAGATTTTTCAAAACTATTTTGTAAAACTAGAATACTATAGTTTTGTCTAAACATCAATGATTAAATTTATAAAATGTGTTGTGAAAATACATAAAAATAGAGGCGATATTAATACAACTTGCACATTTAACGTTAAAGTTGTATTAAACGCCTCAAAAGTTATTCGTCATTTATTATATTTTATCAAAGTTTAACTTTTTGCTTTAGTAATTTAAACTTGGGTAAAAAATTATGACGCTCATCTTTTATAAAACCATTATCCTTCTTAGAAGGAATTGCATACACATTGCGTATTATCCGGTTCAAACTATAGAATAATCACGTTCACCAAAAATTCCGGTTCCAACTCTTACCAAGGTTGCACCTTCTTCAATGGCCACCATGTAATCCCCTGTCATGCCCATGGAAAGAGTATCCATTTTAACCCCCGGAATATTAAGAGAATTAATCTCATCCTTTAAAAGTCTAAGTCCCTTAAAATACTCCCTGTTACTCTCCGGATCATCAGTATAAGGAGCAATTGTCATAAGCCCCCTTATATTCAAATGCTCGTAAGCACTTATTCTTTTGACAAAATCTATTGTTTCTTCCGGAGTAATACCAAACTTGGTATCCTCTTTAGCCATATTGACTTCAATAAGAACATCCATTACAAGATCATGTTTTGCTGCCTGCTTTTCTATTTCAGCAGCAAGCTTGTCATTGTCAACGGAATGGATCATGCAGGCAACTCCCGGAAGGTATTTAACCTTATTCGCCTGCAGATGCCCTATCATATGCCAGGAAAGTGGCTCTTTTATCTCAGCAGTCTTATCGCGGATTTCCTGAACTTTATTCTCACCAAAAACAGTTATGCCGCAGTCCATAGCCTGTCTGATATCACTTACAGGCTTGGTCTTACTCACTGCAATAAGTGTAACCTCGCTTCGATCTCGCCCTGCCTTTTTACAAGCCTTTTGAATATTTTCCTCAACAATTTCCAAGTTCTCTTTGATCATATATACTCCCCTTAAAGACTTAAATCTATTTTATTTCAATTAGCATTAAATAGCAAAAACTAATTCCATTTTTCATATATTTATAAGCGAATAAACGCCTTGTAAAAAATTCAAGCCCATTATATCATATTTATAGGCTTATTAGTCGCAAAAAAAGCCATGATAATCACAGTTCACGGGGGACGGTTATGAACGTTAACGACATTGCCGGCGGTTCTGAAATCAAAATCCACGCATCCATTAATAAACACAATGTTGTTCTGATGACTCACGCTATCTTCGGCGTATCTTCAGGCCTTCTAGTTAAACCTATGGAATACTTTGGCAAATATCTGCAGTTTCTTGAGCCCTCTCTTGTAGAAGTCATGAATAAAAGAGATGGCAGACTCTACAGATTCATGTCAACTTCTATCACCCCTGTAAAAACAAGATATGGCAACTTCCATCTAATCAGGTGTTCATCTGAGATAGCTCCGGAGAACACTCGCAAGTCAGAGCGTTTTTCTATAGGTAAGCTTGGAATCTTCAGAATAAACGGCAACACTACCAACATTAAGAACTGTATCGTTCATGATATCTCCATGAGAGGAATGTCCATTATCATAGATAATTCCACCAAGTGCAAGGTTGGTGACCAGATAGATGTTTCCTTTATCTATGGAGAGGTTATTCATAATTACAACGTAAGCGCTGTTGTAGTCCGCATGTTTGCTGTTTCAGGCAATCCCGCTCTTGGATGCAAAATATCCAACATGGGCGTCGACCTTATTGAATTATTAAATGCCAAGAAAAGTCAGAAAATGTCACCGGAAGCAGAAATGGAAGCTGCTACTAACCTGAACCCTGCAATATCCAAAGAGCAGCAGCAAAAAGAGGTGGAGCAGGATCTTTTATCTCAGATCCGCACTCAGCCAAGACCCGCTCAAAGAGCTGTGCAGCCACAAGCTGCTGTAAATTCCCAGGTTCCTTCAAAGCCTGCTGCTCAAAAGGCTCCAGCAAATCCGCTTGATCCTTCTAATCTTGAACATGTCGATCGTCCTGAGAAGACTATCCGGGAACAAAAGAAACAGGAACGCCGAGCAAAAATCGAAAAAGCCCTGGACGACCTCCTCGATATAAACGGAATCTGAAAATGAAGTATAAAAAAAGATAGCTATTGGTTATTGCATGATTTGCGAGTCATTTGCACGAGTGCGATAATTCATGGGTATAAAGATCAAAAGACCAATTCCTGTTTACGGTTTACCCAAATTTTAAACCGTAGGAATTGGTCTTTTGAAATTTATACCATGAATTACCACGAGGAAACGCGAGCAAATCATGTATAACCAACGCAGGTTGTTTTTATATCTTCATCGCAATATTCCATGCACCCCAGAATGCACTACGTACATTTCCAACCTTCTTGCAGTCACCAAGAAGATGCACATTCTTGGCTGCTTCAAGAATCGGAGTTGCATGATATCCTACTGACATGATAACACTGTCTGCAGGAAGTGTTACAGTCTTGCCATCACTGGTATTAACTTCAACACTTGTCTCTGTAATCTTGGCCACGCCTGCCTTTAAGTAAACAGGCACGTTATTGGTCTTGAAGCAGTCACGAAGATAACTTGTATTGGCAAGGCACATATTCTTAACAGAAATAAGGTCATCCTTCATCTCAACAATCTGAGGCTTCTTACCCTTTCTGAAAAGGTCAAGGGCAATCTCACAACCTGTAAGACCACCACCAATGATAACTACATTTGTACCAACCGGCTTCTTACCAAGAAGGTAATCAGTAGCATCCATAGCATATTCAGAAGCTCCAGGGATTGGAATACGATTAGGCTCCGCTCCTGTTGCGATAATGTATTCATCAGCCTGAGGAAGTGAATCAGGTCTTACTTCTGTATTCATATGAATCTCTACGCCAAGCTTTTTAAGCTGGTACTTCTGCCACTCGATGAGTTGCTTATCTTTTTCCTTAAACTCAGGAGCTGCGGCTGCGATAAACACACCGCCCAGCTCATTTGTCTTTTCATAGATAACAGGCTCATGGCCACGAAGAGCAAGGATTCTTGCTGCTTCCATGCCTCCGATCCCGCCGCCGATAATGGCAACCTTCTTAGGTGACTTGGTGGGAATGACTCTGTATTTGGTACTCTGCATACTGCGAGGGTTAACAGCGCACTTACACATTCCGGCAGACTCCGAAAGGTCCTGATCGTTATAGCTATTTCCGTGCTTAGTCAGATCAAAACAAGCTGTGTGACAGCAGATGCAAGGTCTGATTTCAAATTCTCTTCCTCTTTCGAGCTTGGCAACCCACTTAGGATCAGCAAGGAACTGTCTTCCTACTGCCATAGCATCGATGTTGCCTTCCTTGATAGCCTTAGAGCCAACAGCCGGTTCCATCTTACCTGCGCAAACAACCGGAATATCCACGAACTTCTTGATATGGCTTACATCCTCGAGGTTACAGTTCTTAGGCATGTACTGTGGTGGATGAGCCCAGTACCAGGCATCATAGGTTCCGTTATCGCAGTTAAGCATATCGTAGCCTGCATCCTGGAGATACTTGGCAGCCTTCTTGGACTCTTCCATATCTCTTCCGATTTCCTCAAAATCTTCCCCTGGCATAGCGCCATACTGGAAAGCTTTGGTCATGGAGCGAACTGAATATCTAAGAGAAACAGGATAGTCTTCTCCGCACTTTTTCTTTATCTCTTTTACAATCTCAACTGCAAAGCGATATCTGTTTTCAAAAGATCCGCCGTACTCGTCAGTTCTGTGATTGGTATATCCAAGAGTAAACTGATCAAGAAGATAACCCTCATGAACAGCGTGAACTTCTATTCCATCTACTCCTGCTTCCTTGCAGAGTCTTGCAGTCTCTCCGAAAGCGTAAACAATCTGATGGATCTCATCCTTGGTCAGAGGCCTTGTCATGATATCGTCAGCCCATCTGTTAGGAAGTACAGAAGGAGCTGCTGTCAGATACTCAGGATCAATATAAGGCTTTGCCACAGCACCCAGCTGCTTATTCTTGATAAGCATTGCAAGAGGCTCTGTCAGAGCAAAAGATCTGCCAAAACCAGCAGTAAGCTGAACAAACATCTTAGCTCCGGTTCCATGAATTTCATCCATGAAAGAAGCGAGCTTCTTAAATTTGGCAGGATTCTGGTAAAGCCATTTTCCTCCCAGCATATCTTTTACCGGAGCAATTCCCGGAATTATCAGGCCGCAGTCATGCTTGGCAATCTTAAGAAGAAGCCTTGCTGCCTCTTTGTCAAAATGGCTGCCCCCCGGCTCCATCCATCCAAAAATACAGGTTCCACCCATGGGAGCTAAGACAATTCTATTCTTGATCTCAAGATTTCTTATCTTCCAGGGTGTAAATAACGCTTCATATTCCTGTTTCAAATCTATACCCCCTATCCTTCTTATGTTTACTGTTTTCTCTTGCCCAGATGAAGTTCCTTCATTCCATCCACTTCGTCGCATACCGGCTTCATGCTGCAATGTCCACAGTCTGTAGGCATTCCGTCAAGAATGTGCGTGAGTGTCTTGGTGATAGTATCCACCTTATCCGCGTTTGGAAGTAGTTTCTCCACCAGCTCTTTTTCCGTAATAAAGATCACTCTGACATTCTTAACGCCGGAGACTTCCTTGTACTTTCTGATGTACAGTGCTCCGACCTTGGCAAAAGAAATACCGTTTTCCAATGCATTCCTACTGATTCTGATCTGTTCCTGATTGCTTCTGGCAGATACCCTGACCATGTAGCCCTTAGGAAAAACGTGATATCTGACGAATTCAAGATTTCTAATGGCCGCAAAGGCTTTCTCAGAATCTTTGTCCTCCTCAAGATCTTCCGTCTCCAGAATCACTATTCTGGCAAATGCACTGTTTCCATTTATTTCGCTTATATCTTTACCATAAACAACGGTTTCACTTTCCGAAATAATCCCGGAGGTAGTCACAAGCGTGTAGTTTACCGAAGGCTCGCCTGCCGCGCCAAGATCCAATGCGGCATCTCTTTGCATGATAAACTCACTGCTTCCATTGTCTCTCCAGGAGCTTCCTTCATAGGGATATCTTTTTACCCTGCTATCCTGAAAGCCATCCAAAACCGACATGGTATCCGATATAACACCATCATATAATTTCATGTTACCCAAATTCCTTCATTTAGAATCTAATATCTGCCCTCTTGCGGTCAAAAATCTTATTAACTATAGTGTAAAGCCACGCCATCAGCTTCTGATCCAGATTCCAGAAATAGATAACAAATAAAACGCTTGTAATAATTGTTAGCACTTTAATAATTTTTCCGATAATTCTGAGCGCTTTACCCATTTATAGTTCCTTTCTTATCTTGCAAGTCCCTTTTGTCTTGCATACTCAGCAGCACCAAGAGCCCCCATAAGCTGTGGATCGATTGAAAGCTCAACAACCTTAAGCTTAAGAACCTGCTCAATAGCAGCCTTCAGGCCATCATTCTTGGCACATCCACCTGTAAGAGTGATGGAATCTGTAGCTCCTGCCTTCTTGGACATAACAAAGCATCTCTTTGCAACAGCCATCTCGATACCTGCTGCAATCTCGTCCATTGGTTTACCTTCACCAACAAGAGTGATAACCTCGGACTCAGCAAAAACGGTACACTGAGCTGTGATAGGGATTACATTCTTAGCCTTAAGTGAGAGCTTTGAGAAGTCCTCAAGACTCATTTCAAAAGATCTTGCCATAGCCTCGAAGAATCTTCCTGTTCCGGCTGCACACTTATCGTTCATGGCGAAGTTCTTAACGGTACCGTCTGTATCAATGGCAATACCCTTAACATCCTGACCACCGATATCGATGATAGCTTTAACGCTTGGATTAGTTACATGAACACCCATAGCGTGGCAGGAAATCTCAGAGATATTCTCATCGGCAAAAGGAACCTTGTTTCGGCCATAGCCTGTACCGATAAGGTATGCAAGGTCTTTGGAACTATTTAAGCCCTCCACCTGGCTTACAACCTCTTTCATAGCCATCTCAGCAGATTCCTGAGCGATGATCTTACTCTTTAATGTGGTGTTAGCCACCATCTTGCCATTCTCATCAATAATGACTGCTTTTGTATAGGTTGAACCTACGTCGCATCCTCCAAAATATTTCATTTATGTGATTCCTCCTCAATAATTTTCCTACGTTTTGTGTAAACACAGCATTGTATGACTTTGAATCCCTTTATCACCACGTTGTATCATCCTCGAAGTCTTCCAATGATGGATCAACCGGCTCGGCATGCATAACGGTTCTCATGAACTCACTTACTTCAGCACGCATATCTTTTCTTGAAACTGTTCTTGGATCCATAAGGTCATGACTGCACCACAGAAGTTTGATTCCACGCTCTCTTGCCTGATCCTCGAAAAGTCCCTGAACTGTAGCCATGTTCTTACAGGATACATGCTGATACATAAGTACAAAGTCTACATTCCATGCTTCGCACTGTCTCCAGAGCTCAGTTACTACATGATCATAACCACCGTTGGTGTGTCTTCTCATAACCATTCGCTCATAGAGTCTTGCAAGGTCCTTAAGTGCCTCTTCCTTGTTCTCTGTTTCCAGAGGCTTGGTGAAGTTCAGCGACTCCATCTCAACCAGGATATCTACGCCCCAGCAGTTAGCCATCCAGTTAGAGAAGTTAGCATAATAGTGAGCAGGAATGGACCAAACGATTGCTCTGTATTTCATCTTGCCACGCCAAGGCTCATCCTTCATCTCGTAAGCTTTTTTCATAAGCTTATCTACGTTGTAGAAGGTCTTGATGATTCTCGGGTCAAGGCCGCCGTCCATCTCGTAGTTCCACTTACGGAACAGCTCATAGCATGGTCCGATAAGCTGTGGATTAGGAGTCTGGTTGATCTCCCACTTCTGAAGCTCGTACTGGGTTTCAGTATTAAATCTCTTCATGGCTGTGAAATACGCATCCCAGTTCCACTTAGCTCCTGTATTATCTTCAATAAACCTGATACAGCCTTTGATATCTTTTACCGCAGCATCCATCAGTGACTCGTCTTCATATCGAACCGGGAAAGCCAGGTGATATGTAGGAAGATCCTTGAATCTTCTGCTGGTGTATGATGACGCCATAACCGAACCATCGCAAGGCATTGAGCTGGAAATAAAGCATGCACCCATGTGTGGAAGTGCATCTATAACTGCAGCGCCGCACTCCGATGACGGAACGGGACAGGTGTCTGACGGAAGTCCATAGGACTCAACCGCGTCAATATATGGCATGCAGGCCAGCTGATCGATCTCAGACAAAAGAAATACCGGCATCAGCTGATAAGGAATTCCGATAAGGTCAGGGAATCCAGCCATAATCTGGGACATTGTCATCTCATCAAAAAGAACTATCTTCTTGGAAAGTTCTGTGCTGTTTCCGACCTTTTCATCTGCCTTCATCAAAAGAACCAGATTCTCCGCAACATATCTGAAAATCGCGTAGATTAGTTCATGATGCATCTTAAGGGCTCTTCCGCGAAGTCCTAGAGTGTTCTTATCCATAAAGGAATGGCAGCAGAAATAGGAAACCATCCAGCGGTAATGCACAGTACCCATAAGAGCAGGCACCAGGTCCTTAGAGAAGGTTGCAAGAAGCATTCCCCACATCTTAGCCCATTCGTAGAAATCTACTCCAGTGTCCTTAACGCCTCTCCACTCTCTTCTGACAGTAGCCATTTTGCCGGATGCATAAAGCTTACCAAGCTGCTTTTCTCCATTTAAAACAAGGTCTTTTACCTCATCAGGAGACATGTTCTTTAGAAGATCAAGTTCGTGGGAAAGTCTCTTCTTAATCCCCACAGCATCTTTCTTACATGACTTAGCCACATCGCTCCAATCAGTTTCTTTTACAATGTCTGCTGCGATTCCTGCAATCTCCTTGATGTTGGCTGCCTGAGCCTTCCAGTCGATGTTATCTTTTAGTCTGAAGTTTTTGGGATCAATGTATTTCATCACATTACCTCCCTTTTTCTGATCTTCTTAATCTCCAGCGCCTCTACAAAGGCCTGGAATCTGGTACGGAGCTGTCCCGAATTGTGAACGTTGTAGGAACGGTCAATCGAAAGTGTAGGCCATCCGTACTCTTCAGTCATGATATGGCTTGCCAGAGGTCTCTCAAAAGCCCAGAAATCGCAGTACTTCATCTGCTCATAGATGATACCGTCAGCCTTGTAGTCTCTAGCCAGTTTATCAACTGTATCTTTTCTCTGCTTAACCTTCTCCTCAGCCATATACCTTGGGCATTCAGAAGTAAGCATATAGTGCCTTACTATCTGTCTTACTATATCTTCATCGTCGTTTAGTTTAACCTCTTCACGGCCCGGGAATGAACCATAGCAGTATCTGTCCGCAACGACCATGGCTCCGGACTCTTCAAGCAGCCTTGTGAAGTTAAGGTCATCTATCTCAGAACCAACCACAACCACTCTTGCTCTGAAAGGATTCTTTTCATCAGGCTTTCTTGTCTTTAACTCTTCAAGAGTCTCTTTCAGATACGGCAGCACCTTGGCTGTCGGAGCACAGTAGCTTGCAAGGCATATTACATGGAATTCATAGCCTGTTATTCTGGGATTTTCTTCTTTTCTGAAATTACCGATCTCCGTAATAACACGGCACATTTCATTGTGAAGTTCAACAGCCTTGCGGATAGCTTCATCTGAAACATCAGTGCCAAGTTTTTCATGCATCACACCAAGAACTCTTAGTCTCATCTGAGATGCAACCTGGTCAAAGTTATATTCTTCAACCTTGTAAGGCACATCGGTGTGAGTCACGAAGAAATGAGGTTTCTCATTGCACTTTAGGATTTCAAGGTGCTCATAGCATCTGTTCATGGCTGAGCAAGCATCAACTCCTGCCACTGCATCAAGGAAACCATAGCCTCCCTCTATTCCGTTTTCAAGAAGTGACCTTGCGAACTCACAGGTATAATTGGACATGTAGTAGGTCGAGATATCGATAGAACCAACTCTTGGCGCCCTCATTCTGACGGAAAAGCAATTGTCCACATTAAGTAAGACCTCAGGCATATGGTAGCAGGTGTAGCCTATGGCATACCGGCCTTCATCCTGAGCCTCTTTGATCAGAGGATTCGAAGCATCCTCCAACCACTTTTCGAAGGTGATCATGTGCTTTAAATCTTGCACGCCCTTTTACCATCCTTTCTTCATATTATTTCCATTCTTCTAAGTGCATCTCTTGCACCCTGAAGGATAATTGAATCACCAGGAAGTTCGAAGACGCTGTTGCCTTCGATGTCATTTTCTGTCATATCATTGTCCTGAGGTATGACAGCTGCAATTGGGACGCCCCCTATTTCTTTTTCATCTGCAAGCTTTTCAGGAAGAGGCGCTCTGTTTACAATCAGCCCGATCTTGTCGTACATTACGAGTTCGTCGGCGACATTTTTGATGGTCTCGATGATCTGAAGTCCTTTTCTGCTCTGGTCAGATACACAGATAAGATGTGTGACCTTTTCAAGAACACGTCTATTTATCTGTTCTATACCGGCCTCTCCATCAATGACTACATAGTCAAAATCGTCCACCAGCATCTCGATAACTTTTCTAAGGTATGTGTTTATAGCACAATAACAGCCTGCAGCCTCCGGCCTTCCAATAGCCAGAAATGCAAAACCGTTCTTCTCTACCATTGTCTCGTATAATTGAAATTTGGCTTCCGCCAGGATATCCTGAGTATCTCTAAGTTTCCCCGTCACGTCCTGTGCCACTTTTTTCCTGATCTCGTCCAAAGTAAGCTGTGGTCTAACCCCCAGAGCAACTGATAATCCAACTGCAGGATCTGCATCAATAGCAAGAATTTTAGAATTCGGATAGTTCTCCGTCAAAATGCGTACTATAGAAGCGGAAAGAGAAGTCTTGCCAACACCTCCCTTACCGGTTAAAGCGATAATCTTCGTATGTTCCCCCATAAAATCTCCCACCAGATTGTCACTGTTTATGCATCAAGTTCTCACGAAATGCTCAGCTTAGTGCGCATTTCTGTCTGAACAGTAACCTGTTTATCTTCAAAAACAGCAACGAAAATACTAATAATATTGTAAAGCAAAACCGTTTTTTTTAACAGTACGAATTTAATATTTCCTTGAAAACTGCGCATTAATTTTTATCAATATACCATTAAAATTTCCCGCATTTTATGCTAATATAAAAGATAAGACTGGAAACGCTGACGCAATCTCATTTATCAGCGAACCAGGTCTTTATCATCAGTTTTTTGCTTCACAAAACGATCTTTATTATTTCAGAGGGGGAAATTTCATATGAAAGATCTCGTGCACATCTTTGAGCTCGAGGACCTGTTGCAGGAAGCAAACAATGCGTTAATCCGACATGCAAAGGATGATGGCAAGCGCATTTTAGGCTATACCTGCTACTTCATGCCGGAAGTTCTGCTGGACCTGCCTGGCTGTGTGTCCTGTAGACTACGAGCTCCGCGCAGTTCTTCGCCGGATATGGCGACCTACTATATGTCGAACCGCACCTGCATGTACGGCAGATGTCTTTTGGAGCGCGCTCTTGAAGGCGGTTTCAACTTCATTGATGCCCAGATGGCTACGGAGACCTGTACGGTCACCTGTAGATTCCAGGAACATCTTCAGCTAATGGATATCATTCAGAATCCAGACTTTTTCTGTGAATTCACAGACGTCCCATTTAAAAAGAACGACAACTCAATAGAACACTTCGAAAGACAGCTTCAGGTCCATGTGCTGGATAAATTAAAAGAGCACTTTGGAATCGACACAGGCGATGAAGCTCTTTTAACAGCTATAAAAGAGCACAATGAGATTTGCAGACTTATTACCGAGATCGGCAGCTACAGAAAGCTTGACGAGCCTACCATCACCGGATGGGAGTTTTCTATAATCATGCTGTCCACTTTGGTATGTCCCAAATATCTGATAATCGATAAGTTAAAAGATATTGCTGAGCAGCTTAAGACCAGAAAGCCCGATGATAAAAAGACCTACCGCTGCAAGGTGGTTCTCTCAGGTTCCGAAGAAGATGATCCTGATTTTGTAAAGCTCATCGAGGAATGCGGCGCTTTAGTTGTGGCTGACAGGCACTGCTACGGCTCTCTTCCCGGCAGAGAAGAAATTGTGGTAAAAGAAGACGAGACTCCGCTACGCGCAATAGCGCGCCACTACCTTGAGACCAGTAACTGCCCACGTTTCATGGATCAGCACATCATGAGGGAAAGAAAGCAGTATCTTGCTGATGTGGTAAAAGAGTACAAGGCTGACGGGCTCATAATCTCCCAGATGAAATTCTGTGAGTACTGGAGCTACGAGCGCACCATCGATACGCTTATCTTCCCAAGAGACTATGGTATTCCGATCTGCTCTATTGAAAAAGAATATGTCAACAATGCAGTTGGTCAGCTTCGTACCAGATTCCAGGCATTTGTTGAAAGCATAGAGCTCAAAAACATTCAAAGAAAAAAGGAGACCACGGCATGAAGCTTAAGGATATAAAAGCAAAATACAGAGAGCTTTTTGTTGTAGAAAAAGCTCCTGAAGATAAGAATAAGCCAAGGGATTTCAAGAAAGCTGCCAAGGATTTCTGGTATGGCAAGCCTCATGAAGAAAGACGCCTTGGTGACCTGTATGTTGGAGATACAGGTCTTTACAAGCACCGCGAATGGCGTGGCGTCAAAGACACCATGTACTATTTCAATATGATCTGGCTCTACAACTACGCTCATATGGTAACCGATATCATTAAATACGGCGAAGGACCTGAAGGTCTTGTGGATTTTGCCAAGGGTGTATTGCGCTACCGCTGGATGGGACAGACCTATCTTACTGTTATGCACTGGTTTGACAGAGGTATGGAAGGTCTTCGCGGAGAAGCACTTCGAGCATCCGGCTGGCACTACCGCGGTATGGTTAGTGAGAGTATAAGACAGTTCCAGCGCATGTTTATCTCCGACAAGAAGATCCATAATGGGCAGGAACCTGAAAACTGGAAAAAGAATATTGCACATAATGAAACTGTTGGTGGAAGTATCTTCTACCCCTGGAGAGACGTTCTTGATGACGTTCCTCTTGAGATGATCCCATACTTCGTATCAGTTCATGTAAATAACCACACAGTTCTTAACTACATCGATGCAGCCCAGTCCATTGGTCTTCCATCTGACCCATGTCCAATGTGTCAGGCTGAATATGGACTTTTTGTAAATGACGATTATCCGGATTATGCACCGACTATGGTAACAACCAATGAAGCCTGTGATGGTTCTGTTGCAACCAGCGTACTTCAAGACTGGTTCTTAAACCGCCCTCTTTACGCTCTGCCACAGCCAATGCGCTATGATGATCCCGAGGTTCAAAAACACTGTCAGAAGGAAATCGAAGGCTGCTGGAAATTCATCGAGGAACAGTATGGTATTCCATTTGACTTCGATCAGTATGTGAAATATGCCAAATCTTTTAACAAGCTTACAGAGTTCGAATGGGAGAAATGGGACGTTGCAGCCAACACCCCTTACTATCCTATCAGTGGCGTAGCACAGGCTCTTTACCGTATCTACTATTCACAGGATGGTGACAGACCGATCTGGCATGAGGTCGATGAGCATGTTAAGCGCATCATGAACAAGACTGTAAAGAATAAGATTGAGACCTTCCCTAAGACAAGGCACCGCGCAATCGCCTGGAGCTGTGCGCCTCTCTACTACTCACACTGGTGCACCTGGGCTTACAACTGCTGGGGAATCAACTGCGTAATAAACATGGATTCACTTATGTTTGACCAGTATCTTAGAACAGATACTTATGAGCATGCTCTTGAAGATCTTGCCTGGATGAATGAGAAGGCACCTATGAGAGCCATGGCAGTAGGTGGACACGAACACATTCTCTCGCTGTTTGATTACATGGAGCGTTTCCACTGTGATATGGTCATCATGTATGATCAGCTTCAGTGTAAGGGAATGCAGGGAATCCACGGAGTATTTGAGGACGAGTTCAGAAAGCGTAACATTCACGCTATCTGGGTACCACATGCTCTTCCGGACAAGAGAACTGTTTCAAGAAAAGAAATCAGAAAGATAATAAGTGACTATATGACAACTGTCATGCACGAGGAGCCACTTGATCCAACGCTTGTTGATTTCGATGACGATAACAGCTGGTAAAAGTTCATCCGTACTATTTTGCTTACATACTATTATTTCAAAAGAGGTAACTTAGACATGAAATCATTCTTTAAATTCATCGGAAAGCTGATTGGTTTTCTTGCTATTGTATATGGCATTCTCTTCGCAGTATTCTACTGGGATCTTGATGGGAAGTTCATGTACTACATCTGGGAGCCGCTGATGGTTAAGCGTTTCGACAACATGAAACGCGCCGACAATACGACAATTCCTTACCTGCAAAAAGAAGCTGTTGCTCCAAGGGAATACACACATATTAAGTAAACCGCATTAACAATGCAAAAGAAAACAGACACTGCATGATTTAATCACCGTGCAGTGTCTGTTATTTTTTACTATTTGGTTTTATTTGCAATCTATTTTCAGAACTGCACCGGTCAGATCCGCAAAAGTAAGATTACCGCGAATGACCTTGCGCTCTCCCATAAGATCAACAAGAGTAATTGTGTCTCCATCTATGGATAAAGACTGTACGTATTCCATCAGTATTTCGTCTGGTTTATCAGCTCTGACGGCGGTAGAAAGACACATCTATTTTTCCTCCAAGTTCTTTTTATTCCACGCTTCCTCTAAAGCCTTGCGCTCATCGGTGGTCTCCCATTTAGGAATGATAATATTGATATTATCCTTCATAAAGATTTTTTCCAGGCTTATGGGTTTGTGGTAATAGAATCCCTGTGCAAATTCACAGCCGGCTTCTTTAAGAAATTCCAGCTGCTGATTGTTCTCCAATCCTTCGCAAAGAGTATGTATTCCAAGCTTATGAGCCACCTCGATCATGGCCTTAAGCAGCACCCTGTTGGCTCCATTATGCTTATCCAGATTTTTCAAAAGTTCCATGTCGAACTTGATAAGGTCAATGTCAAAACGACTAAAAACATCCAGGGAGGAATAACCGCTTCCAAAGTCATCAATCCATAGCTTAAAGCCGCTCTTTCGGATGTCTTTTAACTGCTTATTAAATGAATCCGTTGCAGTGGCCATATCCTGTTCGGTAATCTCAATCATGAAATTGCTCTTATCAATTCCATACTTATCAATCTCATATTTGTCGTAAATCCTGTTAAGTTCACCGACAACATCAATGTAATCGAAGTCCTGTCTGGAGAAATTTATGGATAACGGAAGCAGTGTAAGCCCTGCCTCCTTCCTAAGTGGAATCTCACGACACACCTGTTCAAACATAAAGATATCAAGGTCATGCATCAGGTGATACTTTTCCAAAGCAGGAATAAAATCCTTGGGCATAATGATGCCTCTGTCCGGATCCTGCCATCTTGCGAGACACTCAAAACCGTAGCCCTTACCGGATTCAACCCTCATCAGTCCCTGATAATGAACGTTTATGTATCCATTATTGAGAGCCTTATAGAAATTCTCAATAATATATCTCTCACCTAAATACTCGAAGTTGTCCATTATGGAAAAGAATCTGTAACAGTTATTAAGATTCTGTCCCAGCATTTTGTTGGATAGCTTGGCATGATCCAGTGCCTCCTTGGCGGAAATGTGCTGTTCCATAACGCATATTCCCACATGAGTTCCCGTAGTATTACCAAAAGCCTCACTTTTTACTCGCTGATTGACCTTTTCTACAATCTCAATAAGCTTTTCTTCTGACGTGAATTTATCAAGCACGACAAAGTGGTCATCCGCACTTCTTGTAATCTGAGCATCAGGAAATTCCTCACATAGCACTCTTGCAACCAATGCAAGAAGTTCGTCGCCCTTTTGGGTTCCATAGCCGGTATTATAGGACTGCATAGAATCCAGATCATAATACATAATTACAGGCTTTTTCCCCTGCATACGAATAGATGTGGCACGGTCTTCACAATATTTATTGAAATAATTGAGATTTGGGAGATTGGTAAGTGCATCCGTATAGAAATCATCTTTCCGGAAAAGACTGTAATGCTCTGCTATCTCGGATACTACTTCCTCATGCTCTGACATATCAGCATAAGTCATCATGGCAATCTTGTTGCCATCCGGCAGCGGCTGCCAACGACCAACAGCATGAATGATATGATATCCGTCGTCACGCTTAGCTCTGAAAAGAATATCACACTCATTCTCACCTTTGACAAATCCGTCAATCATAGCCTGGAGTCTTGACGCATCATCAGGGAACACCTTCTCAAACATATTGCCGTTAAGACCGTCGGAAGAATACTGAGATATTTGCTGCCTTGTGACCTTCATGAAACTAAGCATTCCTTCAGATACAAGCACAGGAAAGGTGATTCCGTCTTCATATTGCAAAAATGTAAACGGAATCATAAGTGACTCAAATACTTTTCTGATTTCTTCAGGTATTTCGTACATGAATAAACCTCATAAAAAGAGATTATAAAAAGCGACAACAAATCATTTAATATTATATACGAAATAACGATATTAATACATAGTTTTATGCCTTGAAGTTTTTCACACCAAAGGACTCATATACGCATTTTCTAAAGTCATTTAATGAAGCAAATTCACCCTTAGCAAGCATCTGTGCACCGATATTACCGATTGCGGTAGCTTCGGAAGGACCTGCATTTACGCTTCTTCCGGTCTCTTTTGCAGTAAGTTCATTAAGATAATCAGCGTTAGAACCACCTCCAACAATATTTATACTGTCAAAATGCTTACCTGTAATCTGCTCAATCTCTTCTGTAGCCTCTCTGTAGCATACAGCAAGGCTCCTATAGATTACGCGTGCTAGTTCCCATGGAGTCTGTGGCACCTGCATATTTTGCTCCTGACAGGCCTTCTGAACCTCTTTTATCATAGAATCAGGATTCAAAAATCTGCCGTCGTTAGCAGGAACAACTGAATCTATAGTTTCCTTCGAAGCCCTGTCACAAAGGTTAGCAAAAGAATAGTCATCATCAGCTTTTTTACCCGGATAATCATAACCTTCTTCCAGCTCTTTTTTCACAGACTGTATCATCCACAAGCCCATGATGTTCTTAAGGAATCTGTAGTGCTTCTGATAGCCACCTTCATTGGTGAAGTTGGCTTCTCTGGCCTTATCAGAGCAGTTTGCCTCTTCAAGCTCGCACCCCATAAGTGACCAGGTTCCGGAAGAAATATAAAGAGTGTTCTCATCTGTGCATGGGACGCTCATTACAGCTGAGCCTGTATCATGGGTTGCAGGAAGAACCACATTGCAGTTAAAGCCAACCTGATTCTCGATATCTTTTTTCAGAGGTCCTACTACTGTTCCGGGCATAGAAAGCTCACCAAACAACTCATCAGGATATCCGAGCCTTGCAATCAGCTCATGATCCCAATCGCAGGTCCTGGCATTTAAAAGGCCTGTGGTGGATGCGTTGGTATACTCCTGTCTGCGAACTCCTGTTAAAAGAAAATGGAAATAATCAGGAACCATCAAAAGAGATCTGGCATTCGTAAGCTTTTCAGGGTTCCTCAGCTTAGTAGACATAAGCTGATAAATCGTGTTAAAGATAGCCTTCTGTATTCCGGTTCGCAAGTACAGCTCTTCTTCAGAGATTATCCCTGCTACTTCCTTATCCATGCCCTCTGTTCTGTTATCTCTGTAGGCAATGCAGTCGCCAAGCTTCTGATCATCTTTATCAAGAAGCACATAGTCAACTCCCCAGGTATCAATTCCCATAGTCTCCGGAATCTTGCCCAGTTCTTTGCACTTTTTCATACCTTCAAGTATTTCGGAAAAAAGTCTGTCAGTATCCCAAACCTTGTGCTTACCCTTATCGTCCATTCCGTTGTAAAAACGATATATTTCTTCAAGAATTATTTTGCCCTCTTCCAGATGAGCCAGAATATGTCTTCCGGAAGAAGCACCGATATCAACTGCCAGATAGTAATTCATTGTATACCCCACTTTTATTTAATAGATGAAAGTCCCTGGCTTTGTAATATTCCAAGGACTTTCATAACTTATTTTAATACTCGCCTATAATATTGCTCTTTTTGTCATACAGGAAGTCTTCATTTATCTGCACATTGAAAGGAGCGTTGAGTGCTCTGAAATCAGCAGGTTCAATTGTCTGTCTCTTTTTATCAGTCATGGACATAACCTTAACAAGGATCTCAGCAGCCTTTTCTACTGTGTGCATAAGTCCGAAGGTGATGTCGAAATCTGTTCCGCAGGCAAACATTCCGTGATGAGCCCAGATAGCAACGTCTTGCTTCTTCATAATCTCTGAGGTTGCAACTGCGATTTCTCTTCCTCCGGGAACCATCCATGGAACCATGCCGATTCCTTCAGGGAATACGATTGGACACTCTGTAGCCATTTCCCAGATTTCTCTTGTAAATACCTTTCCATCAAGTGGAAGTACAAAAGTAAGTGCGATTGTATTAGCCGGATGGCAGTGATATACTACTCTGATCTCAGGGTTACGTTTTTTGCAAACTTCCAGATTCATAAGGTGTGAAGGAAGCTCTGAAGTTGGTCTTCCGCCCTCTGTAAGTCCCCAGACAATCTTGTACTTCTCACCGTTATCGTCCACCTTGATGATGCATACATTAGCTGCAGGATCAATCTCAACATTTCTAAAATACTTGCCGGAACCTGTAACCATGAAGTATTCACCTGCAAGGTCCTTTACTGTAGTTCCAATTTCTTTCCACTCCCCTGATGCATCCAGGTCTTCTGTTACGGAAGCAATTTCCTCATCCTTGATTCTATAACTCAGATTGCCGCCATTTCTCTCATGCCAGCCCTGATAAAATCCATCTACACATAATCTGCAAAAGCCCTGTGCGAATTTTGAATCTAAAACTTTCATTGTTTTCTCCTATGCTACATTACATATTACTGATAAAAGATTTCATTCAGTTTATATGAATGCACTTCTGTATTTATTAATACTAAATATTTTTTGCCTTGTATTAACTTCTATATACTTTTGTTCAAAGCTCAGCTGCGCTTTGATAAAACTTCCTTCTCATACTTAGAGCAATCTGCGAACCAGTCTTCCTCAAGGGCAACTCCATTCTTTTCGCAGTAGAAATCCCAAACATCGCCGAAAGGCATCATCTTAAGCTGCTCTGTAAGTGACATAAGTTCTGTGAAGTTGCAGTTGTTCTGAAGCTGTGTCATCTTATCCATTGGCTGAAGCTCTGCGTACATAAGAGCCTTAAGGAAGTTTCTCATTCCGTTTGTCCAGGCAGAGATTCTATTGATGCTGGCATCAAAGTAGTCCATTCCGATATAGAATCTGTCAGCGCCGTTTCTTACGATCTCCTGAGCCAGGTCTTTGGCATCATCATTGAAGATAACAACATGATCTGAATCCCAGCGAACAGGACGTGATACATGAAGAGCCATCTTATCATAGAAAAGAAGCATTGAAGAGAGCTTATCAGCTACGTTCTCTGTTGGGTGGAAATGACCTGTATCAATAAGGCACATGATATCATTCTTGGCAGCATAATTCATGTAGAACTCATGACTTCCAACTGTATAGGACTCTGCGCCGATTCCGAATACCTTGGACTCGACTGCGATAGCAACCTTGCTCTTGTCATAATCTATGGAGAGAATCTGATCAAGAGAATCCTTAAGTCTTGCTCTTGGAGCCTTTCTGTCTCCCGGAACATCCTTAAGTCCATCAGGAATCCAGATGTTCATCATACATGTCTGACCTGTCTGCTCAGCAAAGTATTCTGAAATTCTGATACAAGCCTGACCATGTCTGATCCAGAACTGTCTTATCTCTTCATCAGCAGATGAAAGTGTTGCTACTTCTGACTTGGGATGGCTGAAATATGTAGGATTAAAGTCAATTCCAAGTCCTCTTTCCTTGGCATATTCTGCCCATTTCTTAAAGTGCTTGGGCTCAAGGGCATCTCTGTCAGCCCACTCGCCATCCTCAAAAATTGCATAGGATGCGTGAAGATTTATCTTGTGTTTACCGGGAACATATGAGAAGGTCTTATCCATATCATCCATAAGCTGCTGTGGTGTAGTAGCCTTATAAGGATAATTACCTGTTGTCTGAATACCGCCTGTAAGCGGGCCTTTCTGATCAAAGCCGATTACGTCATCCCCCTGCCAGCAGTGCATTGAGAGTTTTATCTGTGAAAGTGCCTCAAGGGCCTTATCTGTATCAACTCCAAGTTTTGCATAGCGCGTCTTCGCATCTTCATATCTTTCTTTTACTGTCATTTGCTTTCCCCTTTCATTGTGCTTGCCATAGTGTTGTGGCTCCGCGGACGGTTGTGCTAGCCATAGTTTTGTGGCTCCGCGGACGGTTGTGCTAGCCATAGTTTTGTGGCTCCGCGGACGGGATTTTGGTGAGTATGTCCATATCCCTGTGTACGATCAGCTAAATACATTTGATAATTCAAATTTACTCTCTTGCTCCATATTATTTAAGGTCGGAATAAAACAAATTTTACGTCCTTTCTTGCAATCGGAATCAATTGCAATTATCATCATTATTAGGTATAAATTCTTTGAAAGCTTTGAAAGGAAAGACTTATGTTAATAGCTCAGTATTTCGTAGAATTTATTTTTTACAGTTTTCTTGGATGGGTTTGGGAATCAATATATTGCACAATCAAGGAGAAAAAGTGGGCTGACAGAGGATTTTTGTTTGGGCCTGTCTGCCCTATTTACGGTTCATGCGTGGTGACGACCTCAATTGTATTTAGTGTGTTTGGTTTTCTTTCATCTCCGGATTTTCCAATCTGGGGTGTGTTTATCATCTGTTACCTTGGAAGTGCTGTTGCTGAATATGCTACTTCATGGATATTGGAAAAGCGTTTCCATGCAAGATGGTGGGATTACAGCACTATTCCACTAAACATCAACGGAAGGATCTGCGTGCCGGTGAGTATTGCATTTGGCCTCGCAGGCGTAGCTATAGTTAAGTACCTGATTCCTGCCGTAGAGAATGTTCATACTATGGTAAATCCATTAGTGTATGAGGTCTTGGCGATTATTTTTGCCGGCATATTTGGAGCGGACTACGCACTAACAGAAGCGAGTCTTTCAGCACTCCTTAAGGATGTGGAACAGATGCATGAAGAATTCAATACGAAAGCTCAGCAGAGATATGAAAGAGTTGCTGCAACGCCCAAGATCATCGAACAAAAGCTCATTGAAGAAAAAGAGAACATGGATGCCAGGCGTGATCAGCTGGCTAAAGCTTATGCCGAAAGACTGTCTCTCAATCAGAAGAGAGTTCTTTTGGGTATACAGAAGTTTATTCCCAAAGTTACCGGCGATGAAGAAGACTTACAACAATCGCCCTATACCCATATGAACAATGCGTTAAAGGAACGAGTAAGAGAACTTAGGAAAAAATAAAAAATCATACTAATTTAACCATAAATGGAGGTATCGAAATGGAATATATTGAAAACGAATTTTTAAAGGTAGGAGTTGCAGCGCACGGAAGTGAGCTTAGCAGTATCTATGACAAGAAAAGAGAAAAGGAACTTTTATGGCAGGCTGATCCCAAGTTTTGGAACAGGCATGCTCCGCTTCTTTTCCCATTTGTAGGAAATGTAGTAAATGATGAATATAGATATAAGGGCCAGACTTACACCATGAAGTCCCATGGCTTTGCAAGAGATACAGATTTTGAATTTGTAGAAAACACTGGTGACAGCGTAAGCTTCGTGCTTAGATCAAATGACAAGACAAAAGAAATCTATCCTTTTGATTTCGAGCTTACTGTTACCCACAAGCTTGAGGGCAGCACAATAAATGTAATATGGGATATTAAAAATCCATCAGATACGGAGCCGCTCTACTACTCTATCGGTGGTCATCCTGCCTTTAGATGTCCAATTAATGAAGGTGAAAAGAGAACTGATTACAAGGTAAAGTTTAATAAGAATGAATTAGAATACGTCCTTATTTTACAGGAAACAAGAGAAGTTGATTTTGAGAATCCAAATCCTCTTTCTCTTAAGGGAAATTACCTTGATATCACAGAGCATTTATTTGATAAGGATGCACTAATCTTCGACGATCATCAGGTAGAGGAAGTAAGCCTTTGCACTCCTGATGGCAAGCCATACATCACAATGAAGTGTAAAGAGTTCCCATCTTTCGGACTCTGGTCCAAGCCTTCCATTGATGCAGAATATGTATGTCTCGAGCCTTGGATCGGCCGCTGCGACAACAAGGGCTTTAGAGGGGAGCTTCCGGAGAAATACGGTGAACAAAAACTAGATGCTGCAACTAGTAAAAAAATACAGTACCAGATCACAATTTCATGATGAGGCCCAAACAAAAACATGAATCAAAAACTCATAGACATCCTGAGCGTAGTCACTGATGAAGAGCAGGCCATCCTTGATGGTAAGCCCACTATTAACCGTGAGCTTTACTACAGTTCAGAAAAGAAAGTAAATACCGATGATGAAATTGACTCTGCCAGAGTCCTGCAGGATGGGAAGCTGATAGATATGCGTCCTCATGTGCGCTTCATCCACTTTCCTCTCCATACTCACAACTATGTGGAATTTATCTACATGTGTCAGGGAGAAACAGTACACATCATCGATGGCCAGAGGATCACCCTTAAACAAGGTGATCTTCTTTTCATGAACCAACACGCCAAGCAGGAAATCCTTCCTGCCGGAGAAAATGATATTGCTATCAATTTCATGATCCTGCCGGAGTTTTTTAACACTGCTTTTTCCATGTTGGAGCATGAAGAAAACCCCTTAAAAAACTTTCTTGTAAGCTGCCTGACAAAAAAGGATATCGGTGGAAATTTTCTCTATTTCCATGTGTCCGATATCCCTCAGATACAAAATATTATGGAAAACCTTGTTTGGAATATGCTTCAGGAGCGTAAACCTATCAGTGGCAATTTAGATCAGGATCTTCTATTCAAAGCTCAATCTGATAATTCAAACAACAAGACCATCAATCAGGTTACTATGGGTCTTCTTTTCCTGAATTTATTGCAGCATACCGACACTATCAGTGTCTCCAGAAAATCCTTCGAACAGAATATTATGTTCAGGATCTTTCGCTACATCGATGAAGAATACAAAGATGCTTCATTATCTGCCTTTTCAAAGACTACTAAAGAAGACGAATACGTCCTTAGCCGCATTATCAAAAGAAATACCGGAAGCACCTTTAAAGAACTTCTGCAGGCAAAGCGCATGTCCAAGGCCTGCGAACTTTTAAAAACCACTGACATAGCAATAGCCGATATTTCAGTTCTTATTGGCTATGACAACACCAGCTTTTTTCACAGGCTCTTTAGAAGAACCTATGGCTGCAGTCCCCGTGACTATCGAATAAATTCCTAATATAAAAATGGATCATACGGGACTTGAACAATTATGTCACGTCCAAAACCCAGACAGAAAGGAGCATCTGGCACCGTCTCCCGAAAGGGAACCCCTAGGGAACCCCTAGGGAACCCCTTGAAAATCTATTCTCGGGATTGGCAAAGCCTCTGCCGGTACGGATCTGCTCATCATATGAGATGTTATTGTAGATGGAGTATTCGCCGGGATACTTCCATTCGCTTATGTTTTTTTCTCAGTTTCTGTTACGGCATGAAAATCCAGCATTAAACCACACCCGCCTCTCACTGTCTTAAATTTTCATCTCTAAAACTTCATCCATACGCCCTCATCATGAATAGCGGCGTTTTCGATATTTCTATAAAATCGCTGCGCTTCATCATTCCCGGCCATAAGAGCAATGAGCAGGTGAATGCCTTTATCCTTAAGCACATTCTGCAGTGTCGTAAGCATCTTCTGGGCAATCTTCCCGTGCCGTTTCACAGTCTGTTTTACCAATGTTTCTTAAAACCTTTTCATCAGTAAGCCCTGCGATAAGTTCCCGAAAGGATTTTTGTTGCTCGTACATGTCTCCGCCTTCAGTTACTCTGTCGCCCCAGCGTTTTTCTTCTCGATTCTTCACACGCCGAACTCTTTCTTCTGTTTCTGTTTTCAGCCAGAAAACATGTTTGATCGTGGAAAGAATCTCATCACTCCAGTTAATGGTTACTCCGGTCATAACATACTGGGGATGAGCTGAAACATCCTTCGCTATGGCTTTTTCGACCTCTTCCTTAGTTCTGGACACGGAATAGGGCATGTCACCAAGATAAGAGCAATTCACTCCGTATTCGCCATCAAGAGCAGCTTTTCTTGATTCCCGCTGTTCCGGAAGATAGCTATTCCGTCTCGCATCTGTTCATCCTTTCTTTCAGCGGACCCAAGGAACGGAGTTGGCGGTTCATTTCAAAGTATGCCCATGACTCCGCCCCCCTTGGGCCATTATGTCTCTTCCAGAAATTTCCCCATCATTACAAAATTTTTTGTCTCATAATAAGAAAGCTTAGAATAAAAATGTTTGTGCTTTTCATCATTAACGCTGTTTAATTCTATGATAGAAGCCCCATTCTTATGGATCAATTGTTCCAATGTCTTTAAGAAATCTGTGCCATAACCATTTCCTTGGAAACCTTTAAATATAACTATCTCTTCAAGAAAGTAGCCTCTTATATCATCATATTCTTTATAGTATCCCATCAAATAGCCGGTTATAGTGTTATTGTCATCAATCTGGAGCATACACATTGAGTCTTCCATCGCCAATACCTGATGGATTCTCTTGTATGCTTTCTCATATGTCCAGCAGCAGTCTTCTACAGTGTTATAGTATTCAATGTTTTTTGTGACTACATACTCTAAATCTTGTTCTGTCATTAGTCTATAATTCATGATCCGCTTTCCTTGTTATAGGTTCTCTTTTTTCATGGCAATCAACTTACCATCAACAGAAATATCCTTGAATCTTCCATCTTGACTCCGTCCTGCACGATATATCCAAGACAATCACCCATCTCATCCTTTGGAACGATGCCATTTATCGTTCCATACGTGATATAGGTTCTCCCGTTATACTCAATCGAAATATACTCATCATCAGGGTTATTCGGATTTATAAAAGTTCCAGTGTTAAACTCTATGGGATTTGCCGGAAGAGAATAATCTATACGACTGCCACAGCCTCCAAGTAACAACATTGTAAGCAAAGCAAAACATGCTCTCACAATACATATCGCTTTCTTTTTCACACAATCCCCCCTTATCATTCCCCGATAGCATTAACCCATAAGACATTTTTATCTAATTTTTCAATACCTAAATCTTCTCTTTTCAAGCACCCATACTTTCAGGCACACCACTACTGCAGCATATACAGCCATGTGTAGAAAAATCAAGCCCATTCCCTTCAACTCGAAACTGTCTGTACTGCCTACCAGCTTGAAACCGTCAAGGAAAGGAGGCAGCGCAAAATTCAATGCCACCAAAGGTGCGAAAGATTCAATCAGCCCCTCTTTACATATTTCAAGCACTGATATTGTGAGCGCGCCGAGTATTCCATTTTTTCTTTTTGTTAAAAATCGCGGATGAAAGAAATCACCAGTTGCCATGCCACATAGTCCGCTTAAGAAAATATAGAGCCCACCGATAACAACATCCGACACCCCCATAGGCCTAACAAACCTGGAGCCTTTAACCAAAAAGAGCACAGTCGGGAACACCGTTAGCATCAATGAGTATCCAAAGCACTGAGTAATCAGCAGCATTTCGCGGGAAACATAGTAATTAAGCGGTGTCTCGCAATGCATCATCAGCGTTTCTTCAAATACATCGTTCTCTTTTCCGTTCAGAGTCATGGAAATAAACACACATACAAAGTAAAGAAAAGCCGCTGACAGCATAAAACTACTGGTAACGCCAATCGGCGCCATTGAATACATGATTCCTATGAAAATAGCAGTAGCAACTACCGGTATGATCAGGATTTGCCCCTTTTGCAAGAGTTTTCGTCGCAGTCTGTATAATTCAAGCGTGTTTTTCAATGCCTACAATCTCCCATCCTTCTTCATATAGTCCAAGCACGGTTTTCTTGAGCTCCGTCTCCTCAGTTGTTAGCTCGTAGCGTCCGCCGTTACTTCTCATATCAGGCCACACAGTCAGCGCCGGATTTATCCTCACATATACAGAATAAGCCGTTTCTCCTGGAACACCGATTTCTTTAAGCTTCCTTTGCTCAATCGTGTATACCCTATCGGATAGTGCATCTATCAGCTTCTTTTCGTGACAAGCCATGAAAATTGTAATTCCACGGCTATGTAGCTCATTCATCTTATCTATAAAAACCTTTTGAGAGTCAGCATCCTGTCCAGAAAGCGGCTCGTCAAGCAGAATGACGTCGTGTGGCGCCATGAGTGCCTGAATCACGCCAACTTTTTGCAAACTTCCTTTAGAAAGCTTGTCCATCCTAGTATGGATCATTGATTCCAAGAAAAAATCCCTGATTAGCCCATCTGTCACAGCAGTGTCTACATTCTCCATCCGGGCAACGCCGTAAAGATAGTCAATCATCTCTATTTCCATCCCCACAAATTTTTCCGGAACATAGGAAAACCGCAGCTTTTCATGATACTTCAGATCACCGCCGTTAATCGGTATAAGTCTGGAGATAATTTTCAGCATAGTGCTCTTCCCACAGCCATTATGCCCGTAAAAAGCAATGGATTCCCCCTTATAAAAAGTGTGCGAAACATTGTCTATTATAGCTTCGTTACTGTATTTTTTTGTGACATTCTCAAGTGTAATCAGTTCATCGTTCATTTTCATTTATCTTTTCCCTGCCAATATCCATCCTAAAGTAAACAGCCAGGAAATCTCTTACATCATTTTCCACGTAAAGTTATATTTCAGCTTATTTTTTTCCATAGCCCTTTTAAACTCATCAGACTGTGCTTTTACATCAGGATGTTCCTTCATAAACTGCTCAGGATCAATTCCGCTTAGCCTTAAAGTCTCCATCATCTTTACTTCCAGAAATTTTACCTGAAAGTCAGTCATCATTGCACTTCTTAGTGCCAAATATCTGTATGTTCATACTTTATACCCACAATCTGCTTTCTCAGGTCCATCTATGCCCGACTCATAATGAGCCTTGAATTCCATGTTGATCTCACGGATTTCTTTCTTACCATCGATATAGTCCTGGTACATTTCTACAAGTCCCGCCATGCATCCATCACAGGAACCATTGATGTTTCCAATCGACTCGGCCACTATCTGTTCCCGCTGCTCACGTGTTGTATCTTTTATCAAAATTGATTCCATTACTTTTTCACTCCATTCATTCCCATAGCTTTCAGCATCTCCATAGCCTTGGCATAAGATTCCCTCATCTTTTGAGGATCATTTGTAGCAATACCCTTGCTCTTGGCCTTTTCAAGCAGGTCTTCATCATCGCTGATAAATAGCACTTCATCCTCACAACCAGAAATGTAATTAGATGCCTCTGGTGAACTCATATGCTCCACAACGGCATGGTGACGCTCTTTTAGCATAGCTATCTGCTTCTCAAGCACATCATCTTCATTTTCTCTCAGGCATAGAACAATCCTTGAATACACGCTTTATTCCTCCGCTGCAACTGTCTGATATATCAGATAATCCTCTTCGCTGAAGTTTACAATTGTAATCTCCATCTCATAGGCAGAATTGGCTTCAAGCCACTCTTTTACTGTCTTAAGCGCAATCCTGGCAGCATCCTTCTTGGGATATCCATACACGCCTGTAGATATTCCGGGAAAAGCAATGCTGTGAAGATCATTAGCCTTAGCAACCTCAAGACTATTCCAGTAGCAGTTACGGAGATCATCAGCATCAGATATACTTCCGCTATAAATCGGTCCTACAGTGTGAATCACATGCTTAGCAGGAAGATTATAACCTCCTGTTATTTTAGCTTCTCCGGTTCTGCATCCGTTCAGTGTTCTACACTCGTTAAGAAGTCCAGGGCCCGCTGCACGGTGAATTGCTCCATCCACGCCCCCACCTCCTAGTAATGTGGAATTTGCTGCGTTTACGATAGCATCTACATTCAGTTTAGTTATATCTCCAGAGTGATACTTGATTGAACTCATATGCTTGTCTCCTCAAACGATAAAATATTGCATCAGCTCATACTTCAGCTGAGTACCCTCTTCAATTCCCTCCGGCAAAAGAGCTCTTGCCACGAGCTTAAGATCATCCGACACTATATCTGTTCTTTTTAAGTTGGCATAATCGCCATCAATGCTTACTACTGTGTAATACCATGTTTCCATAGCTTATTCCTTTCTTACTCTGATACTCAGAACAGGCTTAGCTGTTCATATTCCGTGTGACTATCAAGCATAGGCATACTGCCCATCAACATCCCTTTTGCGGCATCCCTGTCGTATAACCAATCCCTCACATATGCTTTCTCAATCATCAGTGGCATGCGGTCATGAACCTTTATCATTGACTCATTTGCTGCTGTGGTCAGGATAACAAAAGAATCCTTGTTATGAGACAGCTGATAGAATCCGGCCAGATAAATAGGTGCTTTATCTTTTCTAAAAAACGTCACCTTGTTCTTTTCCTTATCCCACTCGTAAAAGCCTGCTGCCGGGATAACAATGCGCCTGTGCTCTACACTATCAGAAAATATCGGCTTTTCCCATGCTGATTCTGCTCTGGCATTTATTATCAGCTTCTTATCTTTTCCTTCAAGCCCCCAAAGCATGCTCGATACTTGTATCTTAGCGCTATCACCATCTCTTTTGCCAGATAACACCACTGGGCTCATGCCAGGAGTGATGTCGCCTGTTTTCATCATAGCAGTGCCTTCTAAAGGCCCAAGCTCCTTCTCAACTTCATATGCAGTTTTTTCTCCGTAATAATATCTTCCACACATATGAAACCCTTGCCTTGTCTACGATTCAGCGCTCGTAATAATATCTCTACTTTTTCTTAACAGTTTGTTTACATGCTTTTTAATTTCGCTTAAAGTTTGCAAGTTAATATAAGTACATCAAGAGGAACACAAATCCTCTTGATACCCCACAAACAAAAAATTTCTTTTTCATAACACCTCTCCGGCTGATACCCGGAGAGTCCTCCCTAAAATAGCGCCGTGGCTTTATGTCACGGCTTTAAATATGCTTATTCTCAGTTGTAGTACTTTCCCCTATGCTGCCTTACTTCGAAGCCTTCTTTCTTCAAATCCGAATCCAGATAATCATAGCTCTCAGGATATATCTTCAGAAGATGCAACGGCTGTGGCAGCTTCTGCATTGCTTCAACCGGGATTTTCTTGAACTCAAGTACCTTGTTGTATTCTTCTGAGAAAGGCTCAATCAAATGAGCATGCGCCTCTATCTGAAGGCTCTTAAGGTTGCCAAATCCGCCATATGGCTCATAGATGGCAATCCCAACCATCTTGTTCTTCCTAAGCCCTCTGAACTTAAGGCCTCATCATCAGAGATCTTTTCATTCATCTGTTTCTTGAATGCTTCATACATCCAGCCGGCAATCTTGGCCTGCTGTTTCTGCTTAAGGCTGCTGTAGCGCTTATTGACCTGCAGCAGCTTTCCATTTACTTTTATGTGCTTACTCATTTCATTCCCCAATCATACTATATACAGCCTCTCCTTCAGCAGTGTGTTCCTCTTTGTAACAGTCACGTTCCTCACCGCGTAGGAAAGAGCTTTCTTTGTCCCAACAATAACTAGAATCTTCTTTGCTCTTGTGATTCCTGTATAGATCAGGTTCCTCTGGAGCATTATGTAATGATTCATAAGAACCGGCATAACCACGATAGGATATTCTGATCCCTGAGCTTTGTGGATGGTCGTCGCATAAGCGTGAACAAGCTCATCAAGCTCAGTAACATCGTACTCTACGCTTCTTCCATCAAAATTCACTACCAGAGTCCTGTCCGTATCATCTACAGATTCTATGATACCTATATCTCCGTTGAAGACCTCTTTGTCATAATTATTCTTGATCTGCATTACCTTATCCTGAGCGCGGTAACAGAATCCGCTTCGCCTAAGGCAAGGCTTCGGCATCATGACTTTCCCTCTGCCACGCATGAAGATTTCTTCGTCAACAGGGTTAAGTGCCTCCTGGAGCGCCAGGTTAAGGTTTGTTGCGCCTACAACACCTCTCTGCATTGGTGTCAATACCTGTATCTGTGAGCGATCCACATGGTAATAATTTGGCCCCACACCCTTGATAAGGCCTGAGCCAAGATATTTCTCCATGCCGTAAACCGTCGCCGGAAGTGTCTCCTCCCAGCTCTCAGCAACAAACTGCTTGCCATACTTGGAATCAACCTTCCAGTTGCCATCCACCAGAAGAACAGATCCAACATTGGCATCGACAAGGTTGCCGATAACCGGCACAAGATCATCATAGTCTTTCACCCTGCACTTAAGGACAGAATAGCCATTTTCAGGGTTCTGATATGTAATTCGTTCTACTACGCAACGTATCTTCTGCATCCTATATCACACCTCACGGATGTCTCATCAGTGAATAAATTGAATACAGCACACCCATAGCGCAGCGCATTTCGCTCTCATTGCCCGATAAATACAGTTCCTTATACATCTTCATAAGCTCTGGAAGTGTCTCAAATCTATTCCTGTATGCAAAAAGTACGCTTATTTCAGCTCTTGCATGTGGAGATACTACATTTCTATATTTGCTTATAAGTTCATCGATATACTTATCATTGACCTTAGCCAATGCCACAACAGAAGTTTCTATATATGGATCAAAAGCACTGGTTTCGAGCCTCCTAATAATCTCAGGAGCAAATTTATCCTCATCCTCAAGGACCTTGGCTGCAAAGTGTCTTCTGGAATTGATGTCCTTTATCTTCCTCATAAGCCTTACAAGCTCCTGTGGACTGTCTGTCTCCATAATCAATTCTTTGTTCCTAATATCCTCTTCTTTTCTTCCGTCATCCCATTCTTTATATACGAAATCGTCAATTGCACCCCCAAGTTTTCCGGCATCTAAAAGATCCATCTGGAACATCATTAATGAACCGGTATTTACTTCTGGGAGTGGATTCTCCGCAAAAAAGTCATCAGGTATCGTATACCCTGTATTTTTCTCAACCCATTTCTTAGGCATTACCAAAATCACCTTTCATATTACTTACCATTTTTTCACACTAGCCCTGCTGTCTTTATAAAGTTCAAAAAGTTATCGCAGTTCTTTCTATGCCTTGTCTGCTGACATGAGGCGGTACAAGCTCCACCAGTGTCCCCATAACGGGCTCAAATGCATAGTCGAAGCCATCTATTGATTCGCAATAATCAAACAACGGCTCATTGAGCTTTAGTATTTTTCTGCCTTCAGGTGTTGTAGGAAGGGGTCTTCTCACCCACATTCCATCATCAGAAATAGCGTCTATAAGCTTCTCACTCTTATATTTCTTTGTAAAAGAGCCAGGCAGCTTTACTTTGTACTTGTTTATCTCTTCTGCCATTACTCAGCCCTGCCAACTCTTACAAGTTCCCTGAAGAACTCAACTGCATCCTTCAGATCATTATCATCTGGATGTCCCTTAGAAGTGCCACCAACAAGCTTAAAAGGGCCAAAAGTATTGTAACCATGGCATGTGAACTTACCAGCAACCTCAGCATTTTTGCCCTTTACAGAATCTGCCATAGACTTTGAGAAGTCCTTATTCATGGCACTGGTCATTATGTAAAAGATCTTTTTGTTCTGAGGAAGATTAACCTGGGCAAAGTTCTTAACCTGCTGATGGAACTGCGCAGCATAGATACCGGATGCAAAGCCGATAAGGTCATAATCTGACAGATCCTTCTCATGTGTAGCAGTTACATCAATAACATCTACGTCAAACTCCTTAGCTATTGCATCCACAACTTTCTTTGTGTTTCCGTGGTGTGTTGAAGCATACGCAATACAACATTTCATTTTTCATGTCCTCCCGATCATCATCTTTAGTTTTCTTGTTCTCCTGTAATGAATTTCGAAATCTCTTTTATATCATCCGAAAACAACATCCTCGAAAAATACTCGTCACGTCCAAATCCATTTTCTATGATATTCCTAATAACTGCCTTAAATGGCTGATAATAGCCATCAGTGTCATAAAGAACAATCGGGCATGTGGTAATGTCCAGACTAGAAAGAGACATTACATCTGTAAGCTCATCCAGCGTGCCAATTCCACCCGGAAGAGCCACAAAAGCGTCAGCCAATTCTATCATCTTAGCTTTTCTCTCAGCCATGGACGCAGTATCTATATATTCAGTAAGCCCTTGATGTCTTCTGGCCTGAATCCGTGGTACATTTGGAAGAACTCCTATAACCTTTCCACCAGCTCCCAGAGTTGCATTACTCACAGCACCCATAAGACCTTTACTGGCTCCACCATATACTAAAGTATTACCGCTCTCGCCAATCCATTTGCCCAAAACTCTGGCTGATTCAAGGTATTTATCACCAATTCCACTACTGGAGCCACAATAAACAACTATATTCATAATAGTCCCAAACCCACTCCTTATAATTTATAATAGTATTTTTATTACTGCTCACTCCACACCACATTCTTTTTTCAAGGAATGTACTATCCCCTCCAGTTCTTCTCTGACCTGCTTATATCTGGCAAAATGATCTTCAAATGGCATGTCATTGTCACGATAAAAACTGTAATCTATCTTCCCGGCTTTCAAGATTGCATCTCTGAAAAGAGCAGGCTTCTTATCCGCATATTCCGCATAAAGCTCTGTCATGCCATCAATCGTAAAAAGGTCAACAATTCCTTTATTTGTATGATCATAGTCTTCGTTGACAAAATCGATCATCATCCTAATGACGGCAATAGCAAAATCCTTGTCTTCGTCATCCCACAGCAGCCTGTATCTCGCGTTATACCTGGCAATGATTTCTTCGGCAAAATAATTTCCCAGGAACCCCTCCGCATTTGGATGTTTCCTAAGTTCTCCTCTTCCCTTCTCCAACAATGCATCTGTGTACTTTACTGCAAGCGCAACCTTAAACCGGTCTTCTTCGCGTTCTATGTCGTATTTTTTCAGGAACTTCTCATATTTGTCATTTAAACTTTCTGCCTTCTTTTCAGATTCCTCATCATCCCCAAAATAATCGTATGCACAGTAAAGATCTGTCTCATATTCATTGAGATACATGTCATGACTCATGTTCTCGTAAAAATCCTTCCACTCTTTCAAAACACTACTCCTCTCAACAGCATATCATTGGAACATCTTACCAGCTTCGTTTCACCTGGCCATAAGCGCAACTACTTATCGTTTCTTGTTTAGCTTAAATCCTACAACTGAGCCTATAATTCCTCCAAGCACATGTGACAGATTAGATATGTTGTCCTGAAGGAATACTCCCTCATAAACCTGCTGTCCCAGGAAGATTACTGCTACAAGGATAAATGTAAGCGGAATCTCTCCGTTCTTGAAGCTGGTAAATGATGTCAGCAGTATAAAAGCAAATACAACTCCACTGGCACCACACAGAGCTACTGTAGGAAAAAGAATATAGTTCACAAGTCCGGTAACTAAAGCAGTAATTATGATCACCTGCAGGAGCTTTTTGGAACCATATTTTTCCTCAAGAAGTGGACCTAAAAGTAGTATATATGCAGCATTACCAATATAATGCTCCCATCCGCTGTGCCCTAGAACATGTGTAAAGAAACGCACATATGTCAGGGGATTGGTCAGCGCTGAGTGATATGTCATGAACAGAAGCTCATTGCTCTTGCCCAGTGTAACAAATCCAAGAATCAGAACTGCCAGGCTTAGAAATATAAATCCCAGTACTACGGGAGAATTGAAAGTTATCTTTAGCTTTTTCATTGCTATTTAAGCCATCCTTTTCTTGATCTTATCTATCAGGGTAATGTCTGCAGGAAGCCATTTGACTGAATCAATATGTTCTACATCAAGCCACTTGGCATCCTCGGCCTCTTTCAGCACCAGATTACCCGATATCAGGCTGCACCAGTAACAGCGCATTGACAGATGGAACTCCGGGTAATCATAGTCGATTGTTTCAATGTACTCATCAACTCGTATTTCTGAATCCAGCTCTTCTCTAATCTCACGGACAAGAGCATCCTCTGGAGTCTCCCCCTGTTCTACCTTTCCACCTGGGAATTCCCACCAGCCTTTGTAGTTGCCATATCCTCTAGCTGTTGCAAAAACTCTTTTCCCATCTGTGATAAGAGCAGCAACAACATTTATCGATTTTAATGGGCTTTCCATCTGTAAATCACCGCCATTTCTGTAGATAATCACTTCTAATATTATATGCAAAAAAGAGCTCCGGCGCTATAAGAGTCGCTAGAGCTCCATCTATGTAAATTCCCATTATAAGTCGGGTTGTTTTAGGGAGGACTACCGAGATTATTTATCCCGGTAGTATGTGTGTTATGAATGTGAAAAAATGCTGTATGTCCGTATAACCTATCTCTTGGTCCTGTCATCTCACCCTCCTCAATAAATGCTGATCTTCCCATACTTTTTAGTCAGACTCTCTTTCAGCTGATTAAGTGCATCTTCAGCAGTCAGATTCTCTTCCTGGCTAAAAATCCTGTTTTCTATAGCAACAAAAAGATCCTTGGCAGATTCACCATATTTATGAACCAGACAACCATATTCAAAGCTTTCAAAATACTTTGTACATACTGGATTTCTAAAGCTGTATCCTCTATGCAGTATTGAAAAAATAACCTTCATAATCTCTGTAGAATCATTATCTGCCATAAAACTATGATGCTTCTTAGCCGGGTATATGTACTCGTTCCGAATTCCCATTGCATATCCAAAGTGATAATCCGTTGTCTGCAAATGATTAGCTACATAAGTCCTATCGTTTTCGTCCATTTCCCTGACACAGTCTATTGCCACATCCAAATGCCATTTCTTGGTGTCTCCGCCAAAAAAGAATAGCTCATCGTCATTTTCAGTTCTGTGCCTTAAGCTTGAACCTACAGCTCGAAGTGCAGTTTCATACTGCTTCTTGGCCTCGTCTTCATAAGGACTTGGAAGGATCTTTATTTCCTCATCCTCACCGTGATCAACCAGAACATAGTTCAGCATCATCACAATGAAATACATTTTCCCCTCTGGATTTGATTCCAGCGGAATGGTGGTACGTTTGTCGTAAGCACCTGAGTACTCATGAAGTCTAGTGAATCTGACGATCACGCCATACCCATTCTTCAGAACTATGAAGGATCTGTTAAACAACAGTCCATCAGGTGTTACGTTCCGGACTGAATACACAGCATACCTCAGCTGTTTCTCCGGAGGGTAAATCTCTACTAAATCACCCATCTGTGATTCTCCTTTCTGCTACCCATTTAGGGTGCAAAAAAGAGTATACCCGACTAAAGTATGAACAAAACCTGCTATAATGGTTTTGAACAATACTCCATTTGTTCATTCTTTATTTTGTTCACTTTGAAAATGTGGGACAAAACTCGATAACGCCAGATATAATCAGCGTTCACAGATTTATGATGATTTGTTCAGAAAACTTAAATGAACGTTTTTTCGTTTTCGCCCAAAAATTCAGCTTCATACAACATACTTCATAATCGCTCTACTTCAATAAACAACCTTCATCCGAACAAATTGAACCTTCGGACTACTCTCCTTTCTTGAAATGAAATTGATTAGTAGTATGTAAATTCTTTGTGAAATATTTCCAACTTATATTGACTTAAGCACCGATTATGTTATTCTAGACTTAGCAGTGAACCCTACTGTGAGTGGGAGCTATAAAAGCAGTGAACCCTACTGTGAGTGGGAGCTATTAAAGCGGTGAATCCTACCGTTAAGTGGAAGCAAATGAGGGCTGCACTTGTTGCAGCCTTCTTATATTTTGGAGGAGTATGAATCAAGAAAAGCTATATCTGTACACCATGGACATGAAATATGTTCGCAATCTTCATTCTGCTGATGACAGGGTGCAATCAGTATCTCCGCAGATTCACAAGAGTAATAGACCGTTTGTTGGTGTAGTCGTTATTTGTGGCCAGCATCAGTACTGCATTCCCTAGGATCACCCAAAGCCAAAACATTTGACAATGAAAAATGATATTGATTTTACAAGGATTTTTCATGATGAAAAGTTAATAGGTGTTATGAACTTTAATAATATGATTCCTGTTGACGATTCAGTGATCACTAAAATGAATGTAAAAATCAATAAAAATGATTCTGCTGAGACAAAAGCATATAAGAATCTATGTTCTAACGAGCTTGATTGGGTGCAGAAGAATCAGGATGCAATAATCAAAAAAGCAAATAAGCTTTACGATATGATTAATTCTGACAAAGCTAATAACAATCTCCGAAAACGGTGTCTTGATTTCAAAAAACTTGAAGGCGTTTTGGCCAAGTGGAAAGCAAATAAACAGAAATGATTTTGAGCGGAGTATAGCGATATACCCCGCCCTTTCTTTATGCTTCTACAACGTCATAAAAATCTTCATCCTTAAGAGACATTCTCGGCTTCAGGTTCTTTGCGATATCGTATTTATTCTTCTTGTCGTACTCGCCTGTCTCCTTATAGTGTGGATGCTGTGTTACATCATACTTATCAGAGAAGAACGGCCTTACTCCACGAAGTTGCAAGATACACTTACCCCCATCCATAACAGCAAGCTCATCCATGGTCATGAGGTCTTTTCCTGTTTTCTGATAATTCATAGAATAAGACGGATTGTTGCCTCTGCTTTCTCCGGTGTTGTACATGTCGATGGTTTCCTTACCGAGCATCTGGCTTAGATCCTTAAGCGTAGTCTGCTCTGTACCACCAAGGAAGAGCTGTGAATCCATATTTCCGATTATGGTATCACAGTGATCTTTGTAGATTGCCTTAAGCTGTGACTTTGCCTGAAGGAACAGGCAAGCGCTTATCTCACGACTTCGAATTGTGGCTACAAGCTTTTCCAGGTTAGGTATCTGTCCAACATTTGCTGTCTCATCTATAAGGCATCGCACATGAATCGGAAGCTTTCCGCCATAGACATCATCCGCCTTTTCGCATAGCAGGTTGAACATCTGAGTGTAGATAAGAGCTATAAGGAAATTGAATGTCGGATCAGTATCACTCATGATAAGGAACAGTGCAGTTTTCCTGTCTCCAAGCATATCAAGGTCAAGTTCATCATACCTTGTAATATCTCTTAGCTCCTGAATATCAAAAGGCGAAAGTCTTGCTGCACAGCTTATGAGCACTGATTTCATAGTCTTGCCGGCAGCAACTTTGAATTTTTTATATTGCCTAACAGCAAAGTGATCAGGACTATCTTTTTCCAAATCTCTGAAGAGCATATCCACCGGGCTCATATAATCCTCATCATCTTCCCTGACATCTGAGGCGTTTATAAGCTCCAGAAGAGTATTGAAATTCTGCTCTTCATATGGTGCAACATAATAGATATATCCGATCAAAGCTGTATATAACAGCGTCTCTGCTTTTGTCCAGAACTCATCACCTGATTTGCCTTCACCTTTGGTGTTGGATATCAATGCGTTTACCAGCTTCAGGATGTCTTTTTCCGAGTGGATATAACGGAATGGGTTGTAGTGAGCACTCTTGCTGAAATTTATGGTGTTAAAAACTTTAATCTCGTAGCCATGTCTTTTCAGGCATTTACCTGTCTTGACCACAAGGTCCCCCTTGGGATCAGTAACTACATAAGAACTGTGCATTTGTAATAAGTTCGGCAACAGGAAAAATCTCGTTTTACCAGAACCGGCCCCACCTATGATAAGCACATTCTTATTTCTGGCGTACTTTGGAATCTTAGGTCTGCTCTCCATTGTAAGCCTCTCTGTCTGAGTGAGTATCACATTATCCTCAAACTTAGGAGCTATGAATGGCTCAATGTCCTGTGGCGTTCCCCATGAAGCGTTTTGTCAAGTGCTTTTTCTGATTTATTGATGAATTACAGGATTATTTCTAAAAGGTATTGACTTCCAAGAGCACTTGTGGTACCCTTTATAAGGGTTATTCTATCCAACACCCCTGAGGACAACACCTCTAAGGACAACACCTCTAAGGACAACACCTCTGAGGACAACACCTCTGAGGACGATTCTGCCTCGGAGGATGAATCAAAAGTCTTTGACTCAAGTCGATCCTCCTTCCGAGAGCAATCTTGAAGGAGGCTTATTATGTTTAACAAACAACGCATCATCTGTCTGCTGCTTTCTGCTTTGCTGATTGTCAGCTTGGCAGCCTGCAAAGGCAACGATCCCGGAAGCAACAGCACCACCCCGCCCGCAAATAGCACCGGTGATAATCAGCAATCCGGCAACGAATCGGGCAACGGCAACACCTCGCAGGGCGGCAATAACGCCGAGGAAGCAAAACTCACCGGAAAACTCAACCTCATCGCCCTTGACGACAGGGATCCGTCCGTCCTTCGCGGCGTGGTCATCAAAGGCAACCAAGCCGGCACTACGGACGGCTTCAACAGCAAAGAGTCTTCCCTTACCGACGTCCGCTGCATCTTTGAACTGAACGAGTGGGTCTATTTCTACCCGGATACCGACGCGACCTACGGACTCAGAGTCTGGATACTCAAGCACCGCGACGATCAGGAGTATTACAACAAAGCCAAATTCTCCGATCTCGATCCGAACTTTGCGAACTATTGCGATCTTCATTATCCCGAGGATACGGAAAATCCAGATGAAACGGAATGGGGCAGCTTTTATCTGCATCCCGAAGAATGTGAACCCGGCTATTACGATTTCGTCTTTACCTACGAAGGAAAAGCGATCGCCACTTTGCTGACCCGCTTCTATAAAGATGGAGAGCTTTCTTCTTTGTCTGATGACGAACTTGAAGATTTGATCGAAAGCGAGCGCGCTGACGCAGGAGAAAGCGCCAATGTTAACGGTAATGGTAATGGCAACGGTATCTCCGGCGGCGGAGAAATCCCCGAAAATGTCTTTTATGCTTTTCAGGATGCGGTAGGCAGCGACGGTGATACCTGGCCAACCGAGGAGATGTGGGCATCCATTGGACTGCCGGCTCTTGATTACGCAGAGTCCGGAGAGAATGTCCTTCTGATGATCACGAATGACAGCTTGTCAGTGACCGGCTACGCGGACAACGAGACCCTCGCCGACACTTTGAATGGTCTCGCCGCCATGCTTGCTGATGCGGGGCTTGCCGTTGACAGTGTAAATACTTTGACCGGCGGAGAGCAGCAGGTCGCTGATTATGAGTATAACGGAATTCCGCTGCAGATTCGGATAGGCAGCAACGCTACCGCACAGATCAATATTTTTGTGTCGGTGAATCAATAGTGAGCCACTCTGATTTCTTTCAGCCGGATCAACTCATGAGGTAGTGTTATGTTTGAAGAACGGTTCATTCAGCTTGTAGAAGAAAACGGCGGCTTTGAGTATTATCAGGCGTACCGGGACGACGTCGATCACATCCTCGGCGGAAAGGGCGATACCTATTGGTACGTCATTATGAAAAAAGGCAAGGTCACGGAGTCTTATATCGGGAAATACAAAGACGGCGTGTGGGAAGACGTTTATGTCAAGGGCAGCGGCGCCGGTAAAAAGACGAAAACCATGCCCTCAGGCAGTACGATCAAGAGGATCTCCGAAAAGGCGTATCTCTGTCAGAATGAAAACTGGGTCACGCGGCGCACTCCAAAACCCATCGAGGACGCACATCCCCGCTATCATTACGTGTACGGCTTCGGCGACAAGGGGCTTGACGTATCGGTAGAATACGGCGTGACGATCGCTTATTCAGATATAAGGGATTTGGATGCGGGCTTTCATTTGAGATACCTTTATACTGGAAACGATGTTGATCTTCCGTAATCATTCAGAAAACACGAACAGCGGGGTAAGTTGCTATCCCGCTGTTATTTCTTTTACCGTTCATGCTCGTGCTTGCGGGTCGGATGCTCTCTGCCGTTTCGGGAAACAATTCCGGCAGCCTTATGACAACCGGAGGTGCCACCCTCGTTGCTGATAATGTAACTATTTCTACTACAGGTAATTCTTCAGCAGCTATCCGTACAGACCGCGGTGGCGGAACTGTAACGGCCACAGAAACAACAGCTTCTACTTCCGGTGTCGGATCACCAGCGATTTATTCTACTGCTGATATAACCGTTTCTGATTCCACACTATCAGCCACAAATTCAGAAGCAGTTGTGATTGAAGGTGGTAATTCTGTTACTATAACTGACTCCGATCTCACCGGAAATAACGCCACATTGAACGGACAGTCGACTACAGCAACCAACGTACTTATATATCAGTCAATGTCTGGTGATGCCCAGGAAGGAAGCTCCGAATTAAATATGACAGGCGGAAGCCTCACAGCGCTTACAGGCTCGATGTTCCACGTAACTAACGTAACCACCACGATAAACTTAAACAATGTAGAGCTCATCTACTCTGACGACAGCAATGTCCTTATAGACCTTTCAGCTGACAGCTGGGGAACCGAAGGAAAGAATGGTGGTAACGCTACAGTTAACCTTTCAAACCAGTCTGCCAGCGGCGACATAGTCGTAGACGATGTTTCAAGTATCGTTCTTAACCTAACCAATGGTTCCGATTATACAGGTGCTATTGATTCAGCCAACTCTTCGACGAAGTCGAATTGGAATGAATGCGCGAATTTGTTACTGGAGCGAGCTGCAAGCGAGTGAACAGTAACCGGTCATGAGGTTTCTCATTTCCGCCATTATCATTTTCCGATCATAAATCATACTGCAATAGAACGTACTTCCACCCCTGCATTCGTAATTGCCCTGTAGAATCCGGCGATAGGAATCATGCTCTGGGCAAAATTTTTACTGCTCATATTTCCGACCAGCACTGCGTCGTCCTCATGCCTCTTAGTTGAAGAATATGATGGAGAATCAGACATAGCTCTTTTAAAGGTACCAATGCCATATTCCAGGTATTTTTTATCTCCAGACAAGTCATAGGCGGCTGTAAGTGCCTCCAGCAAAAGAGTATTGGTTCCTAGTCTGTTAAGAGATGGAAGCTCTTTGTAGTAGAAGATCCCCCATTCCTTCACATAGCAGTTCTCAATTACATCATCAACAGCCCTAAGGATAAGACCTTTTAATTCCTCATCCGGAAACTGATTATAGTAGCGCATTAAAGAACCTACCGCCACTGAAATCATAAAGCCAACTCGTATGATCGTATTGTCAGTATAAGGAGCAAGCCAGTGTCCATACTGCTGTTCCCATAGCTTAAAGTCATTTAAGATCTTATCGCACTTTGAAAGCCACTTTTTATCCAAAGTTTCAACATAAAGAGCAGTAAGTGACCTAAGAGCCCATCCGGTCTCTCTGGCATTTGCTTCGCCTGGCTTAGCATACATAGGCATATCAAGAAGTCGAAGAACATTTTCTCCAATTCCTATTGCAGTCTCAAGTCCTCTCTCATCACCGGTAAAATGATAATAATCAAGAAGTCCCTCAACCCATTCATGGGAGCAGACCATAACTCCGTTGATGACATGGCCTGCGGTGTGTTCCCACTGACCACCTATGTAAAGAGGATTCTTATGATAATGGCAAACATCAACATCCATCCAGTGGCTTGCAGAAGCGATTGTGTAATCCATGAATCTTCGGATACCGGTCCTTGCATACATTAGAGCACAGGCATGAGGATAATCATACTCATTGTTACACCATACCAGCTTACCGCCACCGCGGCCCTGAGCGGTGTAATTGGCATCATAGGAATCTCCGAAATTAAGCATTCCAAGTGCTCTGCAGTGTCCATCAGCTCTTGCTACCAGATTCTGCTCTACAGTGAAATTCACTTCATCCACGAAAATGTCAGGAAATACACCTGCTTCTCTAAAAACAGACGGTGAAACATATGGCCTGTACGGCATCTGATACACAATGCTTCTGTCATTTATTTCTGTCATGCTCATATCAGCAGCATGAAAATGCAGCAGGAACTTCTGCTCTCTGGACATTCCACTTTGAAGCACAACCTTATCCTCGCATTCAGGTACCAGGAAAAGAGTTATGCCTTCCTTATCTGCAAGAACAGCCTTAGGGTAATTCTGCTGTGCCTGGAAAATAGTGCCACACACTCCGCCCTCATCATCCGTGCAGTCAGCAAAGAAAGTGCCATAGAACACTTCAGAAAAATGTTCGTTGCCTTCCTTTAAGAGGTATTTATGGTCCACAATCTTCGATACCGCAGCGCCGTCTTTTCCGATATAATAGTCGGTCTTATAGTTGGATGAAGCAGTTATAGCCCTAACTTTCCCTAACTCTTTGCCATCTATAAGAGCATCGCATTCCGCCGTATTTGACACATGATAAATTGGTCCATCGCCGGCTTCGCTCTTTGTCAGATGATCTCCGCAGCCTGTTGAGTCAAGGCTTTTATTTTCCTCGCTCACAAGTGAAGCCATCGTTCCACGGCTCTCTTCATTAAACACCCGGAAATCCAAACGCTTAATTTCAAAAAGCTCATCAGTGTCATTTATCAGTCTGTAGGATACTTCCGTATAAGCCTTCCCTGCATAAGCTGTGAGCTTTAATTCAAAGCTTATCTTCTCACCGTTTTTTTCATTTAGATTGAACCCCTTATTTCTCAGTACCACACACAAAGGTCCCTGTTCCACAACTTCCCAGGTGCCTGTGTTTACGGTATATTCAGCATCACGTATATTAAGGCATGGTCCCATAAACTGTTTAGCTTTATAACATTTTATATCATAAGATAAAGAGCTAAAGATTTCCGAAGAGTTATCCCTTACCTCGTAGGAAAAGAGCTTGCCTTCTTCGTCAACAGTTTCTATTCTGTAACCGGATTTAAATTTTTCCAAAGAAATCGGCTTAAAGGCCGCAGGCTCAGAATCCCTCTCACTGTTCCCATCTCCTATTACGCAAAAGAATCTGCTCCTTTTGTTAGCAGGGATATCTGCAAGAAATCTGATAAAAACAAAGCGTATGGAATTATCATCATACCTTGAAGTTACCTTCATCTGAGTAGGAAGACAGAAGGTTTCATCTTCGCTCCAAAGCTGTATATCTGATGTATCTGTTGTGGTTCCCTTAGGAAGCGGAAAGCCAATAAAGCACAGCTCATCTTTCCTGTCATACCGATATAGCTTATCAATCAATATTTCAATTTTCTTATTCATGTTAATCTACCTCTTTTATCAAATTTATAGAATCAAACATCCTGCTCATATATAAGATCTATGCATTCAAAAAATACTCTAACAAAAATCTTATACAATACTTAAAGAAAATGCCGCACTGTAGCTAAAGTGCGGCAAAAAATTATCACTCAACAAAATCTTCTCTCATAGGCGAAAAGATATCAAGAAGAACTCCTTCTTCAAGACATACACAGCCATGTTCAATGCCATCTTTTTTCAGCATTGTGTCACCGGCTGTAACTATATTTTTTTCATCACCAATTGTAAATTCAAATTTACCTGAAACAACATATGTAATCTGTGTATGCGGATGTGAATGAAGCGCACCAACAGCACCTTTCTTAAAGTGATTTTCCACCACCATAAGCTCATCCGTGTAACTCTTTATAATTCGAACTACTCCATCGGATACCTGCTGTCCTTCTGCATCCTTGTTAAAAAGCCACTTCTGATTTTTTTCTGTCATAAATCCTCCTTAGTCTCTTGGCCTCATATAGAAATTACCCATAACTTCCTCAGTCTTAATAGAGTTAATGAAGGCATGAGGATCCATCTCCTTAATGAGAGGAATAAGCTTTCTGGTATCAGCTGCACTTACGATAGAATAAACAATTTTTTTATCGCTGTGACCGTAAGAGCCCTCTCCATCTATAAGTGTGGCGCCATGGCCTGACTTAGCATAAATCAGCTTACAGATTTCTTCTGGCACGTCAGTTATGATAAACAAGGTCTTTTGCTGATATGTTCTGTACAAAACGTGAAGCGCCTGGGTTGAAACATATTGGAAAATCATGGAATAAAGAGCCTTATCCCATCCAAACAAAATACCGGCAACAGTAAGCAGACAGACATTAAAAGCCAGGATTATGGGGAATGCATCAATACCCTTTCTCTGGGATAAAAAGATAGAAATAAAGTCCGTACCACCGCTTGTAGCATCCACGTCAAGACACATGGTAATCGCAACGGCATTCACAATACCACCAAAAATTGAAATAAGCAGCGGATCATGAGTCACCGGATATATAGGCAGCATATCTACAAATATACCGTTGAAGAACACCATGATAAGTGAAAAGAGAGTGAATTTTTTACCGATAAATCTAAATCCAATATAGATAGGAATAGCATTTAAAATAAGACTCACAGGAGTATAAGGAAGTTCAATACCTAAGAACTTAGATGTTGCTCGGATTATAATAATAGTCAGTCCCTGAGCACCGCCGGGATAAAGGCCTCCTGCATTAATAAAGGTCTGAATATTCATCGCCATCAAGAAAGCTGCAAGCAGCACCACCACGAGACGAATCAGATCCTTTTTAAGAGTAAATACAATCTTTTTTTGTGTTTCTGACATACAAATCTCCACCCGAAAAATAATGCTTTGTTTTAAAGCCAAAATTCATTCTAACATAAGTGAAGTGCCTTTTACCACAGGAAAACACTGAATTTCTAAAGCATTACTGTATACAATAATGCGGGTATTCTCATAGTCAAAATTATTGCTCTGGTTATGCCCCAATAGCCTTTATCTGATCAGTTCATATCATCGACTCTGTCCTGATATTTCAGTCTGTATATTCTTCTAAGTGATTCGTCCAATCTGTCTTCTGTTATCTTTCCATTTTCTACTGCTTCAAGGAGGCCCTGATAAGCCGCAGAAAAATCTTCCGGAAGGTAGATCATGTCTGCACCGGATGCTATAGCATTAACGGCTGCCTCTGCAGGAGAATAATTCTCGGTTATAGCTTTCTGGTTCAAGGGACCAGTTATAACGATTCCATCAAATCCAAGAACGCCTCTAAGTTCGTCTTGTATCATTACAGAAGACAATGATACAGGGGTGTTATCTCCAACCACATTTGGAATGGATACATTGCTAAGCATTACTGCCTTAACATTTCCGTTTTCAAAAGCATTTTTGTAAATTGAGTAAGCACCGGTTGCAAGCTGTTCGCTTCCGCTTTCGTCAATTGCCATTCCGCTTGCAGTATCCGCACTAACCGGGAAGTCATGGACACATGCTATAATTCCCGAATCAGAAAGAGCGCTTGCAAAAGCTGCGGTAATGTCCGAAGCAACATCTTTATCTGTACCATATTTGCCATTTTCACTGATATCAAGATTCGGAGCAAAATTCAAATTAAAACCGTACTTGAACATGGCTGCTGCAATATTGGTGCCTGCGGTATATGCTGCATCTGAGCTGTTAATGTCCGGTATCTCAATTCCACCGAGAGATGCCTGAATACATCCACTTGAAGTTCCGTCTTCTTTTATCGCGGTAAATACAGGATATTTACTCATGGAACCTGTATTACGAAGCATTTCGATTATCTGATCATTGGATTTGATATTCTTGGAAGCATATACAAGGCCTCCTATTGCATATCTGGAAAGTGCATCCTGAGTACTGCTCCCCGCCTTGATCACAGTCTCAACGCCGGTAAGCTGTTCAGGTGTTATCATAAAAAGACCTGCTACCTTATCCTCGATAGAAAGCTCACCTATGCAGCTATTCACTATTTCATCAAGGACATCTCCCTGTGTCATCTCCTGGGGCTCCATGGCTGTATCCTGCGGAGTCTCTATAACTACATTCTGCGACGCCTCCAAAGCAGCTGCAGCCTCTTCTTCCTGCTGCAATTTAACAGCCTTATTAGCATTAACCACCTTGGTTATGTAGCGAACGCCAAAGACACCTCCAATAATTACTATGATCAAAAGTACTGAAAGCAATATATATGCAATAAGCTGGCTCCTCTTCCTGCGTTGTCTTCTAGCCAGCCTCTTCTCATCAAAATCCTGTTCGTCAATTCTTCCCATTTCCCCTAAAACTCCCAACAAATATATGATAAAAACAGATATGAATATAATCTTGAAGATTTTTTCATAAAGCCGCAGAAACTACGGTTTTACATAAACATAATCCAAGATGTATACCCATCCGTCCGATTATTCAGATACTGAACCATCATACTAAAATATTACCATAAAAACAACGCGTTATAAATTTAATAAACCATATTTTTTTCCATACAAAAACTGAGGGCAGAAGCTTCATCGATATTACCTGCTTCTGCCCTATGCCGAGTACTTATTAACTTCTGATATTTCTTTGTCCAATGGACCTATCCTCCAGTTCCCAGCTCGTTCTTTCCATTAACCTTTGCATTCATATGCTGTGGCTGCAAGTTATTTATATTGCATTACTACCACATATCATGTACTCGATAGCTGTATTTCTAAATCTTACTTCCGAACTAATACTTTTTAAAACTCTTAAAACCTTTTATAAAACTAAATTTAGTAGTTTGGTGGAGTGTACCATCCTTTCTCTGAATATTTTAACTAACTATCCCTTTGGAGTGTACCTGCCTTTCTTTCTCCTCTGATCTGGTTTTATCTTGGAGAAGTATTTTGTTTCTTTAGATGTTTTTATTATATGCATATGGAATTATATTGTCAATACATTTTTGAATTTTCTTTTATTTATTTTGATTATAGCCATGTAATTGTCTTATATTCTGCCAATTATTATAATTGTATATTCATTATAGACAATTCAAACAGTTTTTGTTTCACCTATATAGTCATTCACCTGATAAATTAGTAAGACAGGAAAAAAGAAAAAATAAGGCGCATGATTACTTCAATTCATGAAATAAAACATACGCCCTGTTAGTTTCAAAAAACAGACAAACAGTTTTTACTTTAACGGATATTTAGCAGTGAGCTCTGCGATGATTTTTCTGGCATCATCGTTCTTTTCACCCTTATTTTTGATAACTACGGCAATAGCTTCAGCTATCTTATCCATATCCTCTTCATTCATTCCTCTTGTTGTTACAGCAGGTGTTCCAAGACGGATACCGCTTGTTACAAAAGGAGACTGCTGCTCGTTAGGAATTGTATTCTTATTGGCTGTGATATGCGCATCATCAAGCCAAGCTTCTACTTCTTTTCCAGTAAGGTCAAAGTTAGTAAGGTCGATCAGCATAAGATGGTTATCTGTTCCGCCTGATACGATCTTGATTCCTCTGTCCATAAGTCCCTTGCAAAGAGCCTTGGCATTCTTAACAACATTCTGACCATACTCGGTAAATTCAGGAGAAAGAGCTTCCTTGAAGCAAACAGCCTTAGCAGCAACCACATGCTCAAGTGGGCCACCCTGAATTCCAGGGAACACTGCCTTATTGAACTTGTACTTATCCTGAGCTGCCTGATTCCAAAGAATAAGACCACCTCTAGGTCCACGAAGAGTCTTGTGAGTTGTAGTAGTAACAACATCTGCATATGGGAATGGGCTAGGATGTACACCTGCTGCAACAAGACCAGCGATGTGAGCCATATCTACCATAAGAACAGCGCCGCAAGCATCAGCAGCTTCTCTGAACTTCTTGAAATCAATTGTTCTGCAGTAAGCAGAAGCACCGGCGATAATGAGCTTTGGCTTATGCTCTACAGCCAGTCTGTACATTTCCTCATAGTCAAGAACACCGTTCTCATCAACACCATAAGGGATAACATTATAATAGGTTCCGGAAATGTTAGCGCTGCTTCCGTGAGTAAGATGTCCGCCCTGGCTTAAGTTCATACCCATGATTGTGTCACCGGGCTGAAGAAGTGCGAACTGCACTGCAAGATTAGCCTGAGCTCCTGAGTGTGGCTGAACGTTAGCATAATCGCAGTGGAACAGCTCTTTAGCTCTCTCGATGGCAAGCTTTTCAACTTCATCAACAACAAAGCAGCCACCATAATATCTTTTTCCAGGGAGTCCCTCAGCATATTTGTTGGTAAGCGGGCTTCCCATAGCTGCCATAACCGCTTTACTGGTCCAGTTCTCAGATGCAATGAGCTCAATGTGATCGTTCTGACGATCAACCTCTTTTTCAATAAGAGACGCAATTTCCGGGTCAACTACCCTAAGTTCTTCCAATGAATACATTTCCTGACTCCTCCATTAACATAATTAAATTTTCTACGGGGATGCTGCTAAATCCTCGGGTCAATTCATAATCACTATCAAAAATAATAGCAAATATCTTTTACAATGTAATGCGTTAAAGCAACATCTTGCATATCGTAACATAGATGATAAAAAAATGCTATAATTATTACATTAATTATTTATTTAACAATAAACGCGCGAGGTTAAAATGTACTACTGTATCGTAAACCCATCCGCCAGATCCGGTAAGGGAAAAGAGATCTGGGAAAAGCTTGAAAAGAAATTCTCCGAGAAAGGACTTGAATATCAGGCTGCTTTCACAAAAGGCCCGGGAGACGCCACCAGACTAGCCAAGGAAATCACTACAAATAATCAGGCAAAGCTTGTAGTTCTTGGCGGAGACGGCACACTTAACGAAGTTATTAATGGTATCTCTGATTTTGAGAACACCTATGTTGGTTATATCCCAATTGGTTCCAGCAACGATTTTTCAAGAGATCTGTCCTATCCCAAAAAGATAGATGATCTTATTGACCGCATCATAGAAGGAAAAGTCATCCGCACTCTCGACCTTGGAAAACTCACCTATAATTCCATGTCCAGGGAAACCTCAAGGCTTCATGATGAGAAGATTTCTTATATAAGGCTCTTTGACGTAAGCGCCGGAATAGGCTTTGATGCAGCTGTATGTGAGCAGGCTCTCTCCTCCGGAACTAAGAATTTCCTGAACAAAATAGGTCTTGGCAAACTCACCTATGGATCAATTGCCCTGCGTCAGCTTCTTAGCTCCGAAAAGGTGCCCTGCGATATCATCCTTGATAACGGCGAGACCATCCACCTAAAGCGGTTTATTTTTATAGCAGCCATGGTTCACCACTATGAGGGAGGTGGCTTCAATTTTGCCCCCAAGGCCGATCTTACAGATGGTAAATTTGACCTTGTATACGCCGGTGATATGCCTTCGATCCGAATGCTCTTTGCGCTGCCCCTTTCCTTTATCGGACACTACTACTGGATAAAGGGAATCGGCCACCACGTAGTTCAAAAGGTTACCATCAAGACTGATAAACCCATGTGGGTTCACACTGATGGCGAAGTTTCCGTTAAATCCGACCACATCACCTTCGAATGCCTCAAGCAGCAGCTCCGCATGATGAACTAAGGCAATATAAAAAAACTCTCCTGTTTATGGTTCACCCAAATTTTGAACCATAGGAGAGTTTTTTCATTTTCATTTGCCATGAATTACTGCGAGAACGAAAACAAGCATTTCTAAGCCATTACATTAGTTGAAATTGCCATACAGAATCTTGGCAAGTTCTGAGTTCTTATCAAGAATGAGAGTTTTTTCTCCCTTAAGTGATTCCTTAAGTGAATCAAGTCCTCTGATGTAGCTATAGAAATCTGCCTTTTCCTCAGTGTCATATGCCTGAGAAAGTGTTGCCATGTATGCAGCCTCACCTTCTGCTTCCAGAACTGCAGCATCCTTCTGGGCCTGAGCCTTGATGATGGCAACCTGCTTGTCAGTTTCGTTGTGGATCTTCTGAGCCTCAGCTTCTCCCTGTGCAGTGTAGGAAGCGGCAATATTATTACGTTCTGAGATCATTCTCTCATATACAGCCTGCTTATTATCATCAGGAAGATCCAGTGACTTAATCTGAGCCTGTACAATTGCTATTCCATAACCTGACATATCAGAATTAGCTTCCTCAGTAATAATCTTGGTAAGAGTCTCGCCTCTAGCCTCGATTACCTCATCCTGAGTCATGGAAGAAATTGCGTTCTTAGTAGCATTATATACGGAAGCTTCGATTCTCTCTTCTGCTCTGTTGCTGACCGCATTAAGAGTCTGAACATACTTGAGCGGATCTGCAACCTTCCAGAGTACGTAAGTATCTGTAATCATTGACTTCTTGTCCTTGGTAATAACGTCAGAAGCTGGAATATCGTACAGGATAATCTTACCGCTTATTGACTGTGTATCCTCAATGAAAGGAGTCTTCACATGAAGGCCTGGGTCAGAAGCTATAGAAACTATCTTACCAAATCTTCTAACAGTTACATATTCGTTCTGATGAACAATATAAAGACATGAATCAATAAAAAATACTACAAGCAGCACAACTACTACTAATAATCCAATTAGAAATTTACCTTTTCCCTTTTTTTCCATAATCAATGCGCCTCCTCATTAATACTCGCCAGCGTCTGTGGATGTGCTAAAGCTATCTAAAGGTAGCATCTGCTGAGTATTTCCATCAGAAATGATCACCTTAAGTCCAGGAAGCACATCTTCCATTGTCTCGTAGAAAAGACGTTTCTTGGTGATATATGGCTGTAATTTGTACTGCTCGTACATCTCGTTGAATCTGGCAACCTGACCTTCTGCTTCTGCGATTCTGGCCTGCTTATAAGCCTCAGCATCCTGAATGATCTTATCAGCATCAGCCTCTGCCTTAGGAAGCTCCTCACTCTGATACTTCTTGGCATTGTTGACAGCAGTATCTTTTCCCTGCTTGGCTGTTTCAACAGACTTGAAGGCCTGTACGATTTCCTCTGTCGGAGGCTCAGCATCCTGAACTGACAGGTTAACTACCATCATTCCTATGTTCTTATCAGTAAGCTCCTGTTGAAGCTTTTCTTTTACCTCAGCCTGGATCTGCCCCTTTGCTGTTGTGATAACATCATCAACTGTATAGTTGACTACTGTATTTCTGATGCAGGCAAGAGCCATATTCTTCATGATAGTCTCCGGTGCCTGTGAATTATAATAGGCTGCAACCGGATCACTAACCTTGTATTCAAGATAAAAGTCAATGTCTACAAAGTTGAAATCAGAAGTGATCATAACTCCCTCATCATCAATGGTTATGTTCTGACCATCCTTGATAACATATCCGATTCCTATGCCGTGGGTTGTCATATCAATCAAATGAACATCCTGTAAAAACGGCACCTTAAAATACAGACCTGCAGTATCTACTCTAAGCACCTTCCCGAACATAGTCAGAATAGCCTGCTCCTGCTCTTTTACCGAGTAAAAGCTCTCACCAACGCAGGTAAGTCCCAAAATTAGAATCACAACTACAATGATAATCTTTGGACTAATTTTGGGCTTGTTAGATGATTTTTCTTTTTTACCAAACATCTTTTTTCCTCCCTTAAAAATGTATTTCTAATAATTGAGCCGGTATGCTAAAAGATAAGCATCCGGCCCACATCAAAGCATTTTAATACGATAACTGATTACTGGAAGTTAGTGATCAATGCCGCAATTCTAAGTGCGAATAAAACAAATACGATCCACATTACAGGGCTGATTTCTTTTACCTTGCCCTCGATAACCTTAAGGATAACCCATCCAAGGATTGCGAACATGATACCTGTAGCAATTGAGTAAGCAAGAGGCATCATAACAAGTGCAAGATAAGCTCCAACTGAATCAGCGATGTCGCCATCATCAAATTTAACCTTAGTGATGCTGAATACCATAAGCATTCCTACATAGATAAGTGCCGGAGATGTAGCGAATGAAGGAATAGCAAGGAATACAGGGCTAAGTACAAGTGAAACAAGGAACATAACACCTGTTGTAAGAGCTGTAAGGCCTGTTCTTCCGCCTGCAGCAACACCTGCACTGGACTCAACAAAGCTTGTGATTGTTGATGTACCAAGAAGAGAACCACATGTTGTACCAACAGCATCAGCAAAGAATACCTTGCCTACTCTTGGAAGATTGCCGTCCTTATCAAGAAGGTTAGCCTTATCTGCAACACCAACTACTGTACCAACAGTATCAAAAAGATCTACATAAAGGAAACTGAATGTAATAGCAATAAACTGTATAATGTGTGAAGCTGCCCAACCAAAGTTAAGCTTAAATGCTGTCTGTGAAATAGCTCCAAGCTGAAGTCCCTGTGAGAAATTAGGAATAAGGCTTGTGCCCTCTGCAGGAACATAAATACCAACTCCCTGAAGAATCATACCAATAGCCCATGTAACAAGGATTCCGATAAGAACACCGCCTGTAACCTTGAAATATACAAGAGCACAGATAATAACAAGACCAACAAGAGCAAGAACCATATCAAGATCTGAAAAGCTTCCAAGACCTACAACAGTAGCATCATTTGCTACGATAATTCTTGCATTCTGCATACCGATGAAAGCTACGAATAATCCGATACCTGCTGAAATACCAAATTTAAGATTCTGTGGAATGCTGTTGATGATCTGTTCACGGAACTTAAAGAATGAAAGCAGCATGAAGATAACACCTTCTACAAATACTGCTGTAAGAGCGATTCTGAATGGTTCCTCTTCACCGGCAAGCTCCCCAAGACAAACCGTGTAAGCAAAGTAAGCATTAAGTCCAAGTCCTGCTGAAAGACCGATAGGGTAATTAGCAAGGAAAGCCATAATGAATGTTGCTATTGCAGATGCAATTGCTGTAGCAACGAAGACTGCGTTTGCATTCATGCCTGAAGCGCTCAAAATATTTGGGTTTACGGCAAGAATGTACGCCATTGTAAGGAATGTGGTAAGGCCGGCAATAACCTCCTGTTTGACAGTAGTGTTATGCTCCTTCAGTTTAAAACATTTTTCCAACATAACTTTTTTCCTCTCCTCCGGAATAAAATTGTAGTTTGCGTTACTACCTGTAACTCCCAATATGCAAATAGTAACAGTTATAATTACACATCGGTATTACCTGTTAAGGATTCTACCGACAGCGTAAACAATGGAATAAATGTTATCGTAGAACTCAAAAGCAACGTGGGCCATGATCGAAATGTAAATATTCCTGGTCACAACATAAGCAATTGTCACCGGAATCGCCATTAGCATCCACTCTGCTATCCCCAATAATCCATGAGCTCTGGATACTGCACATAAAAGAAGACTTACTATTGTTAAAACAAATACTCTCTTCTTACTGCCAAAAGCAATGATTGCCTTTCTGAAGAATAATTCCTCCGCCACCGGCTTCATAACTATCATCATAAGTGCATAGAAAAATGTAGGAAGAATATCATTACGGGTTATTATACTGATAGTTCCATCCTTGACCGAATAAAACACCGGTTGAATCACCTTGTTCTTAAGGTCATTGGCAAGCAAAAGACCAACAAATGTAACCAGAACCGGAATCCAGAAGGTCTTGATCCTCTTCAGATTACGTGCAAACTTGCGGAACGAAAACTGTTTATGAAAATAATAATAGTATATTAGCAGTCCCAAGTAGAACACAAAGAAAAGATGAAAAGACTGCTTAGGCAAAAGAATAGTTGCTATGACAAATAGCAATTCCCATGCCAGTGGTATATATAAACGTCTCAAAATAAGCTCCTTTATTGAACCACTTTCTCAGAATATGAGCAATCGCTCTTATCCGGTGTGAAAGGTTAACCTTTTCCAACAAAAACACACCCCATTTATTATATAAGTACGCGAAGTCAAGGTCAATCATATCTTTTAGAAAGCCAAAAAAGATGAGCAGCTTTTTTGACTGTCTCATCTTTTAGTAAGTCCAATATTCTCAAATAAATCAGGCGCTAGGCAATACTTACCGCTTTGTAAACGTCCAATACTCCAAAGTCCATCCTGTATGTAACGTCGCTGTATTTTACCGTATCAAGCTCATGAGTCACCATAATAACTGTTGTTCCCTTATCTGCTATTTTTCTAAACAGCCTCATTATTTCACGAGTGTTCTCGGCATCCAGATCGCCTGTCGGTTCATCTGCCAAAAGAACTTTAGGACTATTTATAAGCGCCCTTGCTATCGCAACTCTTTTTAGCTCACCACCTGAAAGAGCCGATGGATACGCATCAGCAAGATGCAAAATTCCCACCTGATCAAGTAAAGCTTTTGCTCGACTGGTAGCATCCCCTTCTCTCTCAAAAAGATAAAATGGCAGCAGAACATTTTCCAGTACCGATAGATTTCCAAGAAGACTCTTTCCCTGCATGACATAGCCTATTTGTGTATTCCTGAGAAAAGATGCTTCTTCATCACTCAGCATCGTTATATTTCGACCATCTAATAATATTTCGCCTTCGGTTGGAACCAGTAAGCCTGCTATAAGATTTAAAAGCGTTGTCTTTCCGCTTCCGGATTTTCCAATGATACTGATAAACGCTCCATCAGGCACAGAAAGACTTATTTTTTTAACTGCGCTTACTATCCTTACGCCCTGAAGGAATTTCTTTTCCATTCCCTTAATTTCAAGTGCCATCATTCTCCCTCCCTTATGGTCAGATAGGTTTCTGCCTTACTGATCCTGACAGCCGACAGTGATGCTGATAATGGTCCTATAAGAGTAGACACAAATAAATCCAGTACCAGTATAAGAATTATTCTTATGACTGATGGTAAAAGATACGGAATCCCCAAATTATCACCTATATATACATTTAACGGAAAAATAATTAGTGAAGCAATCAATATTCCGGCCATTCCACCAGCAGCACTAATGAAAATAGATTCCAGTAAGATAATATCTGACAACTTCTTTTTGGTAGCACCAAGAATCCTTAGAATTCCAAATTCCTTTTTTCTCTCATTCGCTATTACCGTAAAGACTAAAGCCAGTGTTGATAACGAGATCAAAAGTAATAATCCGGCAAAAATGTAGATAAAAAGAGCTATACTCTTCATATTCGAAGCAGCAGAACTGATCATATTCTGTGATTCTACAATTTTGACGCCTCCCAATTCCTTTCGGATATTCTTAATAAGTTCCTTTCTGCTGTAACCTTCACTAACTCTTACTAGTATCGTAGATATAGACTCATTTGGATTAGCATCCTCCAAAAAACGCTGCCCTTTGCTTTCTGCATCAGCATACATAGCCCTTATTGTAGAATTAGTTGCATAGACCGCCTGATCAAGGCCGGTTCCAGTGGCATCTAGTTTAGCAGCCACCTCATACTCTGTTCCAAATAGTTTGATGTTCTCACCTGCTTCAAGACTGATGTCATTACCTATAATCACAGCACCTTCCGAAAGCTTTCCATCAAAGACCTGGCTTATCCAGGGCTGTACCGAAAAGTCAGTATCCGGATCAAAACCGATAAGCTGAACCCTTGAATCACAGCACTCAGCATCCAGGGATGTGAGGAAAAACTGTGAAGAGCATAGTTCCACACCCTCAAGCGCCGCAACTTTTTGTTCAAGTGCCTTACTAAAATAGAAGCAACTGGGCTCACCTTTTATTAGAACTGCCTCAAAATCAGCTTCATTTTCCACCGGAACTATCATAATATCTGCCCCTAGTCTGTCCTTCATATTTTGAAGGCCATTATGAAGACTTAATGACAAAATAGTTCCGCCGAATAAAACAAAGGATACAACTGTCATTAAAAGGACCAATTCCACTGTACGAGTGGGATTGTTCAAGATATTTTTAAGCGCCAGCTGTGGCGTCCTTAAGTAGTGTTTCTTCATTAGTTTCAAGCTCCTTCTTAGTGATCTTCCAAAGGTAAAGTGAATTACCAAGACCATATAAGATTCCTATTATTCCAAGGATAATAAGTACCGGTCTGGTCAGTGCATGGCACTGCATATGCTCTCCACCGCACACCCCTATAAGTACTGTAGGAATTGCTATTGCAACAACTAATAAAGCGATAATTCCTATATTAAGTCCCAATCTTACTTGTGCTTTAGTCGCAAACAGCAATACTATTGCAAGAGCTGCTATTGAAAGCCCGATTCCTACTTCTGCCTGCGCCGTCCAGTGACATTTCATAAACTTACCATTCTCCATAGGTCCGCATACTGAAAAGATAGTTTGTGGCCCTATAGCGATAAGTGCCCCCAAAATAATAAATATAATTCCTGATGTAATACGATTTTTCATTGCACATCCCCTCTCCGTGGCTTTCATCACTTTCATGTAATATTTTTATGTCATTATTCTTCTTTTGCAGTTAAAAACTGCTGTGGATCCTTAGGCGCTTCAATTTCCGTAATAGAAAGGCCATCCTCAACTCCCGGAAGGAACAGGTAGCTGCTCTCTGCAAGAGCATCTTTATCCGTATCCTCTTTTAACAGTCCTATTTCCTTAGCATCATCAAAATTACGATATACAGCTTCCCTAAGTGAAGTTAATGATGTTGGATACTGATAAGTCTTTAAAAGCTCTGTATTTACATTCACATCGCCGACCGTATACCCCTGAGCAACCTGGATCTGAGCTGAAAGCTCCGGATTATTTGAAATCCATACAGATGCCTTTTGAATAGCAGTTACAAGCTTTGCAAGTGTAGCCGGCTTTCTTTCAATTGATGCGTTGCTTGCGAAAAGTACGCAGCAGTTCTCATCCTTAAGTCTTTCATCTGTAGATGTATCAAAAATAATCTTTGTGCCCTCATCTCTTCCCATAATAGCTGCCTTATAATCTCCAAGACCGATGGCATCTACTGCTCCGTTCAAAAGAGCCTGCTGAATAGAATCAGCATCATATACGATAAACTCCACATCATCTGCTGAAAGTCCTTCATAACTAAGCGCTCTTAAAGCAGCAATATGCTGTGAACCTGAAAGTGCAGTTACGCCTATGGTCTTTCCGGCAAGATCTGCTGTGGAATTAATTCCACTATCCTGACGTGTCACAATTGTGATACAACCTGTATGAAGACCGGAAATAGCCCTGGCCTCAAGACCGTTATCAAGGGGCTGCAGCATACCGGATATAAGTCCAATAGCAACATCTGCCTGATCAGTTGATAAAAGAACAGCTCCCGTCTCTCCACCGGATTCTACAAATTCATAATCAATCCCCTCCACAAGACCTTCCTGCTCGTAAAAGCCCAGAAGATATGCGACCTGAGTCTGGACCTGACAGGTTCCTTCAAATGTGCTGATTATTCTGATTGGTTCACCAACTCCGGTTTCTTTTGCGAAGGCCGCTTCCAGATCATAATCATCACCAGCCGCTAATGCTTCTTCAATGGCGCTGCTTTTTTCACCTGCCTCTTCGCTAACAGTACCATTTGCAGCCTCATTTCCACAGCCGGCAAGAGTTGCAAGTGTCAAAACACCAGTAAGTAATGTTGTAACAATTCTCTTTTTCATAACGCTCCTCCTTTATTCTTACTATCATTAAATGTTGTACTCTATCTCCACTGCCTTACCTGTATAATCAAGAATCTGAAGAATTTTGGACCTCAGATTCAAAAAATCTGCGCTGTCACGTTTTCGTCCAAAGGTTTCATTTCTGCCAATCTCAACATTGACTATTGATTCTATTTTGGCAGGTCTGGGAGTCATTACAAAAATTCTGTCACTTAGATAAACAGCCTCATCAACATCATGGGTAACCATGATCATTGTGGTTCCTCTCTCTTTCCAGATTCTCAAAAGTTCATCCTGCATATTCATTCTGGTGAATGCATCAAGCGCACCGAAAGGTTCGTCCAAAAGAAGTACCTTGGGATGATTAACAAGCGCTCTTGCCAGTCCCGCTCTCTGCGCCATACCACCTGATAAGTGATGAGGCAATGCCTTTTCAAAGCCCTCTAACTTTACCAGCTTAATAAATTCATCTACGTCTTTTTTCTTTTCCTTATATATATGACGAGTCTTTAGGCCAAAAGCTACATTTTCATATATATTGAGCCATGGGAAAAGTGTCGGATCCTGAAACACCAATCCTCTTTCATAGCCAGGCTTTTTTATCTCCTCGCCATCAAGAGAAAGTGTTCCACTTGTTGGCTCTATAAGACCTGCGACAAGCCTTAGAAAAGTAGATTTTCCACAGCCGGAGGGTCCTATTAGGCATATGAATTCTCCGGGCTTTATCTCAACATCAACATTTTCAAGTGCAATTACATTCTCACCATTTAGATCAATAAACTCTTTTCTCACATTCTTGGCGGATATTGCGCCAGTAAGTTTAGTCTCTACCATTTAACAACACCCTCCTGCCATGATAATAATCTGTCTCTGACTTTAAACTGGATAGTAACAAGTATGTAGCAAAATATAGCAACCACAATAAGTCCTGCATAAACATTAGGATAAGAAAGCATTGTTTTTTGCCAGTTTACATACCAGCCAAGTCCTGACTTGCAGCCGATCATCTCCGCAGCCATAAGTGCTACAAAGGAAGAACAGGTTGCATTGAAGAATCCAAGAAAAATGGATGGTGCCGCAGCAGGCACTGCAATCTTGAAAAGATTCTGCAGATCATTTGCACCAAGAGTTGATGAAACTTCAAAATATGCTTTCTTAACGCTCTGAATGCCCGAGCAGGTCAAAATGGTAATCTGAAACCATACACCAAAAGCTATGAGAAATACTGCTGCCCCCTGCGCTGAAGGAAATACAACCAATGCCAGTGGTGTCCATGTAGATGATGGAATAGGTCCAAGAATACGTATAAATGGATATATCCAATAATTTGCATTTTTGCTCCAGCCTACAGCTATTCCACAGATCATTCCAAGGATAAATCCAATAAAAATACCCTTTATAAGAAGCAGGAATGAACTCTGAATGCATTCAAGAAGTAGTGCACTATCCTCAAAAAATACATTGAATATTCTTGCGATGCTTGGGAAATACAGCTGTGGAAGCACCATGGATTTAGATGTAGCTACATCCACCAATGTCAAAAACGCAAAAACTCCACCGATAAAAAAGCCTCTATAGGAATATCTTTCCCTTACCTTTTCATTAAAAAGTGCAATTATGAAAAGAACTACCGTAACAGTCAGCGCTATATACAAAAAATACCTATAATGAGGCAGATCCGCATATTTTAGTTTCTTATGATTGGGAACTATGATATTTACAAGTAATGCGATCAAGACTCCTATTATTGGTGGAGCTGTTTTTAATTCAAGCTTCATAGTAACCCTCCTTTCTAGTTTTCGAATGGATCTTAAATCAGATTCTGTAATCGTCCTTAAGATCATCCATAAGTCCGTACTCCACCAGAATTTCTTCCAGACGCTCCTGTGTCATAGGAGTCGGGATCGTAAACATAGTATTTTCATCAATAGCCTTTGCAAGGCCTCGATATTCATTAGCCTGTGAAGATGCAGGATTGTACTCAATAACAGTTTTTCTGCGGATTTCAGCGTGCTGAACAATATTGTCTCTTGGAACGAAATAGATAAGCTGCGTGTTAAGTTCCTTGGCAAAAGCACGAAGAAGATCTTCCTCACGGTCAACTCTTCGGCTGTTGCATATAATACCGCCAAGTCTTACTCCGCCTTTCTGAGCATATTTCTGGATACCCTTTGAAATATTGTTAGCAGCGTACAATGACATCATCTCTCCGCTGGCAACTATATAGATTTCTTTTGCCTTACCTTCACGGATTGGCATAGCAAAACCGCCGCATACAACGTCGCCAAGGACATCATAGAATACGTAATCGAGGTCGTCACTAAATGCTCCGAGCTGTTCCAAAAGACCTACCGCAGTGATAATACCGCGTCCTGCGCAGCCTACACCTGGCTCAGGTCCACCTGACTCAACGCATTTTGTGCCGTTAAAACCAATCTTCATGATATCGTTTAAATCTACGTTCTCTCCTTTTTCACGAAGTGTATCCAAAGTAGTCTTCTGATGAAGTCCTCCCAGCAATAATCTGGTTGAATCCGCCTTTGGATCACATCCAACAACAAATACTTTCTTCCCCAGCTCTGTCAGTCCTGCTGTCAGGTTCTGAGTAGTGGTGGACTTTCCAATTCCACCCTTTCCATAAATTGCAATCTGTCTTATTTCCTTTTCTGCCATTTTTTCATTCTCCTCTATAAATGGTTTTTATTTTTGTGGGTGCACTGTTTTGGCACCCACATATCTTTTATGTTTTTAACTGGGTCTGAAAATGACGCATTCTATAAAACTTTTTTATCCGGATCATGGCTTCTTCCACATCTCCGTTTGCTACAAGCACTTCTATTCCGTTTTTTGTAACCATACGCTCAGAACCCGGACCAATCTGTTTTACTAATATGGCGATTACATTCCAATCAAGAAGGGCTTGAATTTTAGTTCTTAACATATCTTCGTTATGCCCTTGTCCACATCCTTCGGAATGAACCACTTCAATGTCTGCCAGTGGTCTCTCCTTATCAGTCTCCTGATCAACCTCAATTATCCTAAAGCCTTTAGATTGTCCGAAATGTTCTGTAATCTCTTTTCCATCTAAAGTACCTACTGCAATTCGATATGTAGCCATAAAGTCCTCCGAAAAATATTATTTTGCACTGTACCAGTATCTGCTCTTTTCTACTGGAAGGTCTGTCCAAAGCTTAGTAGAAAGATATCTTTCTCCTGTGTCCGGAAGGATTGCTACAACTGTCTTTCCTTCATACTTCTTCCTCCTGGCAACCTGCGCTGCCGCATAGGCTGCAGCACCTGAAGAAATACCTACAAGTAAGCCCTCTTCCCTTGCAAGAGTTCGTGAAGTATCAAAAGCCTGTTCATCCTTCACCTTAAAAATTTCATCGATGACATCAAAATCAAATACCTTTGGTACAAAGCCTGCTCCTATTCCCTGAATTCCGTGTGGTCCGGGAACCCCGCCAGATAAAACAGGTGAATTGTAAGGTTCTACAGCCACTACATATATGTCAGGATTCTTTTCCTTAAGATATTTGGCTATACCTGTTATAGTTCCTCCGGTACCGACACCTGCTACCACAACGTCTACCTTTCCACCTGTTGCTTCCCAGATTTCTTCTCCTGTTGTAGTCTGATGTGCCAAAGGGTTAGCATGGTTATTAAACTGCTGAAGGATAATTCCACCCGGAGTCTGAACCTGCAGCTCTTCTGCTTTTCTTACAGCCCCCTTCATACCAAGAGCAGCCGGAGTAAGAACCAATTCTGCTCCAAGAGCCCTTAAAAGAGTTCGTCTTTCCTCACTCATACTCTCAGGCATTGTGATCAGAATCTTATATCCTTTAGCTGCTGCCACAAATGCAAGTCCAACACCGGTATTGCCACTTGTAGGCTCGATGATAACTGAGTTTTCATTTAGCAAACCGCGTTTTTCCGCATCCTCAACCATGGCAAGTGCAATCCTGTCCTTAACACTGCTTAATGGATTAAAATACTCAAGCTTAAGCAAAAGCTTGGTCTCCTCGGAAAGACCGGCAAGTTTTTCGATCTTGCGTGGTCTTAACATTGGTGTCTCTCCGATGAGCTCTGTCAAATTGTCAACTATTCTAAGCGCCATGTCGCTCTTCCTTTCTCGTATATATTTTTTTCAGTATTTCCTTAGAATCTGTCACCCTGAACAATATTTTCATTAGGATCAAGATTCATCCAGGTATCAGTAAGAGGATGCCCTACATTTTTACTGATATTCTTTGAAAAATTGGTGTTCTTAAGGGCTCTTGCTGCTCTTCTTGCAAGCTCGAAGGCTCCTGAATATCCCATGTAATTGATTGGTGCGCCAAAGAGAGGAATATTAGGAATTCCAAGCTTGGTAACCCAGCCATTAGCTCCTGCATGTCCTATATAAATGTCGGGCTTAAGTCTGTTTAATGTATTTAATTCCTCAGCAGGCTGTCCGGCTGCAACTTCAACTGTAAGATTTGGATCTTGGATGTCGTTTAGAAGGTTTTCAACGAATCTGTCAAGGTTGTGGGCCTTTATTCCGACAAGCTCCATTCCGATGCTCTTATAGAAATCAGCAGTAGTAAGAATACGTGTCTCACCGCCTCCTACGAAGATTTTTTTACCCTTTAGTACTTCTACGAATGGTGCAATAGCTTCTTTGAGTTCTGCATTTTCCTGTTCAATAAGTCTTTCTGCTTCTGCTTCAAGATGGAAGTGAGCTGCTATCTTTCTGATCCAGGTATTGGTGCAATTGATTCCTATAGGAAGTACGTCCAAAAGGTACTCTGTTCCATAACGCTCTTTTAAGTGTCCCAAAAGATAATCATCGTGCGTTGCACAAATGCTGACATTAAGCGCTGCTTCACCAAGATGATCCAGATCATCTACAGTGGCATTAAGCGGAACAACCTTAGGAATAAGTCCAAGTGCGCTTACAAGTCTTGATAGCTCAACCTCATCTCCGTTACTGTTAGAACCAACGTTGAAGATATTAACGGTTCTGCTTGTGCGGTACTTTTTGGCAAAATCATATTTTATCTGAGCTTCCTCAGTCAGCTGCGGGTACTCCTTTGGATCACGAATAAGATATTTAAGTATTCCGTGATTAGCTGCGTCATAACCGGAAGATACGAAACGGCTCTTAAAGCCTTCACAATGTATCGGTACTAGTCTTGCTGATATCTGTGACTCCAGTTCTCTTACCACTGCATCGATATCATCACCTATAATTCCGGGTACACATCCGTTTACAATAGCTATAACCTCGGGATGATACTCTTCCTCTGCATAGAGGATTGCTCTTTTTAATTTCTCAACACCGCCGTTTACTACGTCCAGCTCATCCATATTGGTATGAATGAAAGGCTGCTCCTCTATAAGGAGTCCTCTTGATGCCCTGCTGGTGCTACGAACACCTGCCATTCCTGCCATACCTGAGCAGCACCCCAGTGGTGAATGAACTATTGTGATAGCTCTTGTAAGTGAATTTATGATTCCAAGGGCAAGTCCAAGCTGACATCCACCGCTTTGGGAGAATTTTCTGTTCTGTGCCTGAGCACATCCACTCTTAAAATCGCCCTTTAGTCCAGCGCAGGAACCACAGTACGCTGTACAACCGCCTACACGTTCATCTCTGACAGGTGGTTCATCAGCTGCTAAAAAATTGTATTTAAGATTCTCATTCAATAATTTTGGCATTTTCCTATCCCACCTTCCTTATCGTGATGCAACGAGATTTGTAAGCAAATCTTCTACCAATGACAATGCTCCCCTGTATCCCGCATAACCCTTATTAAGAACAGCCCTGTTGCTGACAGGGAAAGCTACTGTAAGGAAGCCTGCACCATAATCTGCTGCCAGATTACGTTCAACAACGCTGCCGATTATGTAAAGAGGGCCAAGTGCATCATAGTACTTCTGGTTATTGTTATATGGCCAGCTGGATCTAAGTTTCTTTTTTACAAGGCCATACTTATCCTCGTAAAGAACTGTTGGTTTAGTCTTTGAAGTCAGGTTTTCAAACTTCTTGGTATATGCTGCCTGCTTATCCTTGTCCTTGAGATCGTTTATTGCTACAAAGTGAGGAATCCATCCAAGCTCTTCAGAAACAAAATCAACAAGTGGATATGCATAGTAGCTGTCGGTAATAGCTACCACATATCTCTGGAAATCCAGATCCGCTGCAACGTCTACAATTCTTTCCAGGTAGGAGTAGAAATATCTATTTTCCGAAGCTATCACTTCCTCAACAAGGCCATCGTCTATGCCAAGCTTTTCTCCCACCAGTCTAAGAAATCTCTCAGATGCCTTTGGTCCTATCGGAAGCTCTGTTGTGACATAAGGAACACCATGAACGCTTTCAAAGGTCTTAGCTGTAATCTGCCCTGCTGCCTCAGATAACACAACTGTAAGTGAAGCATCTCCGTACTGTTTTATTGATTCAACCGACTCCCCATCTCCAAAAAAGGTATTGGCTTTTACTCCAATCTTTGACAATAGTTCTCTTAAATGGGAAATATTACCTCTGTAAAAAACATCATGTCCCGGTACAATTCCAAGAAGATTGATTGTCTTTGGATCCTTTTGCTCTTTCTTTTCTATAACCGACTTAACCAGTGCACTAAGTACTGCATCATAGCCTCTAAGCGTTGTCCCAAGGAATCCCGGAGTATTAACTCCTATTACGTTCTGGTCTCTATATCTTTCAGCAATTCCGACCGCATCATCGCCGATCATCTCTGTCTGGCAACCTGTGACTACTATGTAGATATCGCCTTTAAGGTATTTAAGTGTTGCTTCAATCTGACCCTCTAACTTACTTTCTCCGCCAAATACTATGTGGCTCTGAGAAATATTGGATGTGGGAATCATATTACCGCCGCAGTATCCAACGCCTCTGTAGCCTGCTGATAAGTTGTAGGTTCCGGAAAGTGCTGCAGCACATCCACCTGATGCATGCACGATCGGTACTGCCTTAGGAATGGCTGCTATCGTGGAAAGTGCACCCCCCAGCGCACAAGAAAACTTGGAGCGCTCTATAAAATCACTCATTTTCTGATCCTCCGTATTCTTAACTAAAAAGTTTCAAATATCAGTTGTACTTAACAATCTGAACCTTGTCCTGAGCAAGTTCTGCCGATGAGTTAAATATCTTTATCTCCTCCGGCTCTACTACAAAAATTGCCTTTTCCTGTGTCAGTTCAAACTTCGGAAGATTCTCTTTTATCAAAGCTGCTGCTTTTTCAATTCCCTTTTCACAGCTAACCTTCTTTGCTTTTCCGTAAACTGTTACATTCACATAATTAGGAAATTCCTGTCCAGGTGCCTCAAAGTAGATTGCCACATTGTCATTTTTTTCGATCTGGGCAACTTTTCTTGCATTTGCCTGAGTGGAAAAATAAGTCTTCACTCCATCTGTTGCAATTGCGCCAAGAATTCTTATGTCTGCCTTGTTATCTTCCGTTACTGTCGAAAGAAGAATTCTCTTCGTGCTCTTTAAGTAGTCCTCGATCTGTTCCTGTGTTAGTGCCATAATTTCATCTCCTCTTTTCTTTTGATTTATTTTCTAAGCCTTTGGCATTTAGAATCATTTTTTATACACAAAAAGAGGCTTACAGCCGTCCCACTTATATGAAGTGAAACAAACGTAAGCCTCCAGTTGTCTAGTCAGCTTTATTAACTTGTAGTGAATATTACCATAAACTCTATAGTTCTGAAATCAAGTATTACTTATCGCCAGATATAATCTTTAGTTTTAGCTTAAAAACTGCCATTCATCTCGCCAAGCAGTTTAACGAAGGAATCAAGCTTTTTTAGGCTATCACGAACTTCACCGGGAATTTCAAAGGCTGCAATTCCCTTCTCCTCAAGTTCAGCTCTGGCGCCGTTTCCTATTTTGGCAGCAACAACAAAATTACAATCAAGTAACCCTTCAACACCTCTTTTTAGCTTATCGCTGTTATGATGTCCGCCTTCGCAGACAGGAATTACAAATCTTTGTTCTATCTCTTCGTAATTGCCCTCAGCATCAACATCAACTATCAAAAAACTCTCTGCTCTCCCATAATGCTGATCCACATACTTATTATCCGTGGATGCCATTGCTACCCTATATACCCCGTTTTCCATAACCAGCTCCTTCCCTCATCCATGAGAAAATGTACTTTTTACATTTAATCTGTTCTGATATACGAGCTGGCTATATTCAGATAGTCCCGGCACTCCAACGGCATCAGCTCGGCAATGGGCGCAGTGCCTGAATACCTTGATATGCTTTTCGGCATCCTCTCTCGCCTTCTCTATCTGCTCACAGGTAGGCTTAGGTATATGACTTAATTTATGCTGCGGAATCAAAGGGATAATGTTGTAAATAATAGCACCGGCTTCCTTAACAGTCCTTGCTATTTTCTCTATGTGATGATCATTTATCCCCGGAACCAGAACTGTATTTATCTTAATTGTAACTCCGGCCTCTGCGACTTTTCTAATACCCTTAAGCTGGTTTTCAATAAGTATTCTTGCTCCCTCAACGCCTTCAATCCTTTCACCATGATAAATGATATAGTCATTTAGCAAAGCCTCTATCTCAGGATCAACTGCATTTACAGTAACTGTAAGTGTATCGATTCCGGTTTCAATAAGTTCATCTGCCCTTTCAAATAGCAATAGTCCGTTGGTACTCATGCATTTAAGTAGTTCAGGATGTTCCTGCCCTATTTTCCTGAAGGTTTCAAAAGCATAATCCGTTGCCAGCGTATCTCCCGGTCCTGCTATTCCGGCAACCTTTATACTTGGTACAAGTTCCAGGGCTCTTCCTATAAAGGTATTAGCCTCATCAGGAGTTATAACCTTCGATGTTACTCCAGGTCTTTGCTCCACATCGTTAATGCTTCTGTCACAGAATTTGCAGGAAATGTTACATCCCGGACTTACAGGAAGGTGAATCCTGCCTGCATTAAATCTACATCCCCCAAAACAGGGATGGTTTTTTTCAAGTTCACTAAAACTTCTAGCCATAATATCTCCTCCCTGCCTTCAATTTGAAAACCTAAGCTTCGTACTGGTCTCGACCTGTGTTATCTTGCCATCATGCACAGTTATGTTCACACTGCCGTATTTCAGGCCACTTACCTGAGCCTTAATAGCTTCCCAGATCTTATCAACGTCTTTTTGATTGGAAAAATCACTAATTGCACCTGCCATACAGTCTCCTCCTGCCTTTTGAATTGCCCAGATATATTGTTATAGATATTATCGAAAACCGTATGCATTCACAATTAAACGAATCTTATCGTCACCCTTAATGAGAATTTATCGCACTTATAGTAAAAAAGTATCTGCTTTTTGATTTTCCATTCACTAACTCAATTAAAGTGCCTGATTCTTAAGTTTATCCCTGTGCTTTCTGACAGACGTTTGCATGCCTCTATTTCCTCTTTGGGAAGGACATCTACTATTGCCCATCTGACTTTGGTTGTCTCATATCATTTTCCATGTTAAAATGTGGAGTCGGAAAATCAGTTTTTTCCGCCTTTTATGTGTAGTTAAGTGTTTTACATTTGTTTTTTCAGGAGCAGGAGATGATTTTATCAGTTCACAACATATGCAAATCCTTTGATGGAAAAGATATATTAAAGGGCGCATCGTTTCACCTAGAGAATAACGAGAAGGCTGCTATAGTCGGCATAAACGGAGCCGGCAAGACAACTCTTTTAAAGATAATAATCGGACAGCAGTCAGCTGATGAGGGCGAGGTTACATTTTCCAAGGACACAACCTGGGGATATCTGGCACAGAATCAGAATATTGATACCGAGAATACTATTTATGAAGAATTAACCGAGGTAAAAAAGGACGTTATTGCCCTTGAGCAGAACATCAGACAGGCTGAGGAAGACATGAAGCATGTATCCGGTGATGAGCTTTCAAACCTCATGGATCGCTACACCAGAATGAATGATGAATTTCAGCGCATGTCAGGTTACGCCTGGAAGAGCGAGGTTACTGGTGTTGCCAAAGGTCTTGGATTTTTAGACGAGGAGCTTGATAAAAAGATAAATACCTTATCCGGCGGTCAGAAAACAAGAGTTGCTCTTGGTAAGCTTCTTTTGCAAAAGCCTGACCTTATAATCCTGGACGAGCCTACTAACCACCTTGATATGAATTCCATCAGATGGCTTGAAAATTATCTCTTAAACTACAAGGGAGCTGTCCTTATCGTATCCCACGACAGATATTTCCTTGATAAGATTGCAGGCAAGATCATTGAAGTTGAGAATACAAAGGTAACTTCTTTTACCGGCAATTACAGTACTTATGCAGTGAAAAAAGAACAGATGCGTGCCATTGAATGGAACGCTTATATGAAACAGCAGCAGGAAATCAAGCACCAGGAAGAAGTTATCGCTAAATTAAAATCCTTCAACAGGGAGAAATCTATTAAGCGAGCTGAAAGCCGTGAAAAGATGCTTGATAAGATTGAAGTTTTGGACAAGCCGGTAACTATTAATGACCGCATGAAGATAAGCTTAAAGCCATCCTGCGAAAGTGGCGGAGACGTTCTTACAGCGACAGGGCTTGCCAAGTCCTTTGGAAATGAGCATCTCTTTTCCGGAATTGATTTTGAGATCAAAAAAGGCGAACATGTGGCTATTATCGGTGATAACGGAACCGGTAAGACTACTCTTCTTAAGATTATTAATGGTGTGGAAAGCCTTGATGCAGGCGAAATCGAGCTTGGTGTTAAGGTTCATATAGGCTACTACGATCAGGAACATCACGTACTCCATGACGAGAAGACTTTGTTCCAGGAAATTTCGGATGCTTATCCCACTCTGAATAACACTGAGATCAGGAACACTCTTGCTGCTTTTCTTTTCACCGGGGATGATGTATTTAAGCGCATAGGCGATCTGTCCGGCGGCGAAAAAGGCCGCGTAAGTCTTGCAAAACTCATGCTCTCCGATGCGAATTTCCTCATCCTGGACGAGCCTACGAACCACTTGGATATTACTTCCAAAGAGATTTTGGAGACTGCTATTTCAGGCTATGAAGGAACTGTACTTTATGTCAGCCACGACAGATATTTCATCAATAGAACTGCCACAAGAATACTTGATCTGACCCATGGCCAGATGGTTAATTATATTGGCAACTACGATTACTATATTGAACATGTAGATGAGCAGATGAACAGACTCTTCGGCACTGGAAGTAATGTTGGAAATGCTGCATTGGCAGATGGAAGCTACAAATATTCTGCCGGCAATTTTGATGATGCATCAGCTGAATCTGCTTTATCAGGTTCATCAGATACTACTGTCAGCGCAGGTTCCATGCAGTCATCCGTCGCAAGCACATCAGGTGGCGGCTCTGCTGACTGGAAGGCTCAGAAGGAAGCCCAGGCTAAGCGCCGCAAGCTGGAAAGTGCGCTTAAGAAATGTGAAGAGGAAATTGCAAAGCTTGAAGCAAGGGATTCCGAGATCAATGAACTACTTGCCGATCCTTCAATCGGAACAGATCTGGCTAAGCTCCGCAAGCTAACCGACGAGCAGACTGAGATTCAGGATAAGCTTGCCGCCCTCTACGATGAGTGGGAAAATGTATCTTCCGAGCTTGAGGAATTGTGATTTGCTAAATATGCATGGCGCGGAATAACATGGAGATTGTTCTGGTTATGCAATAACCAATCTCAAACTCCATGTTATTCTGCGTCATGCTAATATCTACAGCTTCTTCAATCTCATGAGAAATATAGAATACTCATCGCTTTGAAAATCAAGGTCCGGAGAATTCTCGCCTCCACCGTTAGTGCTTCTCTTAATTTCAGCGTAGAACTCTTCTCCCTGATTAACGATATCCATAACAGACATAGAGAAGCCGTTATTACTTGCAATCTCACAAAAATCAGCTATAGGATTAGCTGACTTTGCTGTTTCCAGCAGCTTGTTCTTAAGTGTCTCATCTTCTTTTGCCTTCTCAAAAAGAGCTTCCAGCTTGTCAGTCATCTCCATAATTACGGTCTCCTCCTTATAAAGTTATAACTTCTCATACTCAGCAGCTATCGCGTCAAGGAATTCTTCAGACCCGAGCTTAACAGGATCAGGAAGTGTTGTAATAAGAGCAAGGTCTCCGGTCATTCGTCCGGATTCGATAACGGAAAGTGTAGCCTTTTCCAGCTTATCAGCAAAGGTCATCAGCTCTCCTATTCCATCAAGTTCTCCACGCTTTCTAAGAGCTCCTGTCCAGGCAAAAATAGTAGCTACAGGATTGGTTGATGTAGGCTCCCCCTTAAGGTACTTGTAGTAGTGTCTCTGAACTGTTCCATGAGCAGCTTCATACTCATATACTCCGGTTGGAGATACTAAAACAGAAGTCATCATGGCAAGTGAACCAAAGGCCGATGAAACCATATCACTCATAACATCGCCGTCATAGTTCTTACAAGCCCAGATAAATCCACCCTTTGACTTCATAACACGGGCAACAGCGTCATCGATAAGTGTATAGAAGTAGGTAATTCCTGCTTCTTCAAAATCCTTCTTGAATTCTTCTTCAAAAACCTCATCGAAGATCTCGCGGAATCTCCTGTCATAGGTCTTACTGATAGTATCCTTGGTTCCAAGCCACAGCTCTTTTTTCTCAGAAAGAGCATACTTAAAGCAGGCTCTTGCAAAGCTCTTTATTGATGAATCTTTGTTGTGGATACCCTGAATGATTCCGGGCTCATCAAACTCATGTATAGTCTCTCTGATCTCCTGTCCGTCAGCACCGGTAAATACCAGTTCAGCTTTTCCGGGTCCGGGAACTCTGATCTCCACATTCTTATAAACATCACCATAGGCATGTCTTGCCAGAGTAATAGGGCTCTCCCAGGTTCTTACGTTAGGTTCGATACCCTTAACCATAATAGGTGTACGGAAAACTGTTCCATCAAGGATTGCCCTTATGGTTCCATTTGGGCTCTTCCACATCTTCTTAAGGCCATATTCCTTAACCCTCTCGTTATTAGGAGTAATTGTGGCACACTTAACTGCAACTCCATATTTAAGCGTAGCATTGGCACTGTCTACAGTTACCTGATCGTCTGTTTCATCTCTGTGCTTAAGACCAAGGTCATAGTACTCGCTCTTAAGGTCCACATATGGCAGGATAAGCTTATCCTTGATCATCTGCCATAAAACTCTTGTCATCTCATCCCCGTCCATCTCAACAATGGGGGTTGTCATACCTATCTTTGCCATTTATTCCTCCTGTAATATCATGTACTTCCCATCCTGCGTGCTGCGGCAACGCCATCATTATCCGATTTAATTAAGACTCATATAACTCCAAAAGTCCCTTATCTACCATGTTCTCATAGGCATTAAGCATATGCTGGTTAGCAAGTTCCTCAGCCTTGTCAGGATTGTTCTCCTTGATAGCCTCCATGATGAATTTGTGCTCAACATTAGAAACAGCACCTCTGTTGCTGGATAAAGTCTTCTGTCTGACACGCCATACGTAACGATGGTAGTCCTTTAACAGATGCTCAAGCATTTTGGAAGCACAGGCCTCATACATAATTGTATGGAATCTGTTATCCAGTTCCGCCATCTGCTCCATATGTCCTCTTGCAGCATGAAATTCAGCAAGGTAGATAACTTCCTCCATTTCCTCAAGCTGCTCTTTTGTAATGTTCTCGCAGGCCCATCTTGCGCACAGGCCCTCTAACTTGGATCTTATCATATAGATATCGCGGATATCTTTAACCTTGATACCGGTGACATAAGCTCCTTTATTAGGCACAATCTGAATAAGCCCTTCAAGCTCGAGCTGCCTGAATGCTTCTCTTACCGGGGTTCTGCTGACGCCCAGCTCCTGTCCGATTGCGACCTCCTTTAACTCTTCATGATCTTTATATTTACCGTTTAAAATATCTTCTCTGATTCTGTGGAACACCCTGCCTCGAAGTGAGTATTTATCGGTAACCTCATCCTTTAAATCACTATTTTCCATATCAGCCCTCTTTTGCCTTACGGCTTACAATCTCTCCTTCTTTAACAATAATTCCCAGTTCTTTGCTAACTTTTTCTATTTCTCTTACAAGCTCTCCATCAGTCATAACTGTCACACGGCCGGCTGCATATTCCTGATCAACCCATGCCTTGATGTTAGTAACAAGAGGTGAAGTCTTGGAAAGAGCATGCTCCTCACGAAGCTTGTAATGAACATTGATCCAATGTGCAATTCCCGCAAGACCAGACGTATTGGATACTGCACTGACAGGCGGCCTTTTAAGGAACTTTTCTGTATCGAAAATGTTATAGATTTCCTCGTTCTTAAGCAGACCATCTGCATGAATTCCTGCTCTTGTAACATTAAAGTTCTTACCAACAAAAGGTGTATTGGCTGGAACAGTAAATCCAATCTCTTTCTCATAATACTCAGCAAGGTCTGTGATGACGGTAGTATTCATACCATTTAGAGTTCCCTTAAGCTGAGCATACTCAAATACCATAGCCTCAAGAGGTGTATTGCCTGTTCTCTCACCGATTCCAAAGAGTGAAGTGTTAACAGATGCACATCCATATATCCAGGCTGTAGTTGAATTGGTAACAGCCTTATAAAAGTCGTTATGACCATGCCATTCAATCAGCTCACTTGGCACACCGGCGTTGGTATTAATAGCATAAATAATACCCTGAACACTTCTGGGAATAACTGCACCGGAGAAGTTAACTCCATATCCCATAGTGTCGCAGGCACGTACCTTGATAGGTATCTTGTACTCATTCATAAGCTTCATAAGTTCAAGACAGAATGGAACAACGAATCCGAAAATATCGGCTCTTGTTATGTCCTCCAGATGGCATCTTGGGCTAATTCCCTCCTCTAAGCAGGAACGAACAATGCTAAGATAGTGTTCCAGAGCCTGACGCCTTGTCATTTTAAGTTTAAGGAAAATGTGGTAATCCGAGCAGCTTACCAGGATTCCCGTTTCCTTCATTCCAATCTCTTTAACCAGCTTGAAGTCCTCTTCACTCGCTCTAATCCAGCTGGTTACTTCCGGGAATTTGTAGCCTCGCTCCATACATTTATACACAGCATCGCGGTCGCTTTTACTATATAAAAAGAACTCACTCTGCCTGATCATGCCGTTAGGTCCGCCAAGTTCATGGAACATATCATAAATATGAACGATCTGATCTGTTGTGTAAGGCGCTCTGGACTGCTGACCATCTCTAAAGGTGGTATCTGTTATCCAGATTTCTTTTGGCATATTATGAGGAACGATTCTGTCATTAAAAGGAATCTTAGGAACTTCCTCATAAGGAAACATGTTTCTGAAAACATTAGGTCTTTTTACATCGTCAAGAATATACATATGCTCCTCGATCTGAAGCAAGTTATTCTTGTCATTCATGGTCACTGGCCGATTCTGAAAGGTATTATTCTCTGGCATAAAAAAATCCCCGCAAATTCCGTGGAATGAATCATATTCGTATAACACAACGATGAAAGATTCCGCTCTAAACCGTTAATTTATTGTTCTTTGGTTATCATTGTATACAATCATACAATGAGTGTCAATGATTTAATTTATCAAGTTACCACATTAAAGTGCAATTCTTTTTCAACATAAAATGAAGGCTTTCCCATCAGGAAAGCCCTCTCAAGTCTACTTGAATATATTTGTGATCAGAACTTATTTTTTCTTGTAAAATACTTCTTTACTGACTCGATAGGTTCAGGTTTAGCATAGTGATAACCCTGTATATAATCAAAGCCTCTTTCAACACTGTACTGATTCTGGGATTCGTCTTCTACACCTTCCACCAGTGTGATGAATCCATTCTTTTTAAATACCTCTATCATGTACTTCATGATATCGTCCATACGGTCATCATCCAGTGATTTATAAAGTAGTGACTTATCAAATTTGATAGTCTTAACCGGAATATTCATTACTCTTTCTATAGAAGAATATCCTGTTCCGAAGTCATCCAGATAGAAATGTATTCCGGCCTTTGAGAGCGAATTCATGTTTTCATTAGCTGTCTCAAAGTCTTCAAACATAGCAGACTCAGTAATTTCCAGTCTTATCTTGGAAATATCAAAATCATATTTTTCCATAATCTCAAGGAAATCAGAATAGATATTTTCCAAGGAAATCTCTTTAGATGAAACATTTATGGAAATAGCATCAAAGTCATAATACTCCTCAAATTCAGCTATTGCCTTGCAGACCTTATCGAGAACTATGCAGGATATCGCATGAATTGTACCACTTTCTTCAGCCAGTGGTATGAATTTGTCCGGATTGATTATCTTATTACCTATTTTCAGCCTTGTGAGGGCTTCTGCCGACCTGAAACTACCGGTCTCTACGCTATAGATTGGCTGTGCAAAAACCATCAACCTTTCATCCTCAAGATCAAGCCTGTTTCTGATATCCTCAAGAGTCAGAAGAATCTCATATTCTTCCATAAAATCATCATAATCCCTTGGGGTTGCCACATAGAATTGGCTGGAATTATGATCTTTAAATCTCTTTGCAACAAACTCAAAGTACTGACGGCATCTGATAATTGTATCAAGTTCAGGCCACACCTCGCCGGAAACAAGAATATAATTAAACGGAACCTTTATATCCGCCTTGGTTCCATCCAGAATGCCTCGTATGCTATTTATGCATTTGAGGAATTCCTCTTCATCATTTGTTTCAATTATATTGACAAATTCCCGCTCTGACACTCTGAACATCTTGATCTTGCTACTTACTGATTCCATTTTTCTGCAGGTAGCTATTCCCTGAAGTGTCAGTTCCTCTGTGTCCATGACAATTTTATCTATTACCGGGAATTTCAAGGACAGATAACTGATATAGAATTTTCTTTTTCCAAGATGTTTATCCAGATACGCATCCAGAGCAAAATAATTCTGGCATCCGGTAACTTCATCATACGGGTTCGAATGGAAAAGCATATATCCCATGACAAACACCGGCACATAAGTCATTGAGGTAAATACTGAATGATATCTCTCAACCACAAGCATCTGCGCAATCAGAATTATCATAATCGCCGGGGTTATCTTAAATACAGCATGCCAGATTACTCTAGATACATTTTTCAAATTGCTGAGAGTAGCGTTTATGCAGACTATGGCACAGACTATACCTGCTCCGGTGTAATATCTGACAAAGTGGGAAATATCGATTCCATCAAGTTCCAAAATATAGAAATTCCTCGAAGCAATTTCCAGAATAACACCAATGACATAAACCGCCGACAAAGAGGCATACATCATCAGAAATTCTTTTCTCTGGGACCGCCTTACTATGGACATCATGTTGACGTAGGAAAAGATAAAGTACAAAACCCCGTCATAACACAATAAAAACAGCAAAAGCTGCCCCATAAATAAAGAGTTGTTATAGTATTTATCCGGATTATTGGCCACAAAAAGAATTGAAAGATGGACCAGTATAGAAAAAATCGATAAAGCCATACCAAGAAAAACAAATTTATAAACATATGTCTTCTTGGGTCTTGAATACAGCATGTGTACAAAAACAAGACCGGCCATTATCAGTCCGGCAAACTCGCCAACATAATTATATTGAATAAAATCATTAGTCATCATGCTTACATGTTATCACAAAACCGATAACAGTATATAAAAATATTATTAAACTTTTATGGTGTTTAAAAGGGCTCTGCCAAAAGCAGAGCCCCTACAAAAATCTACTAATTTAATTATTCTTCAGCATTAGCAGCAGCAACCTTTTCAGCTCTGTCAGCAACTTCTTTTGCCTGAACATCTGAAGGAGCCTGCTCATATCTGTTGAACTCATACTCGAAGTCACCGCTTCCACCGGTCATGGAACGAAGCTGTGTGCAATATCCAAAGAGTTCCATCATAGGAACCTCAGCCTCGATAACCTGCTTGCCGGTAAGTGAAGGATTCATTCCAAGTACACGTCCTCTTCTCTTATTGAGATCTCCCATTACATCACCTGTATAGGTATCAGGAACTGTAACCTTAAGAGAAACAATAGGCTCAAGGAGAACAGGACTTGCATCCATAAAGCCCTTCTTGAAGGCATTTGAAGCAGCAACCTTGAATGCCATTTCTGAAGAGTCAACCGGATGATATGATCCATCGTAAAGAGTAGCCTTAACGCCAACTACAGGATAAGCTGCAAGAGGTCCGCGAAGTACAGACTCTGCAATACCCTTTTCAACTGCAGGGAAGTAGTTCTTAGGAACTGCTCCACCAACAACTTCCTGATCGAACTCATATGGCTTTGTAGGATCTCCTGAAGGAGCAAAGCGCATCTTAACGTGTCCATACTGACCATGTCCACCGGTCTGCTTCTTGTACTTGTACTCAACATCAGAATTCTTGCGGATTGTCTCTCTGAAAGCAACCTTCGGCTTGGTCAGATCGATAGCAACCTTATAAACATTAAGGAGCTTACTCTGAATAACCTCAAGGTGCATATCGCCCATACCATAAAGGAGAGTCTGACGGTTTTCAGCGTCATTTACTACCTTAAGAGTCTGGTCTTCTGCAGCGAGCTTAGCAAGAGACTGAGCAATCTTATCAATATCGCTCTTATTCTGAGCATGATATCTCATGTATGTATATGGCTGAGAAATATCCATCTTAGCATACTGTACTGGAGTAGCCTTTGTAGAAAGAGTATCTCCTGTAGAGATTTCAAGCTTCTGCAATGCGCCAAGGTCACCGGCATGGAGCTCAGGAACCTCAGTAGCCTTATTGCCCTGAAGGACATAGAGCTTACCGATCTTAACCTCAGTATCCTTATTGGCAACAAACATTACATCATCCGGTTTAATGACACCTGATCTAACCTTAATAAGTGAATACTTACCAATGAAAGGATCGATCATGGTCTTAAATACAAAAGCTGTCTTTGGCTTTGAGAAGTCAAAGTTTGCTTCAAAGATTTCATTTGTATTAGTATTGATACCAGCCATCTTACGGTTCTCAGGGCTAGGCATATACTTAACGATATCATCAAGAAGTGTGTAAATACCCTGGCAAAGAGTACTTGATCCCATCTCGATAGGAACGATAGTTCCATCACAAACATTAGAACGGACAGCTGCTCTGATCTCAGCTTCTGAGAAGGTATCTCCGTTAAAATATCTGTCCATGAACTCTTCACTTGTCTCAGCAACTGATTCAATAAGAGTATCTCTGCAGAGCTTAAGGTTAGCCTGGTTGTATTCAGGAACAGGGCACTCAACAACCTCTTTGCCTTCCCATCTAAAGCCCTTCTCCTGGATTACATTAACATAACCGACAAACTTCTCATTCTCACGGATAGGCAGATTGAAAGGAGCCATCTTCTTGCCATATTTGTCTGTCATATCCTGCACAACCTGTCTATAGGAAACATCATCTATATCCATGTCTGCAACAAATACCATTCTAGGTAATTTGTACTTCTCACAAAGTTCCCAAGCTCTCTCAGTACCAACTTCGATTCCAGCCTTGCCTGAAACAACAATAATAGCAGCATCAGCAACGCTCATAGCTTCTTCAACTTCACCGACAAAATCAAAGAATCCGGGTGTATCCAGAAGGTTGATCTTATGTCCATCCCATTCAAGCGGAATAGAAGAAGTGCTGATTGAAATATGTCTCTTCTGCTCTTCCTTATCGAAGTCACTAAGAGTATTTCCATCCTCAACTTTTCCCATTCTGGATGTAATACCTGCTAAATAAGCCATTGCCTCAGAGAGACTTGTCTTACCTGCTCCGCCATGGCCCAGCAGCACTACGTTTCTAATCTTGTCAGTCGTGTAAACGTTCATATCAATGTCCTCCAGTCGCAACCATTAGGGTATTTATGAGAATATCGAGACAATAGATGCATATTAGACTATAGGAAGAACTCCAAAATAGCCATACTATGCCATTTGAACAATATAGATCCTGCCCCAACAAAATCTCATAACAATATTTTACTAAAGATAGTGTACTAGCACAAGCATTTTCGTCTTTTTGCACAAGCAACGTTTTAATTGACTTTCGCACGTTGTAGTGATACAGTTATGAATGTATAACTATGCATTTTTAGGGGTTTCTCATTTTATGGACATAAAAACATACGGATTTATCGGGCTTGGACTGATTGGTGGTTCAATGGCCCGCGCAATAAAGGCATTTTCTCCGGACTCAAAGATCATGGCCTATGCGCCACACAGAAGCACAGTTGATGCCGCATACAAGGATGGAATAATTGATATTCCTCTCCTTAAAATAAGTGAAGAATTTAGCGAATGCGATTATATATTTTTATGTGCTCCCGTTGAGATTAATAATGATAATTTAGAGCTTCTGCTTCCATATCTTAATCCTAAGACTACACTTACAGATATCGGAAGCGTCAAGAACAGTATTCATGAGAAGGTAAAAGAGCTGGGACTTGAAGGCCAGTTCATCGGCGGACATCCCATGACAGGCACCGAGAGGATTGGTTACCTAAATTCCAAGGCTGCTCTTTTGGAAAACGCCTATTACATTCTCACCAAGACAGATAACACAGATGAAGAAAGGCTCGAGGACTACTATCAGCTGGTCAAGAATATGGGTGCTATCCCTCTTGTGGTTCCTTACCTTCAGCACGACTTTGCAACTGCTGCAATAAGCCATGTGCCACACGTCCTGTCCGCTTCACTTGTAAACCTTGTCAAAGACAGTGACAACGAAGACCATTTGATGAAGACGATCGCTGCCGGCGGTTTTAAGGATATCACGAGAATATCTTCCTCTTCTCCTGTGATGTGGCAGCAGATCTGCAATACTAATTCCGATAATATCTCAGGTCTTTTGGAAAAACTTATTGATTCACTTATCGATATCAAGCTGGCAGTTGATGAGCATGACCACGATAAGCTCCTTGATTTCTTTACTTCTGCCAGGGAATACAGAGAATCATTTTCGGATTTCGCAAGTGGCCCTATTCAAAAGACTTATGTGCTGCATGTCGAGATCAACGACCAGCCCGGACGCCTTGCTGCTGTTGCAGTTCTTTTGTCCGAAAACAACGTAAACATCAAGAACATCGGCATTGTTCATAACAGAGAATATGAGCGCGGAACACTTAGAATTGAATTTCATAATGGAAGGGATCTGGAAAAAGCCAGCAGCATATTGATGTCAAATGGCTACACAGTAAATTTCCAGTAAATAGCACTATCATCTAACTTATAAAAGCACATTTTTACAGATTTTTTTTGCGGTCTTGGAGGGCTCACAATGATCTTACTTGAAAAAGCCACACATCCTATTACCGGCGATGTTTTTGTACCCGGTGATAAATCAATTTCTCACAGAAGTATTATGTTTGGTGCCCTTGCAGAGGGAACAACGGAAATTACAGGTTTTCTCCAGAGCGCCGATTGTCTGTCTACAATTGAATGTTTCAAAAAGCTGGGAATCCTGATCGATCACAGCATAAGGCCCACCAACGGCGTACCTACCATAACCGTACACGGAAAAGGGCTTCATGGGCTTAAAGCCTCTGACTCAACCCTGTATACCGGAAACAGCGGAACTACTACAAGGCTTATGTCCGGTATTTTGGCTGCGCAGCCCTTTGATTCACTTATAACCGGTGATATGTCTATAGAAAAAAGACCTATGAACCGTATAATCACGCCTCTTTCGATGATGGGTGCGGATATTTCCTCAGTTCTCGGAAATGATTGCGCTCCTCTTTCTATCAAAGGCGGTAAGAAGCTTCGCGGAATCACCTATAGAAACCCGATCGCATCAGCCCAGGTTAAATCCTGCATACTGCTTGCAGGCCTTTATGCAGATGGTGAAACCGTTGTGTACGAGCCTGCTTTATCCCGAAATCATTCTGAGATTATGCTGGCCTCCTTTGGTGCTGATGTTCATAATGAGGTAGCAAGGGATGGAAGCGCCGCTGCCATACTTCATCCGGGAATGCCTCTTCACGGCAACAAGATAAATGTTCCCGGAGATATTTCATCCGCTGCTTACTTCATCGCTGCAGCTCTCATTGTTCCCGGTTCCGAGCTTCTTATAAGAAACGTTGGAATCAATAATACCCGCTGCGGAATATTAACTGTCTTAAAACAGATGGGCGCTGACATTACTCTTCTTAACATAAATGAATCCGGTGAACCCCGGGCAGACATTCTGGTTAAATACAGCGAGCTTCATGGTAATCAGAACAAGAAATTCGAAATTGGCGGAAAAGATATTCCGACTATGATAGACGAGCTTCCAATGGTCGCAATTCTCGCTGCCACAGGAAACTTCGACACAATTATTAAAGATGCTGCTGAACTTAAGGTAAAAGAATCCGACAGAATTGCCACCGTAGTTGAGAACCTGACAGCTATGGGCTGCGATATAGAAGCTACAGATGACGGTATGATCATTCACGGCGGCAAGCCTCTTCACGGTGCCGACATTCACACCCACAATGACCACCGTCTTGCCATGAGTTTTGCAATCGCTGCTCTTGCAGCAGAAGGAGCCACAAGAATTATGGATGACGCCTGTGTAGGCATTTCCTATCCTACATTCTTCAAGGATCTGCAAAATCTCTTATAAAACCATAAATCATAAAGGGTAGACATAGATTAACTTACTATGTCTACCATATTTTTTGAAAAACAAATATGTCTGGTCCCAAATCTTCACATCTTCTACGCTATCTGCCTTATGGCAAGTTCATAGAAGCGTCCTTTTTTCTCCATGAGTTCACGGTAGGTTCCTTCCTCAACCACTTTCCCATCTTCCAGTACTATGATCCGATCGCACTTTTCAACCGTTGAAAGTCTGTGAGCTACCACAATCTTAGTAGCATCAAGTTGTTCAAGGGTTTCCATAACCTGATTCTGAGTGAGATTATCAAGTGCGCTGGTTGCCTCATCAAGTACTATGATCTTGGGCTTTCCCACAATAGCTCTGGCAATCAGGATTCTTTGTATCTGGCCTCCTGAAAGCGTTCCTCCCTCTTCATTTACTATTGTTCCAAGTCCCAAAGGCATATCCGCAATGTCTTTTTCCAGTCCAACCTGCCTTATAACCTCCCTGACACGATCCATACTGCAATTAGGTGCAGTTATAGTTATGTTGTCATAAATATTACCTCCGATCAGGCCTCCATCCTGAAGCACAACTCCGAATTTCTTTCTCAGTTCTCTCTTATCAAGGTCATCTATATCCTGTCCGTCAAAGTATATTTTCCCCAAAAGAGGCTTTTCAAAGCCCATAATAAGCTTTAGAAGCGTCGACTTGCCACTTCCAGACGAACCCACTATTCCAATATACTCTCCGCTTTCAAAATGAAGATTAACTTCATTTAATACCGGCCTGTCATCAGCATTATAAGCAAAAGACACATTGCTTATATCTATTTCTCCAGACAAGTCGCCCGGCACTATGCTATCTCCACTGCTTTCCGGAAGAGTCTCCAAAATAGGCTGACTTAGTTTATACATGGGATAGACTGCATTTGCCACAAAAAAGTTCTGCGTCATTTCAAAGACTGCAGCATACAATAAGCCAAAAGCAGTAAAGAACCCCATAAATGTGCCAATGGTAAGATCAAGCTCGCTATCCATCATAAGGCTGTACAGCACAACAGAAAACAATAGTTCCATTGCCTGTGCCAGGACACCTGCAAATAGAGTAATCTTCTCTTTGCGAATATTAATACGGATTGAAGTTATAAGCTTCTGAAGGTACTGCATCAAAGCACGGTCCTCAGAAGAGCTTATTCGAATCTTTTCTATTCCGCTGATATACTGAAACATAGCTGAACTGGCTTTTTGATCCACCAAGGTCTTTTCTTTTTCATATCTTATCTTTTTAAGCCCCATGATCACCATAATGCCCGTTGAAATAAAAAGCATTATCACAGCCCATTTGGTAAGCTCTCCTGAATAATTTACCATTCTGACAAGATAGATAAGTGAAAACAGCGCAGACAATAAACTGGTAATAACTGTCTGTGAGATGATGGAATAAATATTTGAGACGTTCATAGCCCTTATTCCAAGATCAGCTGATTCGTATTGTCTTAAAAAGCTCTCCGGCAGATTAAAGATTCTGTCCAGCATGGCATTCTGCAGAGCATATTCCATGGAACTCATAGATCTGAATACTGAGAGATTTTTAACTATAGTAAAGGCGATGTTTCCGATGGCACAGGCTAAAATCACAAATCCAATCTGCAAAACCATTCCTGCATCCCCAAGAGGGATATACTCATCAAAAAGAGTTTCATTAAAATATGGTATTAATAGTCCTGTAAGTGTACCTATAACAGCAAGTACCACAATGCGGATGATATCTGAGAGATATGCTTTCTGCATTCCAAACAAGATCAGCTTGACAGGAGTTATCTTCTCATTAGGGAATGGACGATAAAACATGAAAGCAACGTCTTCAAGCTCATCCGACAATTTCGCATCAGCTATAGTAACCCTGTTCCCTTTTTCATCATAAACTCTATATCTTCCGCCGACAGTAGGTATAAAACAAAGGGGCTCTCCGGTTTCCTTTCTAAAACTCATAAACATACCACAATCTTTTTTGTACCATTTATCCGGAAGAGTAATTTGTCTTATCGTAAAGTGTGATACTCTGGCAATGTCCTCAAGAGTAAAATTCTTCCCCACGCTCTTAATAACCTTTTCCCTGGAGGCAATTTTAATCTTTTCCATACTGCATAAAAAAGCTGCGCAGTCATAAAGCCCATTGCCTGTTGGCTGTGTTTCGAAATTATTTTTCTCTGACGAACGGGATAAGGAATCAAATATCATTCCAAGCAAATGCTCTTTGGCCGTCTCGGATTCTTTTTGATTTTTGTAGATATATCCCTCTTCTTTTACGGTGTTCAGGTTGTAAAGCTCAATTATCTCTTTTTCATTTCCAGCGCCGGACAGTCCGCTGATTCCAAGGCTCTGGCAAAAAGTGTTTCTGACCTGTTCCCTGCTCAGACTGTCAGTATCTGGTACCTCTTCAAAATCAGCTTCATCAAGTGCAAGAAGTGCAAATTTCCAGTTCTTGCCACCATTTTCATGACAAAATCCCGGAATCAGACTCCCCTCACCAAATTCCGCAAGAAACATTCGTCTTGCGCTCTTTTTATCTGTAAAAGGCACAAGATATACCAAAATGCTGCCCTTTAGCACCCGATATAAAAAGTCAGGATTCTCAGTGTAAAAGACCTCACCACCCTCTATATGAAATTTATGCTCATCAAGTTTTAGCATATCTTTCTCCGCAAAGCTTAGTTATTAATAAGATTTCTATATAATCCTTCAATCTCAGCAAGTTCCTTATGTCTTCCCCGCTGCGCTATCCTACCATGGTCCATAACTATGATCTCATCGCAGTCACGAATTGCCGAAAGGCGATGTGCAACGACGATACAGGTACAGCCACGGCGTTTTATGTTGTTCAGGATCTCTTTTTCCGTAATAGGATCCAGAGCACTTGTTGCCTCATCCATTATAAGAATGCTTGGGTTAGTGGCCAGAGCTCTTGCAATTTCAAGGCGCTGTTTTTGTCCTCCCGAGAAATTCGCTCCATTCTCTACAACCTCGCTGTCATATGCCCCGGGCCTTGATGTAATGACATCATGAATGCATGCATCTTTGGCAGCCCGAATGATATCTGCTTCAGCAATATTCTTATTCCACATAGTAAGATTATCTTTGACCGTTCCGGAAAAAAGCTTGATTTCCTGACTCACTGAAGAAATACTTCCCGCAAGGACTTCCGCCGGGATTTTCTCAACACAAGTTCCATCTATCATTATCCTTCCGGTCCATGGTTTATACAGACCGCTGCAGATTTTGGACACTGTAGACTTTCCGCTTCCTGACTCACCAACAAAAGCAAGTGAAGATCCGCAGGAAATATTAAAGCTAAAATCCTTTATTAAAGGGTCCTCCAGAATGCTATAACCAAAAGAAATGTTTTCAAGTACAATATTCCCTTCAAGCTTAGAGTTCATTTCTTTTTTATCGCATTTGGCAAAAGACTCTTCCTCCTTGTATTTCATAATATCTTCTACTCGACGCATATCAGCCTTGGTAGTCTGAATTTTTGTGGCAAAACCAGCAAGGTCACCTACAGGCTCTATAAAAGCTACCAGAAGACTGTTAAAAGCCACCAGCATACCTTCTGTCATATCTCCCCTAATGATAAGCAAGCCTCCCAGCATCAAAATAATAATAGTTGTAAGCTGCTCACAAACTTCCGGAAGACAATCAAGAATTTCCTGCCTTTTTCCAAGCTGCTGGTCTATAAAAATGCTTTCTGCATAGGTACCCTGAAGTCTTGAGATATATTCGTTTTCTGTTCCGGATGCCTTTAGAGCACTTAAAACAGACAGCCCGGCAAAAACTCTGCCCCGAAGTTTTCCCTCTGCAAGCTGATTTCTTAGCGCAAGGTCCTCAATACTGGATGCTCCAAGTCTTGTTATAACCATGTTAAGCGCCATAATCCCCACACCCACAAGTGTAAGATACGGACTATAGACAACTAAAAGTATAAGGTAAAAAAGCGCGACAAAAACATTCAGTATTGTCTGCGCCACCTCACTGGTCAGAAAAATACTGATATTGTTATTGTTTTCAACACGTCTTGATAAGTCGCCTGCATATCTTTGATTAAAAAAACTGATTGGAAGTCTGAACAGATGTGTAAGGAACTCATATGATGATAAAATAGAAAGCTTATTCTGAAGCCGCAGCATTAGCACGCCGCGATAATAGGTAAACCCAGCCCTGAAAAGCATAGTAAAGAGCATGGCCAGAATAAGGCCATGCATCCAGTTATCATTTTTTTCAACCAATACTCCATCAATAAATACCTGGGAAAAAACAGGTATTACGAGTCCCGGAAGCACCAGCATAAATCCGATGATAACCAGCGCTGCAACAGCTTCATACTGACCCTTAAGACGATTTATTACAAATGAAAACAGTGTGCCCTGTTTACCTGAAGGCACAAACTCATTAGTCTTTTTAAATGTAAGAACCACCCCTGTAAAGCACTCTTTTAATTCTTCAATGGTAATTTTTCTTCTTCCCAAAGCCGGATCATTAATATAATAATTGTTTCCCTTTTTCCCCTCAAAAACTACAAAATGATTGAAATTCCAATGTAAAATGCTAGGTACCGGCAGTTCTAAAAGACCTCCAACTTCCTTTCTATAACCGTGAACTTCGAGGCCATATCTTTTCCCGGCTCTAAGAAGATTTCTTGCATTACTGCCATTTCTTGAGACACCGCATTCAATGCGAAGTTCTTCTAAAGGGACAAACTTTCCAAAGAAGCCTAAGATCATAGACAACGAAGCTGCCCCACATTCGGTTACTTCCATCTGATATACAGTTGGTGTTTTTGCATATCCGGTCTTTTTCATCCAAATACCCTTAAGAAAGCTTAAAGCACTATCATCTACAAATCCGTGAGAATTAGCGAAATCGGATGTTTTTCTTTAACAGCTATATCCGTAGATATCATAGTTCCGTTTACCATATCAATTGAGGCGCCTCTACTGTTGGACCACCAGTAACCGGAAGCAGAAGAAGGATCTTTTTCAAGCTCCATTCTGACCTCTATTACAGGCCCGTCAACCAAAAACGAATCAACCAAAGATACAACACCTACCTGATTAGTAATAACCGCTCTTGAGGTGACATATTCATCCACATAAACAACAGTACCCTTCATGTGCCCATACTCCTGCTTGTTAACGGTACTTGGATAAACTGAGGCATTCATACCTACTTTTATTTTGCGGCCTTCATCAACAGGAACATAACATACAACTATGTTATCGTACGGATTTCCTATAGACACTCTGGCAACATATTCGCCGTATTTTATTATCTGTCCCTCAACCACAGCAAGCTCAGTAACAGTGCCGGATAACATTGAGTTGATATTCTGACCGGAAGAAAGTGTTGCAATTACATCTCCTTTTTTTATGTAATCACCTGTATGAACTTCGAGACTTTCTATTGTTCCATTCACTTCAGAATAAATCGAATGGATTCCCTCTCTGTTCATGAAAATTCCCTTCGCAGAAACATTTTCATGAACTCTCCCGAAAAAGAGCCATATAAGAGCCACACATACTATTCCTGCAGCTCCCAGCATAGCAAGCCAAAAAGATGGTGCCACGATCACTATCGCTTTATTTAGCTGTTCTGCACTTGAGATAGTATCTTCTGCTGATTTTCTGTATATCCCTGCCATAGATTCATCCCATACATAAATGCATCAATCAATCCTGTTTACTGTAATCGGCAGCCATTTGGATATATGCGAAACCACTTCATTAACATCCAGATATTCAGGGAACAATACACCCTGATCAGGATGATCGTGCATATACCTTATCGCTGCATAAACAGAGACCGCCACCAAAAGAACTGTAGGTGTATCCTCTCTGTTTTCATCATAATATCGCTCCACCCCAACAAATATCGGATTAAAGTTATTTCCTTCAACGCACATTCCTATTATCTCACCACCGGAAAGCATTCTATCCTTAGTGATCAGCCTGTTTCTGAAATTGTCCTCATGATATACACTATTTAGCGCAATCTCACAGGGACGATATACAAACATTACCGTCGGTGAATATATGAGCTTCCCATCCTCATCTCTGAGGGAATAATAATCATGGATTGAAAAGACCTCTTCGTGTGCATCTACGCAGCCCTCAAAGCTAATTGTTTTGGCATAGCCCTTGGTTTTGACAGTTTTGCCTGAAACATCAAGCACCAGTGTTCCATCCTCCCTGCTAAAAGAAAAGATGTCATCCGCAGAAACACCGATTCGCTTTAAGTGTTCTGATAAAGAAGCATTACATCCAAGCTTTTGAATTGAACGGTCATTCATCTCCCCTTCAAAATCCCATACGTTCCAGGTAGAATATGCTGTTTCTTCATCCTCTTTATAATCCGAAACAGCAGTATCAAGATCAGTCTCAATAAAGGACGTTACCTGAAGCTTTTGGGCAAGTTTAGCATACATGCCATCCTCATATAATTTCTTAAGCTCCCCGCGGTTATCCGATACAAACGCTGAATCATCATTATCCACAATTTCCATAAGTGCTTTCTTGGTTAGCACACTTATAAGTCCCGGGTTACTGCCAAACTGAAGTACAGAAGTTGCACCTCCCTTTGACTTATTCATCAGTTCTTTATACTGATAAAAATGAGTTTTATATCTGAAAGGTTCAGTAAAAGGAACATCCTTAAAAGTATCATCTGTAGTGCACAAAAAATGAATTCCTCTTTCCGCACATTCCTTTGCCAAAACTAAATTGTCATTCCCAACCGCAAGGTAAATAAGAAAATCTCCCTCGCTTAAAAGATCCAGCATTTCCTTGTAGCATTTGCTGTCCATATAGAACAAAAAGCAGTTTTCTTTCCTGCCACCCTTTTTTTCAAAATAATGAAATGCCCTTCTAGTTTTGTCAGAAACAAAAATATTGTCTATTGCAAACAGCTTCTCCTCTAAAATGATATCTAAAAGAGATTTCGCAACACCCCCAAATCCAAAAAGCATTATTTTAGCAGAATACATCAGTCAATTTCCCCTTTAAGTCTTTTTCGTGTTAAAAAATGCGTACCTAAAACGATAATATAAAGCAAAGGAAATACCGTTATAGTATTTCCTTTGCCTAATCCACATCATCTTCCCATGTATCCGAAAAAATCTTTTCCGTCTACCGGGTTAAACAGTATTATCATGTTCCATATCCTTCTGCAGCTATTCCTTCAATGAACATGATATTTCCTCCGTCTATGACAAAATCATAAACGTTTGTCTTTTTACCGGTTTCAATAATATCAGTTATCTTGGTTGTTCCATCAAGTGTAATGATATCGCGGTTATTGTGCTGCCATACGTTATGGAACGTCTTGCCATCATAAAACCACTGTGTAGAAGTTGTATTCCATACTTTACCATTATCAAAGTGCACTTCAATAACCGATGCTTCACCACCAGTTGTAGAAGTTACTTTACGTTCTACCTTATTTCCAGCTTCATCAATACTATATACTATATCTCCGGCCTCGATATCTTTGATTGCTTTCGTTCCTGTAGGAGTATCAACCTGTGATTCTGCCGTGAAGCAATGAACTATAGCTTTAATTATCTTATGAATTAATTCCCTCTCATCATCAGTGATATGATCCGGATCATTGTCAACACCGCCTGCTGCACTTTCCAAAGCCTCCTCGGAAAGCTCGCCGTCATCTGCCACTACACCCTCAAAGGATTTGAAAAATGGCTTTCCGCCATATTCCACTATATCTATAAAATCTTCGTAAGGTATCTTGTCTCCTACTACATCTTTTACAAGTTCATAGGCCTTTTCCTTACTCTCTCCAAATAATCCGTTAAGGAGTTCTTCATCATTGGCCGCTTTTACAGCAAGTTTGAGAACAGCAGCAATATAAGGAGTATCTACCTTGCGATACTCATCAAGGTCTGCCTGCGTAATATCAGGAACATATTCGCTAATATCTCTCAAAGCATCATCAGACCACTGCTCTGAATAGAAATCATAAATAAGACCAACATCTTCGTACAGTGCAATCCTAATTTCATCGATTGTTTCATGATTTAGCATAGTCTACCTCCTTACCAGGCTTCTTTTCTTATCGCCTTGTCTTATTCCTCTACATGATGAAGTTCATCTTCAACTGTTTCATAAACTTCAATACGCATTCTCTCGGCATCAGGCATACCAATAAATATTCCACCGTAGTGGAACTTATCGCCGTCCTTGGAAGCTCTTACTATCTGGATGAATACGTGGATCTTATCCTTGTTCCAAAGAGTCAGATTAGACTCATAGTTGTTACCTATGATAAGAGCCTTATCGGTAATAAAACCAATACCATCCTGCGAACAGTCAGTAATCTCAATTTCAGCAAGCTCAGCGTCCAGCTCACCTCCAAGTTCTCTTATAAGAATATCTCCAGCAAGTGGTAACCTTTTATGTTTTCTCTTATCTTCCATAATAATCTCCCGTCAAAATAATAAACAGATTATCAGTACATATATATTCATAATAGCGCATATTTTCTACATCAGCAAGTTCGAGGGAAGTGAAAAGAATGAAAAAAAAGTAAAAAAAGTCACCACTGCAAATGAGCAATGGTGATACTTTGTTATTCCTATATTTTATAGATTTCAAATGAGAAATCTATTTTGCCGAGTACTGATTTAGTCTGCAAATAATGGTGTTGAAAGGTATCTGTCTCCGGAATCAGGTAAAAGAACCACAATATTCTTTCCTTTATTCTCTTCTCTTTCTGCAAGGATTGTAGCTGCCTTCAAAGCTGCACGGTAGTTTGACAGCTAATTACATAATAGACCATGCAAGACCAGTAATGGTCTTT